>JAQUPQ010000007.1 GCA_028716525.1 Terriglobia bacterium | reverse complement strand
GGGATTCCGAGGGGGTGGTGCTGAATTGGCATCGAAGAGTTGTAAGCAAAAATTATGTTTTGCTTTAGATACGGATGCTCCTGCGAGAGCACCATCACCCCGGCCGAGTAGCACAGATGATGTCCGCCGTTGCCCGGTTCCGCCATTTCGCTCACGCCGTGATAAACGATCAGCCAGCCGTGCCGGGTCCGGACGGGGGGAGTGCCACCGCCGATTTTAAGTATCTCCCAGGGCGCAACCGGAGTCGCCAGCCGGTGATGCGAGGTAAAGTGGCACAGGGGATAGGGCTCACGGCCCTCGATGGCCATGGAACGGTAGGAAATCCAGATGCTTTCACGATGGAGATCCAGTACGTCGGATGCCGAGTCGCGTGCCTTGTCCTCCGGACGGGTTCCGGGGAAGAGGGGCCGGTGTAGGAGCGCCAGGGCGGGTTCCCCGGATGGACAAGGAACAGCGACCGGGAAGACACTGGCATCCTTATCGTCCACACCGTCAAACTCAATGCCGTCATACGGCAGGAACGTCGCCAGCCCCAGGCGCTGCCAGTGGAACAAATCTTTCGATACGGCCAAGGCGATCCGCGGGCCGTTCGGCGAAAGCGCCGTGTAAGTCATCACGTAGTGCCGAAGCGGTTCGACAAACGTGATACGCGGATCTTCGCAGCCGCCACTGCCATCCGATCGCCGCTCGTAGCCAGCTTCAGGCTCGAGCGCAATGCCGAGCCGTTCGACGCCTGCCGGATCGCCGGCCTCATTGAACCGTACTCGTGCAATGCCGATGCGCGAGTAATTGCCGCGCGCGACGAGCCGGGGAAACAGGTAAAGCTTGCCATCAGGACCACGAACGGCAGCCGGATTCAGGACCCCTTCGACCTCCTGGGGATTCCCCGGCGCCGGCTCCATCACCAGTCCCAGACGCTGCAACTTAAATCCACTCATCAAGTCTCCTCACAAGGCAACACCTTCTGATCACCATCTAAACAAGCGATGATGGCTTCGGTAACCGGTTTAGTCTCCTGGGGACCTCGCACAGGGATGGAAACAACACCTGCTTGTTCGGCCGGATAGTCGTTTCCACCCGGGAACAAGGCATCCCCGATAAAAATCATCTCATGAATTGCAATGCCAAGAGTGTCTCGGAGTTTTCTGATTCCGTAGGCTTTGTCGATGCCAGGCTTGGTGACGTCAACGGATGTCGTACCACCCAGGCGCACGGAAAACTCCGGGATAAGCTTATCGAGGAGCGCTTTTATCTTCTTCCGCTTGCTGAAATCAGGGTCCCATTTGTTCTTTTCTTCCAAGGGGGCCTGCTGACCCAAGGCGGAAAATGTTATCTGGCTTCCCCGGTCTTCAATGACCTCTCCCCAGACCTTTTCGACCTTGTAGCCCGCTGCTCCGAGCGCCTTCTTGAAAGAACTAACGATTTTCTCTTTTTCATCCGCGGTGAAATCTTCTGAATAGATCTTTTTCCAATCCCCGGCGTATTGAAAGAACTTTGTTCCACAGGTAGGAAGCAGGGAGAGGTTCACCAAGCGTTCGTCATGAGGAAGATGGGAGAGCACTTGTTTTTCAAACTGGGGCCAATCGCCTCCGGAAATCACGGCCACCTTGACGACACCGAGAAGGTCATGCAGCCGCGTCGACATTTCTGCGTCAAGAGACGATTTGCTCTCGGCAAGTGTGCCGTCCAAATCATAAACAATCAGCTTTTTCATTTTTCTTCCGCCTCTGAATTCTTGCGATCTCCAATAGAGTTTCCGGCCCCGCCAAGCATCCCGCTGTTGGCTGGTTGCGGACTATTCCGGTATCGCAATTTCCAACAAGCTCACTGTGCTGCGCGGCCGAAAAGTACATGCTCCGATCGCCCCCGGCAAGAGCAACACATCGCCTTTGCCGATGGCATAATTGGCGCCATTGTGCTCGACCTGCCCCGTGCCCTCGATGCATATCAGCACGCGGGGCACACCCGTGGCGCCAACGGGGAACGGCGACTCACCGCGCAGGCGCCACAACCGGAAATGCTCACATTGAAAAAGCCTCTCGCGCTCCACCGGCGTCGTCGCCTCCACCGCAGGCGCCACCGGACCGACCGGACCTTGAGCCAAATCAATGCAGGCCATCGCTTGCTCAACTTGCAGAGCGCGACGCTGGCCGGTCTTGGCATCCACGTGGTCCCAGTCGTACAGGCGAAACGTCACATCGCTGTTCTGCTGAACCTCGAACACCACGACGTCGCCCAGAGAGTGAACCGTCCCAGCCGGTAAGAAGACGCCGTCCCCGGGCTTCGGAGTGAAGGATGCCAGGTGATCCGCCACAGTCTGATCCGCGATCGCTCGCCGCAGAACGTCTGCCGTGGCGCCTGGCTTCAGGCCCGCATAGATGCGGCTTTCTGTTCCCGCTTCCAGCACGACCCAGGCTTCGGTCTTCCCGGTCTCGCCCGGCGGCAGAAAGTTCGTTTGCCGATCGGAAGGATGCACCTGGACGGAGAGCATGTCGCGCGCATCGAGGAACTTCAAGAGCAGTGGGAACCGGCGAAAGCGCCCGGCCAGTCTGCCCATCAACTCCTCCGGCCACAGCTCAAGCAATTGCCCGATGGTCCGTCCTTTGAGCGGTCCATTGGCGACGTGGCTCGCATGGTCATCGCGATCACTCAGTACCCACGCTTCGCCGATGGGGCTGTCGCCCGGCAAAGGCGCGGAGAGCACGTCGGCCAAACGCCGGCCGCCCCAGAGCCGATACTGGTAGATGGGTTCGAATCGCAGGGGATACAGGGATATTTGATTCATATTATGTCTCTTTACTTTCATCCATCGCGAGCAAACCTTTGTCATCGTCGACCAGCGTTCTCGCGGTGTCTATAAGGTCTTGCGCATTCATTGGGGGTTGCTCCACTTCCAATTCCGAATTTCCGGGAGGTCTTCGCCGTATTTGTCGATGTATTGCTTGTGCTCGATCAGTTTGTCCTTGAGCTGCTGCTTCAGGTAGATGCCCTTGTCGCCGGTTTGCGGCAGGCGGTCGATGGTGTCCATCACCAGGTGGAAGCGGTCCAGATCGTTCAGTACTGTCATGTCGAAGGGCGTGGTGATGGTGCCTTCCTCCTTGTAGCCGCGGACGTGGATGTTGTCGTGATTGGTGCGGCGATAGGTCAGCCGGTGGATCAACCACGGGTAGGCATGGAAGGCAAAGATGACGGGCTTATCTTTGGTAAAGAGCTCATCGAAATCCACATCACTCAATCCATGCGGGTGCTCGGTTTGTGGTTGCAGCTTCATGAGGTCGACGACGTTGACCACCCGGATCCTGAGGTCGGGCAGATGCTCGCGCAGGATGGAGACGGCGGCGAGCGTCTCGAGCGTCGGCACGTCGCCGCAGCAGGCCATGACCACGTCGGGTGCAACGCCCTGGTCGTTGCTGGCCCACTGCCAGATGCCGATGCCCTCGGTGCAGTGCTTGACGGCGGCGTCCATCGTCAGCCACTGCGGCGCCGGGTGTTTGCCCGCGATCACCACGTTGACGTAGTGCCGGCTGCGCAAGCAATGGTCCATCACAGACAGCAGGCAGTTGGCATCCGGCGGAAGGTAAACCCGCACGATCTCGGCCTTCTTATTCACGACGACATCGAGAAAACCGGGATCCTGGTGCGTAAAGCCGTTGTGATCCTGGCGCCACACATGCGAGGCCAGCAGGTAGTTTAACGAGGCGATCTTCCGTCGCCACGGCAGGTGCGACGTGACCTTCAACCACTTGGCGTGCTGGTTGAACATCGAATCGACAATGTGGATAAACGCCTCGTAACAGTTGAAGAGTCCATGCCGTCCGGTAAGGAGATAGCCCTCGAGCCAGCCTTCGCATTGGTGCTCGCTGAGCATTTCCATCACGCGCCCGGTGGGCGCGAGAAACTCGTCGTTCGGCCCGGTCGTGGCGTCCCATTGGCGGTTGGTCGATTCAAAGAGAGCCTCCAGGCCGTTCGAGAGCGTCTCATCGGGACCGAAGATCCGGAAATTCCGCTGCTCGCTGTTCAGCTTCGCCGCGTCGCGCAAGAAGCGCCCGAGCACATGCGTGTCGCCGATGCCGCGCCCCCCCGGCGAGGACACGTCGACCGCATAGTCGCGGAAATCCGGCATATGCAAATCGCGGAGCAGTATGCCGCCGTTGGCGTGTGGATTCGCGCCCATGCGCCGTTCGCCCTTAGGCGCAAGTTCGGCCAGCTCCAGTTTCAGGCGGCCCTGCTCATCGAAGAGCTGCTCCGGCCGGTAGCTCCTCAGCCAGTCTTCCAACAGCCTGAGGTGTTCGGGATGCGAGGCGTCAACGGAGAGGGGCACCTGGTGCGAACGGAACGTGCCTTCAATCTGCAGACCATCGACGACTTTCGGTCCTGTCCAGCCCTTGGGTGAATTGAGAACGATCATCGGCCAGCGGGGACGCGCGATGTTGCCGTGGATGCGGGCGTCCTGCTGGATTTTTTTGATCTGCTCCACCGCCGTATCAAGTGTCGCGGCCATGGCCTCATGCATCAGCTTGGGCTCGTGACCCTCGACGAAGTAGGGCGTCCACCCGTAGCCGCGGAGCAACTGTTCCAATTCCTCGCGAGTGATGCGGGCGAGGACGGTCGGGTTGCTGATCTTGTAACCATTGAGGTGCAGGATCGGCAGCACTGCGCCGTCGGTGGCCGGATTGAGGAACTTATTGGAATGCCACGCCGTGGCCAGCGGTCCGGTTTCCGCCTCGCCATCGCCGACGACGCAGGCGACGACGAGGTCGGGATTGTCAAACACCGCCCCGAACGAATGGCTGAGCGAGTAGCCCAGCTCGCCGCCCTCGTGGATCGAGCCCGGACATTCCGGCGATGCGTGGCTGGGAATTCCTCCGGGAAAGGAAAACTGAATAAAGAGTTTCCGCAGCCCGGCCTCATCCTGGCTGATGTTGGGATAGATCTCACTGTAAGTGCCCTCGAGATAAGTATTGCCCACGACGGCCGGGCCGCCGTGCCCGGGGCCGGAGACGTAGATCATGTCGAGGTCGTATTTCTTGATGACCCGGTTCAGGTGTACGTAGATGAAGTTCTGCCCGGGTGTCGTGCCCCAGTGCCCCAGCAGCATGTGCTTCACATCGGCGAACGCCAGCGGGCGTTTGAGCAGCGGATTGTCGTACAGATAGATTTGGCCGACGGAAAGATAATTGGCGGCGCGCCAATAGGCATCCATCTTGTGGAGCATCTCCGGGGAAAGAGTTTTTGTCTTCATGGTTCAATTCTTCTTTCAGCCCAGTCCGAGTACGCGGCACACGGAACGCGCGATCATCAGTTCTTCGTCGGTGCGAATGACGCGGACCGTAACCCGGCTGGCTGACGCTGAAATCACGTCCTCATTCGCCGCGTTGCGCCTTTCTTCGAGCCCGATTCCAAGGAATTCTAGCCCATCGCAAATCCGCCCGCGGACCGTGGGCGCATTCTCTCCGATGCCACCCGTGAACACCAGCGTGTCCACTCCACCTAGGGCCGCAGCCAACGCACCGACCCATTTTTTCACCTGGTAACAAAACAATGCGACCGCCTCGGCCGCCCGCACGTCTTGCGCTTCGCACTCCAGCAAGTCGCGCATGTCAGAACTCGTTTCGGATATCCCGAGCAGCCCGGACTGGAAATTGACCATCTCGTTGAATTGCTTCGCGCTCATCTTTTCAGTGCGGGCCAGATACCCAACCAGCCCGGGATCAAGGTCCCCGGAGCGGGTGCTCATCGGTAGCCCGGCCGTCGGGGTTAAACACATGCTGGTGTCCACCGATTTGCCGTCACGCACCGCCGCCAGGCTCGCCCCATTGCCGAGGTGGGCGAGGATGACCCGGCCGTGTGCCGCTTCCGCTCCAGCCAGGCGGGCCAGTTCCCCCATCAGAAACGAGTATGACAAGCCGTGAAAGCCGTATCGCCGCACTCCCTGCTCTTCGTAGCGGCGCGGGATAGGCAACAGCCGCGCCACGCGCGGCAGGTCATGGTGAAAAGCCGTGTCGAAACACGCCACTTGGGGGAGGTCGGGAAACCGGCGATGAAACGCCTCGGTCAACAAAATCTCCTCCGGCAGATGCTCGGGATCGAATGGACTGAGTTGGCGCAGATCTTCAACCATTTCCGTTGTGATTCGCCTAGGTTCGCTGTACTTCGGCCCGCCATGCACGACGCGATGTCCCACCGCGGCCAATGCCTCACGCCCGCTGCGTTCCTCGATCCAATCCATCAGAGCGCCCACGGCCACTGTGTGATCCGGCGCCGTCACCGGCCGCGAAAAGTTGTCCGCCTGGTTGACGCCTTTCACCCGCAAGGTGGCCTCCGGCAGTCCAATCCGCTCAATCCCGCCCTCCAGAATCCGTCGGAGCGGGTCACCGGCCTCGAACAACGCGAACTTGATGCTCGACGAGCCGCCATTGATTGCCAGGATGCGTGGTTTAGCCGGTTTCATGGATGACTCCTTCGCCATTCGACAATCCGAACGAAGCCAGTTTCGCGCGCGTGGACTTGTAATCCGTGTAAAGAATGCTTCGAATCCCCAAGCCTGGCGCGATTTGAACGAACATCGGAGTGTTTTCGTTACAGACTACCTGCCTGGGTGGCGCCGGGGTGATGTCCAGCGCAAGGCGAAAGATGTCCGCGTCGGGCTTGCGAACTTGGTAGAAGACTACCCGACTCAAATATTCTTCCAGCGTGAGCTTGCCCTCCTCGTAGGTGTCGAAGGTCAGGTGGCGCCGATCCTCCATCTCGGTCAATTCCAGTTTGAAGTTCGCCGCCGTCCGTTTGCGGGCATGATGATCCCACCCGTTGGTGAGCAGGACACCACCGATATCCAGAAACAGCGTCGTAATCTCCGTTGATCGTTTTATCATGATCCTCGAGTTTCCGTTGTTATGTCGGTTACCTTCCCAATTCCTTGAGCGTACGCGTGAAAGTGATGACACCTTCCCGGCCTAACATGCCGATGACACCTTCTTGGGTCGTGCACGGCCCAGCATCTTCTCTCCGCGCAGGCAAGAGCAGGCCCCAATAAGGTGCAGTCCCCATCAGGCCCTTACCTCACGCCGCGCGAGGATCAGCCCGGGCGCCATGGGCAGCCAGAAGGTGAAGAAGCGGAAGAGGAGTGTCGCCGCGAGACCGGCAGCGACCGGCACTCCGATGAGCTTGAGCGTGGCCACGGAGACGGCCTCGAAAACCCCAAGCCCTCCAGGAATCACTCCTAGCGTCCGCGCCAGCGTGGAGAGCATGAAGCTCGCAAACACTGGTGCTGGATTGACCGCAAGACCGAGGGCCCACAGCATGATCCAGAGTGTCCCCGCATCGAACGCGAGGATCGCGAACTGGAGGCCCGTGCACCGCGTGATGAGCCAGGCATCGTGAGCAATGGCTGGCGTGGCCTTACCAAGTGCTCGAACTGCTGGCTTGATGAAGGGTAGCCGCTTGAGCCAACGGGGCAGCTTCCGGCCGCGGCTTACCCACAGGAGGGCCACGGGAACGGCTGCAGCCATGGGCGCGAAGATGACCGCTGGCACGGCCATCAACGGGGTGAGGTCTCCGCGTGCCCAGACGATGCCGAGAGCGATGCCCAGAGCCACAATGTAAGCGGCGTAGTAGCTCACGAGATCGATGACGACCAAGGCCATGCTGGCACGGCGCGGCACGCCGCGACGGTCCAGTGCACGGATGACGAGCAACGTGCCGCTCAGGCCAACGCTTGGAATGGCCTGGTCCATGAAGAGCTTCGCCAGCGCCAAACCCACATAGGAGCGGAGCGGTCTCGATATATTCGCGCGGTCAAGGACTCGCTGCCAGATCCGGGCGTCCGTCACGTAGGTTCCCATCTGGAGCAAAAGGGCGACGAGCAACCAAACAGGCCGAGCGTGAGTCACGAGCCGCGCAAACTCCTGCCCCTCGCTCCGATGGGCTGCGAACAAGGCGACGGCCAGCAGGATCGCCAACCCGAAGAGCCAGGAGATCCAGCGTGCTCGGGCCTTCTTTTTCCTATCGGTCTTACTTTCGCCGTTCACCATGGCAAACAAGCATTATTAAATACGAGGGCCCTGCAGGTAGAGCGCCAGGAACGCTGCCAACGAGTGCGGATATCCGGACGGCGCACCGAACTCGGGCATGAACTCGCGATGGGTTTCGCCAGAGCACGTCCATCGTCGCGGCATCCTCCGTGGCGCTGAGGCGCGACGCCTTCCAGTTCTCCTAGGGGCTCCCAGACGCACAATACCATCGGGGCATTTTGCCTGTCTGAGCAATGTTGACCAGGTGTGTGAGCAGTACTGAACCGACACGCGCTTCGCCCGTGGATATAAAGGACATGCACGCTAATTCGCTGAGGCGTATGTAGCCTGGTAGGCATTCTTTGAGTCCGATCGCAAGCGTGTTAGATGGAAACCTTATAAGCGCATGATAAAAACAGAAATACCCCCATCAGTTGACGAAAGAGGGATGGGTCAAGTTTTCGATCGCAGTGTTATCGGGGCGGAAAACCGGATGATGGGTTCATCTCGAGACCATGGGCTTAGAAGTTAGCCGAGCAGAGAAGATGCACAGAAACTTAATCATTGTAGCCATCACAACTGTTCTTGCTGCGACTATGGCCGTTGCTCAAGATACAAGACCTCAGAAAGACACCGATGACACGGTTGCTTATCTGTTGGCTTTCGTTGCCCAATCCGATTGTACCTTTATTCGGAACGGCCAATCCTACACCGGTCAACGAGCGTCGGATCACTTGAGAAGCAAGTATTCGTATTTCAAAAACAGGATCAAGACACCGGAAGATTTCATCCGCCTTGCTGCCACCAAGAGCATTCTCTCGGGCGAACCCTACATGATCAGGACAAAGGAAGGAAAAGAATTGCGCAGTGGCGAGTGGTTGAAACAGATTCTGGAGGAATACAGAAAAAGCAAGAAAGACAACGAAGAAAAGAAAAAGGGCGGCTAACAACAACATGCAGAATATTGCCGCTAACCGCGGCAAGCCCTGATGCCATGCGTTATGTGTCACCCACCAACCCTAAGGAGATCGATATGACCAAGAAAGACACGGGCTATTCCTCGACCGTGCATGGAGCAGCGCCGCATCACGTCTTACCCCCTCTTCCATATGCCGAAAACGCACTTGAACCAATCATAACGGCCAAGACGATTAGTTTTCACTATGGGAAACATCACAGAGGCTATGTGGACAACCTGAACAAACTCGTTGCAGGAACAGAATATGCCGACCTGTCATTGGAAAAGATTATTACCAGTACCGCCGGACGGCCGGAAAGAATCGCGATCTTCAACAACGCGGCGCAAACTTGGAACCACACGTTTTATTGGAAAAGCATGAAACCGAAGGGCGGAGGCGAACCGCCTGCTGCACTCAAGCAGAGAATCGAGGAATCCTTCAGCAGCGTCGACGCCTTCAAGAAGGAGTTTGCCGGCGCCTCCGTTTCACAGTTCGGGAGCGGTTGGGCTTGGCTTGTCCTCGAGGGAGGTAGCCTCAAGGTGGTCAAGACCGCCAATGCCGATGTCCCTTTGACAACGGGCATGAAGCCACTGCTTACCATTGACGTGTGGGAGCATGCTTACTACCTGGATTATCAGAATCGTCGTGCCGACTATGTTAATGCCGTGCTTGACAAGCTGATCAACTGGGAATTCGCCCTACAGAACGCCAGCTAGTGGCGGGCCCATTAAGAACAACGGAGCTCGTCGCGTAACAGGTTGCTGCAGCGGCCTGCATCCCCGGGGGCAGAACGAACCGATCATGCCCTGCGAGACCTTGGCGGCGGAATGAGCAATCTTGATCATGCACGTGAACAGTTTTGAACTGACGCGCACTATCCCCAAGGTATAAGAAGTGTCTTACGAGCTCTCCGCGAGGATCTGGTGCGAGGCGCGTGTCGGGGGATGAGCAACGCGTTCCTCCAAGCGAATAGAGCCTTGAGAAAGACCTCGCGCTGGAGGCGGTCTAACCGGTCGAGATTCATAGCTTCGATGCACCGGTCCCGGTGCGTCGGCAAGCGTAAGAGGAATAATCATATGGCAAGTACCGCGTACCACGAATCGCTCGATCTCCTGCCCGAGGACACGCGCAATATGCACCGCGCGATCGTCAGCCTGATGGAGGAGCTGGAGGCGATCGACTGGTATCAGCAACGCGCCGACGCGTGTTCCGATCCGCAGTTGAAGGACGTGCTGCTGCACAACAAGAACGAAGAGATTGAGCACGCCACGATGCTTATGGAGTGGATCCGCCGTCACAGCGACCACTTCAACGAGATGATGCACAAGTACCTGTTCACCGAGCAGCCGATCGCTGGAATTGAGAAGGGCGCAGGAACCGACGGCCCTGCCCCCGTGGCCACCGAGACACTCGGCATCGCCAGCATGAAAGGAAAGTGAGACATGGATCTATTGAAGCGCGATCATGCGCCGATTACGCCCGAAGCCTGGAAGCAAATCGACGACGAAGCCAAGCGGGTGCTCCAGCTCAACCTGGCGGGACGCAAGCTGGTTGATTTCGACGGCCCGCACGGGTGGAGGTATGCCTCGGTCAACACGGGCCACCTGACCATCCGAACCGACGGCGACCTTGGCGTGCCGTGGGGCGTGCGCGAGGTGGCGCCTTTGATCGAGGTGCGAGTGCCGTTCGAGCTGTCAATCATGGAACTCGACAACGCATCGCGCGGCGCTGTGCTGGACCTTCCAGCGGTGGTAAGTGCCGCGGAGAAGACAGCGCATGCCGAGGACAACGCCATCTTCAACGGCTTCAAAGCCGGAGGCATTGAGGGTATCATCCCTACGACCTTGCATCCGGCCATTGCCATCCCGGACGATTATGCGGACTATCCGTCCGTCGTGGTGGACGCCGTCGAGACGCTGCGGCGCGCGGGCATCAATGGACCCTATGCCTTGGCGCTTGGACCGAACTGTTATGCGGGTTTGGCCCAGGCCGCGCAGGATGGCTACCCGATCCGTGAGCGCGTCGAGCACTTCCTTGACGGGCCGATGGTTCTGGCGCCAAAGGTCGATGGCGCCGTGCTGCTCTCGCATCGCGGGGGCGACTTTCAGCTCAGCGTGGGACAGGATCTGTCGATCGGATACGAGGGTCACGACAAACATAAGGTCTACCTCTACCTGACCGAGTCGTTCGCCTTCCGCGTCCTGGAACGCGCAGCCGCTGTGTTCCTAAAACCAAAGCGCCACAAGAAGTAGGCGCTCTGTCTGTATCAGGCGTCTGAACAGCACGTAGCATTACTAGGGGAATTGACGAGTTCATACTTTGATTATGACACTGAAGAAAAGTTCATTTCTGGCGCTTGTGGGCATGGTTCTGGTGACGATCCTGTTGATCGCGGGTCTGATCGGTGATGTGTTAGGCGTTGTGCGAGGTTTGATTCCTGCCGCGAGAGTGTTGACATCTTTCATCTATGCCTTCGCCGGCCTGAGTGTTGTGGTCTTCTTGTACGCCTTTCACAAAGCGCAGCCTTGAAAGTCGCCGAGCCCTCCTCCCCAATCCGCCAGAGAGGCAGGGGCGAGTGTGTTTCGATAGCTTCGTCACCCACGACTATCGAAAGCTAAACTCGCGACCCGGCTTCGATCGTGCCGAAGATCCGGAGGGGTGGTTCCTTGTCGTGAATGACCGATTTCAGGGATTGGAGGCAAGATGAGAGCAAAACTATTCGTTGTTGTGATCCTGATGTTCTGCGGTCTTGGGATGGTCAGCATTTTTCCGCGGACCTGCAACGCTCAAGCCCGGCCGTCCAAGGAAGTGTTTACAGGCACGGTCGCCGGCATCGGACCGGGAGGAAACTTGGTCTCGCGAGGATTCACCCTCACGATTGAAGGATACACGTCGGACGAGGACGCACGAAAATTCGCGCGCATTCTAAAGTCACAGGGTGAGGATGCCTTGCTCAAGGCCATCGCCAAGGAAAAGAAGGGCACATTCGCGCTCGATGGCCAAATCAGCCATGATATCAACACCGTGCGCGTCCACCAGAACCCGAACGGGCGAACGTACACTATCGTCTTCGAACGCTGGCTCAGTTTTTTCGAGGCGCGCTACGGGACACGCTCCAAAGATTATCCATTCACGTACATTGAACTGTTTGTAGAAGAGGCCAAGGGAATGGGCGGGACGCTTTTTGCGGCAGCGAAGATTCATTTTAACAAACAGAACGTGATCGAAATCGAAAACTTCGGCGTCTACCCGGCGCAACTTTTGGGGGTCAGGAGGCAGCAATGAGTAAGTGCCGAAAACCTTGAGCCACTGGCTTGCACGAGACAATCGAACGGGAGGGAGTGCCTCGGCGAACCGATTTCTGCCGCCCGTTCAATGCGGATCACCCTCTCGCATGCACCAGATGGCGCAATGTTGGCCCACCTTCAATCCACCACTGCTTACGCCACTCTCTTAAAATCGATATATCCGCGCTCCACATCCGTCCGAACCAATTGCACGCGGAGCCGGTGGCCGACGTCCATGCCTTCAAGACCGCTCACCAGTCTTCCTTCAATGGGCGGATGCAAAAGACGGACCCACGTCCCTTTGTCCGAGGCGCCGGTGACGATGGCATCGAACTGCTCGCCGATCCTCGATTCCAGCAGCATCGCGGCGGCGGATTTTGTGACCTGCCGTTCAACCTTCTTCGCGGCGTCTTCCTCTTCGGTGCAGTGCTTGGCGAGCGCATCCAATTCGTCGTTTTCGTAGGGAAGGGAACCTCCTGCCATGGCCGCTTTCAGCAAACGCTGAGTAATCAGATCGGGGTATCGGCGGTTCGGGGCAGTGGAGTGAGCATAGTCTTTGACCGCCAGACCGAAGTGCCCGGCGACAGTCGCTCCCGGAATTTCGACGACGTATTCACCGGCGCCCAGAAGCTTGATGACACTGAGAGAGAGATCGGGGAAGCGGAGCGGATCCGCAGCTTTTGCCGATACCAGGAATTGATCCAGGGCTTTGGAGTCGGGTTCCTGGGGCAACGTTGTGCCGTGTTCCGCGGCAAGCTCGATGATCCGGTCCCAGCGTTTGGGAACGCGGACGACGCGCCGGAGCGACGGAAATTTTTTCGCCGCGAGGTATCGTGCGGTTACGCCGTTGGCCGCGATCATGAAGTCCTCAATAATGTCTTTCGCCCTGTTTCTTTTATCGACTTCCAAGTCCTTGAGCTCCTCTCCGTCAAAGACCGGACGTGCTTCGATGGTTTCGAGATCCAGCGCCCCGTTGAGGTGCCGGAGCGCTTTCAGCTTCTGGGCCGCACGATCCTGGAGTCGAAGATTCTCGTCGAGACCCCCGACCGCGCTAATTCCTTGTGGAATCGGCCCGTTTCCTTCCAGCCAGCCGGCAACGCTGTTGTAAGCCAGCTTGGCACGACTGCGCACCGTTGCTCCATAAACGTCCGAACTCTGAAGCGATCCATCTCCGGCGAGAACCATTTCGATGACGATGGCCAGGCGGTCCGACTCCAGGTTGAGAGAGGTCAAATCCGTGGAGAGTTTCTCAGGCAGCATCGGAAACGTCTCAGCCGCCGTGTAGACCGAAGTGGTGTTTTGCCGCGCATGATCGTCAAGGGCCGATTGCTTTTTGACGACAGCGTCGACATCCGCAACGGCGACAAGAACCTTCACGGCCCCCTCTTGGCGGGCTTCGGCGACGGTCAACTGGTCCAGATCACGCGAATCATCGTTGTCGATGGAGCACCAGAGCAGGTTTCGGAGATCACGCGTCGATCCATCAACTCGCGTCGCCGGCCCGTGGATTGCGTCGAGCTCGGCGAGCGCCTGGGGCGGAAAATCTGGGGCCAGTCCTCTTTCAAGCATCGCCCGATGGGCAATTCGTTGCAGGATGGAGCGGTGCTGCCTGTCGTTTGGATTTGTCATCATGTCACCGTCGTTGTGATTTTTTATTCAGTGAGAATGATAAATTATACGAGAATCAAGAAAAGGGACAGACACCAGGTCCAGAAAAGTTTTCGAAATTCAAGAACGAAAGGTGCCTGTCTCTGCATCACTCCCCAAACCTGCGAATGAACCAGGTCTTTACCACCTGTGTCAGCATCGCATAACCCAGCAGCATGATGGCGAGAAACAGCCAGTACAGTGGTGGGAGCGGAACAAACCCGAGCGTTTTTGCCAGTGGCGAAATCGTCAGCCAGGCGCCCACCCCGACGATGAGAATTGAAGTGAGGATCAGCGGGCGACTCGCGCGGCTTTCGATAAAGGGAATCTTGTTGGTGCGAATGACATGGATGATTAACGTCTGGGTGAAGATCGACTCCACGAACCAGCCGGTGTGAAACAGGGCCGGATTATTCCAGCAGTTGAAAACATAGAGCATCATGAAAAACGTCACGTAATCGAAGATCGAGCTGATCGGCCCGATGAACAGGATGAAGTGCATGATCTTGCCGATCGTCCACTGGCGCGGCCGGATCAGCCAGTCCGCATCCACCTGGTCGGTGGGGATGGTGGTCTGCGAAAAGTCGTACAGGAGGTTGTTGGTCAGCACCTGGATCGGCAGCATGGGCAGGAAGGGAAGGAAGGCGCTCGCCCCCACGACGCTGAACATGTTGCCGAAGTTCGAGCTGGCCGCCATCTTGATGTACTTGATAATGTTGCCGAACACCCGCCGGCCTTCCAGCACGCCCTGCTCCAGCACCAGCAGACTGTTTTCCAGCAGGATGATATCGGAGGACTCCTTGGCGATGTCCACCGCGCCGTCCACGGAGATGCCCACATCGGCGGCTTTCAAGGCCGGGGCGTCGTTGATTCCGTCGCCCATAAATCCCACCACGTGACCCTTCCTTTGGAGCGCATGGATAATGTGTTCCTTGTGAGCCGGGGCCAGACGGGCAAAGACGCTCGTTGCGCCGACGGCTTCGGCCAATGCCGCCTCGCTCATCATCTCGATTTGCGAGCCGAGCAAAAGATGCTCCACCGAGATGCCCACTTCCTTGCAGATATAGGCGGTAATGATTTCATTGTCGCCGGTCAGAACCTTCACATCCACGTTTAGGCCGCGAAGCTGCTTCAATGCCTCTGTCGCGGTGTCCTTGGGCGGGTCGAGGAAGGCCAGGAAACCCAGCAGGATCAGGTCCGATTCATCTTGGATGGAGTAAACGGGTTCATCCGGGGCATTCGGCATTTCCTTATACGCCAGGGCGATCACCCGGAAGCCCTGAGCATTCAGGTCGTCCACCATCTTCCGGCGTTTAGTGTCATGTTCGGGCTGAACCGCAACCACATCCCCGGGGAGTTCCACACGGGTGCACAGGCTCATCACTTCATCCACGGCGCCTTTGCAGATCAGCGTGTTTAATCCGGTTTCATCTTCCACCACCACCGACATTCGGCGCCGCACAAAGTCGAAAGGGATTTCGTCGATCTTGTGGTACTTCTCGTTCGCTTTCAGGCGTTCTTCCAATTCCTCATGGTCGAGGATCGCCTCGTCGAGCAGGTTCTTCAGCCCGGTATGATGGTAGCTATTCAGATAGCCGTAGTTGAGCACCCTCTGGCTTGGATCGCCGCGCGCGTCCAGGTATTTTTCAAGCACGATCTTGCCTTGGGTCAGGGTGCCGGTTTTGTCGGTACACAGCACGTCCATCGCCCCGAAATTCTGGATGGCGTTCAGGCGTTTGACGATCACTTTCTTGCGCGACATTGCGAGGGCGCCCTTGGCCAGGTTCACGGTCACGATCATGGGCAGCATCTCGGGGGTCAGCCCGACGGCCACGGCCATGGCAAACAGGAAAGCTTCCAGCCAGTTGTGCTTGCTCAGTCCGTTGATGAGAAAAACCGCCGGAACCATGACGGCGATAAAGCAGATCATCATCCAGGTGAATTTGTTGATGCCCTTGTCGAAGCTGGTGAGTTGGCGCTGTCGGACAATGCTGACCGCCAGGGATCCAAAGTAGGTTTGGTTCCCAGTATGGATAACCACGGCCGTCGCGGATCCACTCTCCACGTTGGAGCCGAGGAAGCAGATGTTGGGCAGGTCAAGCGGATTTTGCGCGTCTGCCGGGGCGGGGGCGGCTTTCTTCTCGACCGGCAGGGCTTCGCCAGTGAGAGCCGCCTGATTCAGGAACAGGTCTTTGGTGGAGAGCACCCGAACATCCGCCGGCACCATGTCGCCGGCTGCCAGCCGGATGATATCGCCAGGCACCAGCATCTTGAGCGATACTTCTTTCTCCTGGCCGTCCCGGACCAATGTCGCCGTGTTGCTGACCATCGCTTTGAGCTTCTCGGCGGCGTTATCGGCGCGCATCTCCTGGAAGAAGCGCAACACCACGCCCAGAACCACCATCACGAAAATGACCACCATCGCCCGCAGGTCACCGGTTAAATAAGAAAGCACGCCCAGCGCCAGGAGCAGGAGCACCAGCGGATTTTTGATGTTGCTCAAGAGGCGCATCAGGCCGGACTGGCGCTTCTCTCGGGCGATCTCGTTGGTCCCAACTTGCTTCAAGCGAGAATCGGCTTCCTCCTGGCTCAGGCCGCTCGGTTGTGATCCAAGCTCCTCCAATACAGTCTGGGTATCAGCTCGCGCCTTCTCGATCAGTTGAACGGAAACCTGCGTTCCGTTTTTGCGGAGATGGTTAGCGGGGTGTCCGGATGAGTCCATGGTCTTCTTTGAAATCTCCACTCATGCCTCTGTGTTGTGCTGTATCGATTCGGCCATTAGGTGAGGTTTACGAGAAGCATCCGTGACTTCAAATTACCGGGCTGCCAAAGAAATCGAGCGGTTTGCGGGAGAACCCCAACGCCGTCGTCGCGCGGAATGACCGGCGCGGCATAGTCCGATATGGAGCGGGCCGCAGGCATTGATGTAAAACGATCGGCGTGTCTTCCGCCGAATGCATTGTATCGGTTGTGAAACGGGATGTCGACCCAACCGCGCTCACTCGTATCTCAAAGCCTCGATCGGATTCAGCGCTGCCGCTTTCTGCGCCGGGTAGAAGCCAAAGAAGACGCCGACTGCGCCGGAAAAGCCGACGGCAAGGATCATCACGTACGGCGAAATGACCGTCTCCCATCCCGTGAAGTGCGCGAGCACCTTCGCGCTCGTGATGCCGAAGACGAGACCGCCCAGGCCGCCGAGAACGCCCATCACGATGCTCTCGACGAGGAACTGCGTCAGCACGTCCGAGCCGCGCGCCCCGAGCGCCAGGCGAACGCCGATCTCGCGCGTCCGCCCTGTGACCGACACCAGCATGATGTTCATGATGCTTCGCGCCTTACGGAGCAGGTACGTTAATAACCGTGTTCACTATTGTCACTGATGCGTTCAGTCCCAACGCTCTGCCGTTCAGCGTCGTAATCGTCACGTTGCCGGCAGTCGAGAACGTAACTCCTGCTCTAGCGATGATGGTTCCCACCATGGTCCCGCCCCCAGCTCCATTGATCGTCGCGGCGCTGCCGACCTGCCAATAGACGTTCTTAGCTTGGGCGCCGTTGACCAAGATCACGCTGCGAGGGGCCCCCGCAGCGCCCACCGTCAGTGAAGTTGCCATCTGAAAGACCCAGACAGCATTTGAGTCGCCCATGGCGTCAAGCGTGAGATCCGATCCCGTTATCAGGAAACTGCCCGAGGCGGCTGTATAGATTCCAGGAGCGAGGACGAGCCCGCCGAGCTGGCCGGAGCCGGGATCTGGACCTCCCGGTCGGGCAGCGAGGGCGTTATACGCATTCAGCGCATCGGATGCGGCCTGGGTTGCGATCGCGAAGGTGGCAGCAGTTCCTTCAGAAGGACACGCAATCGTAGGAGGCGGGGGAGCGGTGTATATTTTCCCAGTGACTGATCCAACATTAAGCGGGGTCTCAGTGTATATACATCCCGGCCCCGCATCGTGGAATCCCGTTACCGTAGTCGAAGCACCTGTGGTCCCAATATCCCCATTCACCACCGAACGAGTCCCCTGATTGGTCATCCCCGCGCCACCTCCGAAACTCCCGAACGAGGCGGCCGCTCCAAGGCCAACCGGCGTCTGACATGTCGTCGGGCTTGTGGTAAACATCCATACAAAGTTGCTTGTCAGTGCGTTGCCTGCCAGATCGGTGGCCCCGGGCGTGATCGTAGCAGTGTAGGTCGTATTGGTTGCGAGACTGCTCGCCGGCGTAAAGGTTGCAACGTTGCTGCTTACATTGTAGGAGACCGATCCTGTTACAGGCGCGCTGCCAGGTCCTGCCAGCATAAAGGTTGTGGTACTGATCGTCGAGGGGTCCATCGCCTTACTGAAGGTGGCGTTGACGGTCCTGTTAGTACACACACCAGTGGCGCCATTAGCAGGGTCCGTGGAAGTTACGGTGGGTGGGGTGGTGTCTAAAGTCGAACCTGTTGTAAAGGTCCATACATAGTTGCCCGCCAGTATTGCGCCCGTCGCACTAATTGCCCCGGTTGCAATCGTGGCATTGAATGTGGTGTTGGTTGCGAGACTGCTTGTCGGCGTAAAGGTCGCGCTCGTGCCGGCGCAGAGGATGGTTCCTGTCACAGGAGCCCCGACGGGTCCACTCACGGTAAAGGTGGATGTGGTGACCGTTGAACAGTTCAGCGCTTGATTGAAAGTTGCCGTGATTTGCTGACTGATAGGCACGCCTGCGGCGCCATTGGTGGGGACTGTGGAAATCACCGCAAAACGAGGGGGCGGCACGATTGTGGGCGGCTCCGTATTGATCAACAATTCATAATACGAGTTGCGTGAACTCGTTCCATTCGTGCCTTGATGACACGCCGTATAAGTTCCCATGGACGGCGCCTGGTAACTTACAAACGGGTCGAGCAATGGAGGTGAAAAGTTGTCGTTCATCGCGACCTGTGTGCCGAAAGAATTGAACAGAAGAATCACATCGTCGAGCGGAGATCCAATCAGGCTGGCCGCAGTCAAAATTGAAACGGTCTGTCCAGCCTGCAGCGTGAATGAGAAGCAATCTGTGTCGGCGGTGTCGGTGGGCGAATTCATCGTTCCGATGATTCGTGCCGGCAAGGTAATCGCTTGCGCCGTCCCGAGGGTATCATTCGGCTCACGATCGTAGAAGATATTGGTCCCGAGGGTGGAATCCGGATTGACCGCTACCGTGGAGAAGATGTCACCCCCGGGGCTCAAAACATCCTGCAGCACTACGACGGCAACATTCACATTGCTTGAAAGCCGCACCATGCCGTGGAAAGTTGAAGGAAAGGTGAAATCATTGAACAGTTGATTGACGAACATAGAGGTCTGCTGGTTTGGCAAAAGCGTGATCGTCTTGGGCGCAATGATGATGTCCGATCCCAATCGTTTCCTGACCGGAGCTCCGCTGCGATTCAGGAGTGTCGCGGTAACGGTTGCGGTCGCGCCGCTGGGATTGGCAAGGGCAAACCCCATGTTGATGTCGGCTGAAAGATAGGAAGTGCTGCTGACATCCGCAAAGAAAGAGAATTGTGTGGCCGTCGGTCCGGCCAGAACGCCGGCCGCCCAATTGGTAAAGACCACGGAACCGGTGGTGTGCCCGAAGGTGATTGTTTCGGAGACCCCGAGTGGAAAGGCTGTCTGGATCTTCGCCCATCCCACGGTCAATGGATCAAATCCTCCCGTGAAAAATTGCGCCGATTCACCCGGAGTAAGCGTGAAGGTGGTCGTGGACACCCGTCCTGCCGCATCCGGTCGATCAAGACCTCGAAAGTCCACAGCCCAAGCTGTCCCATCCGACTTGAAAAACTGAATCGTCACGGTGTTTGTGTTGGAACCCACATTGCTGAACGAAAGCGCCGAACTGAAAAAGCCGCCACAACATCGTCCATCTACAAACTGGGGGAAATAATAAACCGATCCCTGGGCCAAGAGTGGCGTTGCGCTCCCGAGTAGAAGAACAAACAATGCACAACCGATTTTTATTGCGAGCCGAAGTGACATGGTTTTTCCCTTTCCGAGGATGGGATCCTCACTACTTTAAGGACTATTGAGCTTGTTCAATCATTCCACCTTTGAAATGAAAAGGATGCAGGTCCGGGCCTTCCTCGGCGGCGGTTCGCTCTGGTTGGCCTATCGAGGTGCGGCTCCTGCCGCCCCCACCGATTTGAGCTGTTCCAGGTTAAGGAGCACCTGATTCCATTTCTCGGGTTGCTTCTTCGCAAATTCGGGAGTTTTCAAGTCTTGATAAAAACCCAATATGTTTTCCCGAAGGGCCGGGTTCATGTCTGCGAATTTGCGGTCTGACAGCTTTTCCAGCAGCTTCGCGTACGCTTCATCGGTCAGCGTATACTCGCCGGCTCTTGTCATTTTGCCGGTGTCGAAATCTATGTTTTGCAGCAGGAGCTTTCCAGCTCTCCATTCCCGGAGATCCGATCCATATTGGTCCACCGTGTTGTTGACACTTTTCATATACAGGGTCTCCGTTGCCGGACTTGGCATTTTGAAGTTCAGCGCCTTGAAGGGACCCACTTTGGGAATGAGCTTAAACAAGACCGCCAATATCCTGGCGCCCACCCCCGGCTTTTGGTAGCCCTTCCCCCATTCCTTCTCGTAATCACTGCGTTTCATGTGGAAGAGAAACTTCCGCTTGGTAAAGGTGGGGTTTTCTTTCACCAACTCGTCTTTCTTGAGGAGGAGTGCGACACGGGTCATTTCTGGGATGATGCTGCTAATGGATCGGCGAAAGCTGCCAATGGACAAATCAACACTGCTAAACACATCCTTCAGCTCAATTCCGTAGGTTTTGAGAAAGGCCCGCTCCAGCACCGGTTTCGACACTTGAAATCCGATAAAGTCATGGTACGAATCGGAGGTATAGCGTTGCTTGGCAACCTGCACGACATCAAAACCGAACTCCGTCTGGACATGGGCTTTGGGATTCTGAGCAAACGTAATCTCGCTCCCATACTTGGCCCTCAGTTTGGGGAAATTTTGTGCGACAGCGGCATTCACGAAGGGATGGCCGGCGATGTCGGAGGTGTAGTGCGCCAGCGCCCCCAATGCAAATGCATACTCGTTGACGTCGGTCGCTTCGAGGAGCAGGGCATCAACAAAATCGCCGCTTCGAACGTAGTGAACCAAATCGCTGAAAAACCGGTTGCCGAAGGGGTAGTAACCCATGTCCTGTATCAGACACCCCCCATAGGCGTAGCCGTGGGCCACGCGCAGTTGCTCTGTGGTTGTATCCGGAAACTTCTTCAGCAGCAGGGGTTGGAGTTGGTCTTTCCAAAGCAGATCAACGACCTGTTCATGCGTCAGCACGGAGTAGGCTGGACACACCCCGCGGATGCTGCACAGGAAGATCAGGGTCAACAGGCATGGAATGAAGTATCGAAGACCGCGCCAGGTTGAAGGCCGCATTTTGGTTTCGTGAATCATGTCCATAGGAGCATCCGCCATTCTGTTGTCACTGTTTTTTTCCGCATGGATCATCCGGCACACAGCGCAATCCCCGGCGCTTTTCTTGGCCTGAGAAAGTTGGGAAAATCGCGGCGCGCACTGAAGAAAAGTAGGCCCAAAAAACTTAAAATAGAGAACGGCGCAGCCGGCGTGGGCCGACCGAGATGACCCGAGAGCACCTGAACCCCCAACCGCCGGCACGAGATCAGGAACGAAACGACGCCCCACACCGGAGCCAAGAAGCGGGTCCGGAATACCTTCATTGATTCGCCCCCTCAGTTTGTCATTCTGTCTTACTTTCAGTTCTGACCGGCAGTTAGCGGTGCATTTCTTATACCCTGGAAGCCGTTCGGGGTCAGTTCAGTCCTGCTCATACGTTTGGTCAAAATTGCTCATGTCAGTTAATGAGAGGGAACTGCGGTCTGGGGCCGGTGGGAATTATCGAGGGTTTGACATGGATACGGGTGTTTCTTTACGCAAGAAAACAGCACCATGCGGTAGCGGACTTACTGAGCCGGAGCGAAGGCCCTGCTTTTGATAGCACGCCTTCCGACGGGATGCTTCGCTCCCCGATACACCGTTCAGCATGGCAAGTTGGGCGTGTCTACAACACCTATTGCAGCTACCCAAGGCTAGTCTTGCAAGATCACGCTGAGGAGACCACTATGGACCATCAACCCGCCGCCGGTAGGGCCGTCGTAATCGACAAAGCCAAGCTTTCGGAACTTGTTCATGAAATGACTGACCCGCGAACGCGTGGTGCCCACCATTTGTGCCAAGTTTTCCTGATTGATTCTGGGAACGACAGCTTCGGATCGGCCTTCCTTGCCAAAATGAGCCAGCAGCAAAAGAATCCGGGCCAGGCGTTTCTCGCTGGAGTTGAAAAGCTGGTCGACCAGATCCTCTTCATAGCGGATGTTGCGTGAAAGCAGGTGCGTGACGAACAATTCCGAAATGTCGTGCTGCTCGTGGAGCATGCGCGCCATCCGCGGCTTTTCAATCCGGGCAAAAGAGCAATCGCTCATCGCGACAACCGTTGAAACGCGCAACAGTTGGCCTGCAAGACATCCCTCGCCGAAGAACTCACCGGCGCCCAGAATGGCGACGATCGCTTCCTTGCCCTCCTGGGATGTCACCGTCAGCTTCACCTTGCCTCGTCGGAGATAAAAAACGGAATCCGCAGGATCTCCCTGCCGGTAGATGATGCGGTTTGCGGTGTATTCAAGCACGGTTTTCCCTCCGTTGATTCCAGCAAGGAGGGCTTCCCAATCGACAGACTGGTTCTTCTGATTTGCCGTGATAACCTCGGGTTTCCTTTTTTTGTTGCGCGCCGTAACAGCATCCCCCTGCTTGCTGAAGGAGGATCTTCCGATAGAAATTCGTTTGCTCATCATGACAGCCTTCTGCTCTTCCTCTTTTGAGGAGGTTTCACGGTCACGTTGTTTCCCATCAATTTATCGTCCGGAATTTCTTGTTCAGCGATAACTTTGACTATCTCCAGCGGAACCTGCTGAAAATGAGTTTTCGGTTTTTTCGTTTTTGACATTGCATTTCCTCTCTTGTTCCGCTTGAAGACTATCAAGTCACAGCCGCTACGGGTTAACTCTTTTTGAAATCTTTTCTAGCCCTTTAGGGCGCCGCATCGGCCGAAATAACGGCGTTCCTAGGCTAGCGATCTGCACCGTGGGGGGGGCGTCGGCTAGAACCTTTAGTGGTTCGAAGTTTTACTTGCACTTTATTGTCATGTCGAGATACGATAGCGTCACGGAAATTTAACGTCAAAAATTTGCGGAGGTGGTATGAGTCCACAGGCTGACAAAACTCCAGCCCATTTTAGGACGATAACTCAGGCCAACGTTCCACAAGGGCGAAAAGGAAAGCACCGGCAGATTGTCTCCACCATCCTCAAGGATCTCGACAAGCTGAAGGATGGTTCAGCCATCAAAGTGCCCTTGGCGGAATTGGTGGAAAGCAAAGAGAAGGTACGTTCAGCCCTGAACCGCGCAACCCGCAAAGCCGGGCGGACAGTTGCGACCGCCAGCGATACCAACTTCCTGTATGTCTGGAACGTCAGGGCGCCGCGCAAGAATCTGCAAAGCTAAAGCATCCCCGCAGTAGGGAATGCGAGTATTTTTGCGGCCCTTATCCTCCGCAAACCCGGCCTCCATTCCGTGATGGGTTCGGTGCTCTGCGCTCCTCGTAATGAGAGCTTTGGGTAGTGACTCATTTTGAAATAAATTTGCGGCACCCTCACCCCGGCAAAGAAATTTTCAAAATGAGTAACTACTGAAACTTGTTAGGGCCACGCGCTACCGCGTTTCCGAATCCAATGATGGCAGTTGCTAATCTGAAGCGGCTTTGAGAAATCCGAATTCCGCTCCCATTGCCTTCAACGGGTGAATAGCGCCAAATTAAGCCTTCTTCGGCTACCCACAGATTGCCCTCGCGCCTGTTCCCTGTTGAGCCCTTCGTAATTTCCGCGGACCCCATCCGGGTGTTTGCCTTCCGTAAAGGGGATGAACATTTATGACCAGATACGTGGTCAATGTGGAACTGACACACCCAATCACAAACGGTATAAGTGTCGGGAAAAAGCGAAATCTTTGGACGAACAATCCAGTACACGAGACGGGAACGAAGGAGAAGGACATGACAGACAAGATGCTGGCGCGATGGCCCAGAACAATGGCGCTGATCGCGGGAGATGCCGGACGCAAGGTCATCGACCAGGCGCGGAGCGCGGAGCGCCATCGCCGCCGCGCGAAGACGTCTGAGCCGGTCGACCTCATACCGCTCGACCATGCGGTGCTGTGCGAAGACTGTCAGATGATCAGCCGGGCCAGGAATGATCACTGCCTCTCCTGTGGCAGCCATTCAATTTTGAGTTTGGTGAATATTTTAGGAAGTCAATCCAACACGAGTCTGCAACACCAGCCCTCCCTCTCTGAGGCGGAGCCGGAAACTTTCTAGCGGTTTGTGAATTTTTTACCGGCTCCGCCGCCTGCCTGATCCCGAGAAAGACCATCGGTGAACAACGCCACCTTCAAGAGACCTCCAGCCGCCAAAAAGTGTTTTGGTTCTCTTTTGTTCCTCAAAGCCTCTGCAAATTATCATCGAAACACTCGATTGATTCCTCACACCGATTTTTCTTTCCATGGAGCAGGTTGGTGAGTCCGGTGGGGTGCTTGGGAACTGCTGTCGCAGGTTCTGTCAACCAGCCTCGGCACGGGAAGCCGCCGCGTATTTGCGCCGATTAAAGGCGATGAGCATTTCTGACCAAACGTGTGAGCGCTACTGGACTGACATCCAATTTATCCGGGGTTATAAAAGAAGTGCCCCGAATTTAGACACAGGCGGATGTTGCCGGGGGCGCCCTTGGTCGCCCGGCGAACGCCAGAAGGAGAGTCGAACATGGCAGCAAAAATAGCGGTGTTGGGTATTTACCCGAACTACGCCGCCGTGGAGAACGGCGTCGACGTCTTGAAGGAGGTCGGATTTCGAAACACGGATATTTCCGTGCTGTTTCCGGAAAAAGCAGTCTCCAAGGACTTTGCCCTCAAGAAAGGCACCAAGGCGCCACAGGGCGCTGCGGCAGGCGCCGGAACCGGCGCGGTGGTGGGTGGCACACTGGGATGGCTCGTGGGAATCGGCGCCCTGGCGATACCAGGTTTAGGTCCGTTTATCGCCGCCGGTCCCATCATGGCGGTCCTTGCCGGGATTGGCGCAGGTGGCGCCGTGGGCGGAATCGCTGGCGCGCTGATTGGGATGGGAATCCCCAAACACAAGGCCCTGCGCTACGAGGTGCGGGTCAAAGAGGGCGGAATCCTCCTGTCCGTGCATTCGGACAATGCGAAGTGGACGAAGCGCGCCAAGGACATCTTGGAGCGGACCGGAGCACAGGATATCTCGGTAACCGGAGAGGGCGGCGCCGACTACGTCAGGGGTGATAGGCCGCTCGCTCACACGGCTACAAGTGATGAAGGAAGATAGCAGTCCAGGAAAGGTGCTTTGATCTCGCGATTCTATCAGGCGTCAATGCTTTCACTTTGATCCGTGAGATGTCACGTGGGGACTCCAATGATCGTTATTGTGGTGATGTTTCTGCTTAGTGGTGGGGGCTGGGGATACTTTTGTTGGCACAGGTAGCGCTCGCCACCGAACTGGTTTGCCTCCTGCGTTACAAGAGCCATCACGACATGGCCACGGTTATTCACTCCCAGTGCGTCGCAAAGGAGTTTTTGGAGCGGGCGCCCGAGGCGCAGGACCACGCCAGCCAAATCACTTAGAACATCACGCGTCCGGACGGGTCGCCGAACTTCTAGACGGCCCGGCTAGATAATTTCTTTGGTCCCGCAAATCCCTTTTTCTTCGGTGTGTCGGGCGGGGCTGGCAGGGATTACGGAGGGATCGACATCGAGGCTAGTCGTGCAGGATCACGCTCAAAAGGCCACTACGAACCGTCAACCCACCGCTGCCGGTGTAATCGACATAGCCCAGCTTCTTGAACTTCTTCATGAAATTACTGATCCGCAACCGAGATATGCCGACCATTCGCGCCAGGTCTTCCTGATTGATTCTGGGATGTACACTTTCGGCCCGGCTCTCCTTGCCAAAATGAGCCAGCAGCAAGAGAGTCCGAGCCAGACGCTTCTGGGTGGAGTTGAAGAGCTGATCGACGAGATCCACTTTGGATCGGATGTTGCGTGAAAGCAGATGCGTGAGGAACAATTCCGAGAAACCGTGTTGTTCGTGGAGCAGGCGCGCCATCAGCGGCTTGGCAATCCTGACCAGCTTGCAATGGGTCATCGTGGTAGCCGTGGCGATGCGCAATCGCTGGCCGGCGAGACATCCTTCGCCGAAGAACTCACCGGGGCCCACATGGGCGAGGATCGCTGCTTTTCCATGCTTCGATGTCACGCCGAGATCCACCTTGCCTTTTCGAAGGTAAAAGACGGAATTCGCGGGTTCTCCTTCCGAGAAGATCGTGCGGTTCGCGCCGTACTGGATAGCGGTTTTCTCGCTGGGGAACCCAGCCAAGAAGACTGACCAATCGGCCGGCTGACTTTTCTGATGGGCCATAACAACCTCCGTATGCTTGCACAAAACCGACCGGTCATCGCAAGAGTAATCTGGTTTTGACAACTTCCCAACGCCTCCCTCAGAAAAGCCACATCTTTCCGGACGAGGGTACAGCAATCAAACATAGAACTAGGTGTTCTCCTTCTTGTGGCATTCCATGCACTTCGTCGGCGCCTTTTTGCCCTGGGCGTTTTGCATCCTGTGGCATTCGATGCAGGTGCCGGCCTGGGCCGTGGGATTGTGGAACGCTGCCTGCCGTCCCGTTTTCATCCCCGGCTGAGGGGGTTTCGTGTGGCAGTCAAAGCAGTTTTGCTGGGCCGCCTTGGCAGGCTTTTCCGCCCGGGACGCATGATGGCACGTCTCGCACTTCTGTGCTGCCCGTTCCTGGTGAAGCTTGTGCTCGAACCTCACTACGCCGAGTGGTGAATCTCTCAACATGAAGACGTCCTGAGTAGGCAACTTCTTCGGCTCGGCAGACACCGTCTTGGATTTCTCTTCGGACGGCACCGGGAGAGCCTTCGAAGGGCGGCCCTGGAGCGGCTCAGGAGTCACCGCTTTGGACTCCTCGGGCGCCTTTTTCGCGGCGGGCGAGGTGCCCTGAGATGTCGATTGGGTTTCCGCCTGCGTGGCCTGAGGCTTGGCGCTTTCACTCTTCGAACTCTCGTCGGATGGTTTTCCGCTGCAACCGGCCAGCATCAGGAACAAGGCAGCCGGGAATACCGCCGATCTAAGTATGATTCTCATGGTTGCCTCGACGCTAATGAGCTTAGAGTTCAATTTCACGATGAGCGACACAGGCATACTCCGTGATTGAAGAAGTCCAAGCGAAGCAACATCGGTGAATCTTGTAAAGGCTTCCGACGAACATACGGGCTGTTCCGTCCGTCGCCGGCTGATGTTTTTTCACAACCTCAGGTGCATCCTGGAGATGGAATGGAAAAGTCCAAAAATATTTAGGAGCCACACCACCACGAGAATGACCACAAGGGCATTCAAGATCGACTTAATGGACCCTGCCATGGGCACGAAGTGATTTACCAGCCCGAGCAGAACACCTACTACGATCAGAACCAAGAATATTTGAAGTAAAGGCATGACTTGTTGACCTCCTTGTTTTTGGAGGGAGGCGCCTGTGCATCCGCTCCCCGTCATACACTGTTGAGTATCGCCTGCGGCTTCTCGGTCAGAGCTGCAACGGCGCAGCCCCTAAAGTGAGCGGGACTCGCAGGCGCCCGACCAGATTCCGGCCTTTAAAGCCGCCCCAAGAGCAGCAGGACCATCAGAATCACAACAATCAGGCCCAGCCCTCCACTGGGCCCATAACCCCAGCTTCGGCTGTGCGACCATCTGGGCAGTGCGCCCACCAACATCAAAAGTACCACCACGATCAAAACAGTTGCGAGCATGTCGATTCTCTCCTCCCCGTGCTACCGGCTTCACGCGGATCCCCGCCGCCATCGCGGGCTACACCTCTTATACCCTTGGCCAATTCGCGTGTCAGTCCAATACGGCTCGCCGGTTCGGTCAAAACTGCTCAGGCCAATTGATGAGAGCTGAACTTATCGGGGGGGCCGGCAAAATCCCCGTCGGGTGGCACAGCCCTGTCGTCTTCTGCTCTGTTTGCGACCCGCAAAAGTGTGCTTGAAGAATACGGGACTCTGTCAGACTCATTTCTTCTGATCATCCATCATCTTTTTATCTTTCTGCTTCGTCGCCCCGCTTTTCTTGTGAACATCCATGGGATCCGGCTTCATGGCCATGCGGTCAGTCATCATCTGCATGTGAGTCTGCATGTGATCCGTCATAGTTTGTAGATGGTTAATCATGGCCTGCTGCAGTTCCATCTGACTCTTCATGCTGGCCTGTTCCGTTTCCATGTGGCTCTTCATGGCGGCATCGGCGGCCGCCATTTTGGCCATGGTGTCCTTCATCAGGGTCTGTATCTGTTCCATCTGCGCACGCATCTGCTCCATCTCTGATTTCATGTTCTTCATGTCCATGCCGGAACTTTGCATGGCGTTTTGGGCTTGCAGTGGCGCACCGTAAAAGCTCGTTAGCAATAATGCGAAAATCGATATGAACAGCAGTTTTGTCGTTGTCATGGCCTCATCTCCTTTGTTGTTGTTTCATCTCCCAGGTGTTCTCCCATTGATGGCTGATAAAAACCGGACCAGTGCTAGTGTGACAACCACGGCTCGTTTCAACTCCGCCGGGACAGAGCCCAAACCCGCATCGTCTTTCACGGAGCCGGTGATCGGCGATGCAGAAGGTGATCGATCGAATATCCGACCCCCATTCGCAGCGCAAACGGATCGCTTACGCTGGAGAGTCCGAATGCCGGCTCGACGCGAACGGTCCAGTGTTTCGATACGGAATAGCTGAAGACAGGACCCACATAGTGCTGCTGACGTTGCCAGTCGAAGCCGAATTGATCCGTGTTGCCGAGCGCCCCTATCATCTCGAGCCCATAGCCCAGCCGTTGAAATGAAAACACCGGAGGCGCTTTCTTTTCCGGCATTCCCCCCATTCCGGCCATGTCTTTGTCTGTCTCCATGGCCATAGATGCAGCCTGCCGAAACACTCCCCAAGCATAGCCGAAGTCGTTCTCGCCGCTTTCCAGCCCAGTCTCATTGATGAAATTGAAGGTGAGGTTAACCCGACCCCAATCATGATACATGATGGCTCGTTGCTCGAAAGTGCGGACGGGCGTACGCCGTGCCAGCGCCAGCGGCTCATTCAAGTCTTCGCCGCCGAATCCGGCAACCTCCATTTTGTACAACGCCGCCCCATTTAGGCCTTCGTACTCGCCATACAGGGTGAAGTTCAGTAGGTGGTCGTTTGGAAAAACGCGAAAGTAACTATTGATCCGCAGCCCCCCGTAGGTGGCAGGCAAACCGAAGATTTTCTGCCCCTCCGCCATAAACCCCACCGTCCAGCGGGGTGTGAGCCCATACTGCACCATACCCATGCCGGTGAAGAAATCGTTGCTGGATCGCGCGGACTGGAAGTCCGACAGCAGCATCACCATCAACGTGTCCTGCGGAACAGGATAATTGATAGCAGTGAAATAGGGGTCCATCTGCGCTTTAAGAACGGAACTGCCACTGAACAGGAAAAGCAGCACAAGAAGGAAACCCCTCATCGTCTTGCCCATCGTTCTCTCTTGCGTGAAGTTACTCTTGATGGCTTTTGCCGCGCCCGGTAAGCATTAAAGCCCCACCCGACAAACTCAGAAGCGCTCCCGCTAAGGGCGAGAAGGGAATGTGATGCTCTTCCGGATGCTCGATGGCGATCGGACCTATCTGGGTTTTTTCCTGAGTTGTATAGGAAATCCCGCCGACCAGGAGCAGAGCCACTCCGATAATCAACAGGACGAGCCCCACAGTAAACTTGTTCATGTGTGTCTTCCTTTCCCCTCACTGTCAAACGCCCCAGGCGTGGTCTCGGCGGTCGTGCGCATTAAGTTTCAACTTACCAATCAAGCGTAAATTCATACCACGCACTTCCCCAAGCGTCCTGATCGTTCACTTGAACCACCGCGGTGTAGTTATTGGAAGCGGTCGGCTGTTCCAACAGAAGAATCTGGCCTCTTCCACGGACCTTGCGCAAGGTGACCTGGACAGGACTGAGCGGAAGTGCTGATGAGAGTTGATAGGTGGCCTGCTGAACTTGCCCCGCGGTCAAATGGGCCATGTCCACGCGAGAGCCATGCAATCGGATGTTATCGCTTCCGTCGACCAATCCTTGCCATTGAAAATGACCGGTGCTCGAAGCCTGACCGGAATTGTAGTCCGGAACCGACCCGGAGTTGTTGTCCTCCGAGTTGTTGACACCCACGCGATTTAAGTCTGACTGGATTCCTGCCCATTGTTGCCTGAACTGAGAATTTTGTTGCGTCCTCAGCAAACCTGCTTCCACTCGCTGGGCACTGCTCTCGAGGATGTGGGCGGCGATCCTGGGACCTTCAACATTGGGGGCATTCGCAGTAGCTTGCTGATACCAAGCGGCGGCATTTGAGAAACTATTGGCCTGGAGCAGGAGGTCCAGATCCCCTTCGGTCAGTAGTCGATCGGAGGTCAACCCCGCACGGATGTCGTTGACCTGAATTCCCAAGCTTGACTCATAATTCTTCTGAAGCGATTGCGCCTTTCGGTAAATCGAGGCGGCAAGCTGACGATCGGTCCATTCAGAACCCTGGTTGCTCCCGATCAATCCAAGCTGGGCAGCGGTCTGCTGGTCCAGATCGCCGGTCACCGGCTGTCCGTTTTGGCTTTGGAAATCAGCGAGGGCTTGGCGAGTCTGGCGGTCCAGTTGACCATTAATGGATCCGTTGTAGAAATCCCGGTCGTGCAGCGCCGTTTGGGCACTCCGCACCATCCTCGTGGAGGTATAGACGGTACGACGATTTGTTTCGTCTGGATCCTGAGTTTGCGGATCGGTCGGCGTAATCGTAATCGCGTTCACGAGTTGCATCGCGATGTTGGATCCTGCGGGCAGTTGCGCCTCCGACCCGGCCGACAACAACGAGTTGAGCATTCCGGAACCCGTACCGAATAAACCACCGGCCAGCGCGCCAATGACCGTTTTCCCGCTTCCTCCGATGAAGACGTTATTGCGGCCCGAATTATCTCCACGCTCACCCGGCTTCAGGCTGGTCAATCCGCCGGAAAGGTCATAAGAGGTTCCATCGGGAAGCCTCAAACGAAAAAACTCCACGCCGATCACACCCGACTGAGAATCTCGAACAGCCGGCCTCGCGTTCGTCACCCGTCCATCGACCGAGCTTGCCTGCGGGATAGCCAGAATGCCATCGACATAGATCGAGCGCACAACGGTTGTCGAGAAGGTATCGCCCTGCTGGGCAGTCTTGGAATCGAGCGATGAAGTCGTCTGCAATTCGATTACAGTGCCCTCTGGCACTGCCACGCGATCAGAAGCCATTCCAACGGCGGCAAAGACAAAAGTGACACAAGCCGCACCCATGCCGCGACGAATTCTGGAAATCCATTGAGCCCTCATAATCCATTCTCCTTATTCTTACTGGCCGCCATTCAGACGGCGATTTCAATCAGCCGGAGTGCTTGACGCCGACTTCTTCCCCAGAGCGAGTTCAATGCAAACAAAGAATTCCCCGGGAATTCCGTGTAGTCAACTCTTAGGGCTGACGATGTACCAATCCCCCTGCTTTTCGCGCAGGGCCGCCAAAATCGGCAGGACTTTCACACACGGCCGAAGATAATGCCTCTCAAGTGCGCCTTTTTGGAGGTTCTCATTTCCAGCCCTCCCGCACCTCTGATCCCACCCGAGCGGAGGAAGAACCGTTTGGGGGCGGGGGAGGTACCTGATCATGTCATTGGCCGTGCTCAACTTGATGAAAGGCCGCAGGCCGCGAACGTGCCCAGGTCAGAGGGCGAGGTCGATGATGTCGACGATCGCCCTGCTGCCCTGGTTAGTCCTTACAATCGGGCGAACGTTTGTCCACCCTTGGGGGAGTGCTTGGTCAGTGTGCTGTTCAAGCCCCGAGCAGCCCGAGGAGCGCGCACCGTGCCGTCGATCAGAATTTCTTTCGCGGTCACCTTGCGTCCATAGAGCTTCTCGTTGTCTTCCCTATCTTGCTTGACCACGGCCCCATCGAGCGAGGCCCCGGCAAACAATCCCCGGGTCCGGGAGTAGCTGAGAATCTCAGCATGGAGTTGGGCGTCAGTGGCGCCTTCGGCGGAACGACCCACCGGGCCGGCCGCTACGGATAATTCGGCGCCCAGTTTGACGCTGTCCTGAACCAGTTTCTTCATACCTTCAGGATTCATCACGAGGAAGACGACGTCGGTTGCCTTACCGCCGATCTGAAATCCCACACTCGCGGCGCCCAGGGTGAACATGGACGGGGCATTCCACGCCCCGTTTCCTCCCTTGCGGCACACCAGCACACCGCGTCCATAAGTGCCACCAACTCCAAAGGCGAACTTCACCTGCGAAGGAACGATGCCGACACACACAGCCCTTTCCAGCAACTCATCAGGAATACCTTTGTCGGGAGTCCCCATGATCTCGTTCACAACGTTGGTTGCCTTTTGAAGTTGGCTTTCACCGGCAAATAACGTTGTACAGAAAGTCAACAACAGAAAAATCAGACTAAGTCTTTTCATTTTAAGCTCCTTTTTTGTACTTACACTCACTGACCGGCGTGTCCGCAGTTCCCTTGACGAACTATTTAGGACTACGAGCCGGTGTTGTTATTGTTGGATTGCTTTCTCCACCCGGCCGATGATTCCTTGAATCTTCCCGGCCACCTTTTCAACTGAGCCCTCGGCTTCCAAATCGGGGTTATGCGTCAGTTGTCCTGCTTTCACCTTGACCTTGCCCTTCATTTCGTGAAACTTGCCTTCAGCCTTATTTTTGGTGCTTGGCTTCATCACGGTTGCTCCTTGTAATGCCCTGTCGAAATATTTACCAAGTGACGTAGAGGCGACGACAACGACTTGGCTCGCAGAATCTCAGCTTTCTGTACTGGGTAAATTCCGCGCCGCCAGCCATCGTGAGGAAGCGGATCTCTTCTACGTCAATGTCCAACGTTAATCTCAAAGTGAATTGCGTCATGAACGCGATACGCATTGTCAACCAGAACCACATGTCCGCCGATGACGACGTAACGGTAGCCGCGAGGAGGACGGCCCAAACCTCGCGTCAAATCATAGGGTGCCGGCCGACTCAGCCTGCGCATATCTCTATCGAGCACGTAGCCCGGATGAATCCGGCTTTCGTAGTCGTCGTTCCATCGGTTGTCCTGTCGAAAGAGGCCCTGGTCATGGTGCTGCTCGTAATACGTGCGCGCGTATTGGCGTTGATTCTCGTTGAACTGGCGATACGCCTTCTTACTCTGGCCGCGATTCCGGTCATTGTCATGGTCATTCCGGTCTTGTGCTACAGCTGCGCTGCACATCAATGCCAGCAGCGCCGTCGCACAAGCAGTCATCCACCATCGTGTCTTCATAAGTTTTCTCCAAGTCATATTGAGTTTTCCGTTTTGAAATCCTGAGTTCATGTAGGCGTACATCTCAGCGAATCAACGTTACATCATGTGTATATCCGAAGGCGAAGCGCGTGTCGGTTCCGTACGGCTCACTAAGTTGGTCAAAGTTGCTCAGCCCAATCTGTGAGGGTGCTGCTCAGTGTTGGTGGCTCTCCCGCTGGACCAAGAAATCGGTCGGGTCACACGCTCCCCTGGAATTCAGAATGGAAGTCCGTCTGTTTTTCATGGATGTTTCCGGCTGCCCCCCTCTCGCAAGGGGGTACGCCCGACTCCACTGGCTCTTCTCGGTCGATGGAGCCGGGCGCTTGTTTCAGATACCGCCGTTGCAGTCCTTAGCGAAGCGCTTGCATATCGAGGATTGACCCCACAATGGCGCCAAGGATTGTGTACTTCCCGCTCGAATAGCTGCCGTATCGATAGCGGCTGTAGTAGCCATCTTCATAGCCGCGACGGAAACCCTGCCGAAAGTAATAGTTGTATTCATCCTGGGCTACATAAAAACCGTCATAGCCGTAGTTCGCGTCTTGATAGGCATAGGAGGCCTGGTAGTTATAACGCCAGCGATCCTGCCGGTCTGCCTGTCCGGCCAGGAAGCCTTGCTCATAACCGTAGCTCACGGCCTCCCGAAGCAAATTGGCCCCGTATTGATTCGTCTCGTAGTAGCGGTTGCCCCGCTTGTAACGATAGTTCCAAGCCGTATAGAAGTATGGATCATTGTCGTAATCGTGGCGATCATTGAGACGAAATCGCTGCTGGCGTACGTTGTCCCAATATTGCTGCTGAAAACGGTATTGAGCCGTGCGCCCTTGTCGCTGAAGATTTGATGTTTGCCGCTGCCAGACACTCTGCTGCTGATCTAAATTTTGCCGGTACTGAGTGAGACGCTGCTGTTGCTCCGTAATAAGCTGCTGTTGACGCTGTTGCGAGAGGCGTGCTTGCTGCTGATTCTGGTCTTGCTGTTGTTGTTGCTGTACGCGCTGTTGCCAATTTTGGTCCCGCTGCCATTGTTGTTGCTTAGCCTGCTGCTGCTGTTGCTGCTGAACGCGTTGTTGCTGCTCTCTATTCTGCTGGTCCTTTTGCTGCTGCTGTTGTTGTTGCTGTTGGACGCGCTGCTGTTGCTGTTTATTCTGCTGATCCTGTTGCTGCTGGACGCGCTGTTGCTGCTCTCTATTCTGCTGGTCCTTTTGCTGCTGCTGTTGTTGTTGCTGCTGGACGCGCTGCTGTTGCTGTCTATTCTGCTGATCCTGTTGCTGCTGAACGCGTTGTTGCTGCTCTCTATTCTGCTGGTCCTTTTGCTGTTGCTGTTGTTGTTGCTGCTGTTGCACCCGCTGTTGCTGCTGCTGAATCCGTTGTTCCTGCTGTTTGTTCTGCTGATCCTGCTGCTGAACGCGCTGTTGTTGTTGCTGCTGTTGCACCCGCTGTTGCTGCTGCTGAATCCGTTGTTCCTGCTGTTTGTTCTGCTGATCCTGCTGCTGAACGCGCTGTTGCTGTTGTTGTTGCTGCTGTTGCTGTTTGTTCTGCTGATCCTGCTGTTGCTGCTGTTGGACCCGCTGTTGTTGCTGCTGAATCCGTTGTTCCTGCTGTTTATTCTGCTGATCCTGCTGCCGGGCCTTTTGCTGCTGTTTATCTTGCTCTTGCTGCTGTTTGTTCTGGTCCGGTTGCTGTTGCCGTTCAGCAGGTTGTTGGTGTGGTTGTTTGCTTTGATCTTGCTGGGGCTGCTGTTGGCCGCGCGGTTGTTGCTGCGCCGGCGGTTGCTCCTTATTTTTGTCTTTCTGCTGTTTCTGGTCTTTCTGCGGTTGTTGCTCTTCCTGCGGTGGTTGCTGGGCGTTGGTCGGTATGGTCCATCCCACCAACGACACCGTGCTGATTACGACAGCCACCACCATTCGGTTCAAGATATTGAGATTCACTGCACACCTCCTTAGATATGCGGTCGTTCCATGGGATGTAACCCCAAAAGAGAGGCCACGACGATCCCAGTAGAGAGAATGGAAAAGATAAGCACTTTGTCTTTTGCCATCCGACTCCCACCGGGTCCTGGCTGCATCTCGGGGTACAGTTCTTATACCCCAGGGGAATTTGCGTGTCAGCCCAGTACTGCTCACCAGCTTGATCAAAAGTGCTCACTGGAGTTGGCGCGGAGAAGATACAGGGTGGGACAGATGAAGTTCAGCTCGGGTTCGACCTTGGAAGAGGTCTGATGGTTCGCCAAGTGCGTGGTGATTAAAGCGGCCAGTTCACGATGGCGACTGCCATCATTATCGACCCCTCGGGTGACGGGTCAGCCCAGTGGGGCTCACGTATCGGGTCAGAATTGCTTATCCCAGTTTATGGAGAGTACTTCCGTGCAGCATCAACGCGGGAATGCCGGAGAAAATGATGTGTGTCATCTCTCTGTGGGTTGTTTGCGTCGAAATATATCGATCATGAAGCTGCTAGCGAGAGTTGGTTGCAATGCTGACATTACTCGGCGAATTCGCGCCCGTGATCTGATAATCCTTGTATTCAATGGTGAGCTCAGCTCGGCCCCCGAGGCGAATTGAGGTTAGGCTATGATGTTGTGCGGGGAGCCAGAAACCACTCACTTTAATGTAGGCCTGTTCAACTTCGGTATTTTTTGTCCAGAAGGAGGGATTCTTCGCCGGCTCTACTTCCATCCTCATCACAGCAAAGTCTTCCGCATCCACCCAAATCCGTCCGTGGTAGAGGAACTTGTTTTTTGTTCTGGGCTCCACCGAAAGCAGGTAGGTTGAACCGGCCGGCGTGCTTTCGTATCCGTTCAGCGTGAAGGTATAGTTATCGCTGTTGAGGGCCGTGCGCTTTTGGTTTTCCGTCTCCAGCGCTTCTTTTTCGCTCTGCAAGAGCTTCTTAAATACTTTCTCGATAATCAGCTTGGATCCGGTTGCAGACAGGATGATGAATTCTTTGGTTTCGGGTGAATGGTACTTGACATCCACAACCATCTCCGCGCTCCGGGCGCCTGGAAGACCGCGATATTCAAGCCGATAGATTCGGGTTCCCTGATAAGCACGCAGCGCTTGAGCGCGTTCGAGGTCCATCCGAACCAAGTTTTGTACCACCTGCTCGACGTTCAGTGGAGCCGGAGCGGCAAGGGGTTTGGAATCCGCTTGTTGCGCAAATGCAGACTGTCGTAGCCCCACAAAGATTAGGAGCATCCATGTTAAAGAAGCAAGACGGAACTGCATCGAATTTTTCATTTCCATGTTAGTCGTGATGTGCCTGAACTGCTGATCCGACTGATCCTGTCTATCGGCACGTTCGATCGATCAGTGCGCAACGCCGATTGAACCTGATGACGGTCTCACGGGAGGCGCCGACATCAGTTCATTAATCTTTCCGCACAACTGATCGGTTGTAAAACCCCCTTTCGGTAGAAAGGCGTCTGCAAGTACCCCGGGCGGCAACTGGTTCCCCATGAACTCCCCGCTTATGGCAATCACGGGAACACTTGGAAAGCGTTCGCGGACGACGGCCAAAAACTCAAACCCCGACATCCGGGGCATTATCAAATCCGATATGATCACGTCAGGCAGGGGTTGCACCAACCGATCTAATGCATCCAAGCCATCCTGCGCCGTAAAAACCTCGTAACCCTCCGACGCCAAAACATCGGATACGACTTCCCTCATGGCGGGCTCGTCATCGACCACTAAGAGACGCGGTTGCAAACGCGACATTGGCTTACTCCTACCGATCAACACCAAGATTGCCTTAGAACGCTTCTAATGTCTGTTCAGAATTGACCACCCTCAGCCCGCACAGGGATTCAGGTCGGGTGGCCCACTGGGATCCATCGGATGCGCATTCAGTGAAAGACCTTCGCCTCGTGGAGCCATTGGCTGCTCACCCCTCATACACAGACATTGCAAGCAACGCGATGTCTGTTCCGAAAAAGGGTGCAGCCCGAATGGAGTTGGATTGTTTATCGCGGAAAAAGAGTTGGAGGATCGAAGCCGGGTGATCCTTCACCACCATCACATCTGCTGTGACCGCTCATTTTTTTAATGCGCAGGCGTTTCTAATGGAGCTCGCAAGGGGGTCGATGAAACACACACAAACCAAGTTCACATTTCTTGTGAGGATGGATCAAGATGCGCTGGACACTTTTTGGGATTGGAGTCCTGTATATAAAGGAACCACCGGTAGCGCGATGCGCTGGCCCAGGTTCGGGCTGAAAGAGGGCGTGAGCTGTGCGCGTCATCTGTTCATTTATGTCTGGGCGCTGTCTTCCCTGCAGATCTCGCCGAAGGCGTTCCCACAGGAAAATCGTGCAAGGTTCCATCCGGGTCGATGATACGAAAGAGAACCGGAGATTTGGTTTGATCTCGCAGCTTCTCCCAGGCTTTTCGGAAATGCTCCGCCTGTCCCGCGGGCGGCAGCACCGCCGAGGGTCCGACGATGACTTCCGTCGAATGAAGTTGCGCGGCCGTGAGGACGATGGCCTCGAGAATGTTGGAGGAGGGTACGACGAGCAGATACACGGGCTTACCTTCCTTTTCCGCAAGCGCGACCACATGCGTGAACAGCAACTGCTTGAAGTTTGTGAAAAGATGGTGTTCATGAATGCCCTTGTAACCGGTGTCGGGTCCTTTTAGAACCTTCACGGTCATCACCACCAAGTCTTTTTTGCCCGTGTGCGTCAACTCCAGAGCCTTGCGAACGTGATCGAGTGTGTGGTAGTCACGAACGAAACAGAGCGTGTTTCCGGGGCGAACGCCGAGGCTCTCGTTGGACACGCTCTCTTGCGGGTGTGTCTGGAATTGATCCATTTCGACGTGGGCGGCCTTCCCCTCTTTCCGTTCGTTGATGCGCTCCGAGATCTCAAAAATAAGGAAAAAGACCAGCGTGAAGGCCACGCCACTGATCGTCGCCACCTCTTTGGTGATCAAGTTTATTCCGGCGACCGAGAACAGCAGCGTTGCGATCACCCCCAGCCCGATCGGAATCTCATTGCGGCTCAGATTGATATTGAAGGGAACCTTCCACTCGCGCGGCGACTTATCTCTGAAGCGAAGGACAACCATGGCCAATCCCTTGAAGGCAAATGACCAAATGACGCCGAACGCGTAAGCCTCGCCCAGAATGTAGACGTTACCTCGGGAGCCAATGATCGTCGCAAGCTGCAGGATCACGATCAGGTTGATCATGCGGTGGCTGGTGCCGTATTTCTTGTGGGGTTCGCGGAACCAATCGGTCATCACGCCGTCTTCCGAAACTCTGTTGAGGACGCCGTTGGACCCGATGATGGCCGTATTCACAGCCCCCGATAGCATCAGAAAGCCAACGATGACGATGAATGCCTGGAAAAGGAGTTTGAGCGACATCGGGCCGACCAGGTATAACGCAATGCCGCTGATCAGGTTGTCAAAATACTGTGGCCGGACCAGGTCGGGGATGATGGCATAGGCAAAAAACGAAACCAGCGAGGTGAACAGCAGTGAGTAAACGAAGATGACAAATCCGGCGCGCACCAGGTTCCGGTGCTTGGGGTACTCCAACTCGCGATTGACCTGCGCCAGGGATTCTTCCCCGGACATCGCCAGAAACGAGTGTCCGAACGCCATCAGGATGCCGATCAGCCCGAGAAGAACACCTGCATTGGGCACGAGACCATAGAGCGGTTCGGGCGCTGCTTTCTCGGGTGCGGGCGTCGTGGCGGGAGACGCGACCAGGGGCAGTTGCCGCAGGGCCCCGGGCATGATTTGGGGTAACCATCCGACGGCATCGTGATTGAACGCCAGGTGGTTCGGAAGCGGCGCCGGCGGCAGACGCTTCATGGCGGGGTGCGTCCAGATCGTCAATCCGCACCACCCAATCAGCACCACCACCATGACCGTCGTTACATACATGATCTTCAGCGCATCGTCCGATGATTCGTGGATGCCCTTCGTGTTGCGCCACCAGAAGTAAAGAGTCACCAGGACGGCGAGGCCGGCGGCCAACAGGTTGATCTTCGCTTTCGAAGGGGTCCAGGCATATCCCAAATGCGTGGCCGTTTGTGCCACGAGGCCAACGATATACTGCCCCGCGGAAACACCCGAGATCGGCCCCGTCAGAATGTAGTCGAACATCAGGGCCGAGACCGAAAGTTTGGCCAGGGTGCCACCCATCGCTTCTTTGACGACACGGTAGACTCCGCCGCGCGTAAACATGCCGCACGATTCGATATAGACGGCTCGCACGGCATAAGAGAAGAGCATGACGCCCAAGATAAACCAGGGGGCGGCACGTCCGACCGCTTGCTCGGCAATGCCGCCGACGTAGTAAGCCGACGAGCCGAGATCGTTGAGGACAATGGCGGCAGCGCGCCAGAAGGAAATGAACGAGAGCATCACCGACGTAACGACGACCACTTTCGTCGCCTGTTTGGCCGGGATCATCGGACCTCCGGGAATGTGGAAGAGCTTGGACCGGACTATAACACAGCGTCCTGGGGCTCACCAACATGGGCGCGGCGCCTCTTTTGAAAAGAGACCCGTGTTTGAGATGGCCCTGTCTCCAAATCCAGAAACACCGACCCGCGCACCTCCCTCTCCGCCAGATGGATGACACATCCCCCAAGTTTCTCACTGTTAATCGTGACGCGCCTTCTTCGTTTTGTTTTCCTGCCCGGTTCTTTCCAGCGGCGACACCCCTTTTGAAGGGCGCTCTTCATCGATGTGTGGTATACTGCTGTTGCGCTTAATGCCGCGGTTGTGTTGTGCGGTTCCTCCGGTTCAATAAGCAATCTGAGAACACCCGCCTTCAGTCTCCTCCGATGTTTTCAGCGTAATCTAACAGAAGACTGGCAATGCAAGCCGTTCTGCTCGCCGGGAAGACCGTGTGCGCCGCGATTGCGCCAGCAAGAAAGTAGAATGCAAAATTTTTCAGAACTTCCAATTTCACCCTTTGTAAAAGAGCGGCTGTTGGCTGCTCATTTCTCTATCCCCACCCCGGTCCAGGCAGCGGCTATTCCGCCGGCCTTGGAAGGCCAAGATGTTCTGGCCACCGCCCCGACCGGAACCGGCAAGACCCTGGCGTTTTTGGTCCCGGTAGCGGAAATGCTTCTCCGGCGAAAAACACCAGGAGTCGCAGCGCTCGTGCTCGTACCCACGCGCGAACTGGCCATGCAGGTGGTCGATATGTACAACGTTTTGCGGGGCAAACAACTCGGTCCCGCAGCCCTGGTCGTCGGCGGGCTTTCCGAAACCGAACAACTGAAGACCATCCGCAAAGGAGCCGGGCTGGTCGTGGCTACGCCGGGACGCCTGGAAGACCTTCTCGATCGCAAACTGATTCAATTACGCGAAGTGGAAATCCTCGTGCTCGATGAAGCAGACCGCATGCTGGACATGGGTTTTCTTCCCGCGGTTCGCCGGATAGCCGCAAAGCTTCCCAAAGACCGTCAGACGATGTGTTTTTCTGCAACCATGGAAGGAGACATGGAGCGCCTGGTGAAGGACTACACCCGGAACCCGGTGCGCCTCGCCTTCGGATCCACACTGAAGCCGTCGGAGAATGTGCGACTGCAGGCATTTGAAGTAGAAGTGGATGGTAAACAGGGAATGCTGCACCACCTGCTCAACAAAGAGAGCGGTCGGTGTCTGGTGTTTTCGCGCACCAAGCGCGGCACTGAGCGAATTGCCAAAAATTTGAATCGCCAGGGCATCCAAGCGGCCATGATCCATGGTGACCGTTCGCAATCGCAGCGCACGGCCGCCCTGGAGGGATTTCAACAAGGACGTTTCCGCGTGCTGGTGGCAACGGACCTGGCTTCCCGCGGAATTCACGTTCAGGACATCGCTCACGTCATCAACTATGATCTGCCGGAGTGGGCGGAAAACTTCATTCACCGCGTGGGTCGTACCGGACGCGCCGGCAAACAAGGCCTGGCGTCCACTCTCTTCGTGAGAGAGCAGCGGTCGGATTTATTTGAACTGGAGCGTACGCTGGGTATTCGCATGGAAAGGATGGGGGTGGACGCCGGTTTCCCGGAAAAGAGTGAATCGGCACGTGGTGACATGACACGTCGCCCCTCATCAGCCCGGCCGCGAATGGCCCAACTTCCAGGAGAGATTCTGCAAGTGCTCATGGAAGGGTAACGTTACCTTTCCTCTGGATTGGGACTGGATCGAGTTCACCGGCTGGAAAGCTGCGTCGTCCCTTTCCGCAGAACAAGAGTGCTTGCGGGGGCGCGGTTTTTTAGAAGGGCCGGCTAATTGCGATAATGATTAAGAGGTGAACCTGCGTTGTCAACGGAACAGGAAAGATACGACCCCATTTATCATCTGATCGATCGGGGCAAGCAACCCGACGATCTGCTCCATGCCGAGGTGAACGACATCATCCCGACTGAGGAGCTTGCAACAGACCAGGCCGATACGCTCTTGGGAGCTTTCGAGCGGGATGGCGGAGGTGTCTTTGAAGATGTTGCGGTTGCCGCCTACTCGCCTCTCGAAGTCGCCGAATCGGCCGGAATCGATCAAGATGAGGCTGCCCTCGGTGGAAGACCCGTCCGCGAGCAGACGTCAGCCCTGGGGGAAAAGTCCGACGACGCGGTGCGTACCTATCTTCGACAGATGGGTGTGGCGCCTCTGTTGACACGCGAGAGCGAAGTGGTCATCGCCAAGCGGATGGAGCGCGGGCATCGTCTTGTGTTCAAAACCGTCTCCCGCTCCCCGATCTTGATCAAGGAACTCCTGGCCGTCGGTGCGCAGCTTCGCGAGGGCGCCAAGTTGATGAGAGAAGTAATTCGGTTCGACGGGGAAGATCTGACCCCGAAACAGGTTGAAAGCAAGATCCGCCAGACGTTCAACACCATCGAAAAAATCGGGCAACTCAACGAGGCGGGTCTGAGGCAGGCGGCCCGGCTGGAAAAAATCGCAAGTTCGAATCATCGAGCCCATCGGCGGGCCCGGGGCCGATTGGCGCGTAACCGTGTGGCCATGTCGCTACTTGTCCGCTCCATCGAGTTCAAGGAGCGCGAAAGAAATCGCCTGATTGACCTGGTTCGGCACAGGGCCGAGCATGTCCTGAGTTTGGAGCGCGAGATCGGGCGGCTGGAACGTCGCGCCCGCTCGGCTCGCGGTGAGAGCGCCGTCGAGGCGCGCCGGGCTTTGCGGTCGGCTCGCTCGCAGTTGAAGGCGGTTCGCGATTCGGGCGAGAGCGGCTTGAGGCATGATCTCAGTCGCATCCGGCGCGGCCAAATGGAATCCGAACAGGCAAAGAAAGAACTCACCGAGGCCAACCTGCGCCTCGTCGTCTCCATCGCCAAGAAATACACTCACCGCGGGTTGCACTTTCTCGATTTGATCCAGGAAGGCAATCTCGGCCTTATGAGAGGCGCCGACAAATTTGAGTGGCGCCGCGGCTATAAGTTCGCCACCTATGCCACGTGGTGGATTCGTCAGGCCATTACACGCGCCATCGCCGACCAAGCGCGCACGATCCGTGTTCCCGTCCACATGATCGAGACGATCAATCAGCAGTTCCGGACCCGGCGGCAATTGGCTCAGGAGCTCGGCTACGAGCCGACTTCAGAGGAGATTGCCAAGCGCCTGAATATTCCAGTGGACTCGGTGCGCAAGACCAAAAAGATCGCCCAATACCCCGTGTCCTTCGAAACGCCCATCGGGGAAGGCGAGGAAACGCATTTGGGCGACTTCGTCGAGGATAAGCGGGTGGTCTCTCCTTTGGATGCTGCCATCAAAAATAACTTCAAAGAGCACATGGCGTCCCTGCTGGGGATGCTTACGCCGCGTGAGGAGAAAATTATCCGCATGCGCTTTGGCTTGGATGACGGCAGTGAGCATACCCTCGAGGAAGTCGGCCAGGTTTTTGCCGTAACTCGTGAACGGATCCGGCAAATCGAAGCCATCGCACTCAGAAAGCTGCGTCATCCGTCACGCTCGGGCCAGTTTCGCGTATTTCTCGAGAAGGGTTTCTGAAGGGGGATCTCAACGAATGTGCAGGCCGGCGCGCGAATAAATTGCGTTTTCGAGCGGTGGTCCGTTCAGAACGTTAAGGAGAGGGAACATGAAGAGTTTATTTGTGGGAAACCTGAGTTTTCAAACCACTGAAATCGAATTGAGTGCCCTGTTCCAGCCGTTCGGACAAGTGACGCGCGTCCAAATGGTCATGGACCGGGAAACGGGCCGTCCCCGCGGTTTTGCCTTTGTGGAAATGGCCAACGACGAAGAGGCAGCCAAAGCGATTGCGGCGATGAACGGAAAAGAACTGGCCGGGCGCGCCCTTAAGGTGAACGAAGCGCGTCCCAAGGAAAGCCGGGTCGCCCCCAGCAGCCGTCCGCAGGGCCGACGGGGTGGATTCTCGAACGAGGATTATAGCGAAGCCGCACGCAAGCCGCGCGAACCCCGCTGGTAGTTTCAGGACCATTTATCGCGGCCGTGTCACCACCGGCGGCCATTTGAAGGAGACCCCATGCCGACCACATTCCAAAAACGGCAGAAGGAACTGAAAAGAAGGGAAAAACAACAAGCGAAGGCGGAGCGGCGCGCGCAAAGAAAGCTGGCCAAGCGTGAGGGGTCTGTGACCCCCGAACCAATTGAGCCCGCCTCCAACGACTCCGAGCCCTCAAGCTGAACCGCCCCCGGATGCGACTTATAATTCGTGCTACCTTTTGGGCAGCATGGCGCGGAGGCTCTTAGAAAAGATCGAGAGGTCGGTTTGCTTTCGTGATAACAAAGCCCGTGTAGTTCGACCGAAGGTGCGCCCTGCACCTCTTCGTGATAAGAAGTTCGACAGCGCCCGGATTAATTTCCTTTCACCTTCCTTCAATCCCCAGTTCACATTTCCCCGACTAAAACGCGGTGAATTTCCGCCACGCTCCAGGCTTGAGCGATGCAGCCTTTGCCGGGCGGAGCGGCATCCTTCGAGGAAGTTTTCGCCGCATCTCCATCAAACACCTCCGGAATCTGACCCACACCCTCATTCAATAAATAATTCAACAACGGTTGCAGCAGCCCGCGGACATAACGTTTGTTCTTTGCTGTGCGCGTGTGGGCATTGAGATAAGCTGTGGCATAGGGACCCAGCAGCCAGGGCCAAACGGTTCCCTGATGATAAGCCGCAGCGCGTTCGGCCGAATTCCCTTGGTATGTCCCGCAATAATGAGGATCGTCAGGCGCCAGCGTTCGCAACCCATAGGGCGTGACGAGCGCTTTCGTCACCGCGTTCACTACGGCTTTTTTCTGATCCTTCGACAACGGCGAGAATGCAAGTGAAACAGCAAGAAGTTGATTAGGACGCAAGGAGGCGTCAATGCCTTCCGAATTCACCACGTCATTTAAATGTTGATTTGCCGGATTCCAGAAGACTCGGCGGAAACTTTCTTTCGCTCTACTTTCAAGCGCCGCAAGTTCTTCTTGTCGCACCTTGTCGCGAAATTTCCTGGCAAGAAATCCCAGGACTTGTATCGCGTTATACCAGAGGGCACAAATCTCAACCGCCTTGCCGTGGCGCGGTGTGATGACCCGATCTCCGGCTTTGGCATCCATCCAAGTCAATTGGAGATTTGAATTTCCCGCCGTGATCAAGGCATCATCGTCCATGTGGATGTCGAAGAGCGTTCCCTTGCGATGCCATTCGAAGCTCTCCAGCAAAGGTTCGTAAAGATTCTGTTTGACGAAATTCAAATCTCCGCTGCGTTGAGCAAGTGAATACACCAACTGAAACAGCCACAACGTGGCATCGACCGTGTTGTAGTCGGCAACGTGGTCGCTTTCGGGCCGATCGATGAAGCGGTTGGGGACGAGCCCCTTTTGCATGGACTTCACGAAGGTCAGGACTACCTCCCGGGCGGCGGCGTAGTGGTTCGTCACGAGCAGAAGCCCCGGGATGGAAATCATGGTGTCACGGCCCCAATCGGTGAACCAGGGATAGCCGGCAAGAATTGACCGTCGGTCTTCAGCGCGGCGAACCAAAAATTGATCCGCCGCCAGGCGCATATAAAACCGGGCTGTATCTTGGCGCGAAATACCCTGGACCAGGGCCCGCCGTCGACGAAGCTCGGTTTGCTTTAGGGTCTCAAAGGCTTCTGGATTCAATGGGCTGCGGTGTGAAGCCGCGCCATCGACCTCGGCCAAAAACCATAAGCACGTTCCGTTTCGAATGGGCGCTTGAAAATAACCCGGGCTGAATAGATCTTCCCGAAAGTCCTGGCCCCGCTCCTTCTCTCGCAGGTATTCAAATGATTTGTACCAATATCCGTCACGCACAAAAGTTTCGGAGTTGTGATGAATGGCGAGCGCCGGCAATCCGGAGTAGGGCGAAAGCTGAAGAAATTGCGGCATGACTTCAACGTCGCGATGCAAAACGTCGTTTTCGAATGTCAGGGCATGATGATCGCGAAAAGCGATGAGGGGTCGAATCTCAAAACCGCCAAGAGTGTTTGACGGTCCGTGGAAAGAATATTCAACCCCGACGGAATTTTTTAGGTAAGGCATGAAAACGGTTTTTCGAATGTTCCATTCCCGCGATTGAAATGTGGCCGCAGGAAAAAACTGTTTTTCAAACTCCACCAGGAACTGATGGCCCTGAGGGTAAATCGTTCCAGGATATTGATTGGAACTCAGGTCGATTCGAGTTCCGTCGATCACCAAGGTTTCTTCCAGCTTGGACAGCAGAAGGAATCTTCGAACGGGGGGTTCAAGAGCCGCCACCAGTAGTCCGTGGTATCGACGAGTGTTCAATCCGATCAACGTCGAGGAGGCATATCCACCCAAGCCATTCGTTTCGAGCCATTCGCGCTGTGTAGCCAGGGCAAGGTTTGAACAAACATCTCTACCGAAATGAATCATGATTCAAATCTCCGGGCGAAAAACGGCTCGGTCGGACGACGTTCACACTTCGGAATCGGCAAAAGATTCAGCCGCCAAATATTGAGGTTAACAAGAATATATTTTAGGGCATTGACCGGCCATACTCCAAGCCGATCCTGGGGGAACGGACGGCTGTGCTTTAGGAGGAGCAGGCCGGGGTGTATTCAAATCAAGGAGTACAGTCGAAGATTGGTTTTGATACAATGTGTCGCCACAGGAGGCGCCGGCCCGCGCTTTTTCATCCCACCGGTTCTTGCGGGCTTGGCAGGAATTCATATGTTTTCCGGGAGGACTTTATGCAATCGTCCCTGACGCTCCGAGGCGTGACGTGGCCTCGCATGTTGAGTCTGGTAGCCGGAGCGGGAATGATGGTGGCTTCCATCCTGACCCTTCGACATTTTTTCGAAGTCAACTATCCCATTTCAATTTATCAGGGCTCCTTTTGCGACATCAGCGCGTTCTTTAATTGCGGCAGTGCGGTCTCGTCGCCGATTGCTCAAATCCTGGGTGTGCCGATCGGCCTGTTTGGCCTTTTTGTGGGTGGGTTGGTGGTATCGGGAATGGTGTTCAACTCCGCCGAATTGGAACGCACCAATAAAACCTTGTCGCTGCTGAACCTCGTGGGCGTCCTGGCGCTGTTGCTCTATTCCGTTCTCTGGCTCAAGACGCTTTGCCCCCTGTGCACGATTTATTACCTCTTTTCATTCTTCAATTTCTTTCTGTTCTGGAAATATGGAATCGATTCCGATCAGGCCGGGTTTCGGTCCAGGTTCCTGCGACCCAGTCTCAAACTTTTCGCCGTCTGGGTGTTGCTGATGTTGGCAGGCGCTTACGGGATGCGGCAGTATCATTTTGCCCGAAGAGATGCCATGTCGGGCGGTGGAACCACGCAGGTGGTGGAGCAATACTTTGCGTTACCCACCGTGAAACCACCCAGTGTCATTTCAACTTATTGGAGTGTGAAGTCCACCGAGAGATTTGAAGAGGCCCCTGTTCACATTGTGGAATACGGTGACTTCTTGTGTCCCGACTGCCTGTTCCTTCATAAACAACTGCTGCAGCTCCGAAAGGAGTTCCCGGGAAAGATCAACGTCGCCTTTCAATTCTTCCCGCTGGAGGCCAAATGCAATCAAGTGGTCGAGAAAAATCGTCATCCGGGAGCGTGTGAGTTGGCCTACATGGCGGCCGCTGATGCCTCCAAATTCCAGGCGCTGAACGAGGAGATCTTCGGGAATTTTGAGAAGGCAAAGGACCCTGTGTGGCGGCAGGAATTGGCGAAACGATACGGTGTTGAAAAGTCCTCCCGGGATCCGGCGGTTCAGGGTTTAGTCCAGAAGATCATCAACACCGGCGCGGAGTTCGATAAAACCTCCGACAAGTATGCTCATGGGATTCGATCCACGCCCACCCTCATCATCAACGACCGCATGGTTATTGGAACGTTTCCCTACGCTCAAATGCGCGCATTGTTTCAGGCTTTGATCGACAAACAGGAGCACAAGGACAGCAAGTTTATGGAGAATTGGGCGAAATGAGAGCGGATGTGTCGAGTTGGGGAGCTTCCACTTGGTGAAGAAAGTCCAAATTCCAAACTCCAAATTCCAAATAAGCTCCAATGATCAAATTCCAAAATTCGAAACAGATCCCAGAAGGAAGCTCATTGGAAGTTCGCTTTTGTTTGTAATTTGGGAATTGGAATCTATTTGGATTTTGGAGTTTGGAATTTATTCGAAATGTTCTCTCACCCCGGCCACGTGTCGAGTTCCCTCCGCGAGGCGGTTTGAGATCTCTTCACGAAGTTTGCAGTTCACTTGCCTGTGGTAAGATGTGGCCCTTGTACCTCCTTGCTTTTCTCTTCTTGAAAGCAAACCCCTCCATGGAGGAAACATGCCGTCTGAAACAAAACTGAATAATCATGCTGTTCTTCGTTACGCTCTTATTGCCTTTCTTTCCACGCTGTTGCTCAGTCCTGTGGTCATTTCCAGTCAAGGCAAGAAAACTCCGGAGAGCGAAAAAAAACCGGCGCGACGGATTATTCCGTCCCCGCTTCCGATGAGCCCGGATTATGCCTCGGGTTACTTGTTGCCCAACGGCTGGAAGCTGACGCCTGCCGGCACTCACATTCCTGCCGGCGACCTGCCCTTGAGAATAGTCATCCATCCCGATGGAAAATTCCTGGCGGTGACGAACAACGGAGACGGCGGCAACGGCCTCAACATCCTCGATCTCGATCGGCAAACGAAAGTCAACACGATTCCCATGGAATCCGCATGGTTGGGCCTCCAATTTTCTCCCGATGGAAAACAGTTGTATGCCTCCGGAGGGGGAGACAACAAGATTTTTCGATTCCATTTCGATCAGGGAATTCAGGAGAAGTCCGGCGAGCTGGCTCTGGGCGATAAGAAGGCGCATATTTTTCCCGCCGGGCTTTGCATCGACTCGGCAGGGAAGCGCCTCTATGCCGCGTTGAATTTGAGCAATGAAGTCGCGGTCATCGATCTCAAAAGCTTCTCGGTTGCTAAAACAATTGCGGTGGGCGACCATCCTTACACCTGCGTTGTGTCCAAAGACGGCAACGAAATCTTTGTCAGCAATTGGGGAGGACGCTCGGTTTCTGAAGTGGATGTTCGGGGATTTCGTGAGGTTCGCAAGATTTCGGTGGGCGATCATTCCAATGACCTGGTTTTGTCGCCTGATGGCCACCGGTTATTTGTAGCCAATGCCAATTCCAATTCCGTATCGATCATTGATGTGACGGCGCACAAGGCGGTTGAAACCATTTCCGTGGCGCTTCATCCCCATTCGCCCATCGGTTCGACCACCAATGCGGTCGCGGTGACGAAAGACGGCAAGCGATTGTTTGCGGCCAACGCCGACAACAATGCCGTGGCGGTGGTCCGTTTGGGACACGGGAAGGCCCCGAGCGTCGTGGAGGGATTCATTCCGGTGGGATGGTATCCCACGGCGCTGGCCCTCAGTCCTGATGACAAAACGCTGTATGTGGCGGCCGGGAAGGGCTTGTCTTCAATGGCGAATCCTCAGGGCCCAAACCCATACGTGAAGCGGGCTAAGGATGAACAGTATATCGGGACGTTGTTCATCGGTGAGGTCAGCGTCATTCCAAATCCCGACGCGGCCACGTTGAAACGAATGACAACCCAGGTATACGCCAACACACCCTTCAAAGGAACACCACTAACCTCTACTGGTGCAACTGCCATCCCGGGTCGGAGGGGAGAAGTCTCGCCGATCAAGCATGTCATTTACATCATCAAAGAAAATCGTACGTACGATCAGGTGTTCGGCGACATTAAAGAAGGGAACGGCGATCCTCATTTGGTGCTCTTTGGAGAGAAGGAAACGCCCAATCTTCACGCCCTGGCCCGTCAGTTTGTGTTGCTCGATAATCTGTACGCTGACGCGGAGGTCAGTGCCGACGGACATAATTGGTCCACGGCCGCCTATACCACGGACTACGTCGAGAAGACCTGGCCCGCGAATTATTCGAAGCGCGGGCGAGAATACGAATTTGAAGGGGGCTATCCGGTGGCCTCGCCCACACAGGGATATTTGTGGGACTACGCACATCGAGCTGGAGTGAGCTACCGCAGCTACGGAGAATTCGTGGAAGCTTCGAAAACTCACGAAGCGCCTTCCCGCGCCCGGGAGAAGAGCCTGGAAGGTCATTATGATCCCATGTACCGGCCTTGGGATCTGACCTACTCCGATCAAAAGCGGATCGATGAATTTCTGAAAGAGTTTCGCGAGTTCGAGAAGAAGGGAAATCTGCCGCAGTTGATCATCATGCGCCTTCCCAACGACCACACCGAAGGCACCACGCCGGGTCGTCCTACGCCGCGAGCTTTTGTAGCGGATAACGATCTGGCTTTGGGGCGGCTGGTTGAAGCCGTGTCCCACAGTAAGTATTGGAAAGACACCGCCATTTTTTCAGTGGAAGACGATGCCCAGAACGGCCCCGATCACGTGGACGCTCATCGCACCGAGGCGTTGGTCATCAGCGCCTACACCAAGCGAAACTTCGTTGATTCCACCATGTATTCGACCTCATCCATCTTGCGGACCATCGAGCTGATTCTCGGCCTTCCACCCATGAGTCAGTACGATTCCGCGGCCACGCCCATGTGGAATGCATTCACCCACAAAGCGGATTTGACGCCTTTCAAGGCTTTGCCCGCGGGTTGGTCGCTGGACGAAAAGAATCCTGAGCGGGGGCCCGGTGCTCGACGCAGCCAGGCCATGAATTTCTCCAAGGAAGATTCCGCGCCCGACATCGAGCTGAACGAGATTATTTGGAAATCGGTCAAAGGCGCCGACTCCGAAATGCCGCCACCCGTGCGCGCCGTATGGGTGAGGCCGCGAGAGAAGGAATGATTTTCCCGTGTCATTGTCCGCTGGGCTTTTGGCCGAGTTGCTTCACCCCTCTTGACAGACCCTCCCGGGTTTTGGATGATGGATTATCCTTGAGTCCAAGTGAGAGCGGTTTCGCGATCTGAGACCGCCGAAGAAGGAGATTATGCAAGCTCCGTCGCGCCGTGTGTTTCTCAAGATGCTGGGAGGCGCAGGATTAAGTTCTTTCGCCGGCCGCCGGTTTCATCCCGCCGGCTTTCTTTGGGGCGCGCCATCGGATGACTCGGTTTCCCGCCCGATGGTGCGATATCCGGAGAAGACAGATTTGATTCTCCTGACTTCGCGTCCACCGCAGCTCGAGACACCCATGAAGTATTTCGACCGGGCCATAACCCCTAACGAGGCATTTTTTGTTCGATATCACATCACACCCATTCCCACGCGAGTCGATGCGGATACCTGGCGATTGCACATCGGTGGACATGTGGAGCACGACCTTCGGCTGTCGATGAACGATTTGAAAACGCAGTTCGATAAAGTCTCGGTGACTGCGGTGGCCCAATGTTCCGGAAATAGTCGCAGCCGGTTTTCCCCTCGTGTCCTGGGAGGACAGTGGGGCGACGGGGCAATGGGTTGTGCCGAATGGTCGGGCGCCCGCCTTCGCGATGTTCTCCAAAAGGCCGGCGTCAAGGAGGGGGCTTTGCAGGTGACGTTCAACGGGTTGGACACCCCGGCATTTTCTTCCGTTCCGGATCTCATCAAGAGCCTTGATGTGTCTCGCATTTTGAATGATCCAAACGTTCTTATTGCTTATGAAATGAATGGCCAGCCTCTCCCCCTGCTGAATGGTTTCCCGGCGCGCGTTGTCGTCCCGGGCTGGTTTGCGGACTATTGGATCAAAAACCTCGAAGAGATCCTGGTGTTGGACCATCCGGACGAAAACTTCTGGACAAAAACAGCTTATCGAATTCCCGACACGCCTTGCGGCTGCGTTGAACCGGGAACGACGCCTCAACACACCGTCCCCATCAGCCGATTGAAAGTTCGATCCTTTATTGCTTTTCCGGAAAACCATGCACGGCTGCCACGCGGGAACCGGGTGTTATTGAAGGGCATCGCTTTTGACGGCGGCTTCGGGATTGAAGATGTGCAACTCTCCTTGGATCGGGGAATGAATTGGCGGAGGGCAAAATTGGGAGTGGATCGAGGGCCTTTTTCCTTTCGCGAATGGTCGTTCGCATGGAGCCCTGAGGTCGCCGGAGAATATCGCATCCTGGTTCGGGCGTTCAATCGCCTCGGTGAATCCCAAAGCGAAATTCCGCGATGGAATCCCTCGGGCTATCAACGCAATGTGGTCGAACATATTGAAGTCGTTGTTGTGTAAAGAAGAGTTTCTTGGGAGCTGTCGATTGAATTCAAGAAATAAGCCTGGAATTCGGGGCCCCGAGTGGCACTTGATACTCACTCGATGGGCTTCTATCGTGCTCTTGGCCATTGTAATGACAGCGCTCTTGTCTGCAGCGGAGAAAACCATTCAGCTTCCTCCCGATCATCCCTTTGGGAAATTGAAAAGCGGCGCTGGAGTGGAAGTTGTGGAAGATCGTTGTGGGGTCTGCCATTCGACCGACTATATCGTGACGCAGCCTCGGAGAGATGCCAAGCAATGGTCCACCGAGGTCGATAAGATGATCCGGGTCTTTGGCGCGCCCGTCAAGGAGCGCGAGGTCAAAATTATCGTGGACTACCTTGTTTCATCCTATGGACCCAGGCAAGAGCGCCCGACAAGAAAAGCGAAGTAAGTCTTCAGAAATTTTCAATTGAATCCCACTTTAATTTATGGCCGGGCATGGCGGGAAAGATAATTCCGTGCCGCATCGATCAGCTTTTGATTTTTCAGACCAACGCCGGCAGCTTCCTCCTGGGCTTTCTCGACGGAAAGACCTTCCTTCGTAACCAAGTAGATCATCCAAAATGCGCCTACTCGGTTGGCCGTGGTGCAATGAATATAGACCGGCCGGTTTTTGGGATCGGCGACGGCCGCCAGGAATTTGTCGACCGCTTCGTCGGGGAGTTCAGGAAACGGAGCCGGGATGTGAATGTAATTCATTCCCAACTGGCGCGCGTGGTTCGCTTCAGCCGCGATGTCCACTCCCTCCTGGTCAGTCCGGAAGTTGATGACAGCCCGGTATCCTTGCTTGGCGATCCATTCCAAGCCTTCCGGCGTAGGTTGCCCTGAAGTTGCGGCCCACGCACGCGGGCATGAAAACTTGATGATGGAACCCGTGGGCGGAGAACCGGCCTTTTGCCCAGCTTCCTTTGCCTCCTGCGGGGCGGAAAGGATGAATAGCGCCAGACTCATGAGGAGGACTAAGCTGGCAAGAACCCGCGCTTTCGTTCGGAGCCGCTTTGGCATGTGCACCTCCCGGTTGTCGTCAGTCTGAGATATCCGGAGCTTCATCAGCATCCTATAACAGCATAAACCGGGAATGTCTTGCACGGCCAAAACTTTTTCTGTACCGTGGAATTTTTCACAATGATTTTAATAGCCATTACAGAGTTGGGCGTTTCGCCACTCTTTGATAAAAATTGATGTCAGGAGATTGAACACATGGACATTCAAGTTCAAGCTGCGCTCGCGAAGGAATTCAAGAGTCTTCATGAAAGTGATCAAATCTTGGTTTTGCCGAATGTTTGGGATGTTGCGAGCGCACGGATTGCCGAGGAAGCCGGGGCGCCGGCCATCGCCACCAGCAGTGCCGGCGTTGCCTTTTCGCTGGGTTATCGGGACGGTGAACGAATTCCATGCCGGGAAATGGTCGACTGGATTGGGCGAATCGCCCGGGCCGTTCATGTGCCTGTGACGGCCGATTTCGAATCGGGATATGGTCGAACGGTTTCAGCGGTCACAGAAAACGTGAGAACCGTCATTCAAGCGGGCGCTGTCGGCATCAATTTTGAGGACGGAATGCATGAAGAGGTTCGTCGGTTGGAAGACCTGACCGTTCAGGTTGAGAAGATCAAGGCGATTCGAAGTCTGAGTGAAAAGGAGGGGGTTCCACTGGTTATTAACGCCCGCACCGATGTCTTTCTGGATCAGATTGGAGCACCTGAATCCCGCCTCGATGAAGCCGTGCGGCGCTCCAATGCTTATCGTGCCGCAGGAGCCGATTGTTTATTTGTACCTGGAGTGATCGACGGCGAAACCATCGGCCGATTGACGAAGGCCATACACGGCCCTGTCAATATTCTGGCCGGACCGGGGGCCCCTTCAATCGCTGAGCTTGCCCGACTCGGGGTGGCCCGTGTGAGCGTCGGATCCAAACCTTTTTGCGCTGCTATGGGCCATTACCAACGGGTCGCTAAGGAGTTGCTGAAAGAAGGAACGTATCTGAGTCTTGAAAGTCCAATCACACACTCCTCCATGACGCAGTTACTGACGCCGGCCATATCGTGAATGGGTTTTGTAATCACCGGTCGGGCATTTCGGGCGCCCACTTCCCAAACAGGCTGCGGTGGGCATTCCTTGACGGGCCCCCTCTTGGTCGCTAAACTCGCGCGACACGCTGTGAGACTCCAATCTCCATTTCGAGCCCTCCTTTTAGTTTCGCTGGCGGAACTTGGCGGAATGACGTTGTGGTTCAGCGGCTCCGCGGTTCTTCCCGCATTGACGCGAGAGTGGGGGATTAGTTCCTCTCAGGCCACCTGGTTGACATTGGCCGTGCAATTGGGTTTTGTCGCAGGCACACTGCTGAGCGCCGCGCTGAATCTTTCCGATGTAATCAATCCTCGGTACGTGTTTGGCGCATCCTGCCTTTTGGGCGCCATGGCGAACGCCTCGTTCGCACTGTGGTGCCATTCCGCACATTTCGGCATAGTGCTCCGGTTTCTCACGGGAATGTTTCTCGCCGGCGTCTACCCGCCCGGCATGAAAATCATTGCAACCTGGTTTCGGGAGCAGCGCGGATTTGCCATTGGCATGCTGATTGGCGCATTGACGCTGGGCAAGGCCACTCCGTATCTCATCAATTACTTCTTCACTCTGGAACGATGGAAAGAGGCCATGCTCAGCGCTTCAGGTCTGGCCGTGGTGGGCGCTTTTGTGGTTATGGGATTTGTCAACGATGGTCCCTTTCATCTTCCCGCCAGCCAGTTCAATTTTCATTACATGTGGAAGGTGTTTCGCGAGCCGGCGTTGCGACTGGCGAATTTCGGATATCTGGGCCATATGTGGGAGCTGTATGCCATGTGGACCTGGACGCCGGTTTTCATCCGTGAATCCGTTGTGGAATGGCGATTGCGGCGCGGAATGGATGGTGCGGCCGGCTTGAGCCACCATGCCGTTGCGGAAGCGGTTTCGTTTGGTGTCATTGGTGCGGGATTCTTGGGCTGCGTCTTGGCGGGTTGGTTGGCGGATCGCTGGGGACGCACGCGAACCACCATCGTTGCCTTGGCCATCAGCGGGGCCTGCTCGCTCTCGGCCGGCTTGTTTTTTGGTTCTTCATTGATTGTTTTGGCGCCGCTGATGCTTGTTTGGGGGTTCTCTGTGGTCGCCGATTCTGCACAGTTTTCAGCCTGCATCACTGAACTGTGTCAGCCGGAATACATGGGCACGGCGCTCACGATGCAAACCTCCGTGGGATTTCTTCTGACTACCGCGACGATCGAACTTATTCCCCATGCGGAACAACTCCTGTCATGGCGATGGGCGTTTGCACTCTTGGCGCTCGGCCCTCTTTTCGGCATCTACTCCATGATCAGGTTGAGACATCGCCCTGAAGCAATTCAAATTGCGGGCGGGAGGAAGTGAACGGCGGGCCGACATCGGCCCACAGAATTAGTTGCCACTCCTCACTTGTCACTGTCTTTCTTGGGCGCTGTCCCGGAGCCTTGTTGTTCCGACTGCGTCCAGTTGCAAATGAGCTGAATCTCGGCCGGGGATAATCGTGCATTGGGATGGAGTGGCGTGTAATACCATTCCGGCATGTCACCGCTCTTAACTTCCTCGCAAATCTTTCCCAGCAGGCGGTTGGCTTTTTCAGACTGGTTTCCGCCTTGCGGAGTCCAGTCGGAAAGATTTACTTTCCCGCGACCTTCGTCCACATCGCTCACGACCAACCAGGAAACCGGCGCGACCTCACTGTACCAAGGCCACAGGGTTTGATTGGAATGGCAATCGCCGCAGGAGCGGTAAAGAACCCGGCTCACCTCCAGAGGAATGTGAGTTTGCGATTGGATGGTATTTTGAGGATCGACCGGCGGATTTGTCCGCGCCGGCCGATAGAATTGAATCGCGACGATGACCAGGATAACCACGAGAATAATCCGGTTGAGTTTTCGCATGGTCAAAGTGTATGTGAATTATGGTAGAACGATCAAGCCCCCCTTTCCCTCGGACCTGGCTGCACTTCCACAATCCCATCGGGCTTGCCGGGCGAAAAAACATTCCCTGCAATGCCCGCTGTATAATCAACGTATGGATTCGCAATCTCTGATTGATCAATTTCGCGAAGTGGTTGAACTGACACCCGATGATGAAATGGCTCACTATGGGCTGGGAACCGAATATTTTAAAGCGGGTCGGTTTGAGGAAGCTGCGGCATCGTTCCTGCGGGTTGTGGAATTAAAACCGGAATACGCCGCTGGACACCGGGAATTAGGAAAAGCTCTGGACAAGGCCGGGCGTTCTGGAGAAGCACAAACCGCATTCGAGAAAGCCCGCGACCTCGCGGCAAATCACGGCGACGGGCAGATGGTTCGAGAGGTGGATGTTTACTTGAAGAGAATTACGAAGAAAGTCGAGTAGGGCTTGGCTTCAGATCCGGGCGTCAATTTCTTTGGTGCAAATTGATGTTGAAGCGCATGGGTCCTACGTCGACCGGTAAATCTCACTTCCCTGGGCCACAAACTCCTTGGATTTTTCTTGCATGCCCTTATGAAGGGCTTCGTGCTCGGTGAGGCCGTGTTGGAGAGCGTAGTCGCGGACGTCTTGGGTGATCTTCATGGAACAGAAGTGCGGTCCGCACATGGAGCAGAAGTGAGCCAGCTTGGCGGATTCCTTCGGCAAGGTGGCGTCGTGGTACTTGCGGGCCCGATCCGGGTCCAGACCCAAATTAAATTGATCCTCCCAACGAAATTCGAAGCGCGCCTTTGAAAGAGCATTGTCGCGAATCTGCGCACCGGGATGCCCTTTGGCCAGATCGGCGGCGTGAGCCGCAATCTTATAGGCGATGATTCCTTCCTTCACATCTTCTTTATCCGGCAGCCCGAGGTGTTCCTTGGGTGTGACATAGCACAACATGGCTGTGCCATACCACCCGATCATGGCGGCGCCAATAGCAGAAGTGAGGTGGTCGTAACCGGGGGCGATATCGGTGGTGAGCGGACCGAGCGTGTAGAACGGTGCCTCGTGGCAATATTTCAGTTGCAGGTCCATGTTCTCTTTGATGAGATGCATGGGCACGTGGCCCGGTCCTTCGATCATCGTTTGGACTTCGTGCTTCCACGCCAGATCGGTGAGTTCGCCGAGCGTTTGTAGTTCCGCAAATTGAGCTTCATCGTTGGCATCGTAAATCGATCCCGGGCGCAGGCCGTCACCCAGCGAAAAGCTCACATCGTAAGCTTCCATGATTTCGCAGATTTCTTCGAAATGGGTGTAAAGGAAGTTTTCCTGGTGGTGGGCCAAACACCACTTGGCAAGGATCGATCCGCCCCGGGAAACGATTCCGGTGAGCCGTTTCGCCGTTAAGGGGATATAGGCCAGCCTGACACCGGCGTGAATGGTGAAATAATCGACGCCTTGCTCCGCTTGTTCGATCAGGGTATCGCGAAACATTTCCCAAGTCAGTTCTTCCGCTTTGCCTTCGACTTTTTCAAGGGCCTGGTAGATCGGAACCGTGCCAATGGGCACAGGGCTGTTGCGAAGGATCCACTCCCGGGTTTCGTGAATGTTTTTTCCGGTGGAAAGGTCCATCACCGTGTCGCCGCCCCAGCGAATCGCCCAAGTCATCTTTTCCACTTCTTCCTGAATGGAGGATGCCACGGCCGAATTTCCGATATTGGCGTTGATTTTGACCAGAAATCTTCGCCCGATGATCATGGGTTCGATTTCAGGATGATTGATGTTGGCGGGGATAATGGCGCGGCCCCTCGCCACTTCCTCCCGGACCAGTTCCGGAGTAATTTCTTGAGGCATCTCACATCCGAAATTTTCCCCGGCATGTTGATGCGCCAGCTCCTTCATCCATTCTTCTCGGCGGTGTGTTTCGCGGATGGCGATGAACTCCATTTCGGGAGTGATGCGGCCTTCACGGGCATAATGCATTTGCGTGACGTTGCGCCCCGACCGGGCGCGCCGGGGTTTGCGGCGCAGTTTGAAGCGAAGACTGGCCAGTTCCGGGTCAATCAAACGCTGGCGTCCGTATGCCGAAGTAGGCATGTCCAGGGCTTCAGTATCCTGGCGCTCTCCAATCCAAATTTCGCGTACCGGCGGCAATCCCGAACGGATGTCGATCGCGACTTGGGGATCCGAATAAGGTCCGGAAGTATCGTAAACCCGGATGGAAGGGTTCTTTACCGCTGACATCGGGCCGGGAGTGTCCGTTTGATGGATCTCGCGAAACGGAACGCGAATATCGGGCCGCGATCCTTCGACATAGATCTTCTTGGAATTGGAAAGCGGATGCACGACCGCCGCGTCGACATGAACCGATTCGTTCACAAATTTACGATCAGCACTCATAGAGATACTCTCCGAAACTCAATCCGCCAGGGCGTCGACCATTCCTGCAATCCGGGCGTCGGCCGTGCTTTCGAAGCGATGAAAGCCTCGTGATGACCCTCTCCGGCGGACCGGTTTTGTCGCCGCAAAATGTACCTAGAGACAGAGGCGTTCCTCTGAAAATTGTCTCCACGTAAAGAAAAAATTATATCACAGATGAAGGGAGCTTAAGCGATGCTAGCGGGCAGGGTCCATCATCTTCAAAAAGGTTTCGAGAACTTCCTGGGGGGCCAAATCCGAAAGAGCATTTTTCCGTAAAAACCTGCAATTCTGTCCATGGGGCCGGTAATGATCAAGATAGTCTGCGCCGTACAAACCCAATGTCGGAGTCCCCACGGCTGCACTCAAATGCAAGGGCCCCGTATCATTGCTCACGAGCGCCGTACAGCGCTTCATCAACGCTGCCCAGGAAAAAAGAGATCCGGTGAACGAGATCAAAAGAGGAATGCCTTTGGATCGAGCCAGGGTTCGCAGTTGCTCGCACCAACTCGATTCCTTGGCATCTGCAAAGCAGGCGATGCCGGCCGATTGGCCTTTCCGGGAAGCAACATCGATGAGCCGCTTTGCAAAATCCAGATAATTCGCGAGCGGCCACATTCGTGCTAATGCGGGGGCTGAAATCTGCATTCCAAAAACCCTGCTGACCTTCTTCAAACCCGAAGCGGACCAAAGCTCGGATGCCGCGGCGTCCTCTGAAGCGGGGACGCACAAGACCGGAACGCTGCGGGGACTCATCTCCTCATGGAAGTCTGCTCCTCGACTCGAATCCTCAGGAAGATCTTTTATGACAGGGCGAAGGGGCGAAGAAGACAAGCTTCCCACGACCTGGCGAAACATTTCTCCTAACGGCAAAGACTTATCTTCAGTCACGTCGGGGAGGTTGAAGCAAAATCCCCAATGATTTCTGTCCGGGTGCTTGAACGCCAGTCGCCAGCGAGCCCGGCTCCATAAAGCCAGCAACTGTGATTCGTGAAAACTCTGGAGATCCACAAATAAGTCGAATTGTTTCCGACGTAGAGCATTGGTTGACCGAATAATTTCAACAACAGAAGTGAGGTGGTTCCTATCCCGCCAGGCGATCCGGTCAACCGGAATAACTTCATCCACACTGGGCATCATCTGCGCGATGGCGTCGTATCGCTGGTCGACCAGGAAGCTGATGGAGGCGTCGGGGAAGAAGGCTCGAGCTTGGCGTGTGGCAGGTTCACTAAGAATCACATCGCCCAAACGTGCCCAACGGCAGATCAGAATCTTTTTGGGAGCAATCATTCTGTCTTCAGGAAGGATTTGTGGCGCATTGAATTCAGGAACATGCCAGAGACTAATTACCGATTCATTCTAACCGATATTCGGGGGAATGAAATAAAAAGAAGGGGGCGCGTGATGATCACTGCGGACTGCTGGAAGAGCTCTCGGTGTGCCCGCCGACGCCAATCTTCAGGGCGGTGCCTTCATTCAGAACGCTCAAGTGCTCCTTCTCTCGACGTTCAATTTCGTTCCACATATGGGAATTATAGATGCAGCCGGGATCTCCCGCTTGAACATCGCCGGTGTAGCTTTCGGCGCGGGCGCGGCAGCCCCCACAGAAGGAGCGATAGTCGCACACACCGCAATGATCGCCCCGATCTTCGCGGTCGCTGAGAATGGCTTCGAGCGGTTGATTCCAGATTTCGGCAAAGGGTGTTTTCCTCAAGTCGCCGATGGTCCGCGTGGGCATGTAGACGCAGGGATTCACTTTTCCGTTGGGCTGAATGGAGCAGTAGCAGCGGTGAGCTCCGCAGCCGCCGATGTACTTCGACACCACGCGAGCCTGACGTCCCTTGCCCGAGCCGCCGTGACCCATGGCCATCATGCCGTCGAGGTCCCCGAAAGCCATGCAGGCGCGGCCGAACTGAGGAGCCGTCGACATCACCCCAAGGCCACCCTCCTCCAGGGTTTCGTATAACAGATGCAGCAGGCGTTCGCGCTGCTCCGGTGTGAGGTCTTCATGCGCCATGTCGGCGCCTCGGCCCACGGGAATGAAATTGAAATGAACGAAGGTGCTCACCTTCAGAGATTTGGCAAAACCGATCATGCGGGGCGCTTGATCGACCGTGTCGCGCGTGAAGCAGGTCGCGATGCCGGCGCGCATTCCGTAGGCCTGAACATTTTTGATGCCTTGAACCGACAGCTCCCAGGCCCCGGGCATTTGGCGAAAATCGTCATGGACACCGGCGTCCAGCGAATCCAGCGAGATCTCCATGTACTTGACGCCCAGCTTTTTGAGGCGTTCGCAAATCTGCTTTGTGAGCATCGTTCCGTTGGTGGCCAGACTGACATAGATCCCGCGCTGTTGAGCGCGTTCCAGCACCGACCATAAATCGGGGTCGATCAAGGGTTCGCCCCCGGCCAAAGCGATCATGGGGACCAGGTTGTCCGCCAGTTGGTCCACCACATCTATTTTCTCTTTGCGGTTCAGTTCTTCGGGGCCGCGCCTGCGAACGGCATCCTGATAACAATGCTTGCAGGAGAGGTTGCAGCGATTGGTAATGTTCCATACCACCAGCAGCGGAGCGATAAAACGTTGAGGGGCCACCAGTCCAAATGTTCCAACGGAGCGGGCCGTATTAACCAACGTCCGCACGGTCGGCATGTGATGGAATACCTTTTCCACCGCCCGCTCCGGCGAGACCTTGGTTTTGGCCACAAAGAAATCGATGACCTTATGCAGCGGGAAAAATTTGATTTTGTCGGACCATGGCGCCTCGGGATTTCGATACGAGGTGAAAATCCTCTCCAGCCGTGTTCTCCCGTTGGAGAGGCGGGTCGCCCATAAGAGAAATTTTCGGGTGAGAGGAGAGCTCAGGTAGTCTTCAAAGGGATGACGTTCCAAATCCAATGGCTGAGTGAGTTTGACGATGTTGGGGCGTTGGGCGGTTCGGGTGCGGGTTTCGTTCGAAATGTACATGGTTCGAAATAATACTTCCAGACTTCGAGATGCGCAGTGAGATTTCCCGTCGAATTGTCTTAATGAGAAGCGGTTTTTTCAAAGAAAGGCGCAGGAATCGGCGCCTGTTCTCTCAGGCCTCCACTTCTTTTCCCGCCCGTGGCGGCAAAGGCACGGAGTACTTTTTTTCAATCTTATCCCGATAAGTGGGACCGGAGTTATAGGCGCAGAACGGATAAATCAAACCGTTCGGTGCGGCATAGTGAATGATGCATCGCTTGACGCGTTCGACATCGTAATTGTAGGCATCCATGAAATGCATGCCCGCCACCATGAGTGTTTTGTAGGTGAACGTGCCGTCGGCTTCACCGCGGCCATATTTCTTGTCCGTCATGCCTTGAAGGGTCTGTAAAAACTTCGTAAAGGTCAGCCCTTTAGGGGCTTTATCAGGCTTGAAATAACGTTGCAGCGATTGCCAGACACGCACCTTGGTGAAAAATTTGAATGACGATGCCGACACGGAACGGGACATCAAATCAATTTCCTTCAGCATGGATCCCACGTCGATGAATTGTGTAATGGGAACCGCCTCTTTTCGATCTCCGCTCACAAAGAAGTAAGTTCCAATGGAGCAATGGGGATTGCTGCTGAGCTGTGTGATTTCCTCCCCGCGAATGGCGCTCAACAATTTGGAGAACGGTGTCACACAGGACAGCGGGAACCAGTCTTCATAGCGATTGGCCAGACCGGTTTGCTCCTCCAAGCAACGGGCTACGTCGGTCATGGTGAAACGCTTTTGCTCGCGCTCGCGCCGCGCAATGCGGCCGGTGAAGGAGACCGGTTGAAAGCTGATGCCGCTGACGCAATCGACGTTTTCAACGGCGACCCGCACGATGTCGCCAATCTGATGATCGTTGACCGTTTTGACGATGGTGGGAACAAAAACAATCTTGAGGCCGGCGCGCCGGACGTTTTCAATGCACTTCATTTTCATGTCCCACAGGGAGGCCCCGCGGGTGCGTTTGTAGATGTCGTCACACACGCCGTCAAACTGCAGATACAACGTGTGCAGGCCGGCTTCTTTGGCGGCTTTCGCAAAGTCCAGATCCAGGAATTTGATGCCGTTGGTGGCGGCTTGGATATGTGTAAAACCCATTTCGGAAGCCATGCTCAAAATGTCGAGGAAACGGGGGTGGAGCGTGGGCTCGCCGCCCGAAAATTGGACCACGCGGCAGGGCACCGGCCGTTCGTCTCGAAGCGCCTGGAGCATCTTGCGGGTTTGGTCGATGCTCGGTTCGTAGAGGTAGCCGGCAACATTGGAATTTGCAAAGCAGACCGGACACGTCAGATTACAGCGGTTCGTGAGATCGACATTGGCCAAACCCGTGTGTGAGGTGTGCATGGAACATATGCCGCATTGTTCCGGACAGCGCGTGGCCTTCGGGATGGCGGGGTTTGAAAGTCCGCGATTGTCACCAAAGGACCACTGCTCCATTTTGAGATACATTCGGGCGTCGGAGTAGGCGACGTCTTTGACCTCCCCATGCTCGCTGCAAGTTTTCTGCATGATCACCTTGCCGTCTTCCTCGTATAACGTGGCGTCGATGACCTTTAAGCATTCGGGGCAGAGTGACTGGGTCGTCCGTGGCAGTCCCTGCTTGATGGGCTCGATCTCGGAGCCGCTGTGGGTGGTTTGCGGCTGAAGCACTTGGTAGTTGCGCAGGTGCTTGGGTACAGATTCTGCCGTTGGGTTGATCGATTGGGGTGGAGCAGAAACAGATTGGGTGCTCACTCGGCCTCCTCGAAGTATCGGAATCGCCGACCCGACGGGCCTCTGTTTGACCTTTACCCGGCCCGCGGTAGTTCTCCCATTGAGCAACGAGAGAAAGTCGAAGCGTTTCGCGGGTGGCCGTTTAGGCCGGAGTGAAAAGAGGCAAAGGTTCAGTTCAGAGATGGTTCGGCGGGGTCAGCTAACCCCTGGCCCCGCGGCCCCAAATACTCAAGGCTGCGGAGAACCTGAATTTTACCTTGTCGTAGAGGCGTGTCAAGTGTCGAGTTTTCTTTATGTTACAAGTTACGTCAAGGTTAGGTTTTGTTTTTTCACAAGGTTCTACCGTATGGCTCTAGTGACTCCTTCCGGATTCAAACGCCAAGAGCTGCAAGAAGGACCATTGAGAGCCAAGGTATGAGGTCGCACTTTCAGCGCCTTCTTCCACTGCTTTACGCACTTTGCGGTTAAACGGTCCCTGGGATTTCTCGCAAAATAAAAAGTGGATCGCTTTTCGAAATGCGAAAAGAGCTGAACCCATCAGAGTGCTAATCCGCTCACTTCAGGCCGAGCTTTCTGCCTTTCGCAAGTAGCGCCACAGATTCTTTCACACGGCGAGCGCGAGTCACTTCCTTCTGGGCCATGTTTATCCAGAGTAGGTACTGCCGCTGATAGGAGGGGGCCATCTGTCTGAAGAAGGCCTGCGCGGTGGGATGAGTTTTCAACGCCTCCAGGAATTGGCGTGGGGGTGACAAATTCAGACGCCGGTGTTTAGGTTTTCTATCTGCTTTTGGGAAGGCGGAAGGAACGACATCGCGGCCAGCCGGGGTCATTTTTCCTTCCCGGATCATCTTCTGGACGCGTCTCCGGTTTAAAGCCGACCAGGTACTACCCGGTTTTCGAGGGGTGAATTTCTGTGCATAACAATCTTTGTTGATCCGTTGGACAATGCTGTCAATCCATCCAAAACACAAAGCTTCCTCCACAGCGTCGATATAGGGCACCCGCGGCCGACCTGAATCTTTTTTATAGTAGACGAGCCAGATTTCCTTTGCCTTCCTGTGATTTCTCTTGAGCCAGGCACGCCAGGCGGCCCGGTCTGGGGCATAAAAAGATTGGGTTATCTTCATATCAAATGTTTTGCCGTTGATTCTTGATGGAAGCCTCGACCGCGCAGGAAAGGTGGCGCCTCTCGAAAGACAGGTGCAACCGAACCTCACTCCAAATATCTGTGGCCAAATTCATTATTGCAGGCTTACCATTCGTTTTTCAATGAGGGAACATCGGAATGATTTTTGAAACCTTTCCCGTGGGAATGCTGCAATGCAACTGCGCGGTTCTTGGAGACGAGAACACGCGTGAAGCCCTGGTCATCGATCCGGGCGACGAGGTGGCCCGGATTCTTGAAGTTCTGAAACGTCACAATCTTAAACTCAAGACCATCGTCAATACGCACACGCACATCGACCATGTCGGTGCCAACGAACCGCTGCGTCAGGAAACCGGCGCCGAGGTGCTGATTCATAAGGCCGACCAGTTTCTGTTGGAGCATCTGAAGATGCAGGCTTTGCTGATCGGCGTGTCGGCGCCACCTTCATCGAAAGCCGATTCCTTTGTGACCACCGGCGACTCCATTCGATGCGGTGAGATCCAGCTGGGGGTCTTGCACACCCCGGGTCACACCCCGGGAAGTTTGACGTTGGAGTCGAAAATGGAAATCATCACGTCACCGAATAATCCTCTATTCGAAATTCCACCCTCGCCGGACGAACGCAAAGTCCTGGCGGCGCCACGGCAGGTTCTTTTTACGGGAGACACTTTATTTCTTTCTTCGATCGGGCGGACTGATTTATGGGGGGGAAGCTTCGAAACCATCATGAAATCGCTGGCGGGTCTGATGTCAAAGTATGACGACGACACACTGGTATTTCCCGGCCACGGTCCCGCCACCACCATCGGTCGAGAGAGAGAATCAAACCCCTTTTTGCAAGAATTGTGATTATGGTTGGGTAGCCACGTCGAGCCCCGACTTATCGGGGCGAAGGCGGGGGCATTTTCCGGGTTTTGATTGCCCAAGTTACACTACCCGCCTGGGGGTGGGACGGACGTGAGGGCGCTTAATGGTTCTTTTCATCCTCTCGAATAAACTCCAATGTTGATCGGTCGCCGCTGCGAATGCGGTCCGCCAGAAACTCAACTACCGGGGCCCGGCGCTGGATGTAGCGCGCCGCCAGTGTGGTCCGATATTCATCCTGGGATTGATCGGCGTGCCGCTTGAGCAAACGGGCGGAATGGTAATGGCTAAGCATCGTGGACAAGTGTTCGGCATTGAGCAGCGCGTAGCTGAAGTGTTTAAGATCCTCGCGTGAAAAGGCCGATTTGCCCTGGCGCACCAATTGCAACCAGCTGAGAGATTTCCCCTCGGAGCGCGCTTCCTGGCGCTTTTGTTGAATCATATCCAGAATCAAGTGTTGGATGGAGCTCGAAATTTGATCGCGCATTGAAAAAACCATCTTGTCGACGCCGCTGGACCGGGTCTTGGCGCCCTTGACCGCCAACCGCTTTTTGAGGAAGGCCTGGGGGCGACTCATGGCCCAGTTCATTTGATCCTTGAGCGACATGAGCGATTGAATCTGCGAGGTGCCTTCGTAGATGGCGGTAATGATGGAATTGCGCAAGTGCCTCTCCACTTCATAGGCTTCGAATATGCCGTACCCGCCGTGGATTTGCAGGGCTTTTCGGGTGATTTCGACGGCCTTCTCGGCCGCCCAGTACTTGATGAGCGGGGTCAGTTCCCGGGCATAGCGTTCCATACGTTTCAGTAGGCGCCGTATTTTTAATTGTTCATCATCGCTGAGGTTCTCTTCCGCCAGGACATGTTCCAAGCCGACCATGCGGTCTTGTGTCTGGGTGGCGTCGTAGATCATGGCGCGCAAACCGGCAATTTCCAGCTCCATGTCGAGCAGCATGTCGCCCACCAGTTCGTGATGGGCAATGATTTTGCCGAGTTGGCGCCGCTGGTGGGCATAGGTTCGGGCTTTGTCGAAGGCGGCTTGACAGATGCCGAGCGCTTGGATGCCCACCGCCACACGGGCTTCGTTCATAAACGACAAAATGTAATGCCAACCCTGCCCCGGTTCGCCAATCAAGTAGGCGATCGAATTGTCGAAATACTGTTCGAGCGTGGGTGAGCCGCGGACCGAAAGCTTGTGTTCCGGCTTGCCGATGTCAAAGTTTTTGACGCGTTTTCCATCCCGCTCGATGAAGCGAGGCACCAAATGCATGGAGAGGCCGTCCAGGCCCTGGGATTGGGGATCGGTACGTGTCAGGACCAGGGCAATATCGCCACAGCCGTTGGTGATGAATTGTTTTCGACCATGGACTCGCCACGTCCCGTCACCGGCGTCTACGGCCGCCGTCGTGAGCGCTCCCACGTCGCTTCCCGCCTCCGGCTCGGTCATGGCTACGCTTCCCGAAATTTCACCACGGGCCAGTGGGGGGATGTATTTCTTCTGGATCTCCTCACTGGCAAACCGATGCAACATGAGGGCAGGACTCTGAAAGAATGCCAGCAGGCTTAGAGTATTGGGGCAGGCTGTGGAGATCAGCTCCACGATCATGGCGTTGACAGTGTACGGAAAATTCCAGCCGCCCAGGTCTTTGGGCAGACTTACAGCCAGGATGCCGAGCTGCTTGGCACCGTCGATGTTTTTGACCAAGCCTGGAGGCAGAACAATTTCTCCGCTTTCCCAACGCACGCCGTCGTGATCGATTTCAGCCGCCCGGGGCGCCACTTCCTTGGAACAAAATTCCCCGACCACTTGCAGCGCCTGTTCGTACTCCCGGCGCGCTTCCTCCACATTCAATGTCCCCTCGGCCGGGTCGTGCCAGGCCGCCGCCACCTGGCTCCAGTCCACACCGTGGTGAAAATGAAATTGAAGGTCTTCGTTTTCCGTGAAAAGATTTTTTGAAGGCATGAGGGTCCCTCAGCAGTCGCTTTATCTATGAAAACCCAATGGGGTTTCGGTTCGCGGGGTTCAGGAAGAATAAAATTTTTTGTTTCCTTTGGCCATCTTCACAATCAAGGGGGCCGGCCGGAAGCGTTCACCAAACCGTTGTTGGAGGGATTCCAAATTTCTCAGCACGTTATCCAATCCCATGGAATCCATGGCGCGGAAGGGACCGCCTCGAAAAGGCGGGAACCCCAATCCCATCACGGCGCCGATATCGCCATCGCGCGGTGAACGCAGTATGCCTTCTTCCAGGCATAGGGCGCATTCATTCAGCATGGCCAGTGACAGGCGTTGCTGAACGTCGGCCGGGTCGATGGGTTTGTGACGTCTCCCTGCCGGCAGCAGGTCGTAAACCGTGTTGTCCACGCCCTTCCTTACGACCCGTTTGTGGCGATCTTCGACGTAGCGATAAAATCCGCGCCGATTCTTCCGGCCCAAGCGTTTGTCGGCCATCAATCGCTCCATGCCGGCGGGAGGACGCAATCGTTCTCCGAATTCATGCAATAGAATTTTTCCGACCTTGGCGGCGATGTCGATGCCGACCTCGTCGAGCAAGGTCACCGGACCTACGGGGAAACCATAGTCCACCAGGGCCTTATCCAAAGCTTCGATAGGGGCGCCTTCTTCCAGCACAAAGGAAGCTTCATTCATGTAAGGCCCCAGGATTCGGGACGTGTAGAATCCCACTCCATCGTTCACCACAATGGGGAACTTGCCGATCTTCTTGCCATACGCCACCGAAGTGGCGATGGTTTGTTTGGACGTTTTGGGCGTCGCGATGATTTCCAGCAAGGGCATCTTGTGGACGGGGGAGAAGAAGTGCAAACCGATGAACTGTTCCGGGCGGCGGCTTGCTTCGGCCAATGTGGCGATCGAAAGGGAAGAGGTGTTGGAACCGAAAATACATTCTTCAGGAAGGTGGTCTTCCACCTCCCGGATGATGCGGTGCTTGAGTTCGATATCCTCGAAGACCGCTTCCACCACCAGATCGCATGTCGCGAAGCCCGTGAACTCGGTGGTCGCGGTCACGCGGTCCTTCAGTTCCTGCAACTCCAACTTTGAAATGGATCTTCGTTTGAAACGGTCCTCGAACACCCGGGTGCAGGCGGACAATCCTTTTACACACGCTTCGTCGGAGACATCGCGCAGCCGGACTGTCATTCCCGCGCTGGAAGACACGGCGGCAATGCCTGCGCCCATGAAACCCGCACCTAAAATTCCAACCTTCGAGATTTCGCGGGGTTGAACAGCGGCATCATCGAGGCCGGAGTCCTTCTTTATATCCGTTGTCGCGAAAAACAGTTGAATGAGCTGACGCGAAACCTCTGTGATGGCCAGCTCTCCAAAGCCTTCGGATTCGTTTTGAAATCCGGCCTTGGAGCCACGCTGAACACCCGTTTCGATGGCCTGCAACGCACGCAGAGGAGCGGGGTAGTGTCCGTGGGTCTTTTTGCGTATCACGTCTTGGGCGCGCCCAAAAAGCAGCCATTGACCGATGAAATTTCCCTCCAGCAGCCAGGCCACAATGCCACGCGGTTTATAAGGCCGGGGCTTCAGTTTTCCATCGGCCATTTCACGGGCACGGGCTTTAGCTACTCCCAACAATAGGGGAGAGGGGACGACTTCATGGACCAGCCCTTTCTTGAGGGCCTGTCGAGGTCGATAGTTGCGCCCGCTGGTGGCGATTTCGATGGCGTTCTTGAGTCCGGCGACGCGGGGCAGTCGCTGCGTGCCGCCGGCCCCGGGAAGAAGTCCGAGTTGAACCTCCGGCTGGCCGAGCAGCGTTTTCTTGTCGTCGGTCGAAATACGGTAATGGCAGGCCAGCGCCAACTCCATACCTCCTCCCAGACACGCGCCATGAATGGCTGCCACCACAGGAAACTTCAAGTCTTCGATTTTCTGAAGAACCCGTTGCCCGTATCGCGATAGCTCCGTGGCCTGTGCCGCGGAAGTCACTTTAAGAAATTCGTTCACGTCGGCCCCGGCGATGAAGTTGTCTTCCTTTCCGCTAATGAAAACGAGCCCGCGAAGGTCGTGGCGTTGTGTCAATTCTTCAAGGAGATGTTCGGCTTCTTCCACCACGGCGCGTGAAAGTTTATTGACCTTCTCTCCTTCCAGGTTGAAGGTCAAGGTGGCGATCTTTTCGTCATCGATTGAGAGTGTAAGGGCAGACATAGGAGCCATCGTAGGTTAAAGGGTTTGGATGCACATCTCCAGATTCATAAATTCGACGAGCTTTCTATATCAAAGAACTTCACTGGCTTTGAATTCTTGAATTTCTCGATCGGAATATCCAAGGGCTCTAAGAATTTCCTGGTTGTGTTCGCCCAATCGCGGCGCCGGTTGGGATTGTGGTGACTCGAAGCCCGAAAGCTTCAGCGGTGAAGCGAGCTCCATCAATTTTCCCAGAACCGGATGGGTCGTGTGACGAATCATTTTTCGATATTGAACCTGGGGATCGCTCAGAACTTCGTCGATGGATTGCACGGGTTCACAGCACACATCAAGCCCGTCAAATCGGCGCATCCACTCGGCTTGGGTGCGTTGTTGCAAGGTGTTTTGCAATTCCTTGAAGAGCCATTTTCGCTCCTTGCCCTCGAGCAGTTGTTTTGAAATGAGATCGGGTCGCTCGATGGCCCGGCAGAAATTCTGCCAGAATTTCAGCTCGATGGCCCCCACGGAGAGGAATTTTTTATCAGCGGTTTGATAGACATTGTAAAAAGGAAGCTCGCCGCTCAGATCTGTTTCTTCTCCAACCCCCTTGGATTGGCCGGATTTTGTATAAGCGAATGCCACCGGAAGGAGCGCCAAGGCACCGTCCAGCATCGAGATGTCGATGTGGTGTCCCTTCCCGGTTTTCTCGCGATCATACAGGGCAGCCAGAATTCCCGTCAGGGCCAGCATGGCGCCCGAGGCCAGGTCGGCCACTTGAATGGGCGGCAGCACCGGCGTGCCCGCGGCATCCACGTTCAGTCCCAGCACGCCGGACCGCGCGATGTAATTGATGTCGTGCCCGGCCCGCTGGCAGAACGGGCCGTCCTGTCCATAACCGGAGATGGAACAATAAATGATGCCCGGATTATGGGCCTTCACGGATTCATAATCGATGCCCAGACGCGAAGTGACGCCGGGCCGAAAACTTTCAACCACCACGTCGGACGATCCGACCAGTTTATAAAAAATCTCCCGGGCTGGGCCTTGCGTAAAATTAAGCGTCAAGCCTTTCTTGTTGCGATTCAGTTCCAGATGCAGAGCCGATTGATCCTTCACGAACGGCGGGGCCCCGCGAATGGGGTCGCCTCCCCGGGGATCTTCAATTTTGATGACCTTTGCTCCTAAATCCGCGAGCACCCGGGTGGCGTAAGGCCCCGGCAGGTAGCGCGAAAGATCAAGAACTGTGATTTCATCAAGCATAGCGCGTTTGAATTACCGGAGATCCCTTCTTGGATGCAAGGCGGCTCATTCTCTTTCCAGGACCATGGCGGCGCCGTGTCCGCCGGCGGCACAGGCGGTAACCAAGCCGAAAGCCGAATTCGTTCGTTGCAGTTCGTTGGCAAGAGTCGTGACCAATCGTGCTCCGGTGGCGGCAAAAGGATGGCCGATGGCGATCGAGCCGCCGTAGCGATTCAATTTGGCGTAATCGATCTGCCCGATCGGCTCGGAGCGGTTGAGCTTTTCTTGCGCCCATTGTTTCGACTCAAACATTTTGAGAGTAGCCAGCACAGAGGCGGCAAAGGCCTCATGCATTTCGATCACCGAGAGATCGCTCCATTTCAGTCCGGCGCGATCCAGCGCCGCCGGCGTGGCGTAGGCGGGTCCCATCAACATCTGATCCTTGGGTGAGTGAGCAGAAAAAGCCGATGAGCGGAGGAACGCCAGCGGCCGGTATCCCAACGCTCGGGCTTTTTCTTCGCTCATCAGAAGCACCGCCGCGGCGCCATCGGTCAGGGGGCTGGAGTTGGCGGCGGTAATGGTGCCGTAGCGTTTATCAAACACCGGCTTCAATTTGGCCATCACTTCCATGGAAGTCTCTGACCGAATGATATTGTCTTCTCGGATGGTGAGTTGATCACGTGTCAGATAGACCGGAGCGATTTCATTCTTGAAAATGCCGTTGCGGTGAGCGGCCGCAGCCCGTTGATGGCTCATCAATGCAAATTCGTCCTGCTCGTGCCGGGAAATGTGGTTGATTTGCGCCATCTGCTCCGCAGATTGTCCCATCGACAATCCGGTTGAAGGTTCTTCCAACGCCGGGGCATCGGGAATGAAGTCACGAAACTTGAACCCGAGGACCGTAGACAAACGTTCTCCGAAGGTTCGCGAACGGTTCAATTTCAAGAAAAGATTTCTGGCATGTGGATGGAAAGTCAGCGGCACGTCCGACAACGAATCGACTCCGCCGGCGACCACCACATCGGCAACACCGCGGGCGATTTGATCGCTGCCGTTTGCAATAGCCACCAGGGAAGAGATGCAAGCCAGGGAAACCGTAAACGCCGGAACCTGTGCCGGTATCCCTGCTCCCAAGGCGATTTCACGCGCGATGTTGGGCATCTTCACGGCGGGAACAACGATACCGAAAATCATCTGGTCGACGACGGCGGGCCGAAGCTCGGCCTTGGACAACAATTCCTGAACGGCGGCTTTCCCCAGATCGAGGGCTCCCAAATGTTTGAAATGCGACCAGGCTTTCAGGAATGGCGTGCGGCAGCCGGCTACAATGGCCGTGCGACGTCCGGGTGGAGTCGGGTACATACGAGATTCTCCTGTGGCAGGACGCATAGAGCATAGGAGAAAGAGCGTTCTCTTTCAAGTCGCAAACGGCTCAAATTTTGTTGTGCAAGTCGCAGTGGGCTAGGTACAATTCCGGCGGTTCCCGATGAGTCTGCAGTGACTCCGCAATGTGTGACAACTCGTATTCGAAGGAATTGCCTGAGCGCTCCATCTCGCGCCTGTCCGGTAGCGGTGCGGCGCATGGTTCATCGACTGAAAGGAGACTATGCCGATTGCAGAACAGTTGACTGTGATGTTGCAAAACAAACCCGGCGCCTTGGCCGAACTCTGCACTGAGCTTTCGAAGCTGGCGGTGAATATTGTGGCCATCATGGCCCCCGAATCGAATTCTCAGACACCGCTGCGAATGGTCACGACCAGCCACACAGCCGCCAAGCGCGTATTGACCGCGATGGGTTTGAGCTTCACGGAACAGAAGATTTTGGCCATTCGCGTGGCGGATCGGCCCGGCTCTTTGGGACGTCTCACCCGCAAACTGGCTGAGAACGGCATCAATGTCGAATACATTTACGGATCCATGGTCAAAGGCATGGGCAAGGCTTTGATTGTTTTGTCGGTTACCGACTTGGAGCGCGCTTCAAAATTGGTGTGAAGCCATGTCCGGCTGATGGCGATACCGGGAAAATGGAATAATACCCCGCGATGACTTTCTCATTGGAGGGTTCTTCCGGAGTGAACGCCTTCCGAAATGCCGCCGCTCGAAGGTAGTCCATGAACAGAGGGCTGAAGACACGATGTTGATGGCTCCCTGATTTGCTTTAAAGTGCACACGAAATTCGGCTTCCCAGAGGTTTGAGAACGTTCCGAAAAATACCGACATGAATCCTTTTCTCAAATGGCGCCAGGAATTCCCCATCCTGGAGAAGACCTGCTACATGATTTCCAATTCCCTGGGCGCCATGCCGCGCCGGACATATGAAGATTTGCATTCGTACGGTGAGGTTTGGGCGACGCGCGGCGTACGGGCCTGGGAGGAAGCCTGGTGGATGACACCGGCCGGTGTGGGCGATTTGGTGGCCCCGCTTTTGGGCGCCGGGGCCGGCGAGGTCATCATGCAAACCAATGTCACCCTCACCCAGGCTCAAATCCTCTCGTGCTTCGAATTCCGGGAGCCGAAAAACAAGATTGTGTGCGAAGCCATGAACTTTCCCTCGGTTCAGTATCTCTATCAACAAGCCACACGGCGGGGTGCGCGCTTCGTCACCGTTCCCAGTCCGGACGGCATTCGTACTCCCACCGAAGAAATGTTGAAAGCCATCGATGATGAGACGTTGTTGGTCCCGATCTCCCATGTCATCTTTAAGAGCGCCTACATTCAAGACGCCCAACGGATCATCGAGCGCGCTCATGAGGTGGGTGCCATCGTCATCCTGGACGTGTATCAGTCTGCGGGCATCCTTCCAATCGACGTGAAGGAACTCAATGTGGATGTGGTCATCGGAGGATGTTTGAAATGGCTGTGTGGAGGCCCCGGCAACGCCTTTCTTTATGTGCGTCCCTACTTGTGCTCAAAACTCGAGCCTGCCCTCACCGGATGGCTCTCGCATGAAGATCCGTTTGCATTTGAGCCGCCTCCGGTGCGGCGGCGCAACGACATTTGGAGGTTTCTCACCGGCACGCCGCCGATTCCGGCGCATTACGCGGCCAAAGCCGGTCTTGAGATCATCCATCAAGTCGGCGTGGAGGCAATCCGTGAAAACTCCATGCGTCAAACGTCCAAACTGATCGCCTTGGCCGACGAGGCCGGACTGCAGGTGAATTCGCCGCGGGACGCCCATCAACGGGGCGGCACGGTTTCGCTGGACATGCCCGACGCACTCGCCATCGCCAAGGAACTGATCCGGCGGGAATTTCTGGTGGACTTCCGCCCCGGCGCGGGGATTCGCATTTCACCGCATTTTTACAACACCGATGATGAAATCGAAGCCATCATGGCGGAAATCAAGAAAATTTTGGGAACAAGAAACAGGAGACGAGGTTAGTCTATCCCCTGCGAGGGCGCATGATAAAAACATTCTTTGTGGTGTGCATTATTTTCGCATTTGTACTCCCCCTGTCGGCGCAACAGACGTTCCGGCCTGAGCTTCGCGGGACGCACGGCATGGTGGCCTCAGGGCGGCATTACTCGGTCGCCGCGGGAATGCGCATACTGGAGTTGGGAGGCAACGCCGTCGACGCCGGTGTTGCCACGGTGTTCGCCAGCTCGGTGGTGGAAGTCTCACACTTTGGTTTTGGCGGTGAAGTGCCGATCCTGATTTACGATGCCAAAACAAAGAAAGTCATCGGGATTAGCGGACAAGGCACCGCGCCCCAAGGCTTGAAACCCGAGTACTTTCAAAAAATGACGGATGAGCAACGAGCCAACGCCCATTTCAAGAATGCCTCCGGCGTGGAACTTCCGATGGACGATATCGGCTTGGGGAAAATTCCGGGCAACGGACCGCTGGCAGCGACTCTACCTGCGGTGATGGACTCGCTGGCTTTGGCGCTCGAGAATTACGGAACCATGTCGCTTGAACAGGTGATGCAGCCGGCCATTGAACTGGCCGACGGATTTCCATTCGTCGACGGTCTGCTGCACTATTGGGAACAGAACCGCAAAGCCTGTGAGAAATATCCGGATACCATGGCGACTTACTTTCCTGGAGGGAAGACTCCCGAAGTAGGCGAGATTTTTCGACAGCCCAATCTCGCCCGGACTTTTCGCGCCATTGTAGCCGCCGAACGCGCCGAGTTTCGACGATCCCACGACCGGCGCAAGGCCATCGAGGCGGGACGTGATGCCTTCTACAAAGGCGACATCGCGCGACACATTGCCGAAGCGGATCAGAAGGCCGGCGGGGTGATTACCTACGAGGACCTGGCCCATTATCACGGCCGCCTCGAGGAACCCACGACCACGACCTATCACGGTTATCCTATTTACAAGGAAGGTTTCTGGGATCAGGGGCCGGTGCTGTTGATGACATTGAATATTTTGGAGGGCTTCGACCTTCCCGATATGGGCTTCGATTCCACGGAGTACATTCACACCGTCACAGAAGCCATCAAATTGGCCTACGACGATCGCGACGCCTACTTCGGAGATCCTTTGTTCAACAAAATTCCGGCACGGGGTTTGTTGTCCAAGGACTACGCCGCCGAACGCCGCGCTTTGATCGATAAACACCACGCAGCGTTGACGCATCGGGGCGGCGATCCTTGGAAGTACGAGAATGCTTCCGCTCCTCAAGGGAGCGCTTCCAACCCCGCGGGCGGAAATCCGGAAGAAGCAAAGTATTTTCCGCACAGCCAGGGGATTCCGAACCCCGCATATGTTTCCGGAGACACCACGTGTGTGAACGCCGTGGACAAAGACGGCAATCTGTTTTCTGCGACGCCGTCTTCGGGTTGGATTCTGGGAGGAGCATTTATTGCCGGCGATACCGGGGTGCCGCTCTCGAATCGCGCCCAGGTGTTCTCGTTGGACGGCAAGTCGCCGAACTCTTTGCAGGCCGGCAAGCGGCCGCGAACCACCCTGACCCCCACCATTGTTCTGCGCCCGGACTCGAGCGGAGGCACCACATCATTCAAACCGTATTTCGCCATCTCCACGCCCGGTGGAGACAGTCAGGATCAACAAGTGTTGAATGTGCTTCTGGCTTTTCTCGATTTCAAGATGCCTATTCAAGCGGCCATCGAAGCGCCGAGAATCAATACGGACGCGCCTTTCGCTTCCTTTGATGCCCACCAGGACAGTCCGGGTGAACTGACGGTCGAGGGCCGCATCGCTCCCGGTGTCGTCGACGCGTTGCGTGCCAAGGGGCATAAGGTAACGGTGCTTCCGCCGTACGGCATGTACAGTGGAATTACAGCGCTGGGTGTCGACCCGAAATTCGGAACTCTGTTCGGCGGTTCCGATGTCCGAAGAGACCGCTACGCCATGGGGTGGTGAGTTCCCATTGGGAAGTTTCCCGGAGGATTTTTCCTGGTACTTTCCCATGTTGAATGATCGGGAATTCATCTCTTTTAATCTGTTCGCGATCAACGCGGCGATGTCTTGAGGATGGGAATCTGCGCCGGCCGAGTTCGACCTCTGTTCGACCTGCACGCCCCCGAACTTTCATTCCTATTTGTCATACCCACGAAGACTCGTTTAGACTGTACGCCTCTAACATGGATATGGAGGAACATTGGTGGACCTTGCATGGTGGAGCAGCGCTTCTGCTGATCAACGGGGTGGGGCTGGCCAATGCAGAACCGGCATCCTTCCGGCTGAGCGCCAACGCGTGGTTGATCTGTTCCGCTGTGATGTTGTTCGCGGTTTTGATGCTGGCGATGGGGGTACAAGGATCTATTCTCAAGAAGATGATGAAAGTTCATGGTCCGGGTCAGCCGGGATGATGAAATTGATCCTGTACACCCCCGGTTTAAGCCAAGGCATCCAATGGGAGAAAGCCGTGGTTCAGTCAGAGAAAGTTAGAGGTTCCTGACATCGAAATTTGAAGCACTGTAATGGAAAATAAATCGTCGACCCCAAAGCGGAATCGTGCGAGATTCTTGTGGAATTATTTTCGGCGGCACCGCCGCGCCATGCAGTTGGAGCTTGCTCTGGTGGTGTTGGTGTTCTTTGTTTTTGAATTTGTGATTCCGGCTTTCCTGTCCAGCCATTATTCCAAACAGTTTTTTGAACGACATCTCAGCGACGCCTTCAACTATCCGGTGACTTTTGAGCGCATGAACACTCACCTCTTGGGGGCGCCGACCGTGCTGGTCAGCGGGTTCAAGATCTTTGATCGTCATGGCCAGTCTTTTTTTAATGCGGACGATGCTGAAATCGCGCTGAGCCCCTGGGCGTTAGTGAGGGGCAAAATTGTTTTGACGCACATGCGGATGCGTGACGGCGCCTTTACCGCCTTCCGTCTGCCCGACAAACAATGGAACATCGCCGATCTGGTCGGGGCCGGCAACGATCCCGACCAGGCCATCGATCTGGAGAAGACGGCTGTCGATCTGCAGAACATCGTGGTCACGTTTTACGATCAGGCGCTGGCCATTCCGGTCATCCGGCATATTCGGCTGCGCGATTTTTCCATTTCCTCGCTGGATCTGCGCCGGAAAACCATTCTTCGAATGGATGCCATTGACGAGGACCATCCCGAATCCACCCTCGCCCTGACGGGGAATTTTACTTTGTATATTCCCGACGATCTCAGCACCATGAATGGGCATCTGGAAGCCCAACTCAAGGGTTTCGACCTGGAATTTTTTACGCCTTATCTTCAGTCCGCGGAATTTCCGGTGAACGCCATTCGCGGGAGTTACGATTTGGACGTGAAGATGTCGGGCCAGGGCCGTTCTCCTCTGGATGTGGATATCCAGTCGACCCTTCGTGAATTGCAGGTCGCCACCAAGAAATCCGGTTTATCCCTCCAAGATCCGCAGAAATTAACAAAAATGCCTGCGGCCAACCCTCCCGTGAGAATGAGCGACTGGGTGAATCTGAACTCGGCATCGCTGGCGGGCCGGCTTGAACTCACGGCGGATGAACTGAAGTCCGATCGTCTGGAAGGCGCCGTGGCTTCAGCGAAATTTGAAATTCATGGACGCCTGTTCGGACTTCAAAACGGGACGCCCCGGGTCGATGCGGAATTGGTCAGCCGCGATTTCAGTTTGGAAGAACCTCTTCGGACACCCCTGCGGTCAATACTGGATTCAGCTTCGCAGCGCCTGTTTGATTCCACCACCGGAACCGGGCAGGGGCAGTTGAGTGCTACCGGAAAAATCTCCGACCCCGTTTTTGCCTGGCGATTTGATTTGAAGAAAGGCGAATACCGGGATGCTTCTCTTCCCTTGGTGCTTCGAGATGTTTTTGCCGAATTACGTTCCAATGGTCCGATTGTCCAACTGGATTTTTTGAGGGCACGATACGGCAATTCCCCTCTGGAGGTCAGCGGATGGATGCAACTGCCGGCCCGCATGGACGTGAACGTCTCCGCCCAGTCCTTATCGTTGGCCCAAGTGTATCCCCTGCTGGTCCAGCTGCGAACGCAAATGCATCTGGGGTCCCTTGGCTGGCTCGATGAAGTGAAGAACGTGAATGGTCAAGCCCAGGCAAAGTTACATCTCACGGGTAATCGCAGCGATCCTAAAGTTACCGGTACGATTGATCTCGCCCGGGTTTATATGCAGCCCCGCGTTCTTTCTGCCCCCGTGGAAAACTTGAAGGGGCAGATCGATGTGGAGCCGCAGGTGCTCCGAATGCGCCAACTTTCGGGTTCGTTGGGCGATTCACCGTTCGATCTTGATATGTCCCTTGACCCGGCGTCATCGAAGATCCTTGAAATGAACCTGCATTCCGAGAATTTTGATTTACGTCATTTTGATGAATTGGTGAAGGCGCACTGGATAGATCCGATCTCGCTGCCCGGTATGGGACGGCTGGAAGATGCGGATGGCAAGGCGTCGCTGGCCTTGACTTACCGTGGAGACAACACCTCCTCAAGCCTTGGGAGTCAGGACATATTCGCCGTGCTCCCAAAATTTTCTGTCGAATTTCAAAATGCCAATGCCCGGTTTTCCCGATGGCCTCTTCGGGCCATGAATTTTACGGGTCGGCTTTCGTTCGAAGATGACCCAACGCGGCAGTTGGTGGTCGATCATCTCAAAGGGAGGCTGGGGGATTCCGACGTTGAGATCGACGGCCGCGTGGACCATTGGGGACTCGCGGAGGAAGATTGGAACATTTACACGGAGGGCGATTTTGTGATGCCCCAGGCAATGACGTTTCTCCCGACCTCGTGGCAGAGTGCTGTTCACGGGGAGGGGCCCATCAGCCTGAACATCAGCGCCGTGGGCCCCCGTTCTCAAGGCGTTCACGTCAATGCCCGCATGTCCATACCACCCGCTGCAAATTTGGACATCGCTTCGGTGGCCACTAAACCGCCCGGAGCCGGTATTCAAATGGATGCCAATGGGGTGTGGACACATCAAAAATTTTCCGTGTCGGACGGGAAGCTCTTGCTGCGGGATGTGTCCATGAACCTCGCCGGCTCCGTGAGTTTTCCGGAGGCCCAGGAACCCCAGCTGGATGTGACGGCGTCCATCGGGCAATTTGCCCCGGTCACCACACTCGTGCAATTTGTGCGCTTGCCCGATATCGGGTTGAACCTCGATCGGGGTCTGGTTTCAGGATCGGTTACTCTTCAAGGAAGCGCCTCCCATCCTGCCTTCACTTCGTCTCTCCGATTAGCGGATGTGGGTGTGCGGGGAATGCCTTGGGGGGCAACCAGCTTGACCGGAGACATCGCGGTCGGGAGCGGCAGCATTTCAGCCAAGGACTTCCTCGCCATTGTCGGGAACGTTCCCATGCGCATTACCGGCGACGCAAAATTTGGCAAGAGCCATTCAGAAGTCGACATGGAGGTCGCCAACATAAACCTCGACGCCTTGGTGGCCACCTTGGTGCGCATGTCGTCGGTGGCAGAGGAAGGCAATTCCAAGTCGTCGCATGTCCCCATGACAATTCATATGCGGGCCTCCAGTGGAGTGGTGTTTCATCAGCCCATACGAAGCTTTTCGGCAGACGGGTCCTGGGAGAATGGAATTCTCACCATGGATCCGATGCGCGTGGAAACTGCGGACAGTTCGACTTCCGGGCACGTCACATGGAACTCGCTCACCAACGAACAACACATGGAGTTCGAGGCGCGCCAAGTGCCTTTGAGCCCGTTCCTGGATGAGGTCTTGGATTTGCAATTACCCGTCGAGGGCAAGCTGGATGTAGATGCCAACCTGACTTCGAGGAATCCTGACCCGAAGAACCTGCTCGGGTCTTTTCAGGGGCACGTCAGCCTTCGAGCTTCTGACGGGACACTGGAACACGCCGGCCTACCCCAACGCTTGCTGTCGATGGCGGCCATGGTCCATGAAGGACTGTTCGGTTTTAATCTCGGGCGCATTTTTCAAACAATCGATCCACCTACCTTCAAGACGTTTAAACATTTTTCGGCGGCCGTTACCTTCCCCGGTGACGGTACCGCGCGCCTGGACCAGGGGGAATTCAAATCGGATTTGTTTGATTTGAACGCCACAGGGAAGATCCAGGCTCAGTCCGAAGAAATGCAGATTGTGGTAAACGGGTCGATGCCCGAAATTCCACGCAGCTCCAACCTTCTGGCACAGGTCTTCGGGCGCATTTCAATTTTGGATGCCTTTCGGAACGTTCGCGATTTTTCATTGCTGATCGCCGGACAGGGGAAACGTATCAAGCCCAGGCGCCATTACTTTGAGTTCAAGCTGACAGGAAATCTGGAGGGCATCAAGTCCATTGAGAATTTTCATTTTGTGCGATGAGAAGCAAATGAGAACCTCCCGATTTCCCGCCCGGATCAAATGGGGACGATAGATCAGGAGCTTTTTTCAAAGGACCACTCAGGAGGGGGAATGAGGATTATGAATAGAAGAGGGCAAATGGTGTTGGCCGTGGGAGTGTTGCTGGCGTGGATGGCTGTGTTCGCAGCGTCCGCGTACGCCGCCACGGAAGACGATTTGGGCCGCCTTAAAATAGGCATGACCAAAGCCGAGGTGACTGAAGTTATGGGTAAGCCCGACTCCCAAGGCGATAAGAAGGGTGAGGATTTGTGCAGTTGCTTTACCTACAAGAATGTGGGTCGCTACAAAATCGTGAACGTGTGGTTTGATTGCTCCGGCAAACTGGTGGCCATCGACAAAGCCAGCCCATAGCATGCGGTTCCGGGGACGGCATGAGTTTGATGGCTCACCCAGCGATGGGTGTGTAAAGCCGCGAAGCTTGTAGAATATGGAAAATTCCAAGTTCCAAGCACCAAAATCCAAATAAGCTCCAAGACCTAAATTTCAAACAAAACGGATTCTCAAGAACAAGTCTCTCTTGCTGTCGTTTGGATATTGAAATTTGGAATTTATTTGGATTTTGGTGCTTGGAACTTGGAATTTAATGAATCATTCTCCTTGTCCCAATGCTTAAGTCGAAGTACATATTCGTCCTCAGTTCCAAAGTCCGAGGTTTGGAGAGATGAAGCGCATTGTTGTCATCGGTGGCGGCCTTGCCGGGAGCGAGGCCGCCTGGCAAGTAGCGAAGGGTTTGGACACAGCCGCTGCTGCGGCGGAGATGAAGGTGGAATTGTGGGAAATGCGCCCGCAGCAATCCACTCCTGCCCATAAGACGGATCGTTTGGGCGAACTGGTGTGCAGCAATTCCCTCAAGAGCGACTCGGAATTCAGCGCTCCATGGCTGTTGAAAGAGGAGCTGCGTCGCATGAATTCGCTGCTGCTCGATGTGGCCCAAGAGACCCGCGTGCCCGGCGGCCATGCGTTGGCGGTGGACCGGGAACGATTTGCAACCCGTATCACGGAACGAATCCATTCGCATCCCCGCATTGTTCTGCGGCGAGAGGAGTTGCGTGAGATTCCTCATGATGAAAGCACCATTGTCGTCGTGGCGACCGGCCCCTTGACTTCTCCTGCGCTCTCCGAAGACATTCGACGAATCACCGGTGAGGACCATCTTTACTTTTTCGATGCCATCAGCCCCATTGTGGAGGCTGAAAGCATCGACCGGTCAGTGGCTTTCAAGGCGTCACGTTACGGTAAGGGCGGGGACGATTACCTCAATTGTCCGATGACGGGTGAGGAATACGGCTCTTTCTATGAGGCCTTGGTCGGAGCGCAATGTGTGCCCACGCATGCCTTCGAGAAAGAAATTCTGGTCGGAGTCGCGTCTGAGAAGTTGGGTGGCGAGAAGAGCCTGATCAATGAAAGTGAATTAATGGCGTCTTGCAGTTCGCCGGACGAAGTTGAAACGCCTTCCCATACGCCCTATTTTGAGGGATGTCTGCCCATTGAAGAGCTGGCGCGCCGTGGCCGTGAAACATTGCGATTCGGGCCGATGAAACCCGTGGGGCTGATCGATCCGCGCACTGGACGCATGCCTTGGGCTTGCGTGCAATTGCGGCAGGAAACTTTGATGGCCGACAGCTACAATCTGGTGGGATTTCAAAATCACCTGCGCTTCCCCGAACAGGAACGGGTTTTCAGAATCATTCCGGGCCTTCACAACGCGGAATTCGTGCGCTTTGGTCAGATGCATCGAAACACTTACATTAACACCCCCAAGGTTCTGGCGGAGAGTCTGCAGCTTCGCTCCCATGCTGAAATATTGTTTGCGGGACAGCTGGTGGGCGTCGAAGGTTACGTCGAATCCATTATGACGGGACTTCTTGCTGGAATGAACGCCACTCGCTTGATTTTCGGTCGTAATCCGACGGCCCCACCGAAGGAGACGGCCAGCGGCGCCTTGTTGCATTACGTGACGCACGCTCCGCCACATAATTTTCAGCCCATGAACATGGTCTTCAGTCTGCTTCCGAAGTCCGAGGAGCGCGGTGCGCATGGAAAGAAGATTCCCAAGTTGGAGCGCCACCGCAGCCAATGTGGGAGAGCCTTGAGAGCTTTTGACCTGTGGCAGAAACAATTGACGCATTGATTGTTGACCGGCAGAGCCTGCCCCCGAAGGTATTCCCCATTTCGTTGCGAAAAAGATTTTTTGAGGGGCCGCGCCATTCGTCCCTTTCCTTCCTCAAATTCCATATTCACTGACGAGAAGTTCTAATACAATGGGCGGACCAAGCTGCCATCTCAGAATATTTGTGGGTGGAAATGATCTTGCGGATCTCTCATTTAGCAGGCGCGAACTGGAGAAGTGTAGGGCTGCTGCTCTTGTGGCTCAGCCTGCGGGGCCTGCTGACAGCCCAATCGGCGCCGGCTGAACAGATGGGGGATTCGCTCACTATTTTTGATCATTCTGCAGACAGCCGCTACTGGATCTCCGGACAGATCAACGTCATCTTTCAGGCCCACCCGGCTTTTCCGGCCAAATACAGCGGAGAAAACAGCCTTCATGCCGACGCCGAACATGCAACCTCGCGAGTGATGACACTGTTTATGGGCTGGCGTTTCAACTCCACCACAGCCCTTCTAGTGGATCTTGAAAGCGCCGGCGGCCGCGGGATCAGCGACGCACTTGGTCTGGCCGGATTCACAAATCTGGATGTCGTTCGCAACCCCGACTTGGGAGCCAAACCATACCTGGCCCGATGGATGATCCATAAAATCATTCCCTTGAGCGAGAGAACAATCGAAATCGACCGAAACGCCTTGTCGATGTTCAAAAAACTTCCAGCCCGCCGGCTGGAAATTCGCGCGGGAAAATTCAGCCTGGTGGATTTCTTTGATTTGAATTCCGTGGGAAGCGACAGCCATCTGCAGTTTATGAATTGGACGATCGATAACAACGGTGCCTATGATTATGCAGCCAACACGCGCGGTTATACCGACGGCGCACTGGTCGAATATGACGACCGCCAGTGGACCGTGCGTTTTGCGGAGACCCTCATGCCGAAGGTCGCCAACGGCATCAATTTGGAAGCAAACCTCCAACATGCCCATGCTGAGAATTTGGAGTTCGAGATTCGAAAGGGATTGATTCCGCACCGCTCCGGGACCTTGAGAGTTTTGAGCTATGTCAATCATGGCAATATGGGCAACTATCGACAGGCCGTCGACGCATTCCTGGCAGGGAAGACGCCCCGGCCCGATATCCAGGCGCATCCCCGGCAAGTGCGGGTCAAATATGGTTTGGGAATCAATCTGGATCAGAAGTTAACGGATACGCTCAGTGTGTTTGGGCGATTCGGGTGGAATGACGGTCACAATGAATCGTTCGCCTACACCGAGGTGGATCAAACCCTGAGCTTCGGTTGGATCCTGAGGGGCGATCGCTGGAAACGCCATTCCGATCACTTCGGCGTGGCGTTTGTGGCGAATGCCATCTCCGGCGATCACCGCCGATATTTGGCATTAGGGGGCCGGGGATTTCTGCTGGGTGACGGGGCGTTGACCTACGGCAGAGAACAGATCGTGGAAACGTTTTACACCGCCCATCTCTGGCGAGGCCTTTTTCTGGGGCCGGGATTGCAGCATGTCGTGAATCCCGGTTATAACCGGGATCGCGGGCCCGTACTGGTCCCGACGCTGCGATTCCATGTGGATTTCTGAGGGCCTCCCACCGCACTTTCCCTTTCCTGATATAATCCTCTCAATCATGGATGCGTGGATTGAAAAATTCATCGCCTCGTTGCGCTTTGAACGAGACGCATCGCCCCACACCATTCGCAATTATCAAAGCGATTTGGAACAGTTCCGCGATTTTCTGCTGGAACAGGAAAAGCGTGCCGGGCGATCCCCAAGCGATGCTCGATCGGCGGTTGCAAAGATCGATCTCAAATCCATCGACAACCTGCGGATTCGCGAATTCCTCGGACATCTTTACGAGCGCCGCAATCAGAAGAGCTCCATTGCGCGGAAAACTGCTGTCATCCGGTCGTTCTTTCGCTTCCTGGAGCGATCCGGCGCCATACGCAAGAATCCGGCGCTCCTGGTCAGCGCTCCCAAGATTCCCAAACGATTGCCGGAGGTGATGACGGAAGAAACCGTAGGCAATTTTCTCAATGATCTGGAATTGCAGGCGGAGAAGGCCGAAGAAGAAATGCAGTGGTCGCTTCGCCGCAATGTGGCCATGTTTGAACTGCTGTACGCCTCGGGATTGCGCGTCAGCGAGCTGGTGGGGCTCGACTTCGAGGATATCAACTTCACTGAGCGCATGCTGAGGGTTCGCGGCAAGGGCAAGAAAGAACGCTTGGTGCCGTATGGAACAAAAGCGGAGAGTGCTCTCCGGGCCTATCTGGAACTGCGGGTGCGGCGATTTGGGAAGGCCGAGCTCAAGCGGGGACAAGGCCCGGTGTTCGTCAATGTTCGGGGCGGTCGTCTCACAACGCGTTCGGTGGCGCGATTGCTGGATCGCTCCATTCGTCATTTCGACGGCAATTTGAAACTTTCACCCCATGGACTGAGGCATGCATTCGCCTCCCACCTGCTCTACGAAGGGGCCGATTTGCGCGCCATTCAGGAAATGCTGGGGCATAGTTCACTGTCCACCACACAAAAGTATACCCACACCTCCATCAAACAACTCCTCGAAGTTTACGATAAGGCACACCCCAAGGCGTAGCCATTTCGGATTGCGGATTTCGGATTTCGGATTGCGAGATTGTTGAGGATTCCTCTGATCAGCGCAGAATTGCCACCACACATTTTTCCCCGCAAGGAAGGTGAATTTCAGCTAAGGTTCCTAACTTCTCAATCCTTTCTTGACCGTGCAGTCTTGATAGAACTAATCGTTATTGCAAGGAGCTCATCGGTTTCCTTCATTAGCGGGCCCAATTTCTCCTGAGGTAAGATCTTGCTCTCGACCAAGAGTTCCATCCAGTAGAGAGATTCGTCTGCCTCTTCTTCCACTATTCCCATCTTTGAAATGAAATCCGCTCTCGAACGCGCTCGGCAAGCGGCTCGATAATTGGCTCCGACAGAAGCACCTGATCGCAGGAGCTGATGGCCAATGACATCGGTTAAACGGCCGCCGGGTAGAGCTTCTACAACACCAAAAATGCGAAGAGTCAGATCTTTTGTCCTTCGCTTTGATTCCTCCTTGTCCATATGTCCTCCATAAAGACACATGTATCGATAATTGTGAAATATCAAATTAAGGCGTGAAATGAAGGGGGGAATGAACGCAAATTACAAATTGTGAATGCTCACGGCACAACCACTTTATGCAACAGTCTGAAATCAGCCATCCGAAATTCGCAATCTACAATTATCTCCAGTCGCCCAGCATGATGAACGGGGCCCAGAAGTAAGGGTTGGAATATTTGGGATTGTGCAGGATTTCGATTTGAGCGTGTTGTAACGCTTCAGCTTTGGGAACCCCTTTCCGGAGCTCGCGATAAAAATCGTCCATGATGTCGGCCGTGGAAGGATCAAACACGGCCCACAAACTGGCCACCACGGTGGGCGCGCCGGCAATGGAGAACGCCTGAGCCAGGGAGGCGATTTCAGTTCCCGGATCTTTTTCGCCCAGCGCGGTTTCGCAGGCGGACAGCGTCACAAGCGAGGTGCGTTCCAGCGGCAAATCGTAAATCTCGGCCAAAGTCAATTTCCCCGGGTCCTTGGCGCCTTCACTGGCCATCTTGATGTAACTTTCGTTTACATCGGCGCTATCCAAACGTCCGTGCGTGGCCAAATGCAGCAGTTCCGTTCCCGCAGGCAAATTGAACAAGCGTTCCTTCTTGGCCTCCCACAACATATAAATTTTGGAATTCGGATAGATTTCCTTGAGCCGCTCAACTTCGTCGAGCGCCGAAGGAAGTGTTCCATCGGGATTTCCGAAGGCCACAAGGTTGTCGCGTTCGTCGTTGTGGTTTTTCACAAAGACCAGATCGAAGAGATCCGAGGACGACAGGTAGGAAACCGCTTTCGATTCCACCAGGTATTTCAGTTGGCCGTTCTCTTCCTTGGCCAGCGCCGGGAACGGAAGGTAGTAGAGAAGCCCCGAAGGAATGATGGTCACCACCTTCTTCGGAGCCATGTCGGATTCCACCGGCGCGATGAGATCTTTGTACAGCTCCGTGACGGCCCTTCTCACTGTGGGCATGGAGGGTTCGCTGACCTCTCCCAACAGGGGCCCTCGAGTGCGCCGGAGCCGCGTGACCAGGCGCGCCCGCAGGCGGTCCACCGTGCTGCGCATTTCGTTCCGGTACGATTTCACCAGATTGTCGAGTTCGGCCCGCGAGACGGCTACGCTGCGTATTTTGAAATCGGTGTTGGTGATTTCGAAAATATAGAGCCGGTTTTCAGACGGGAAATACTCCAACACCAGCGTATCGGGCGGAACCAGGTGCTGGACCTTTGAGAGAACCGGCGGCTTGACGGTGACGAAGCGTTCGTAGTCGGGATGCACTTGGCGAAGATCGTTGACCACACGGAAAAACTGCGATTTGTTCTCCGCCAACAACTGCGTCAGGTTCTCGACTCGCTGGGGCACCTGCAGCTTTTCGTTCTTCGATTTCTCGGCGACCAGTTGCTCCCGAATTCGTGATTCCGCGTCAATCAGATCTTCCGCCTCACTCATCAAACCGCGTACCCGGGGGTTTTTGAAGGGGATGGCCGTGAGATTGATCTTATCCTGAAGCTGCTTGGACTTGGAGCGTTCCAGGTATTCGTAGGCCTTCTCGGTGTTTCCGGTTTCTATCAACAGCTCGATGAGGGTTTCATAGACTTCCTGCTTGTTGGCAAAGAAAAGCGCGTCGGGGGTGGAGCCGGAGGGGATTCCGCGGCGAATCGCTTCAATGTCCTCAACGGCGCTTTCCAGAGCCGTAATGGCTTCGGGTTTCTTGGCCTGCTCCTTGAGGACACGCCCTCTTCCGAACTCCGCCCGCCACAATGTCTCGGTGTGTCCGATGGCTTTGGCGATGCGGATGGATTCGTCAAAATCCTGCAGCGCTGCGCCGAAGTTTTTCGCCTGAAACTCCACCACTCCCAGATGCATCAGGGATTCAGCGATACCGCGCTTGTCGCCAATGGCTCGACGCACTTCCAAGGCCTGTTGCAGGAATTCACGGGATTTTTCAAGATTGCCCTGATCAAAATAAATAGCTCCGAGATCGTTGGTGACGAAGCTCTTGAGCCGGCGATTTTGAACCTTGTCCGCCAGGGCCAAGGCTTCATTCAAATTCTGAATGGCCAGGGTGTAGTCTTTCAGCTGGACCTTATCGCCGGCGATATTGCGAAGATAAAGCCCCGTCGAAAACGGGCGGTTCAGGTTTTTTACTCGCTCCAGGGCGCGTTCGTGATAACTGGCGGCATTCTTGAAATCACCGAGTCGAAAATAGGTTTCGCCGAGAGCGTTCAAAATATCGGCCTCGCTGACGGCATCTTTCATCGTTTGAGCGATCGCCAGGGCGGCGAGGTAATCATCGATGGCGGCTTTGTATTCTCCCGAATAATGATGAGTTCGGCCGAGGTTGTATAAAGCCTGCCGCTCGAGGGGAGCCGAATCCCCCTCCTTGGCCAACCGGTACGCTTCATCCGCGGACGACCGGCTCTTTTGGTACTCGCCGACGCTGATGTAGGTGTCGGAGAGATTGGCCAGCTGACGCGCCACCAGAAGGGGATTACTCAGCTGCTTGTAAAGACCCAGCGCTTTGTTGAAGTAATCAAAGGCCTGCCCGTAAGCTCCTACGCTTGAATACAACAACCCGGTACTCTGCAAGATGGCCGCTTGGAGACGTTTATTTCCAGCCGCCTCCCCCATTTGCAATGCCTGCTGATAATTCTTAAGAGATTTTTCGAATTCTCCCCGATCGGCATAAACATCGGCCAGCCCGAAGGTGGCCTGTAATATGCCGTTGGAGTTTTTGCTTTGTTCTGAAATCTTCAATGCCCGCGTGTATTGGGCCTCCGCCGGATCCAGCTCACCCCGATCCGAGTAGATGGATCCCAAGTGATTGCACAGGGACACAAGGGCAGCAGAATCCTTAACCTTCTCGTAGTAAGCGAGCGCGGATCGGTCCAGTCGAATCGCGGCATCGGCGTTGCCTTGAGAGGACTTGATGCGAGCCAGCGCCATGGAGGCCGCCGCCTCATTGGCCTCATCATGCACAGCCTGAGCTTCCGGGATGAGGCGGGTTAAGAGTTCTTCTGCGGCTTTCCAGTTTCCTTTTTCCAGCTGACCGGTGGCTTCTTTCAGGCGATCGCCGATCGATGCGGTTTTTTCGGGCGCTTGGACAGACTGCGTCCACAGCACACTGCTCCCCAACAGTAGCGCCAAGAAACCCAATTGAAGAGTCTTTCTCATTTTGTTTACTCTACGCCGCCTCTTGACCAGTGACTCAGAGGGTCGGCAACTCACATTTCCAGGGAGACGCCTCAGGTCCATCAGGAACTGGTGCTACGGATTCGTAAGAAGGCCGTGGCCGGAAGATCCCGTGACGGTAACGGTGAGGCTGCTCGAGCGCCCGCCACCCGGCGGCGGGTTCAGGACATCGATTGAAAAACTGCCGGATGCAAAGGCGGCATCCCCCTGAGGGATAAACAATTGCAGTACCGTCGAGCTCACCAAACTCAGCGTGGCGTCAGGAAATGTATCATTGAGAGATTGTCGGCCCGCCCCTCCACCCAAATCGATTTCCACCGTGGAGTTGGCATTGAAACCGCTTCCCACCAGTGTCAAAGTGTTGTTACGTGAGCTCGAAATCGTATTGGGGAAGACGGATTGCAGAACGGGAACGGAATTCTGGGCGACATTCGGCAACACCACGAAGAACTGTTCGTTGCTGGAAGTGTTGGCTACATTGACAGTCACCGGTCCCGAGACCGCGCCCACCGGCACCTCGACCGTGATTTCGTTGGGTGATGGCATCGATAAAACCGGGGCCGGGATGGAGGCCTGATTGGAAGACAAGAACCGAACCACGTTTTTCGAGGCATCACTGCTGAATCCCGTCCCGAACAATGTCACGGACTCTGTGGCGTGGGCGCGCGACAAGGACAGCGTCTCCAACGATATATTTCCACTGGTGGGATTGAAAACCGAAACATTGCTCGCCAGAGGATTCGCCACTAGAATCGAAGAACTGTTGGGGCCGATCGCCACCGCCGAAGTACCGCTTCCCTTGGGCAGCAGTTGTACGTAGGAAACCTCCGGAGTGCCCTCCAAGGTCAACACATTCAAGTAAGCATTTCCTTGGGCATCCCGACTGGTAAGGATGGCATAGCTTCCATTCGGGGCCATCGCCACGCTGACCGCAGAAGGAGTGCCGGGTGTAAAGACCGGCAAAACCACCGTAGTGATGGCCGAACTGTCGGCCGGCCCGGTCAAATTTAAAATGGATGCCGTGTTATCGGCATTTGCGGTGACTCCGCGAGTCCCGTTTAAGTTGATCGCAACCCCATTGGGGCTGGAATTCACCAGGAAATTGCGGGTGACGACCGGCTGCAGACCACCGGCAAGAAATCCGTTGGACGTCGGAGCAAATTCAATAACTGAAACGGAATTGTTTCCGGAGTTGGCCACCAAGGCCCGTGTTCCATTAGCCGCCACGGAAACAGAAACCGGTTTGCTTCCTGTGGGGAGATTCAACTGTCCCCGCAATGCCGGCACCGCCTTCTGCGGAAATTCAATGAATGAAACGCTGTCCGTTCCCAGATTGGCGGTCATCGCGAACCGTCCAAACGGTTCAAACGCCAATGCCACCGGGTTACTTCCATTCGGAAGATCTACGAAATTGACATCGGCAGCAGTGATCACCTGCGGGCCGGGAGTGGCCGAGGGGGGCCGGTCGACCTTGGCCCCGAAGCGGGCGACTTTGCGCTGCAGGGCTTTGAAAGAAACTTCTTCGATATTGAAAAATCCGGCCCCGTGATCTCGGGTCGTTCCGCCTCCGGTTCCATCGTCATCGGTGGCCACGGCGGTGATTTGCGACTTGACTCCTACGGCAAACGGGACGTCCTGAACAAATGCAGGGCTGGGCGTCAAGCTCACCAAACTGACGGTTCCGGACTCGCTGTGCCCGACCAGGGCCAGATTTCCCAGTCCGCTGATGGCTACGGACGACGGAACAGCCCCGCTCAACGTGACCGCCGTTGAGTTCGCTTCTGTTACGCTGAATTGAACCGAATTGCTGACGACGCCTCCCTCAGCTACCACCACCGGACCCGTCCGAGCCGATGCGGGTACCAGCACGGTGATGCTGGAGTCCGTGGGAGGGGGATTGTTCAGAACGGTGGTCGGGCTCAAGGTTCCATAGAACTGCACCAAATTATTTCCCGCCAGCGTGCTGAAGCCCGTTCCATGCAGGGTGACAGGAGATCCCACCGGTCCGTTGGGCGGTGAAATGGAGGTGATAGCCAGGTTGGGCAGATGGGCGCCTTGGAAATTCACATCGCCGATGCTGGTCGTGCTGATCAATACGGATTGGGCAGCCGGAGAAAAGCTGAAGTTCTTGAGCGACGGTTCAATGGCGTAGTTTCCCGTGGGCACATTGAGGAAAACATAATTTCCCTGATCGTCGGAGGTCGCTTGGATCCCTGCGATGGAGCCGCTCAAACTCAGGATGGCTCCAGCCAGCGGCGAACCGTCGGGTTGGGTCAGTGTGCCGGCGATGATGAACTTGCCCACCTCTGCGGGTGTAAAGAAAGAATTGGAGGTGTCATCCGGCGGAACATTGGCCATCACCGTCAAGCTTGTGGAGCCGATCAGTTCCAATCCATACAGCGGTTGGTCCGAAGATACAACCAAGGATCCACCGACCTGATTTTGAGCGGCCGGGATGAGCTCGGGAATCAGCTGTGCGATTTTTTGATTGGGCCCAAGAGTCAGTTGACGCACCGCCGTCGTCACTCCGCTGCCATCAATAACGGTCAATTGCACATTGGCCGATGAAGAGTTGGAATTGAGCAGCGCGATTCCCGTGTAATAGCCCGTTGACGCGGGTGCCAAATGAGAGAAAACCATTTGGTTCAGAGGGCGAACCTGCGGCGACACCGCGGCCAGTTCCGGATGGAAATTGCTTCCATACGTCATGAATCCGCTAATGGGTCCGAAATTGGAGTGGATGCTCACCCATCCGCCGATGACATCGGGGGAAGAGGCATCCAATCCGAACAATGTCGCCAAAGAGGTTCGAATGGAAGCGTTCGGCGCCAGGGTCACTTGCACGGGATTTGGAATCGACCCCGTGTTCATCAACACACCGTCGTCTCGATACAACGAGATCGAAGCCGTTTGCGCAATGTTCAGCAGGTTGATGATCCCTATTTGTGAAAAGAATTCGCCTCCCACCACGGCATGTGGGAAAAAGACCGAGCTGCCGGCGGCATTCACATCAACACCATTCAAGCAAGCGAGGGAAGGAACGTTATGGCCTTGAACCAACTCGACCGCCAAAAGACCGACATTGGAAGTGATCGTGAAGTACGAAACATCGGGAGTGTTTGATGAGCCCAACATTTCCCGCGTACTTCGACGCAAAAGCGAAAACGGTTGCAAGGTCAATCCCGAAGAGCCCGAGCTGGCGGCCGTTCCGTCAAAATTCATTGGTTGAATGGACGCAAAAGCCACTTGGGCGGTGGGATTGACGATGGTAACTTCCGTGTCCACATCCCCGCCATTGGCGATGAAAGGCAGGATTTGTTGGCGGTAGGCCTGCGCCCCATTGGTGCCGTCCAGGAACGTGACGGCATTATCTCCGATCAAATAAAATCCCCGCAGATTAACGGCGCTGCTGGAGGTGATCTGGGCCCAGCCGTCAAAATTTGTTGGAAGAGGAAACAATTGATCCGCAAACTGGGCCATCTGCGCGCCCGGAGCCAATTTGAAACTGGAGGATTTGCCGGCAAAATTGATGGGGGCGCCCGAAGCCGTGTACAGTTGCAATTGAATGGTGGCCGTTCGATCGGTGGGATTGGAAATCGCCACGCCCGTAAACTGACCATTCTGTAGGAGAATCCGCGGCAGGTTCAAAACGGCTTGAGCAGACACACTTTCAGTCCCCAGCGCCAGGCCCGCTGCTACCATAAGTACAATGAAAAACCCTTTGCGCATGGCGCGCATAGAGACACCGCCACCTGATTTTAATGAGACGGAAAAAACCCCGTTATTGACCCGTCCAATCTTACGCCAATCTATTGAAACAGTGCGCATAATTCTGGATTGAAGCCGCAGTGCCAACGGGCTTTCCGGAGGTATCGGCCCGGCGCGCGGCTTTTTGCCCTAGGGAAGGCCCCGCCTGCTAGACAGGTGTTTCGAGAATCCGCACCCGGCGGCCGGCAATTTGAACGCGGTCTTCGATGATCCACCGGATCGCTTGAGAGTAAATCCGATGCTCCTCTTTCAAGATCCGTTGCGACAACGTTTCTTCGGTGTCGTCATCAAGCACCGGCACCACGGCTTGGATGATGATCGGTCCGGAATCTACGCCGTCGTCGACAAAGTGCACGGAGCAGCCGGAAACCTTCACCCCATACCGAAGCGCCTGGCGCTGGGCATGGAGGCCCTTGAAGGAGGGGAGCAGCGCGGGATGAATATTGAGGATACGAGCGGGAAATTGCTGGATGAAAAACGGACTCAAAATCCGCATGAATCCGGCAAGGCAGACGAGATCGACTTTATGTTCAACCAGAAGAGCCACTACTTCGCGGTCAAAATCTTCACGCGATTTTCCGCGGGGATCCAAAAAACGTGCCTCTAACTTTCTTTGTCGCGCGATGTCCAACCCTCGTGCATCCGCCACATCGGAGATGACAATCGCAATTTCAGCGTTGATACCTCCTTGTTCCACGTTCTCGGCGATGGCCTCAAAATTCGAGCCCCGTCCGGATAATAAAATTCCCAGTTGCTTCTTTGCCATTCCCGTCCAGTGCGCCCTGATCCGCAGTTCACACGAAGATGACTTTCTTCTCGCCGCGGATGACTTTGCCGATCACATAGAATTTTTCCTTGAGCTTCTTGAATTGGCTCACGGCCGCGGACACCTTGCTTTCCTCCACGATGACCACCATTCCGATGCCCATGTTGAAAGTCCGGACCATCTCGCCGAATTCCAAATTGCCCAGCCGCTTCAACACTTCAAAAATAGGAGGGACAGGCCAGGTTCCCACGCTGATTTGAGCCTGGCAGTTTCGCGGAAGAATGCGCGGAATATTTTCTGTAAATCCGCCCCCGGTAATGTGGGCCAGACCTTTAATGACCCCTCGATCGATCAGCGTGCGCAGCGGTTTGAGATAACTGCGGTGCGGCTCCAACAAGGTTTCGCCGATGGTGTCGTCCAGATCACGGACCGACGAACTGGCCTTCAAATGCGCCTGCTCGAAGAAAATCTTTCGCGCCAGCGAGTATCCGTTGGTGTGCAGTCCGGAAGAGGGGAGACCCAGAAGAATATCTCCGGCTTTGATGGAGTCGCCGTTGATCAGCTTCTTTTTCGGCACCACTCCCACGATAAACCCGGCCATGTCGTATTCATCGGGCGAGTAGAAATCCGGCATCTCGGCGGTTTCCCCGCCGATCAGCGCGCAGCCGTTGGCTTTGCAGGCCAAAGCCATGCCTTCCACGATCTGGGCGACCACCGAGGGCTTGGTCTTGCCGGAGGCAATGTAATCCAAAAAGAAAAGAGGTTGGGCGCCGTGAACCAGAATGTCGTTGACACAGTGGTTGACCAAATCCTGCCCCACGGTGTTATGAATTCCCATGGCAAAGGCGATCTTCAATTTGGTCCCCACACCGTCGGCGGAGGCCACCAGCACAGGGTCTTCAATGCGTTTCAGGTCTCCGGTCAAGCTGAACAGGCCGCCAAACCCGCCAATTTCCCCCAGTACTCCGCGGGTGAATGTCTTCTGGGCCAGCCGCTTGATGTGATTCTTGGCCTCGCGAGCGGCTTCGAGGTCAACTCCGGATGATTTGTAGGTTAAGACAGTTTCCAAGGGTGTTTTCCAATCTGAAGAGTGTCCCGGGCCGTTCTTCGACGCTGGATTTCGAACAACTGGAGATGCCGCGGTCCGGTAAACTAAAGTATGAGATTTGGAGTGTGAATCCCCGGAGTGCAAAATCAGCACCCGACTGTGCCTTAGCAGTCATGGATGCTTTTGGCTTGATTGCACACCCGCGCCAATTATACACTAAAAACTTGGCCTGCGAAACCGGGGCCGCACAGGCCGACTTCCTCGATTGTCCCGGCCGTCCGGAGGCAAAATCGGGTTTCTGCGGAGGTCCCGAGTCGTCAAGGGCCAGAGAATTGCCACAAGGGGGAACTATTCATGCCGAGAAATGTGCGTTGTGGACTTATTCAAGCGTCTAATGCCGTGCCGGCGGATCGTCCTATCCAGGAAATCAAGGATGGCATGATCGCCAAGCATTTGAAGATGATTGAGGAGGCCGGCCGCAAGGGGGTCCAAATCCTCTGTTTGCAGGAGATTTTCGCGGGGCCTTATTTTTGTGCGGAACAGAAGGAGCACTGGTACAAATCCGCCGAGAAGGTCCCTGACGGACCCACCGTCAAATTGATGCAGGAGCAGGCCAAGAAATTTGGTATGGCCATGGTCGTGCCTCTCTACGAAATGGAAATGGAAGGCGTTTTTTACAACACCGCGGCCGTGATCGCACCAGATGGCGCCTATTTGGGAAAATATCGTAAGACCCACATTCCACACGTGGCTCCGGGTTTCTGGGAAAAATTCTATTTTCGTCCCGGGAATTTGGGCTATCCGGTTTTTGACCTGGGATTCGCCAAGGTCGGTGTGTACATTTGTTACGATCGGCACTTTCCGGAGGGAGCGCGGGCCTTGGGGTTGAACGGTGCGGAAATTATTTTCAATCCATCCGCCACCGTCGCCGGACTCAGCGAGTACCTGTGGAAACTGGAACAGCCGGCCCATGCGGTGGCCAACGGCTATTTTGTGGGAGCCATTAATCGTGTCGGTGTGGAAGAGCCGTGGCGCATCGGGGAATTTTACGGCACCAGCTATTTCTGCGATCCGCGCGGACAGATCATCGCGGAGGCTTCGCGCGACAAGGATGAGCTGTTGGTGGCCGATCTCAACCTCGACAAGATTCAGGAAGTCCGCTCCGTCTGGCAGTTCTTCCGCGACCGGAGACCGGAAATGTACAAGGAACTCGTGGAGCTGTAGCGGGGAAGAGCTGGTCTGTTCGGTCTGTCCAGTCTATTCGGTCTGTTCAGTCTGTCCGGTCGGTTTAGCGGGGTAGCGCGTCTAAGAAAGGGGCGATTCGGTCAACGCCTCATCATCTTCCATTTCCGGCGGATTAAGCCACCCGCCCGCTCACACGCTATCTCGAAACCAGCGGAAAGCCCGCCCAACCAGGATTAGCAAGGGCGACTAATCGCCCTGCTGGTACCACAAAAACAATTTTCCATTCCAGTAAATAAGGCCACTTGCACTCTCTCTCTTCCCCACGTGAATCGCTTCACCTACTAGTTCAGGGGGCGGCCCTGCATCTACACCATGCTCGACAAGCCGTTTTCCATAAACCTGCCAAACATTGATGAATTCGAAGTCAGTTGATTCGCTGGCACTGAATTTGAATAGATGGCCAGCACCCAGGACAAAGATCTTCTTCTGACTGCTCAACCATATGGCGATCCCTCTCGATCGATCCTTCCTAGCAACCACTTGGACCGCGTAATCCGGTTTCCCGTCACCATCAAAATCACCCCGAAGATAGAACGGGTTGATTCGACCGCTGACCGAATAAGCTTTGGCGAAAGTCCCCATCCCGAATTCCATTAGCACATCATCAGGCACATTTCCCAAATCAATCTCTTGCGTCTTGCAGGGAATTGAATAAGTCAACATCAGCACTGCGATCAAAATAAAGCCAATATTCTTGTTTTGTTTTATTTGCATGGTCCTATCTCGTTGTAATAGTTGAATTGAAGAAAGATGATAGTCGTATCTACGCTTTTCAGGGGAGCAAATTAATTGACGTCGATCTCTTTCTGCCTTTGACCACTATCCATCCTTCCCCTGTGACCAACTGGCCATAGAAGCAGAGGAAGAAAAGTGGTCAGGCTGTGAAATCCGACGTATGAGTGGAGCTGATTGCAAAAACACAATCCCATTCACCGCCATTTATCACGCACGCCTCGAATGATCGGGGTATGCGCCACTCTCCCCGACTGAACAGACCGAATCCGCCAAAAATCTGGGGGACGTAAGCGAAACCTGGCGGACGCAAGCGCAGACTGAATAGACTGTTTTTTACTTCGCTTCCATCCAGTTCTTTCCCATGGAAATGTCGACGATCAGGGGTACGCGCAGTTTGTAGACGTGTTCCATCTCCTGCTTGACCAACTTGCGCAGGTCCACAGCTTCCTCCTCGGGAACTTCAAACACCAGCTCGTCATGCACTTGCAGAATCATCTTGGCCCGGGATTTTTTGGCGGATAATTGTTCGTCGATACGAATCATCGCCAGCTTGATCAAATCCGAGGCGGTGCCTTGCAGCGGAGTATTCACAGCCGTGCGTTCTGCAAAGTTTCTGAGGGCGGGATTTTTTGACAGAATGTCGGGAATACGGCGCAATCGACCCAGCAGGGTGCGCGTCTCGCCGCTTTGGCGGGTTTCGGCGATGGTGCGATCGAGGAATTTACGAACTCCGCGATACCTCTCGAAATAAGCTTCGATGTATTTCTTCGCCTCGCTCTGAGGAATTCCCAGTTGCTGGGCCAATCCGAAGGGGCTGAGTCCGTACACGATTCCAAAATTGATGGCTTTGGCCTGGCGGCGATGATCCGCGGTTTGCATGAGCCGGGGCACTCCGAAAATCTCTTCGGCGGTGCGGGCATGAATATCCTCGCCGCGTTGAAAGGCCGCCATCAGCACCGGATCCTCACTGAAGTGCGCCAGCAACCGCAACTCAATCTGGGAATAATCCCCGGAGAGAAATACAAACCCTTTTTCCGGAACGAAGGCGGAACGGATCTTCTTCCCCAAATCGCTTCGAATGGGTATGTTTTGCAGGTTGGGTTCCGCTGAGGACAGTCGGCCGGTGGCGGCGACAGCTTGATTGAAGGAGGTGTGCAGGCGGCCCGTTTGAGGATGGACCAGCTTGGGCAGGGCGTCGACGTAGGTCGATTTCAATTTGGCAATTTGTCGAAAATCCAGAATCAACCGCGGGAGCTCGAAATTCGCGGCCAGCTCTTCCAGCACTTCCACGGCGGTGGAATACTGCCCGGATTTTCTGGATTTCTTCCCGCCCGGCAGGTTCATTTTTTCAAACAGAATTTCGCCCAGCTGTTTGGGTGAATTAATATTGAATTCCTGCCCCGCCAGTTTGTAGATATCTTTCGTCAAAGCTCCCAGACGAGTTTCAAACTCGACCGACAATCCTCCAAGAATATCGAGATCGATCTTCACCCCCCACAGTTCCATTCGGGCCAAGACCGCCGCGACCGGCAGTTCGACTGTTTCGTAAACTTCCTTCAACCCCAAGTCTTCGATCTCGCGTTTCACGAGCGGCGCCAGGCGCATCGTGAAATCCGCAGTCGCCGCGGCGCCGGTCGGCACTTCCGAATTCAGACGGGCGCGGACTTCGCGATCCAAGGAGTGGTTCTCTTGCGTCGCATCCAACAGATAGGACATCAGCAGGGTGTCATCCGCAATGCCGTTGAGACTAATTCCGGTGCTGCGTTCCAACCGCACATGAGCGGACTTGCTGTCGTGGATGATCTTGCCCGGCTTCCGACCCTCCAAAATTTCGGCCAGACCCGATTTTCTCCAGAAGTCATCCTGACCCACCTGGATGGCGGTCACTTCTCCTTCGGCTGTGGCGACGCCAATATCACCGATCAATTCTGAATCCAATTTTTCTTGGGAGGGACCGATGGCCAGGGCCACCACCGGCACAGCTTTCAGACGGGCGGAATATCTTTGAATCTCTTCGAGGCTGGAGAGCCGCTGATAGGCCGGCTGGGATTTCGTGATGTCTGATTCGCCAACGGGGGTTCCTTCGGAGCCGCCAATATTCTTTTCGAATTCCTTTAGCAGGGTGTTGAATTCCAATTCGCGGAATAGCTCCACGACCGCCTGCGGATCCGGAGGTTCGAGCTTCAAGTCCTCCAGCTTCAACTCCACGGGCGCGTCCATCCGGATGGCGGCCAGTTCCTTGGATTTCAAAATCAGTTCGCGATGGTCGCGCAGCGACTCGCTATAGCGTTTGTTGGCGACCTGTTTCCAATTCTCGACCAACGATTCGATGGTCCCGAAATCCTGCAACAGTTTCAAGGCGCCCTTCTCACCGATCCCGGGAGCGCCTGGAATGTTGTCGACCTTGTCACCGCACAGGCCCAGGTAATCGACGATCTTATCCGGTTTCAGACCCATGAACTGTTCGACCCCGGCCGCGTCATAGAAAGTTTCGGTGCCGTCTTTGTTGGCCCGCAGGGTGCGAACGTGATCGTTCACCAGCTGAAACATGTCTTTGTCCTGCGTCACGATCACGACATCCAGGCCGGCGTCCTCGGCTTTTTTGGCGAGAGTTCCAAGAATATCGTCGGCTTCGAACTTCTCCGATTGCAGGATGGGGATGCGGAGCGCCGCACAGGCCCGCCGAATGTACGGGAGTTGAGCGGCCAGATCCTCGGGCATGTCGGGGCGATCCTTCTTGTAGTCGGCAAAGGAATCATGGCGAAAGGTCGGACCCGCCATGTCAAACGCCACTCCGACGTAATCCGGCTGATGGGCTTGAATCAGTTTCCGGAGCATGGTGGTGAAGCCCCGGACGGCGTTGGTGGGTATACCTTTGGAGGTGCGGAGCGGCGGCAGCGCAAAAAAAGCGCGGAAGATTTGCGACATGCCGTCGATCAGAAAAAGCGTCTTTCGTTGTGGTTTAGAGTCGCTCATGACCGAGAATCGAGTTGTGCTTTCAATCCCAATAGCGACCGGGACACACTCACCGCGCCGTGCAGTTTCATTCAAATCTCATGCCGACGGCATTCCCGATAGACTTGGCCACGGGGTGGAATTCAAGCCTGCCCATTCTAAGCGAAGGGCCGTCCGATGAGAAGAAGAGTCGATGAAAGATAGCTGAACTCAATCGAGGAATGAAAAATTTTCTTATTGTCGCAAGGGAACAGTGGCTTTGCGGTCGACTTTCGACCACGCCACGGTGCGGCCACGCAGGGCCGCAAACACGGACTTGAGGGCGATGTAATACATCACCTGACGATAGAGCAGGCGCTGCCAGAACAGCCACAGCAACAGCTTCCAATCCTCCTTGCGTTCCAGCACGAACGCCAGAAGGCAGGTGGCATAATCGACGGCTAGAAAAACACCATAGTAAAACGCAATCCGCAATAGATTAGCGGTCGAATAAGAGGTGCCATGATAATGCCGCTGCACCAACGCAATCGCGATCGCCGCCACCATCAGCAGGTCCATCAAAGGGGAAATCAACGGAAAGAGAATTTGAAAGATGATGATGTTCGGCAGGGCCACGAATCCCAGTGAACCAAAACGCCGTCGCAGCAGGGTGTCGCGATGTTTCCACACCGACTGCAACGTTCCGTAGGTCCAGCGGAAACGCTGTTTGACGAAATTGCGGATGGTGTCGGGGGCTTCCGTGAATGCGATGGCTTCGTCTTCAAATACGATGTCATAGCCCAATCGCCGGATCGACAAGGTCAAGTCGGTATCTTCGGCCAGCGTATCGTTGGTGAATCCGCCCACCGTTGCAATCAAGTCCCGCCGCCACGCCCCCACAGCGCCCGGAACGACCGTGATGCAGTTCAAGGCGTCGAAGGCCCGGCGATCGAGATTTTGGGAGGTTACATATTCCAGGGCTTGCCAGCGGGTAATGAGATTGACACGGTTTCCCACCTTGGCATTTCCGGCCACTGCCCCGACCTGGGGCTCCTCGAAGTGACGAATGAGTTTGCGTAGGGTGTCGCGTTCGAATACCGTGTCGGCATCGAGGCCGACCACAATTTTGGAGTCGGACTGGCGGAGGCCGGCATTCAAAGCTTCCGCTTTGCCGCGATTTTCCTGCACGATCAGCCGCACCTGCGGGTCTTGCCCGAAGGCTTCGCGCACCCGGTCGGCGGTTCCATCAGTGGAGCCGTCATCCACGACGATGACGTTGAACTCCGGATAGTCGGACCGCAGCAGGGCGGCAATTGTACGCACGATCACTTTGACTTCGTTGTGCGCCGGCACAATCACGCTCACAAAGGGTGTGAAGGATTCGTTAAAAGATTCGCGATGGCGCAATAGTTCTTGAATGACAGCCAACAGCCCGATGAATACAAAGCGTCCGATCCCGAACACGATGCCGACGATGAACATCACATGGAACGCATGATCCGTGACGCTGAACAGTGTGAAGGCAATGTTGTCGAGCCGGGCGCGCCAGCGATCTTCCGGCGGCACGGGCGGCATCACTTGATCCCGGGTCTTGCCCAGCAACGAGGAGAGAGAAACGAATTCATAGCCGCGTTGCTGCAGTTGTGTGATGATGAGGGGAAGCGCTTTCACGGTGCCTGACCGGTCGCCCCCGGCATCATGCAGCAACAGCACATTACCTTGGTTGGCTTGGCTCACCGCGGCTTTGACGATGACATCCACATCCTGATTGGCCCAGTCGCGCGTGTCGGGGCGTTCGCCCACCAACAGATACCCCATCTTCTGAACAAATTCCAGCGGTCGAACTTCGTCAGGCACCTCCGGCTCCGAGTCCACGCCGAAGGGGGGACGAAAATACAGGGACTGGCGTCCCAGCTTGCTCTCGAACAGGCGTTGCGTGAGGTTGAGTTCGATGGCCAGCTGCCGCAGGGACGTGTCGCTGATGTTGGGATGGGTGAACGTATGGTTTCCGATTTCGTGTCCTTCGTTCACCAAACGGCGGACTAGACCGATATTGCTCTCGGCTTCCACACCCACCAGGAAGAACGTCGCTTTGACATTGTAATGCTTGAGAATGTCGAGGATTTGCGGGGTGTAACGCGGGTCCGGCCCGTCGTCGAAACTGATGGACATTTTCATGGGCTGCCGGCCACGGCGCTCAATGAGATAACCCAAAGGGATTTGCGGAAACGATTCGTCGGTGATGAGATTCAGCTTCGGATCGAACGTCAATGCCCGCTGGCCCGGCTGCGGCGTATTCTGTATCGTCAACAACTCGCCCGCGCCGTCGTAATCCACGTCATAACCGTAGGTCAGAGGAAGCAATCGATCAGCCACCTTGTTGTCAGTAGCGAATTCGGCGAAGACATTCCAGGCGGACGGGTCCTCGGAGCCCAAGCGCCATAACGCATAACCGCGCGGCTGATATTGTTTGGTCTGGGCGATTTCGTTGAAGACCGAGACCGCATCCAGGAACCACACATGGTGTAGGCGATTGTCTTCGTCCTGGTAATCAAAGGTCGGGTTCAACGAGTCGGGATCGAATTCCGGATCGGCCTCCGATTCTTTGGCGGTGCGCATGGCATCCTGGAACGATATGGAGCGCCCGAGATAGTGTTTCTTGCCGAGGACCGTCCAGTCGTAGCCATAATTGGCGAGTCCGACCACCATTTTGTGCGGAGGGATTTGTTCCAGGCGCGCCTGCAGCATGGCTAAAAACCAATCCTGGGAGGAGACGGGCCCGGGTGCGGAGGCGTCCCAATGCTGATCGTAGTTCATCAACACCACGAAATCATTGACGCTGGCGTAATAGCCGTAATCGAAATCGCTGTCGGAGGCCGGAAGTTCTTGGGAAACCAGCAGGCCCAGAGGGTGCAAGGCATCGTACAGCTCGCTCATGAAGGCCCGGAGTTGCGGTTGGGAAGCGGTCGGGACATTTTCAAAATCGATGTTGACGCCGATGAAATTGTTTTCCCGGAGATACAGGATCAGATCGTTGATGAGCCGTTGACGTGAAGCCGGCTGTGCCAGAAACTTCGCCAACAAATCGCTTTCCCAGATCTGACCGTTGAAGTTGTTCAACAAGGGCATGATCTTGACATCGATTTGGTTCCGCCGGATGAAATCGCGCAGCGCGACGGCTTTATCCTCGTCGTCCTTGCGGATCATGGTTCCGTCCGGATCCGTCAGTTGAAGCCATTCCGGGACCAACACGTCGATCTTGTCGTAGTGCGCCCGGAAGGAAGTCAAACTGGTGGCGTCCCAATTGACGAAGAAAGCCACCATGAGGGCGGACCAATCTTTAATGGAGGTATCGGTTTGGCGTTTGGCGGCTTGCGTCTTGTCCAGGTTCTGCAAGCGGGTTATCATCCGCTTCAGTCTGCGGTCCCGCCGTTCTTTGGGGGAGAGACCGGTTCGGAGCAACTCGGGCAGGACGGGGTGAAAACCGCGCGTCAATTCCGGCAGGTTGAGTGAGGTCAATCGGGGCTGGCTGAGGACACTGACCACAAAAAACACCAGCAGCAGGGCCAGACCTCCCGCCACGCCTATAAAACTCTGGCGCCAACGCCACCATCGACGTTGATGAGGATCATAAAAAATCTGGTGATGAGATTTGACATCCGGCATAACGTGCGTGTGAAGTATCAACCTGAAAGCTTGCTGGTCTGATCGGCGGTTCGCCCCGCTGATTATATCCTAAACGGGATGGGACAACATGAAAGAGGCGTTTCAAGGCCGGGGGCGACCCACCATGGCCTGGCTGACCGCGGCGCTGGCCTTGCGCCTGATGTTCGCTTTTCTGTTTCCCCACACCGGCGGTGACTCTCCCATCTATGAAACTTTTGCGCGCAACCTACTCCATCACCACGTCTATTCCCACATCCCAGCCGAGGGCACGGCGCCTCCGCCTCCAACCTTGATTCGGAGCCCGGGCTACCCGTTGTTTCTGGCCGCCATTTTTTCCGTGGCGGGGGATTCCAATGAAACGGCCGTTCGCATCGTCCAGGCGTTTCTCGATACGTTTAGCGCGGCCCTCATTGCCGTTATTGTTTTTCGTTTGGCGCGCGGGAAAAGAGAGCAGCGACAAGGGGCGGCGCAATTCGGTTTGGCCTTGGCCGCCCTCTGCCCGTTTGTCGGAAATTATGCGGCCTCGATTTTGTCGGAAGTCCCTGCCACGTTTCTCTTTGTGCTGGCGGTTTTAGCGGCCATCAAGGCCTTGCAAAGCGATTCGCCCGGGCGCAATTGGTTTTGGTGTGGAGTAGCGACGGGTGCCGCGACATTATTTCGTCCCGAAACCGGCCTGTGGCTCGTCGTTCCGGGTGCCATCGTTCTGTGGAGAACAAGAAAGGGCGGCACCACGGAATCCGCAGAGGTTTTGCGCCCAGGCACGGCCCTCTGCGCGATTGTCTTGATGTTTGTCGGGCTTGTGATTCCTCTGCTTCCATGGACCGCTCGAAATCTGGTTTCGTTGAAGACCTTTCAGCCGTTGTCACCCTTTTATGCCGAAGATCCCAATGAGTTTGTGCCTCGGGGTTATATGAAGTGGTGCCGGACGTGGCTGTGGAGGTTTCGCGAATTGGATGCCTATATTTGGCCGGTTGATGGTCAACCTGTTTCTTTTGAGGGCCTGCCGCCGGGAGCCGTCGAAGGCGCGGATCAGGCTCAGCGCGTTTCCGAACTCTTCAAACGCTACAACGAGCAATTGACGATGACACCGGACCTCGATACGCAGTTCGGGCAACTCGCCCGAGAACGCGTTCATGCGCACCCGGTACGATTCTTCGTCACTTTGCCGATGCTGCGAGGCGTGGCCCTGTGGTTTACACCCCGCCGTGAGATTCTTCCTCTCGAAGGAAAACTTTGGCCCGTGGCGGAGGCGTTTGAGGACGACCCGCGCGATTTTTCTTTCACGGCGCTGCTGTTTTTCGTCAACCTGGGCTACCTAGTTCTAGCCCTGCGGGGTGGTGTGAGATTGTGGTCCGCAGGTTCAACCGGATTTTTATTGGTGGCGGGTTCCATAGTTCTGCGAACGGTCTTCTTCGCCTTCTTCACTTTTCCGGAACCCCGATACACGCTGGAGGTGTATCCCCTGCTGATTGTTCTGGCGAGTTTTGCCGGGGGATCGGACTAAGGATTTGGAGGCGGGGGTTGAACCACCGGTTTTCCAAAAGTCCCAAACATTCTTTGCATGAATCCACCACCGTGAAGATGACAATGCTGCAACGGCGCCGTTCCGGCGATAAAAGCTTCATCGATGGTCGCAGGACACCCGTCGTTGGCCAACTCGCCGCTTTCCGGATCAATTTTTGCAAATTCTATTCCGTCCGGCGGGCTGAAAGGCTGACCACCAATAGTGCGGGGCCGAAGCTTCGCTGCCTTCAGCATAAATTCCGTCCAAATCGGCAGTGCCGCTTTGGCGCCTTCGATCTTGATGTCGCGATTGTCGTCGAAACCCACCCACACAATGCACAATAGACCGGACGTGTAACCGGCAAACCAGGCATCGTGGGAAGTGCCGGTTTTGCCTGCAGCCGGCAGTCCAAACCCGCGAGCCCGAACCCCCGCCGCGGTTCCGGTGTTGATCACGTTTTCCAACAAATGCGTGACCAGATACGTGGTGCGGCGATCGAGCACCCATTTGGTTTTTAATTGCGCATGCTCCATTTCAGCCCCGCTCTGGTTTCGAATGCTTGAAATCATGTAGGGGTCGACTCGTACTCCGCCATTGGCAAAGGTGGTGTAAGCGCCCGACAGTTCCAGGGGTGTGACTTCGTAGGCGCCAATGGCCATGGAGGGAGTGGCTTTGATGCGATTATTGAGGCCGGCCGAAATCGCCAGGTCCACAACGCGCTGAAGACCCGCCATCTCGGCGATCTTGATGGTGGCGACGTTCAAGGAGTGGGCCAAGGCCGTTCGCACCGAAACGGTTCCGTAGAACTGTTGCCCGAAATTGTCGGGCGAGTAGGTCTTGTCGTCGAAGGTAAACGTGGTGGGCTCATCCACAACCGTGGTGACTGGTGTAATCAGAGGTTGAGCGCCGTCGACGCCGGAATTCAACGCCGTTGCATAGACGAAGGGTTTGAACGCCGAGCCCGGCGGTCGCTTGGCCAAGACTCGATTAAGCTGGCTGAGGCCATAGTCTGTTCCACCGATCAAGGCTTTAATTTCCCCGGTATGAGGATCCAATGCCACCAGGGCTGCCTGGGGCAGATCATTGAAACCGAGTTTCGGAGGCGGTTGGCCTTTCTTCAATTTACGCCGCCCTCGCTGCGCCACATAATCGTCGACCTGCTTCATGCCATCGCGGACGGATTCATAGGCCGCGCGCTGCAAGGCCAAATCCAAGGTGGTGTATATTTTGAACTGTTGTGTAATGAGATCGGTTTCGCTGTATTTATCGAGCAACTGGTCTTTCACCAAGTCGACAAAGTAGGGTGCTTCGCCATAATCGTAATTGGGCGGCACAACCACCAGGGTAGTTTTGAGGGCCGTTTCCTTTTGAGGTTCCGTGATGTAGCCGTTTTCCTGCATTTGTCCCAGCACCCAGTTGCGTCGAGCCAAAGCGCGGTCGGGATGGCGCCAAGGCGAAAATCGATTGGGCGATTGGATGATGCCGGCCAAGGTAGCCACTTCGGCCAGGCTCAGGTTCTTGATATCCTTGTTGAAATAAGCGACGGCGGCTTCCCCAAACCCATTGATGGAAAAACTTCCACGCTGCCCAAGATATTCCTGGTTGGCGTAAAGATCGAAGATGTCCTGCTTGGTCAGTTTTCGTTCCAGAAGCAGGGCGATGTACAGCTCCGCCACCTTGCGCCGCCAGGTTTTGGTCGGGGTCAGGAAGAAGGAGCGCGCCACTTGTTGCGTGATGGTGGATCCGCCTTGGGCTTTTTCAAGCCGCGAGACGTCATGGAAAGCCGAGCTCAAGGTTCGCAAGACATCAAAACCGCTGTGGCTGAAGAATCGTTTGTCCTCGGCCGACAGAACCGCCGCCACCAGCATCGGCGGAATGTCTTCATATTTCAGCAGCCGCCGTTTTTCGCGCCTTTGATCAAAAAGGTTCGTGACCAGTTCCGGCTCAAGTTCCGCGGATGCGACCTCGACGCCGTTGTTGACTTGCGTGATGTGAGAAATGCGGCCTTCCTGAAATTCAACACGGACATGGGCGGTGTTGGGATCCAAGCCGGAATCCGGCCCGGGGATAATTTGCAACCCGGTGCGCGCGTACTGGAACTCGCCCTTCTGAGAGCTGCCCTTGCCTTGCTCCACGTAACCGGCGCGGCGTAAATCCGTTGTGATGTCGGAGGGGCGGGAGGCTTCACCGTCGTAAATGAGGGTTGGAGCGGCATAAATCTGCGAGGTTCGGGCAAACACCTCGCCGCTGAAGCGCTGATCAATGATTCTCGAGAACTTGAAGAAGTAATAGATCAGCGGCCCGATAATGAGCAGAACAAGAACAATGGCTGAGGCGATGAGGATTTTGGAGTTCTTCCATAGGAAGGCGGACAGGCGCTCCGGCAGGCGAATTCGTAATCGCATCATCATAAATTCCTATGGCGGCGGGGAAGTATAACACAAATGACGAAGCCCATCCCGGCTTGGATGGAGCTTCACACCGCATACTTTCGATCCAGCAAGATTCTCCTGGCCTCACCCACCAAATACAGGGATCCAGCGATCAGGATGAGGGTCCTACGATGCGCCAATTTCCGGGCGAGGCGGACCGCTGGTTCGATCGAATCCACTAGAAATGAATTTGCGGGAGAGAACGTCGTTTTGTTCAACCAGCCCGCCATTTCGAAGATTTCTGCAGGGCCTGCGGCGCGTGGAATGGCGGGACGGGTCAAGATGAGTTGACGGGTGATCGGCAGCAATTGTTTCAAGACTTGGCGGATGGCCTTGTCGCGCATGGCACCGTATATCAGGATGACACGCCGGCCCGGAAACAGTTGGGTCACCATGCGGCGCAAGGCCAGGGCGCCGGCAGGATTGTGGGCTCCATCCAAAATAAAAGTCGGACGCTCGCTCACCTTTTCAAAACGGCCGGGCCATCGGGCTGAGGCCAGGCCTTCCACAAGAGCCTCATCCGAAATTTGAAACCCACGGACTCGGCATTCTTCGAGTGTTCGGATCGCCAGCACCGCATTTTCAATTTGATGTCGGCCTGCCAGGGAGACAAAGAGTTTTCGATAGCGGCGGTGAGGCGTCTTCAAGTCGAAGCGGGAGCCGCCGGGTTTCAGCAGGACCTTCGAAACCCGGGAATCCCTTGTGACTTGATGCCAAGCGCCCTTCTTTTGTCGTGCCTTTTGGCGAATGACCTTGATGGCATCGGGACGCCTGGCGGCTGTCAGAACGGGAATACGCGGCTTGATGATTCCGGCCTTCTCTCCGGCGATGGCGGCGATCGTGTTTCCCAAAAATCGTTCGTGATCAAAATCGATGTTGGTAATCACCGACACCAAGGGTGTCACCACGTTGGTGGAATCAAGCCGGCCCCCCATGCCGACTTCCAGCACGGCGATATCAATCTTCTGCCGCGCGAAAAAATCGAATGCCAGAGCCGTGATCGTTTCAAAGTAGGTGGGATGGGCCGGCAGAATGCGCGTCCGGCGCAGCCGACGAATGGCCCGCGCGACCCGATCATAGGAAACCGCGAACTCCGGTTCGGAAATAAGCGTGTCGTTCACTCGAATGCGTTCGCGGATGGAAATTAAGTGCGGGGAAGTGAACAAACCCACGCGCCGCCCGGAGCAACACAAGATGCGGTGCAGCATGGCGCACACGCTGCCTTTTCCGTTGGTGCCGGCCACATGGAGGGAGGGAAAGCGTTGGTGGGGATTTCCCAGTTCGGCCAGCAGGCTGTGCATGTTACGAAGGCCGAATTTCATGGTCAGCACTTCGTCGCCAAGCGCCAATAATCGTTTCTCAGCTTCCCGATAAGTCATAAAACAAAATGACGGCCTGTCGCGAGGCCGTCAAAAGTCTCTCCACACGAAGGAATGAAATCCGCGGTTCTCAAGCCGCCTGCATGAAGTTCAGCGACTGAATCAGGAACGGCCGTAATTCCTTTCGATGGACAATGGCGTCAAGCATGCCGTGGTCCAATAGAAACTCGCTGCGCTGGAAGCCGGCCGGAAGTTTCTGGCGGATGGTTTGCTCAATCACCCGGGGTCCGGCAAATCCGATCAGGGCACCCGGCTCGGCAATATTGACGTCCCCCAACATGGCGAAACTGGCGGTGACACCGCCGGTGGTGGGATCGGTCAGGACGGAAATGAACGGCACCTTGGCGTCATCCAGACGTCCCAGACCGGCGCTGATTTTGGCCAGCTGCATGAGGCTGATGGCGCCCTCCATCATGCGGGCCCCGCCGGATACCGAAACGATGATCAAGGGACTTCGCCGCACTATGCATAACTCGATGGCTCGACAAATCTTTTCGCCCACCACGGCGCCCATGCTGCCTCCGATGAAGCGGTACTCCATGGCTTGAATGAGGGTCGGGCGGCCGCCCAGCTTTCCATCGCCGGTGATGATCGCATCTTTTAACCCCGTGGCCTTCTGCGCTTCTTTCAGGCGGGCGCGATAGGATTTCGTGTCGGAAAAATGAAGAGGATCATTCGATGCGAAGTCGGCGTCCAGCTCAAAGTAGGCGCCCTCGTCGAAGAGCATTTCCAGACGCTCACGGGCTCCCACCTTGAAATGGAAATTGCACTTGGGGCAGACGTTCAGGTTGGCGGCCAGATCTTTTTTCCAAATGATCTGCTTGCAAGATGCGCACTTCGTCCACAGCCCCTCGGTCTTTACATGCTTCTGTTCCACCGAAACGATGGGGGTTTTTTCTTTTTTGAACCAAGCCATGGTGGAATTCCTTTGTGTTCAGCGGTCAGCTATCAGTATTCAGCTATCAGCCCTCAGCTTTCAGCTACCAGCCAAAAGCCTCAAGCCCTAAGCCATGAGCGAACAGATACGAGACAAATAGGGTTACTAGACTTTCCGGACTGATGTGTCCGCTTATAGCTTTGGGCTTAAAGCAAATTTCTGACGGCTGAATACTGATAGCTGACAGCTGCATCCTGACACCTGGCACCTGACACCCGGCACCTGCATTCACCTCGAATACGGGTGCCCCTGGATGATGGTCATCGCGCGGTACAGTTGTTCCGCCACCAGGACGCGGGCCAAATCATGCGGGAAAGTCATGGCCGACAATGAAACCGTCATGTTGGCCTTGGATTTGATGCCCTCCGGCAATCCATCGTGATCGCCGAGAAACATGCGGAGTTCCTGAACCGATCGATCCTGCAAACGCCGGACGACCTCGGCCCACTCCGACGACTTGAAGTGTCGTCCGTTCTCATCAAACACCACGGAAAAACTATTGCCGGCCTCCTTTTCAGCGGCCTTCACCAGCGATTCATTGTCGCGGGTTTCGATTAATTCGCAGGAGGTCATTGATGACAGCCGCGTCCAATACAAATCAAACAACTCGCGGCACTGCGGCTGCTTGATTTTTCCCACCCAGAACATCCGGAGCTTCACGGCGGCCGCCCAGAGATCTTAACGATTGCGTGCTTTTCAGGGCGCGTCAAAGCTCCGGAGGTTGGCAAAAGAAAAACCGCGGCCGGTCAACGGCTCTTGGATTTTCTCGAAGTACGCGGCTTGCCTAACTCCACACGCTTGGCGCCTAACCACAATCGTTCCAGATCATAAAACTCTCGCGCCCGCGGCGAGAGGATGTGCACCACAAAATCCAAATAATCCATCAGCACCCATTCGCCTTGGGAGTAGCCTTCAATGCTCACCGGGCGCAATGCATGGGCGCGCAACCTCTCCTCGATCCCGTCCGCAATGGCCTGAACCTGCCGCGTAGAGCGACCCGTGCACATCACGAAATGATCAGTAAAGGAACAGATCGAGGCGAGGTCCAGAACAACGATGTCTTCCGCCTTCTTGTCTTGGGCGGCGCGTACAACCTGCGTGAGGGCTCTCTTCATTACCCCGCAATGGTTTCGACGGATGGATTAATTGCTTTAACGGTACAGATGATTTCGGCGGATGTAATCAATCACCAAAGGATCCAAACATCCGCGAACCGATTTTCCAGCCTTTATTTTAGCACGGATCGAGGTCGACGAAATGTCGATTTTGATGTCGCTGACCACATAAATGGCGGGCGGACGCGCCGGGAGCCGGCGATGGGTTCTCGACCTCTGGCTACGGGTCGTCTCCACGATCGTCACCGCCTCCGCCAACCCAGGATCGGCATCTTCCACCAGGCTCCGGATCCGCCAGCCGGGTCGTGAAATTACGATCAAGGCGACCTGCTTCAGCAAAGCGTCGGAGCGATACCAGGTTCGAAATTCTTTGAATTGGTCCGCTCCCAGGATCAGGAAAAGTTCGTCGGAGGCCCGAAGGGAGCGGCGAATTTTCCGAAGCGTGTCGATGGTGTAATTCTTTTTTTCCGTGACGTTCAGTTCAAGCGTCGAGGGAATGAATTTCCTTTCGCCTCGGAGCGCCAACGATACCATGGCATGACGATCGCAGCCGCCGGTCAACGGCAGACCTGATTTGTGTGGCGGCCGCGCCGCGGTGATGAAAACGATTTGGGCCAGCTGAAATCGGTCCCTCACACGCTGTGCAATCCGTAGATGCCCGAGATGAATGGGATCGAAAGTGCCGCCGAAAACCGCGATTCGCACGTGGGCTACTCCGCTGAAGGATCAAACTATTTCAATGGGATTTCTCGATGTCCGAGGCAACAACTTCCGCCTCCGTGTCGGGCGGCTTCCTCAATTCCTCATCCACAGCATACACCAACTGGGGAATTCCCAAGCCGGTCACCGCGGAGATTTTCAAAAGCTTCAGACGTTCCTTCCGACAATAGGATTCCAAGGCGGTGATGCGGGAGGGATCCGTCGCCATGTCCATTTTAGTGGCCACGATGAATTTGACTTTGATTTCCAACTCAGGATTGAACGCTTGGAGCTCGCCGGTGACCACTTCAAGATCTTGAATCGGATCGCGACCCGAGGTCGTCGAAACATCGACCAGGTGAAGGAGCAGCCGGGTGCGCTCCACATGTCTTAAAAACTGGACTCCCAAACCCTGTCCCAGATGGGCGCCGGCGATCAGCCCCGGAATGTCCGCGACTACGAAGCTGCGCTCTTCGTCGACGGACACGACGCCGAGATTGGGGATGAGGGTGGTAAAAGGGTAATCGGCAATTTTTGGACGGGCCGCTGATATTCTTGAAATTAATGTGGACTTACCGACGTTGGGAAATCCCACTAGCCCCACATCAGCGAGTAGCTTTAATTCAAGCCGCAGATGGCGTTCTTCGCCGGTGTAACCCGCCTCGTGGCGCCTCGGGGCTCGATTGGTGGAGGTGGCAAAGTGAGCATTGCCGAAGCCTCCTCGTCCACCCGAGGCAATCCGGATGCGTTCGTTAGGCTCGGTAAAATCGTGCAAAACGTCGCCGCTGAGATCGTCCAAGACCACCGTACCGACGGGAACCTTCAGCACAACGTCTTGACCATCGGCGCCATGGCAATTGCTGCCTTCGCCGTGACGGCCCCGTTGAGCGCGAAACTCGCGATTGTAACGAAAATGGATCAGCGTGTTGTGGCGTTCCGAGCTCTCGATGAACACGTCGCCGCCGCGGCCTCCGTCGCCGCCGCTGGGCCCGCCACGGGGAACGTATTTCTCACGACGGAAGGCCATGCAACCATTGCCGCCGTCGCCGGCCTTGACGAACACCTTGGCTTCATCGAGGAAAATCATATGGCCCAAAAGAAAAAGCGGATGAAGCCCAGCAAATCCTCCTGAAAATTCCTGGTGGGCATTTGCTTTCGGCCATCCGCCGGTTTCGAAAAATCGCTGGGAGATTATGCTGCTTCCTGCGGGGTGACGCTGATGAAGCGGCCCATGCTCCCTTTGTCGTGATACTGAACGACGCCGCTCACCTTGGCAAACAATGTGTCGTCTTTGCCTCGGCCCACATTGGCGCCGGGCTTGAAGCGAGCGCCCCGCTGCCGCACCAGGATAGAGCCGCCGGTCACGAACTGCCCGGCGAATCGCTTGACACCCAAACGTTGGGCGTTGGAATCGCGTCCGTTTCTGGAACTGCCTACACCTTTTTTATGCGCCATAAACTTGTGCTCTTTCTCAAAATGAATTGCAGCAGGGAAACCGGACTCACGGATGATTGGCTGGTGGCGGCGAGTTGGTGCCGACCCTTCGGAAATCTATCCTACGATTTCACCAATCTTGACGGCCGTATAGCCTTGGCGATGACCCGTGGTCTTCTTGTACTGCTTCTTGCGTTTGAATTTGAAGACGATAATTTTATCGGCGCGGCCGTGTTTGACGACGGTGCCACTGACGCTGGCGCCCTCAACGGTCGGCGTTCCCACCTTGAAGCCCTTGTCGGTGCTGACTGCCAAAACGTCGTCAAACTTCACATTTTGACCGGCTTCTACATCCAAGAGGTCGATGCGAACGGTTTCGCCGGGCTCGACTCGATATTGCTTTCCGCCGGAACTGATGACTGCGTACATACTCTTAGGCTCCTCACCCCAAATCGAAAACGCCGATTATACGGGCAGACTTTCAAAATTGTCAACGACAACGGGAGAATCGGGACAGACCGGGTTTTTGCAGGTTTGGATGAAGGAATTCTTTAGGAGCAATCCGCCGGAGCCGGTGGGGACGTCTATTTGAACCCAGACCCAGTAGGTGGGCGCCCTACTTCGGACATTAGGCAGTTGCGCGTGGCGCAACTGAGCACACCGCCCGAAGACGCGGACTCCCGTTCAAATAGTTAGGCTCAAAATTTAACAGACCCCTGTCGTACTCCGCAGACTACCCCTAAACCTATACAAAATTTGGCATGAAGAGCGCTCGCCCCGACCTGTCGGAGCCGGGCAATTCTTTAAGCCGGCGGCTTCTTTCCGGATCGCCGGTAAGAGTCCGCCCACCATGACGGGCTCACGCCGCTGTTTTTCATGCCCGTCTATTTTCCCGCCCTGAAGAACCAGCGGGGCTTCCAAAAACTTAGTTTCGGGTGTGCCGCTTCTCTCTGCGATATCTCCGCGCCCTCTGCGTCCCGGCGGTGAACGTTTCGTGCCGAGAGGCAAAACGTTTTCTGATTTTGAAACCTCACTTCGATTGCTGCAACACCGAATCCAACAATTTAATACAGGCTTCGGTCTTCTCGGTCAAAATTTCTTGCATCTCCTGATTTTCCCGTTGCAATCGCGACAACTCATCAATCATCGTGAGCGCGGTCAGCACGGCGACCTTGAGCGAATCGACCGTTTGCGTGGAGTCCGCGATTTGGCGCATGCGCTCATCGAGCGATCCCGCCAATTGCTTCACGTACTCCGGATCGGCGCCCCCCCGTAGGTGATAGGTCTGATCGTAAATCTCGACTGCAATGTTTTCGTCGGGAGGAGTCATTCGCTCTCGCGCTCGATCATTTCAATCAAATGCTCGACCTTATTCTTAATCACTTCCCGCTCTTTTTTCAAGTTGCGGATTTCCAGTTCCCTGGGATCGGAACCGTGCCGTTGAATTTCTTTGCGCAGCCGCAGGATCTCCTCGGTCTGCTCCACCTGCTTTTGATGCGAGGTCTTCAGGCGATCGGCAATCTGATGAACTCTTTTTTCGAGTTCGGCAAAGCGATCTTTCGGGGTCATGATTCTTTCCTGGCAACGCGCGGGACCGCCTTCACCTGCTGCTCCAGCGCCTTCATGACACGTTCCACCTGAGCATTAATTTCTTCCTCGACGAGTGTCCGCTCGAACGATTGAAACTGCAGCCGCAAGGAGAGGCTGTACATTCCCTTCCCCAGGGATCCGTGTTCGTAGCGGTCGAAGGGAAGGACTTCGGTCAGTTGCTCGCCTTGAGCCGATTCGACTGCCTGAAGGATTTGCTGAAATGAAATCTGAACCGGAACCACAAAGGAGATATCCCGCTCCACGGCCGGATAGGAAGACCGCGGTGTGATACGGACCTTTCGCAACCCTCTCAGAAGTAAAGCGTCAAGGTCAAACTCGGCGACGAAGACTTCCTGCTTGATTTTGTATCGATCCAGCAAGTGATCCGCGAGTGATCCGAGGCTCCCGACGGGCGTGCCGTCCATTTCCAAATCGAGCGATTGATGGGGACGATAAATTTTCAAGGGATCGCGGGAAGGAACGAAGCGCCTTTCCCGGGCCTCGAATAATTCTGCAGCTTGTTCGACGTCCCCGCGGAAAGCGAACAGGTCATATAATTTCGAGGTGTCATGAAGACCCTTTTCGCGATAGGAACCTGTGGCGCCGAACACCAGAACCTGACGCTCCGAGGGCGGCCCGGAGTTTTTCCGGGAGTAATCTTTGCAGGCTTCGAACAGACGGACGTCCCGTTGCCCGCGGTGGATGTTCCGCCGCACGTTTTCGATGAGCGACGGCAGCGCATTCGTCCGCAGCGCCGGGGCGACTTCGGAAAGCGGATTAGCCAATTCCACCGGCGTACGCTCACTGAAGAGGGCGCCTTCCTCCGGATCCAGAAAGGTCGTGGTGACAATTTCAAAGTATCCCAACGCCCGCAAACGCTCGCTCAGGCGAGCCACCGGCGCGGTGGAGTTCAGCGGATGGCCATGGGTAAGGGTCCCGAGGTCGCGCGCGGGGAACTTGTCGTACCCGTAATGCCGCGCGATTTCTTCAATCAGATCGATTTCCCGCGTCACATCGTGTCGCCAAGTGGGAGTCAGCCACACCTGGCCGTCACCCTTGGTTTGAACCTTCTCAAAGTGCAGTGCTTCCAGAATTCGATCGACTTGCGCCGGATCGATGTCGACGCCGAGATGACGCCGAACTTGGTTCTGTCGCAACAGAATCTGCGGAGGAACCGGCTTGGTGGGATAGCAATCAAGGAATCCCTTGTGAATCGTCCCACCCGCCAAATCGTGGATCAGTTGAGCGCAGCGATTCATGGCCCTGACGGCGTTTTCGAGATCGGTGCCGCGCTCGAAGCGATGCGAGGCTTCCGTGTGCAGGCCCAGATCGCGGGCGGTCTTGCGGATGGAAGTAGGTAAAAACCAAGCGCTTTCGATAAGAACGTTTTTCGTGGCTGCAGAAATCTCGCTGTCGGCGCCGCCCATCACCCCGGCCAAAGCTACGGCGCGCCGGGCATCTGCGATCACCAGGTTTTCCGAATTGAGCGTGCGGTCGATGCCGTCGAGTGTGGTGAGGTGTTCACCGTTCCTGGCCCGTCGCACCACAATGCGCTGTTCGTTGAGACGATCGAGATCGAAAGCGTGCAGGGGATGCCCCATCTCCATCAGGACGAAATTCGTGATGTCGGCCACATTGTTGATGGACCGCTGGCCCAACGCTTCCAGACGCGCGACGAGCCAGGCGGGCGAGGGTCCCACCTTGACGCCCGTCACCACCCGGGCGCAATAGCGATAGCACAGGTCGGCGTCCAGAATTTCAACGGCGGCAAAATCTTTGACGCTTGGGGCCGACTCGGGGAATTGAATTTCAATCGGTTTGAGGGGGGTGGAATAAAGGGTTGCCACTTCCCGCGCGGTGCCCCAATGACTCAAGCAGTCGCCGCGGTTGGCGGTCAATTCCAACTCGATGATCCATTCATCCCCGTGGCTTTCCAACGACTCTACCGGAAGGCCGGCCATCGACAAATCGGCGGCCAGCTTCTGGGCGTCCACGGGGACGTCCACCATCGTCTTCAGCCATTGGTAAGAGATCTTCATAATCCCGGCGTTATCTTTGCGTCCTCAGCGCCTCGGCTTCGCAAAAAGGTGGTGTCTTGGTAGCCACCCCGATACATCGGGGTGGACCTTTCCCTGATCCAGCAAAAATCCCACGATCAACCAAAAGACGGTGGATCCTGGCTACCAAACCTTCCGATGTTCTTCACCGGACAGGTAGGGACAGACACCTATCGTTGTAAAATCCTGAAGGTTCTTATCCCTTAGGTGTCTGTCCCTTTATCTTCATCGAAACTGCTCCAGAAAGCGCACGTCGTTTCCAAACAGCGACTCCAATCCCGGCAGATTCAGTTTCATCATGGTGTAGCGGTCCAAGCCCAAGCCGAACGCAAAACCGATAGGTAGGGACAGACACCTGTCATTGTAAAATCCTGAAGGTTCTTATTCCTTAAGGTGTCTGTCCCTTATCTTCACCGGAACTGTTCCAAAAACCGCACGTCGTTTCCAAACAGCGACTCCAATCCCGGCAGATTCAGTTTCATCATGGCGTAGCGGTCCAAGCCCAAGCCGAACGCGAAACCGGTATAGATTTCGGGATCATACCCGACGGCCTCGAACACCGCCGGGTCGACCATGCCGGCGCCCATCACTTCCACCCAGCCGCTCTGTTTGCATACCCGGCACGGCGATCCATCGCGCCGTTTGCCGCTTCCTTCGCATAAACCGCACGAGATATCGACTTCGGCGCTGGGCTCCGTGAAGGGAAAAAAACTGGGCCGGAATCGCACTTTTTTCTCGGCTCCGAAGAAGGCCTTCAAGAAATACTCCAACGTTCCTTTGAATTCGCAGAAGGTGATGTGGGTATCGACCGCCAGCCCCTCGACCTGGTGGAACATGGGCATGTGCGTGGCGTCGGGATTGTCGCGGCGATAGCATTTTCCGGGGACGATGACACGAATGGGCGGTTTCTTCTTCAACATCGTGCGGATTTGCACCGGCGAAGTGTGCGTGCGTAGCAGGAGTTGATCTCGGCCCGTTCCGCCGTTCCTGACAAAAAAAGTGTCCTGTTCGCTGCGGGCGGGATGATTTTCCGGAGTGTTCAGGGCGTCGAAATTGTGATAGGCCGTTTCGATCTCGGGGCCTTCCTCCACGGAATATCCCATCGAAATAAAAATATTTTCAATTTCTTCGCGTACGATCGTGAGCGGATGTTGAGCGCCGAAATGATGAGCGATGCCGGGAAGCGTGAGATCGACCCCCGCCTCGCCCGGCATCGATTGAAGGGATTTGTGCGCCGCTTCGGCTTTGGACAACTCGGATTCCACCAAAGCTCGCAGCGAGTTCAGGCGTTTTCCCACCGTCGGCTTGAGTTCTTTGGAAGCCTTCTTCAGCCAATGGTCGCCGATGAAAGAGGCGCGCCCGTTTTTTCGGCCCAACCAGGCCACACGCAGAGCTTCCAATCGGGAGGCGGCGTCCGGAGCCTCAAAATCCGATCTGGCCAGGGCCTCGATCTGATCGAACAAGGAGGCACACTGCCGCTCCGTCGTGACGCCGATCTCACTCAAGGGTTTTCGAATTTGTTCGTCGAGATTCATGTCCGGTCCAAAAGTAGAACGGAAGGCCTGAGGTTTGACAGCAGCCGGCAGCCTCAGGCGGAATCATGAACAACCCGCCGACCGCCGTTTATGCCGCTGCTTGTTTGGCCGTTTCCGCCAATTTTCCAAAAGCCGCGGCGTCGTCGACCGCCAATTCCGCCAGAATCTTCCGATCCAGGGCCACGCCGGCTTTCTTCAATCCGGAAATGAAGCGGCTGTAGCTCAAGCCGTGTTGGCGCGCCGCGGCGCCGATGCGGATGATCCACAAGCTCCGGAAATCGCGCTTGCGGACACGACGATCGCGATAGGAAAACCTCAGGGCGCGTTGAACCGATTCCTTGGCGGAACGATGCAGTTTGCTCTTGGTGAGGACATAGCCGGAGGCGAGTTTGAGAATCTTCTTGCGCCTGCGGGCGCGTTTGGGACCACGTTTGACACGAGGCACGGTTTTCTCCTTTCAAATGAAATCGGCTTGCAGGCACCGTGTGTTCCCGAACCGCTGGAGCGGAGGGAAGCCGCCTGTTCGCACGAATGAAAATTCAAAGATCCGACGGACCGATGCTGCGCGACTAGGAATACATCAACAAACGTTTGACGTTTCGTTCGTCCGCCTTGCTGACCAGCCCGTCCTTGTCCAACTTGCGCTTGACCTTGGTGGTTTTCGAGGACAACAAATGCCGCGCATAGGCATGTCCCCGTTTGACGTGCCCGTGAGCCGTCAGCTTGAATCGTTTGGCGGCGCCGCGGTGGCTCTTCTGTTTAAACTTTGCCATGAATGCTCCTTGCTGCAAATCAAAAATTTCGAGACGGGGAGTTCGGATAAATTCTCGAGGGAGTTTCTATCGAGGTACCCGCTTAGGCCTTCTTGGGAGTCAACACCAAGAACAGGTTTGGCCCTTCGAACTTGGGGTGGAACTCCACCACGCCCACTTCGGCGACGTCGGTGACGAGGCGTTCCAACAAGCGACGCCCGATTTCCCGGTGCGCCATCTCGCGGCCCCGGAAACGAACACTGGCTTTGACCTTGTCGCCCTCCTTCAAAAACTCGATGATGTGTTTCCTCTTGAAGTCGTAATCGTGTTCGTCGGTTTGCGGCCGGAATTTCACTTCTTTCAGCTGGATTTGTTTCTGATGCTTCTTGGCCTCGTGTGCTTTCTTGTTGAGCTGGTACACGTACTTGCCATAATCCATGATCTTGCACACGGGCGGCTGAGCCTGCGGTGAAATCTCGACCAGATCGAGGGCGCGCTCCCGCGCCAGTTTCAGCGCCTCGAACGGAGGCATCACACCCAACTGCTGACCTTCATCATCAATGACCCGGATTTGAGGAACCCGAATCCGATCATTGATTCGAATCGACTTGTCGTAAATAGATACTCCTCCTTGGTTCTCCCGCCCCATTGAAGCGGGAAAAACCGGCTCGTTTATCTAGTGAGTGGCATGGTGTTTTGGAAGCAAACCCATGATCCCGAGAGAGGGTCCAATATCCCCAGCCAGTCGTCTCTCAAGCGGCGTCATTTTCGCCCGTCTTCCGCAAAAATGTCAAATTAAAAGGGGATTATGGGGTCGGAGCCTTGGTCTCGATCAACGTTTGCACCGTTTTCAAAAAGTCGTCGATCGCTTGGGCGCCTAAATCCCCCTGCACGCGGTTACGGACCCCAACCGTTCCGGCGGCTTGTTCCCGGTCGCCGACGACCAGCATGAAAGGGATCTTCTCGAGCTGAGCCTCCCGAATCTTGAAATTGATTTTCTCGTTGCGCTTGTCCACTTCCACTCGAAGATCGGCTGCTTTCAGGCGTTCTGCGATGGAGTGGGCATATTCGAGATGCCGCTCGCTAATCGGCAACACACGCACTTGGAGGGGCGCCAGCCAAACGGGGAAGGCGCCGGCATAGTGCTCAATCAAGGTTCCGAAGAATCGCTCCACAGAACCCCACAAGGCCCGGTGCACCATCACCGGTTGATGTTTGGCGCCGTCTTCACCCACGTATTCAATGTCGAAGCGGCGCGGAAGATTGAAATCAAACTGCACCGTGGAGAGTTGCCAGGGTCGTCCGATAGCATCCACCAGCTTGACATCGATCTTGGGGCCGTAAAAAACCGCCTCTCCCGGCATGTATCTGTACGGGATCTTTTTCCGATCCAGGGTGTTTCGGAGGGCGGCTTCGGCGCGTTCCCATTCTTCGACGGTTCCGGCATAGTGTTCCGGATCCTTGGGATCGCGGGCGGAGAGTTCCACTTCGTAGCGCTCGAAACCAAAAACCCGCATGACTTCCCAGGCAAAGTCGAGGCACCCTTCCACCTCGGCTTCCAGTTGGGCGGGAGTGCAGAAAATGTGCGCGTCATCCTGCGTGAAACCTCGAACCCGCATTAATCCATGCAACACCCCGGAGCGCTCAAATCGATAGACCGTTCCAAGCTCCGCCAGGCGCAGCGGCAGGTCGCGATAGCTCCGCAGGTGCGATTTGTATATCAAAATGTGCCCCGGGCAGTTCATGGGCTTGAGTTGGTATTCGGCGTTTTCAACCTCCATCGCTCCAAACATGTTGTCGCGATAGAAATTGGTGTGGCCGCTGGTCTTCCACAAGTCCAATCGCATCACGTGCGGCGTAAAAACAAGATTGTAATCTCGGCGAAGATGCTCCTCACGGGACCAGTCTTCCATGATCTTTCGGATCAGGGCGCCTTTGGGGTGCCAAAACACCAAACCGCCGCCGGCTTCTTCCTGAATGGAGAAAAGATCGAGTTCCCGTCCCAGCTTGCGATGATCGCGCTTTTGCGCTTCCTCGAGTTTTTTGAGGTATTCATCGAGATCTTTCTGGCTGAACCAGGAAGTCCCGTAGATGCGCTGCATCTGAGGATTGTGTTCATCGCCCTTCCAGTAGGCGCCGGCAATGGAAAGCAACTTGAAGGCTCTGATCTTCTTTGACGACGGCACGTGCGGGCCCAGACAGAAATCGATGAAGCGATCGCCCAGCGTGTAGCAGGAAAAAACACCGGCGGCTTTCTCGTCGATGAGTTCGCACTTCATCCCTTCGCCCATCTGCTGGAACATCTTCAACCCTTGTTCTTTGGGGAACTCCTTGCGGGTGTAGGGAAGATCGCGATCGGAGAGTTCCTTCATTTTCTCTTCGATTTTCTTGAGATCGTCGGGTGTGAAGGGTTCCGAACGTTGAAAATCGTAGAAAAAGCCGTTGTCGATGGCGGGGCCAATGCCGAGCTTGGTGTCGGGGTAGAGTTCCAAGACCGCGGCCGCCAGCAAATGGGCGGTGCTGTGGCGATAGACTTCGATGGCCTCAGGGTCTTTCGATTTGGGCGTAAGAATGTCGACGCGATCGTTGGCCTTCAGCTTCCAATTGAGATCGTGAAGCTCCCCGTTAATCTTGGCGACCAGGGCATCGTCAAATAGGCGTGGACCGATCTTCCGCGCGACGTCGGCGGGCGTAGAGCCGTCGGGCATTTCAATCTGACTGTTGTCGGGCAATCTCACTTGAATCATATAATCAATGCCAACACTCTCTTCTAAAACAAACCGGTGTCTCCTTAGACGGAGAAAATTCGCCAAAAAAGAACGATTAAAATATCAAAATTCCGGGGGAGGGTCAATGAAGGGAAGTGGCCAATTTCCGATTTCACACAAAACCGAAGAGTTCTTTTTGACCGCAAAGAGCGCGAAAACACCCGCCCAGCCCGCTGTGCGATCTTTGTGCTTTTTTGCCGCCGATTGCAGTTGGATTCAAAGGGACCTATTGCCAAGACTTGCTGATACGGCAAATCCCAGATAACCTTGGTGCGTTCGATGAGGATCAAAGGCGGGATAACGTAGGATTTGAACCGACCAAGGACCATGAGCTTCAAGCGACAATTGATATTTTGGGGGCCTGTCCTTCTTTGGATGGCGTTCATCTTTTGGATGTCCACAGGGGAATTCACGACGGAGAACACATCGCGGTTTATTGAACCGTTCTTGCGTTTTCTGTTGCCGGGGGCCGCGCCGCACACGATCGTCGTCATCCATGGATTCATCCGCAAGTGCGGGCATGTGACGGAATATTTTGTTTTGGGGCTCCTGTTGTTTCGGGCGTTTCGCGGTGATTCGAAGGATCAAACCGATTGGCGATGGGCGGCCTGGGCCGTCGTGGTGCTCATACTGTACGCTTCTTCCGACGAGTTCCATCAGAGTTTTGTCCCCGGACGAACGGCTTCCCCGATTGATGTTGGAATCGACACCGTGGGAGGCGTGATTGCCCAAGGTGTTTCAATGTTGATGAATAGAAGAGGCCTGCGGGAAGCCTGACAGTTTCCATTCAGTGTATACTGAGGCGATTGGTTTGAAGTGCCATTCACCGCAGCCGCTTATGGGCCGTGGTCGCACCCAAGGGCATGAAAATGAACTCAAGCACTTGAAGCGACAGTTTTCTGGTCCCTGCAAGGGACCCCTTCAATAGCCCAGGGTTGTCCGCCCGATCTTTGGCGGACTACCCTGGGTCTTGCGGACGCATAAGATCGCCAAGCCCCGGCAGGGGCGACAGATAATCGCCGGCATAAAGAACTGCGGGCACTACCAAAGCTGTTTTCGGGGCGGAGGCGCGCTGGATGCCGACAGCACGCGCAGCGGCGAAGAGCACAAATCATCAAGGGCGCAGAGGATTTGAAATCTCATGTTCGATAATTTGACCGAGAAATTTCAACGCACGTTCAAGACCTTGCGGGGCGAAGCCAAGTTGACGGAAAACAACATTGATTTCGCCATGCATGAAATTCGGGTGGCGTTGCTTGAAGCCGATGTCAACTTCAAGGTGGTGAAAGAATTCATCGACCGCGTCCGGACCAAGTGCCTGGGGGCAGAAGTAATGACCGCCTTGAGCCCGGCACAGCAGGTGATCGCTTTCGTGCGGGATGAGCTGATCGCGACGCTGGGCGATAAGGAAGCGCGCATCGTTTATTCGAAGAATCCTCCCTCGGTATTCTTGATTGTGGGTTTGCAGGGTTCCGGTAAAACCACTTCCACGGGGAAGCTGGCCGGATGGCTGATGAAGAACGGGCATCGTCCGCTGCTGCTTTCGGTGGACGTCTATCGTCCAGCCGCCCGGGAACAGTTGGCCGTGGTGGCGCGTGATGTCAATGCCAAGTTGTATCCCGGCGAGGGCGTGAACGAACCGTTGAAATTGGCCAAGGCCGCCTTGCGGGAAGCGTCCTTGACCGGATATGACGTTCTGCTCGTGGACACCGCCGGCCGCTTGCATGTCGATGAGGCTTTAATGCAGGAACTCTCGATGCTCAAGCGCGAGTTGAATCCCTCGGAGATTCTCTTCGTGGCCGATGCCATGACGGGCCAGGATGCCGTCAAGAGCGCCGCGGAATTTCATGAGCTGTTAGGCATAAGCGGCGTGCTTCTGACCAAGCTGGACGGCGACGCTCGAGGCGGCGCGGCCTTATCGATCCGGGCGGTCACCGGTCAGCCCATCAAGTTCGTGGGCGTCGGCGAGAAATTGGATGCGCTCGAACAATTCTATCCCGACCGCATGGTGTCGCGTCTGCTGGGCATGGGCGATGTGCTGTCTCTCATCGAGAAGGCCCAGGAAACGTTTGATTTGAAGCAGGCGGAAAGACTTCAAGAAAAGCTGCGCAAAGATGAGTTCTCATTGGCGGATTTCCGGGACCAGATTCAGCAGATGCGCAAGATGGGGCCGCTTGACAAGATTCTCGGCATGCTGCCGCAAATCGGCCCCATGAAAGATTTGAAGAAGGCCAACCTCGACGAGCGAGAGCTGGTGCGGACGGAAGCCATCATCAATTCCATGACGGAAAGGGAACGGAATCATCATCAGATCATCAACGGTCAACGCCGCAAGCGCATTGCCCGCGGCAGCGGCACCACGGTCAACCAGGTCAATCAGGTCCTCAAGCAATACGCCCAGATGCGTAAAATGATGAAATCTGTCTCCGGGGGCCTGATGGGAGGAAAGATTCCCCGCAATCTCAGTCAATTCCTGCCAAAAAACTGAAGAAAACTTCTCCCCGCTAACTGTTTTTCAGTGCCGCATCTTGCACCAAAGTAAGGCCTTACTTCCCAGCACCCCCCAAAAGGGTTGCGGGAAACGGGTATTTTCCGATAAAATGACCTTTCACGAGTGTCACCGCGCACGGTGGATGCTCACCGTGACTAGACGCACGTTGACGTGGAGGATATAGACTTGTTAGTTATCAGGTTGACTCGAACGGGGGCCAAAAAGCGCCCTCAATATCGCATTGTGGTCACGGAAAAAGATCAGGCTCGTGACGGGACGTATATCGAGGTTCTGGGGACCTACAATCCACTGGCCAAACCGGCGGCCATTCAGCTCAGCCGGGAACGCTATGACCATTGGGTCCGCCAGGGAGCTCGCCCGTCCGAGACGGTAAAGAGTTTTCTCAAGCGTCAAGCGGCCGCCTGATGCTGCGGGGGTAGCGACACGGGAGAAAATGGAACGGTGAGGTTCAAGACCGGGGTCTTGAAACTGGTAGCGCCAACTCTGGTAGTCGTTCAGGTTGACACACTTTCCACTGCGAAGGCAGAGTGACAGTTCATGTGAGGCGTTGTTAGGAGTAAAGGTCATGAAAGAGCTGATTGAACAGATCGCAAAAGCGCTCGTGGATAACCCGGAACAAGTTTCTGTTCGCCCCATCGAAGGAGAGCAAACCACCGTCCTGGAGCTGAAAGTCGCGCCTACGGATTTGGGCAAGGTGATCGGCAAGCAGGGACGGACTGCTCGTTCCATTCGAACGATTTTGGGCGCCGCGGGAATGAAGTTGAAAAAACGCTTTACGCTGGAAATTTTGGAATAGCTTTTGGAGCCTCCAATTCCCCAGCCGCCAAGTGAAATAACGGTGGCCCGTGTGCGCAAAACGCAGGGCCGAAAAGGGGAAGTCGTAGCTGAAATATGGACGGACTATCCTGAGCGGTTTCTGAATCTGAAGGAAGTTCGCCTGGTCCAGCCGGACGGATCGGTCCGCCACGGGGAATTGGAGAATGCCTGGTTCCACAAAAACGGCGTGGTGCTGAAATTTTGTGGAATCGACAGCATCAGCGCGGCAGAACTTCTGGTGGGATGCGAAGTACGAATTCCGTATACCGACCTGCATCTCCTTCCCAAGGACCATCATTACATTTTTGAAGTGGTGGGTTGCCGCGTCACCGAAGATTCGACCGGTCGGCCCATCGGCCGGGTGAAAGAGTGTGTGGAGTTCGGCGGACAGTGGACCTTGAACGTTGAAACGGAGCACGGCGAGGTCTTCATTCCTTTTGCCGCCGAGATTTGTTGCTCCGTCGAAATCCAACAGCGGGAGATACGAGTGCGCTTGCCGGAGGGCCTTTTGGAAGTGAATCGCTGAGGGGCATTTGGGCCGGCGCGCCGCAGTTCGAAACCAACCCAGCCGCGGGGCAGACCCTGCGGATTTTTTGTCAGTGGCCAAAAATGCTGCATTTTGATATTGTCACCATTTTTCCGGAGTTCTTTGCCGGCCCGTTTTCTCACGGTATTTTGAAGAGAGCTCAGGAAACGGAACTGGTGAAGATTACGGCGCATGATCTGCGGCGCTTCACGGAAGACAAACACCGCACCGTCGATGACCGGCCGTTCGGGGGCGGAGCGGGAATGGTGCTGAAAGCCGAGCCGGTGTTCAAGGCGGTGGAGAGTTTGATCGCCGCCGGGATGAAACACGAATTCGCCCGCCGCGAGATTATTTTGCTTTCCCCGCAGGGGAAGAAGTTCACTCAAGCCGAGGCCTTCCGCCTGGCCGAGCGGGAGAGCATTATTTTGATTTGCGGTCGCTACGAGGGCGTCGATGAGCGGGTGGCGGAACATCTCGCCACATCGGAACTCTCGATTGGAGACTACGTTCTGACCGGTGGGGAACTGGCGGCGGCCGTGGTGGTGGATGCTGTGACGCGTTTGATCCCTGGGGCGTTGGGCAACGAGGTGTCGCGGGCTTTGGATTCCTTCTCGTTCACGCCAGCGGCAGGCCCGACCGGGAAAATGGATGCGGCGGAAGTGGGGGGTCTCAGTTGGCCGCAATACACGCGGCCGGAGGAATTTCGCGGCTGGAAGGTTCCAGAGATTTTGATGTCCGGAAATCATCGTGAGATTCAGAAATGGCGGGAGGAGAAAGCCCGGGGAAAAACGGCGCGCATGCGGCCTGACCTGCTGCCGAATTTGGAATTCAAGGCCGTCCGCTAGGGCCATCCAAAAGATCGGCCCGCGGTTTCGTGCGTGACGGTTTTAGCGATCGACGGTGTCATAAGAAATCACGTTCAAGAGAACCAGGTTTTAAGGAGAAATCATCATGTCAGTCCATCCGTTGTTGGAAAAAGTCAGAAAAGCCCAGTTGCGGGCTGATCTTCCATCATTTAAGCCGGGCGACACGGTTCGCGTCCATGTCAAGATCAAGGAAGGCGACAAAGAGCGCATTCAAGTGTTCGAAGGCACGGTGATCGCCAGGAATCGGCGCGTCAATCAATCCACTTTTGTGGTGCGCAAGCTGTCGTTCGGAACCGGGGTGGAGCGCATTTTTCCTCTGCATTCGCCGGTCATCGAAAAGATCGAAGTGATGAAGAGCACACAAGTGCGCCGGTCGAAGTTGTATTATTTGCGGCAGTTGAAAGGCAAGGCCGCTCGTTTGCGCGAGGATCGATTTGCGGAGGCGGAGGCCGTGAGCACAGAGAATTAAAGGATGGACTGCCGATCCACCAGAACCACGAGCCGTTCTTTGCCGCTATGAGATCGGGCTCGGCCACCCATGAATCCCGCCACCATGGCTGCCCAATGAAATTGCGGGCCATTTTGGCGGGCTTGGATCTTGAATGGTCCAGAGTCGTTTGGCCAAATTTCCGTTTTGGACTCCTGCTAAAGACCTTCGAACGTTCATCGTCATCTATGTTTATCCGGGTTTGAACACGATAAAGACGCTCTGAAGGGATATACCCGGTGGGTGAGAGATAAAATCAGGCATTTCAGCTATCGTTCAAAGGTTCTCTAAAGGCCGATTTTCGGGGATCTCCGTGTGGATAGCCTGGCTGCCGAAGAAACGGCGGCTTATATTTCTCCTTGTGAGAAAAGCCTGTTTTCTTCGGAGAACAGGCTTTTTGTGCATCAGGAAGCTTTTATGACAGCATCGGCATGCAGAATCATTCGGGGGCTAAGCATGATTCTCGTGATGGCTGTCTGTTTGGCTCTGTCGAGCAGTGATGCGGCCGCAACAAACCTCGTTATCTATTCTGAGGGTCTTACCGCCGGATGGCAAGACCGGTCGTGGAACAGCACGGTTTATCCATCAAATACTTCACCTGTTCATGGCGGCCAATACTCTCTTTCCGTCAAGTATATCGCTCCCAGGGCCGGACTCTATTTGCATACCAATATCGCTGTCGATACGGGCGCATATGATCACTTGAGCTTCTGGATTAACGGAGGCAGCGTCGGTAATCAGCAACTCAATGTGGTTGCCAATGGTAATGGAAGTAGTGTGTATTGGGTCGCTGCCCAGGCCAACACCTGGATGCAGGTGAACATTCCACTGTCTGCATTGGGTAATCCTGCAACATTGACTGACATCTACTGGCAAGACATAACCGGAGGTGCGCAGCCGATATTCTACTTAGACGACATTTCACTGATTTCCAGTACAGGAACGCCTCCACCCACACTGGGAATAGGGCCAGCCCTGAGCATCGATGTGAATTCAGGGCGTCATACCATTAGTAGCGATATCTACGGCATGAATTACGCTGACGAACAACTCGCTGCGGAACTGCGCCTGCCTGTGCGTCGTTGGGGGGGTAACTCAACCAGCCGGTATAACTGGGAAACCAATCTGGAAAACGCAGGCAGTGACTGGTATTTTGAAAATCTACCAGTGGGCAATGTCAACGTCGCGACCCTGCCCGATGGCTCTGCATCCGACCAGTTTGTGGAACAGGACCTCCGGACCGGAACGAGGACGCTTCTCACCATTCCCCTTATCGGCTGGACCGTCAAGAGCAGCAGCCCGCGCTCTCATCCCTTTGACTGCGGATTCAAGGTGACGAAGTACGGCACACAGCAGTCTGTGGACCCCTGGGACACCAACTGCGGCGACGGCCTTTACGCCAATGGCACTGATATCACCGGCAATGATCCCACAGATACCAGCATGCCAATCTCGCCCGATTTCGAAAGCGCATGGATCAGCCATCTCACGGCAAAGTATGGTACCGCCATGGGCGGCGGTGTTGCCTATTATGACCTCGACAACGAACCGATGTTGTGGTCCAGCACACATCGAGACGTGCATCCGCAGCCTACCACTTACGACGAGATGCGCGATCGCACCTACCAATACGCCTGGGCAATTAAGACGGCGGATCCGACAGCGAAAACGCTCGGCCCGGTGGCGTGGGGCTGGTGCGAATATTTCTACTCCGCCCTTGACGGCTGTAGTGCCGGGGTTGATTACCAGACTCACGGCAACATGCCTTACGTGGCATGGTATCTCCAGCAGATGAGCGCCTATGAGCAACAGCATGGCCGGCGTATCCTTGATTATCTCGACCTTCACTATTATCCGCAGGCTAGTGGAGTGTCTCTCGCCCCTGTGGGCAGCGCGTCCATCCAGGCCTTGAGGCTCCGATCCACCCGGTCGCTATGGGATGCCTCTTACATTGATGAAAGCTGGATTGGTGTGGCGGTTCGCCTCTTACCGCGAATGCGCAATTGGGTGAACACCTATTATCCGGGTTCCAAACTTGCTATCACCGAATACAACTGGGGCGGGATGGAGGACATCAACGGAGCGCTCGCACAAGCTGATGTTCTCGGCATCTTCGGTCTCGAGGGCCTCGATTTGGCCGCTCTATGGGACCCGCCAACGGCTGCCCAGCCTGGGGCATTTGCCTTCCGCATGTACCGGAACTATGACGGCGCGGGGCATGGTTTCGGTGATGTCAGCGTCCTGGCGTCGAGTGCGGATCAGAGCTCCCTGGCAGTGTATGCGGCCCAGCGCAGTGTTGATAGCGCCCTGACTGTAATGATAATCAACAAGACAGCAAATAGCTTGACTAGCTCCGTCCATCTGACCGGCTTGACCCTGCCGCCGTCGGCAGATGTATATCAGTACAGCGCCGCGAATCTGGCCGCTATTCAACATTTGACTGCCCAACAGGTCTCGGCTGGTGGTTTCAGCACTGCCTTTCCGGGCAACTCTATCACTCTCCTTGTCTTGGCGACCGGAGGTGGGCCGTTGGTACAGGAACCCATTGCGATCCCTTCCATGGGAGCAACTACCGCGTCAACCATGGGAAGCACCGGGGCGCTTCAGGAGGGTTACGCCATTCTGAACGTAAGCACAGGTTCCACACCCTTTGCCACGGCCGTATTCAGCGTGACCCAAAATGGGGTCGTTGTGAGTGAGGCTGGGGTTCCGGCTTCTCCGCCGACCACGCATGCGCAATTGTTTGTGGATTACCGGACGAGCGTCGCGGCTAAGTCCAACCCGCTCGACACCGGCACGATCAACATTGACACGGGCATGGCGCTGGTCAACCGCGGTACTGCCACGGCGAATATTACCTTTACGCTTCACGATCGCACCGGGGATGCACCGATTACCG
>JAQUPQ010000006.1 GCA_028716525.1 Terriglobia bacterium | reverse complement strand
CTCCGGATAAACTCTTCCCTCGCTTGGGCGCCGGAATCAAAATTCTGCAATCTTCAAAAACCATCATGAATCAAACTACCACCCTGGAGTTCCTCTGATGAACGGAGGTTTTCACACAGACTCTGAAAGGGTTCAATAAAACTCTATTTTCTCGGCCCTACTGGCGCTCGTCTCGTCAGTTTTTGCCCAAGCGCTTCAAGATTGCTTCCGTCGTTTGGGCCAAGGTTCGCTTGGAAGTATCGATTGTGAAATCGGCCTCGGCATAAAGAGGCTCGCGCCGGGCCAACAGTTGGCGCAGTTCGGTCATCGCCGCGGGATTGTCTTTCATCGGGCGGGTGTCGCCCTGTTTGAGGAGCCGGTTCCAATAGGTTTTGGGAGTCGCTTTCAACCACACCGTGGTGGCATGCTGTTTGACCAGGTTCCAAGTGTGGGGATCGGTAACGATGGAACCGCCGGTGGCCAGGACCATGGATTTGGATCGTTTCAAAACGTCATTCAGAACGCGGTGTTCCAGCCGTCGATAATAGCTCTCTCCATGCATCGAGAAGATCTGAGCCAGCGGCATGGAAGCCGCATGTTCGATCAATGCGTCCAGCTCCATGAAGGGCAGGTGGAGGCGTTTTGCCAGACGCGAGCCCGCACTGGATTTTCCGGCCCCGCGCAAGCCGATCAACGCAATGATCTTCTTCTGCTGTGGATTTGGATCCAAGTCGGGTGAAAAAACCGACGGCGTGGCGGGCATCAACGACCGCAGGGAGCAATCAAGCGCCGCCGCCACCTGAGACAGCCGGCTGATGGAAATATTGCCTTCGCCGGATTCGAGCTGGGCGAGAAATCGCAGGGAGAGTTGGGCCCGACGAGCCAATTCAGGCCGCGCCCAGCCCCGGCGCCGGCGGCGCGTGCGAACGCGCCAACCAATGGATTTCAACAGCTCCGAAGCGTTCATCATGGAGGGATGTGTGGCCTTCCCAACCGCCTGGGCGATAAGATCGAGTGTGTCTTGGATTTACACGAATGCATTATATTGCACTTGTCGAAGATCTTGCAAGGTAATATAATGCTCTTTTCCGAACCTCCGGGAGAGCCTGAAGATGAGCGAACCCGCTGTCTCTCAACGCGCGGCTGCAAAGCCCGTGGAATTTCAAACCTCACCCCAACACTATCATCATTGGAAGTTGACGGTCGAAGGGGCGGTGGCCACCCTGGCCATGGATGTGCAGGAAGATCTTCCCCTGGTCGAGGGTTACAAATTGAAGTTGAATTCCTACGACCTGGGCGTGGATATCGAATTGGCCGACGGCATCAACCGGATTCGTTTTGAGCACCCCGGAGTTCGGGTGGTGGTTGTGAAGAGCTTGAAACCCAAAATGTTCTGTGCCGGCGCCAACATTTATATGTTGGGCACCTCCTCGCATCCCTTCAAAGTCAATTTCTGCAAATTCACCAACGAAACCCGCTGCGCCATCGAAGATGCATCCCAATATTCCGGCCTGCGATTTGTCGCTGCCCTCAATGGAACATGTGCCGGAGGGGGTTACGAATTGGCGCTGGCCTGCGACGAAATTTATCTGGTCGATGACGGTAATTCTGCGGTGTCGTTGCCTGAGGTGCCGCTGCTGGGTGTATTGCCGGGAACCGGCGGTTTGACGCGCTTGGTGGACAAACGCAAGGTGCGCCGCGATCGCGCCGATGTTTTTTGCACGCTGGCCGAAGGGATCAAAGGGAAACGAGCCAAGGAATGGGGTTTGGTCGACGACGTCTTTCCCACCAGCCGGTTTGAAGCTGAGGTGAATTCGCGCGTCAACCAGTCGCTCCAAACGATGCCTCCGACGCAAACGGCTCAAGGTGTTCGCTTGAGTCCGCTGGAAGTCCAAGGGACTGCCGACGCGCGCGAATACCGTTACGTTTCTTTGAAGCTGGACCGTGCCGGACGCGTCGCCCATCTCACCCTCCGCGCTCCCGAAGAGAAACAGCCGGAGACACCGGAGGGCATTCTAGAGGCGGGAGACCGGTACTGGCCTTTGCGCGCTTATCGCGAATTAGATGATGCGCTTCTGCACCTGCGCATCAACGAATCCGAAATTGGATTGGTGTGCCTCCGTACGGTAGGAGAACTTGCCGTGATCCGGGAGGTGGACACCGTTTTGTGGAAGAACCGGGAGCATTGGCTGGTCCGCGAAATTCTTCTCCACATGGCGCGGGTGCTGCGGCGGTTGGATCTGACCGCCAAGAGCTTTTTCACTTTGGTCGAGGCGGGGAGTTGTTTCGCTGGAAATCTCCTGGAATTGGCTTGGGCTGGCGATCGGGTCTACATGCGAAATGATCCTGGGAAAGACGTTCAAATCTCCGTGTCCGCCTTGAATGGCGGTGTCCTCCCGATGTCGAATGGTCTTTCACGGTTGCAGTCCCGATTTTTGAAGAATCCCGAACAGGTGGAGCGGGTGATGAATCATTCCGAACCGGTCGGCGCCGAAGAGGCTCTGGAAATGGGCCTCGTGACCGTTGCCCCCGACTCACTGGATTGGGACGACGAGATTCGCCTGGCCATCGAAGAACGCCGCTCGCTCTCTCCGGATGCGCTCACCGGCCTGGAAGCATCGCTCCGGTTTGCCGGCCCGGAATCGACGGACACAAAAATCTTTGGTCGTTTGACAGCCTGGCAGAATTGGATCTTCCAACGGCCGAACGCCGTCGGCGAGCACGGGGCATTGACGAATTATGGGAAACCCACGAAGGGGAAGTTTGATTTTCGGAGAACGTGAAAAGCAGGTATCAGGTGTCAGGGGTCAGACTGATCCGAAGGGTCCGACAGGTCAGACCCGTCTGAAGTTTGAAAATTTTTTGCCCCAGATGGGTGAGGCATGAGCTTATACGACAGAATTCCCAACAACGTGGATCTGGCTAACGATCCGCAGCTGCAGCGGGCCCTGGAAAAATGGCTGCCGAACTATCTGGCGTGGTGGCACGACATGGGCCCGGAGGGATTCCAATCCAAGGACGTGTATCTCCGCACGGCCGTGTCGGTGGAACCCGATGGCTGGGCGCACTTTGATTTCGTCAAGATGCCGGAGTACCGCTGGGGGATTTTCCTGGCGCCGGGTCGCCCGGGCGCCACCATTGGCTTTGGCGACTTTTTGGGGAAGCCTGCGTATCAAGAAGTTCCGGGCGAATTTCGAAATGCCTTGCGGCGCATTATTGTGACGCAGGGCGACACCGAGCCGGCCTCGGTCGAGCAACAGCGCCGATTGGGCGCCACCTGCCCGTCGCTTTACGATTTGCGGAATCTGTTTCAGGTCAACGTTGAAGAAGGTCGCCACTTGTGGGCCATGGTGTACATCCTTCAGAAATTCTTCGGGCGCGACGGCCGGGAAGAAGCTGAGGAATTGCTCCAGCGCCGCAGCGGCGATGCCGACAAGCCGCGCATCCTGGGCGCCTTCAATCAACCCTGCGACGACTGGCTGAATTTCTACGCCTTCACCATGTTTACCGACCGCGATGGAAAATACCAGCTCGCTTCCCTCGCCGAATCGGGATTTGAGGCGTTGGCGCGGACCTGCCAGTTTATGCTGACCGAGGAAGCCCATCACATGTTCGTCGGCGAAAGCGGATTGGAACGTATCGTCAAACGGACGGCTCAGCTGATGAAGCAAACCGCCCATCAATCCGACGACGAGGTGCGATCCGCCGGCGGCATTCCGCTTTCCATCATTCAGCGATACATCAATTTTTGGTACAGTTATTCGCTGGATCTGTTTGGAGGCGAGATCTCGTCCAATTCCGCCGATTTTTTTGCGGCCGGCTTGAAAGGCCGGTACCTCGAACAAAAGAAATATGAAGATCACAATGCCCAGGAAGGCATCTTCACGCTTCCGGTGGTGGAGAACGGAAAGCTTGCGGACAAAGAGGTGCCCCTGCGCAATGCTTTGAATGAAGTATTGCGGCAGGAGTACGTTAAAGATTGCGAGCGAGGTCTGGCGCGATGGAATAAAGCTCTGGAAGAGGAGAAGGTAGACACCCGGCTGGTGCTGCCCTCAACTCGCTTTCATCGGCATCAAGGCGAGTACGCAAATTCCTGGTTTGATATCGCCGGGAATTTGATTTCCAGTGAAGAATTTGAATCCAGGAAAGAGGGATGGTTGCCGGGGGACGAGGAACGACAATTTGTGCGCACTCTGATGCAGCCGGTAACCCAGCTTGGAAAGATTGCCAATTGGATTTCTCCGCCAAAAAGCGGCGTGGGCGGAAAATCGTTTGAATTTGAGTATGTGCGGCTCTGAAGTTCTCGGAGTAAAACCTCACCGCAGAGACGCAGAGGGCGCAGAGGAAACGCGGAGAAAAGATTTGGTAGCCACGATCCCCCGCGGGGGACTGGACTGACAATCTTGCGGACAGATAAGATCGCCCAGCCCGCCTAGGCGGGCGACAGAAACTTGAAGAACACCGCTGCTCCGATGCATCGGGGCGAGCGCTACCCGGGCGACAGATAATCGCCGGCATAAAGAACTGCCGGCGCTACCAAAGCTATTTTCGAGGCAAAGACGCGGAGCGAGCGCAGAAACGGAAACCGTGGCTAAGAAACTCAAGAGAAAAACACAGAAGGTTCATATTGCTTTCACCTTGAATGGAGAGCCGTGCGAAGTGGCGTTTGCCCCGCACAAGACACTGCTGGAAGTGTTGCGCGAAGATTTGAATCTCACCGGAACAAAGCATGGTTGCGAACTGGGAGAATGCGGCACCTGCGCGGTGTTGGTCGACAGGAAACCGGTTCTGTCGTGTTTGGTTCTGGGGCTGACGGTGGAAGGGCGCGAAGTAACCACGGTTGAAGGTATGCAGCTTGCGGATGGATCACTCCATCCTCTTCAAACCGCATTCGCCGATTTAGGCGCGGCACAGTGCGGTTATTGCACGCCGGGTTTCCTGCTGACCGCGAAGGAATTGCTTGAGAAAAACTCCAAACCCACGCGGGATGATATCAAAGAGGCGTTGTCGGGGAATCTGTGCCGCTGCACCGGCTATATCAAGATTTACGAGGCCGTCGAACTCGCCGCCGCTCGAATGCGGGGAGAGGCGGCGGAGGTTCCGGAAGAAGTCGTACTGGGTTTAAAGTAAACGTTTGAGTCATCGCGGAAAAAGATGAGCAAAACGAACCCCAAACCAACCCGAGTCGTCGGCAAGCCCTACCGCAAAGTGGATGCGGCCGCCAAGGTCATGGGTCTGACAAAATTTGCCGACGACCTGGTGCGCCCCCGCATGCTGTACTGCAAAATTCTCCGCAGTCCTGTGCCACATGCCCTCATCAAAAAAATCGAGACGTCCCAAGCAGAGAAGTTGGCCGGCGTGGTGGCGGTGCTGACGGGTCAACTGCTTCCCATCGCGTATGGAATTTTGCCGGTCAGTGAGGACGAGCATGCCTTGTGTATCGACAAGGTGCGGTTTGTCGGCGATCCCGTCGCGGCCGTGGCGGCGCTCGATGAAGACACGGCATTTGAAGCCATGAACGCCATCGAGGTGGAGTACGAACCGTTGCCGTCTTTCTCCTCCATTCCGGAATCGTTGTCCGGACCCAAGTCGAAAGGACCGGCCGGCAACGGCGACGAAAGCGAATCGTGGCGGATTCACACCTACGGCGAAAGTGGAAACATCCACAAAGTGGTGGCCCTGGAATTCGGCGATGTCGAAGCCGGTTTTCGGGAAGCCGACCGGGTCCGCGAAGACGTTTTCTTTTATGAGGGCAGCACCCATCTTCCCATGGAGCAGCACGCCGCATTGGCGGAGGTGGACGGCGACGGAAAGCTGTGCTTATGGAGTTCGACGCAGACTCCGCATTATGTCCACCGCGCCCTGGCGAAAGTTCTCGAGATGCCGGGCAGCCGTATTCGCGTCATTGCGACGCCCAATGGGGGCGGATTTGGCGGAAAAAGCGATCCCTTCCAACACGAAATGATCGTTGCGAAATTGGCTCTGATGACCGGCCGGCCGGTCAAGGTCACGCTGACTCGCGAAGAGGTGTTCTACGCCCATCGAGGCCGGCATCCGGTATTGATGTGGGTGAAAACCGGTGTGAAGAAAGACGGCGCCATCACCGCCATGCATTTTCGAACTTTTCTCGATGGCGGCGCTTACGGCAGTTATGGAGTGGCTTCGACGTACTACACCGGCGCCCTGCAGACGGTGACCTATCCGATCGCCAATTATAAGTTCGAGGGTGTGCGCGTATTCACCAACAAGCCGCCGTGCGGTCCGAAACGGGGGCATGGGACTCCCCAGCCTCGTTTTGCGCTGGAGGTCCAGTTGGACAAGATCGCGGCAGAGCTGGGAATTGATCCCGTGACGATCCGCAGGGATCACCTGATTCAACCCAATTCCCTGACTGCCAATTATCTGCGTGTGGGCTCAACAGGTCTGGCCGCGTGTATCGATAAGGTTGTCGAAGCCAGTGGCTTTAAAAAGAAATTTGGAAAATTGCCTTACGGGCAAGGCGTCGGCCTGGCCTGTGGATCTTATCTGAGCGGCGCCGGGCTTCCCATTTACTGGAACAACATGCCGCACACCGGCGTGCAATTGCGCCTGGACCGACAAGGCGGCGTGTGCGTCATGTGCGGCTCCATCGACATCGGCCAGGGTTCGGACTCCATCCTGGCTTACATTGTTGCGGAGGTGCTCGGCATCGATCCGTTTGACATTCGTGTTTTGACCGCCGACACCGATCTGACGCCCGTGGATCTGGGCAGCTATTCATCCCGGGTTACTTTGATGAGCGGCAATGCCGCCCTTCAAGCGGCGGAGCGCGCCCGCGATTTGCTGGTGCAGGCATTTACAGAAAAGTATGGGGTTCCGGTTTCGCGCGTGGCCTTTGCGGACGGTCGAGTGTTTGATGTGGAGAAACCCGAAGCTGGAATTTCATTCGCTCAGGCGGTCCAACTGGCTGAGACCAAATTCGGCACCATCGGAACGGTCGGCAGCTACACGCCACCGGTTTCACATGGAAAGTACAAGGGCGCCGGCGTGGGGCCTTCTCCGGCGTACAGCTACACGGCGGCTGTGGCGGAAGTCCAGGTTGATCCGCAAACCGGCATCGTGCGCGTGGATCGCATCTGGATTGCCCATGACGTAGGCAAGAGTATCAATCCGGCGCTGGTGATGGGACAAGTGGAAGGGTCCGTATACATGGGTTTGGGCGAGGCGCTCATGGAGGAAATGAGTTATCGCGGCAACCGCAACACCGTGCATAAATTTCCCAGCCTGCTGGAATACAAATCTCCCACCACACTGGAAATGTGCGACGTGAAAACGTTCTTGATTGAAGACCCGGATCCTCAGGGACCTTTTGGCGCCAAGGAGGTCGGACAAGGCCCGCTGCTTCCGGTCCCTCCCGTCATTGCCAATGCCGTCTATGATGCCGTGGGGGTCCGAATTGATGAAATACCTATTACGCCGGATAAAGTGTTGGCGGCTCTCCGCTCGAAGGGAGAAGAGCATTCCCCCCAAGAAGCCGGCGTCACCTTGGGCACGCGGGAGCCGCATCGCTATGGACCGCACACAATCCCATCGTTTGACTGGCCGGATCCCGTTCGTGTTCGAACGCCCTGGGAAGGCGGCGACGGGAAGGAACTCCTTCGCGAGGCTGTGCACGCCAAGGAGTGATGCGTTGGATTTTGGTTTTTGTAGGAACGGAAGGCAGCCATGACGACCGTACAACTCGATGCCCGACCTGATCTTGAAACCATTCGTGAAGCCTACGCCCGCATCCGTCCGCATATTCATCGCACCCCCGTGATGACCTGTCGTGCGCTGGATGCCATGGCCGGGGCCCAGTTGTTTTTCAAATGTGAAAACTTTCAGAAGGGCGGAGCGTTCAAAGCCCGTGGAGCCACCAACGCGGTCCTGATGTTAAGTGAAGAGATTGCGCGTCGCGGCGTGGTCACGCATTCGTCCGGAAATCATGCGGCCGCGCTTTCCCTGGCGGCAAGTTTCCGCGGAATCAAGGCCTATATTGTGGTTCCCTCGAATGCCCCGGCTCCGAAAGTGGCGGCGATCAAGGGATATGGCGGCCGTATCACATTCTGCGAACCCACTTTGGCCGCCCGCGAATCCACCACGGCGCGGCTGATGGCTGAAAAGGAAGTCTATTTGATTCATCCTTACAACAACCATCACGTCATGGCGGGACAGGGCACTTGTGCCCTGGAGCTGCTGGAACAATTGCAGGAGGGTAGTGCCGCGCCTCCGGATATGATTCTGGCTCCCGTGGGGGGAGGCGGTTTGGTCAGCGGCACGGCCATTGTGGCCAAGTCCCTCCATCCGCAGTTGAAAGTTATTGGATGTGAGCCTCATGGCGCCGATGACGCACGGCGATCCAAGAAATCGGGAAAATTGATTCCACAAACAAATCCAAAAACGATTGCCGACGGTCTGCGATCTTCGCTGGGTGAAAAAACCTTTGCGGTGATTCGAGAGCTCGTCGACGACATCGTCACCGTGGAGGAAGACGAGATTGTGGCGGCCATGCGGCATGTGTGGGAGCGGATGAAAATCATCATTGAGCCGTCCAGTGCCGTCCCTGTGGCCGCGGCTCTGTTTCATAAAATCTCCGGTATGGCCGGAAAAAGGGTGGGAATCATTCTTTCGGGCGGCAACGTGGATGTGGATCACCTGCCATTCAAAATCTCCAAGCCCCGACGAAAGGCCAAACGTTAGACCATGATGCGGTTGCCGAAATTTGAATACTTTGCCCCGACCACCATTTCCACGGCGGTCAAACTCATGGGCGGCGCCGGAATGGATGGGCAGTTTGTCGCCGGGGGAACCGACCTCTATCCCAACATGAAGCGCCGCCAGCAGACGCCCCGCGTGGTGATCGGCTTGGAAGGCATTGCCGCGTTGAAGAGGATTTCGGGCGATCCGCTTTCCGCGGGCTTAACGATCGGCGCGGCGGTGACTTTGACGGAGCTGATCGAGAACCGCAAGGTTCGAAAATATTATCCGGTGGTGGCGGAGGCCGCCCGGTTGATTTCCACGCCCTTGCTCCAGAACATGGGCACGATCGGCGGGAATTTACTCCTCGACACGCGCTGCAATTACTACGATCAGAACTACGAGTGGCGGCGGGGAATCCACTTTTGTTTGAAAAAGGATGGCGACACGTGCTGGGTGGCGCCGGGTTCGAAGATCTGCTGGGCGGTGCAGTCGTCCGACGAAGTTCCGGTCATGATCGCCCTGGGCGCAGGCGTGAAACTGGTCTCGGCGAAAGGGGAACGAACCATTCCCGTCGCGGAGCTTTACACGGAGTTTGACGGCATTCGTTACCACACCAAAGAACACGGCGAGTTGTTGACTGAAATTATCCTTCCTCCGACAGGGCACTGGCGTGCCAGCTATCGGAAACTCCGACGACGCGGATCGTTTGATTTTCCAGTGCTGGGGGTGGCGGCGTGTGTGTGGTTCGAAGCAGATGATGAAACCGTTCGAGAGGCCCGCCTCGTTTTGGGGGCCATCGCCCCGCATGCCATGCGAGTCCCCGAAGCGGAGGGAATGTTGGTGGGCCGTCCCCTTGACGACGCTTCCATCCATGCGGCGGCCACGGCGGCCCATGCTATTGCCAAACCGCTCGACAACACCGATTTCCTCATGTATTGGCGCAAGGAAATGGTCCGACCGTTCGTGGAAGCAGCCTTGAAAGATCTGCGACACCCGCGGAAATCCTGACGGCCATTTACCGCAGAGGCGCAGAGTTCGCGGAGAAAACGCTGAGGTTCAAGCACCACCAAGAACACGCCCTTACAGAACACACCCAGGAATGAATTCTGATTTTGTCTTTATTTCCGCGCCTTCCTCTGCGAACTCTGCGCCTCTGCGGTGAGTTTTAGAATCTGCCTTCCTGAAGCTTTGTCTGTCTTGGCAAATCCGCCAGGATATTCTCGCCTGACGTCATTTCACCGACATCACTTTGGTGTTCACGAGAAACGGGTCGTTAAAGGCCGTCATCTCGCCTACGGACTTGCCCGGGACCACCAGCAACCGGACGGCCAGGGGTTTATGGAGTTTTGTCGAAAGGGTGGCCACATCCAGGATGATCTTGTAGATCTGTTCCACGGAAGTGTCGCCGGGAATCGGCGCCACATCAATTCCCGTAGCGCAGACGGAGGAAAACATCAGTAGCTTGTCGAGTGTCACGTGACCTTCCGCAGCGCGTCGCGCGATGGTGGCGTCTTCCATAACCGGAATCATGAGGCCCGAATAGCCGGTCAGCTTAAGGGGCAAGTTTTTGATCACGTCTGTGATCAAGGCCGCCACGGCCAATGTTCCATGATCTCCAAAGGGGACTCCGGAGAGCGATTCGATGGCGCTTCCGATGGAAACTTCCCCCAGTGGCGCCGTGGAGACATCCATGCCTTCATACGACCAATGGGAGGAGGTAGCCAAATCCCGGGCAATCACTTCCACGGGCTGCAGTTGGGATTCATAGAGGTCCTTGAGCTTGGCTTTGGCTTCCTGGAATGAGTGAGAAGAGGAAAACGCTTTCGAGACCAGGCTGGCACTTTGAATGGCGAGTGCAAACTGGCGGCTGGCTCCCTCCTGATAGGCCGTCGGAAAAAACGGGATGCCCGGCGGACAATTGGCAGCGGCCGCGAAACTGAAGTTGCCGATCCCGCCTTTGCTGTCTGTCGAGAGGTGTTTGATCACCTGGGCCGCAGCCTGAATAGATCGTATTTGCACTCCTTTTTGCGGCGAGGCCACCGTCACGCTGCTGTTGGTGGTCTTGGCTTGAGCCAGAACATCGACCAACAATTCAATTTGGTCAAAATCATATTCATTCTCGCGAATGCCGGGTCCGACGGACAAATCCACACCCTTTTGAACTGCCAAGGTATCGAGGTGTTTCATGAAGTTCCGACTCTGAACACGCGACAGACCGCGTGTGTATTCCGGAAATGGCTGAGTAGCGATTCGGATGGTTTGCACTTCGTATCCGGCTTTTTGAAAACGCGACCGGGCCGCATTCAGAAATTGAGCAGCCCCCTCAACGTTCTTGTCGACTTGAGCGGGATCGATTGAAATAAACGCGGTGATGGCGCGAATTTTGAAGGCATTGTCTTTTGGCCGCAAACTGGATGTCAAAGTCGGCCGAGGGGCTTGCGCTAACAGAAAGTATCCCAACCCGAAAGAAGCCAGGGCCAAAATAATTAGGGCCAGGGCCCATCTTTTGGTATTCATGAATCCTCCGGAGGCAACACGCGGGTGCGAAAAAAAGCCAAGCATCTTGATTGGACCGATAGTCGGGATACTACGGCTCCGGTCGGGCGGTGTCAAACGAAGTTGGGGAGGGGCGGCAAGAATAGTTGTTTTGTGGCTTGAAATTTCCGAATTCGAAGCAGAGAATGAATCGCGTATGGACCGGCCTACGGGCCGGTGTATTTCGGGGTGCTCGGGCGTCCCCGCATAAAGAGTGAACATCATCTCACGCATAGGGTTACGGGCCGTTCAGGGATGAGCCTTGGCTAGTTCTAAAGCCAACTGGATGCTGTAGGGTTCAGCTATCTACAGGTCTACCCGTGCACAATCCATTAAAGTTTAGCAGGGATGAAGTCGATAAAGAGAGAAGCGGCGCCGAATAGCGGCGCATTGTGAGGCTGTTATGGATTTCTATCTGGCTGACTCGATCACGGTTTTCATTACTGTCGGCATCTTTGCAATCATTTTTCTTGCGTTTTTCCGCCGTGGTCTGCGGGAGAAATACTTTTATCTGTGGACTGTGGGATGGACATTGACCCTACTCCACTATCTGGCTCAGGTGATCAGCGGAGTTACTCCTAACGGGTTGCCATCGGCGGACTTCGCTGACCGCCTTTTATTGTCGTTTTCAGTCGTCATCTTTTACTACAGCGCCAAGGAGCTGTTCGGTCTGCGGACGCGAAAATCCCTGCTGATTGCCTTGGCCGCGGTTTTCCTGTTCTCTAGTTACCTGCACATTTATCATCATGTCGCCAGGCCACAGGTCTTGTGGACCTCCAGCTTTCACGACACGGTCTGGAATTATTTAACCCTGCTGAACTCTTCACAACTGAGTTTTCTACTCGGGGGCGTGCTTTTTTCGACCGGCCGGGTTTTTCTTCGAGGAAAGAAAAAAATTACATGTGTCGGGATCACGGTGTTGACGTACGCCTTTCTTTTTTGGGGCGTGGGATTTTTGAGCCTGCCTTTCATCCGCCGCTGGGAGTATTACATGCCGCTCATTGCCCAATTATTGAATCTGCCCAAACCTCTCGTGGCGGCCGGCATGATCATTTTTCTATTCGAGCAGGAACGGATTGAGGCACAAAAGCACCGGGACGAGGCCGTGGAACAGCGCGATTTCATTCAGAATTTAATGGACAGCGCTCACGAAGCCATTTATGTGTCGGATCGGAAGGGCCGCCTCAAATGGGCCAACCAGGAATGCGAAAGGTTGCTGGGTTTGACGCGGAACGTGCTGGAGGCGAAAGATCTCCGGGCCTATTTGTCGCCGGAAGATTTGTTCATTGTGGAGCAGGCGGCGCGCCAGGTGCTCCAAGGGGCCAGCACGACGGTCGAGGTTCGATTGATGTTGTCCAACGAGCAGACACGTCTGCTGTTCCTGTCGATGACACCCTTGCGGGATGCTCGCAATGAAGTGGTGGGAATGTTGTCTTTGGGCCGGGATGTGACTGAAGTGAAGCGCATGGAGCAGCAGCTCCAACACGCCGAGAAGCTCATGGCATTGGGACGCCTGATCGCCGGCGCGGCCCACGAACTGAACAATCCGCTGACGACCGTCATGGGATTCTCTGAACTTTCGCTGCAGGATCCCCACCTCGATCCCAAACTCAAACATCGCTTCGAACGCATTTTGCAGGCGGCGGCACGCTCGCGCCGGGTGGTGGAGGATCTGCAGAATTTTGTGCGCATCCCCGATCATAAGGTGGAAGCGATCAGCATGAATGAACTGGTAACCCAAGCGATGAGCGGCATGGAGAAGGATTTTGAGGCCCATCAAATTGAAGCCCGCAGACGCTTTAGTACAGATGCCGGAATCGTGAGTGTCGACCCCAATCGCATGCGGTTTGTCATTCAAAGCATTTTGAAGAATGGTGTGGAAGCTATTGCCGGGGTCCGTCCAAGGGGCACCATCACGATCTCGACGCAACTGCAGGGAGAGGCCTCGGTGTTGACGATTACCGATGACGGGCCGGGAATCAAGGATCCAACGCGGATTTTTGAGCCGTTCTACAGCACCAAGGAAGTCGGCAAAGGCGCCGGGATGGCTTTGAGCGTCGGTCGATCGGTGGTGCAGCACTATGGCGGAAAAATCGAAGCCGAGAATCAACCGCAAGGCGGGGCAACCTTCCGAATCATCTTGCCGATGGCTTCGCCCACGTCCGCGAGCACGACATCATGGGACGGCAAGGAAGTTGCCGCTTATTAAAATGGCGGCGTTCGGATGGATGCGGAGCATCAAACTGAACGCCGAGTTTTCCCCTAACAAACCGCCCTTTCCTATTTTCCGACCCTTTTGGGTTTTCCTTTCTTCCGCGCTGGAGGCGGCACAGGCTCCGGAGGCTTTTCCGTGAATTTGAGCAAATTTCTATTCTCCTGGGCTTTGAGATTGGTCATCAAATCTTCCAGCGACAGGGGATCAAATTCTCCGGAGAGGAAATTTCGAATATCAAGCACCGAATATTTCCGGGGATCATTCTTATCGGCGTTGCGGGTCAGCATGATGTTGAGTTCCGCGGTCATGTGTTGGGGAACCCTTCGAGCGGCCTCTTCATAGGCGCGGCGTTCGCTCTCCGGAAGCTGCGCCAGCGCTCCAACCCCCCCACCGGCGCCTCCCCCCGCTCCTCCCACCCTCTCCGGGATCAAACGCGAGGCCTTTTGTTCCTCTTCGCTCACGGCGAGTTCGGGAGGGGCCTGCCGGGTCTTGAAGCGATAAAATTCCTGAACCTGTCTTTCCGCAATTTTTTCCCGCTCGTCGGTCAGGGCCAGGAGGGGACGGATCGTCTTCAGTTTTTCTTCCGAGGACCGTTGACCTGGCAACAACACTTGCAGAGATTCCAGGGTTTGTTTCTCGATCGCGGCTTGATGGCGAACCGTGTTGATGGCTTCCTTGTACGCCAGCGGAAGCTGATCGGATTCCCAATCCGTCAGGTAGCTCAGGGATTTTCTCAAGGCGTCTCCTTGACGGCTCTCACCGCGGGCCCAAGATTCAGCGCCGATGCGTGCGGCGCCGGCGTCGTCCGCCGAAGCGACAATGTAGGCGCCCAGGGCGCTCAGCACCACAGCCCGCTTGAATTGCGTGGGATCATCCTTATCCGGCGTATCGCCCGAGGAGTGGTACCACATGTCCGGCCACACGCCCATCTGAGTGGCGGGTATGCCGTTGTTCAGATAGATCACGTGGTCGGAAGAGCCGTAGTGTTTGTCGATTGCAAAATAGAACGGCTCGTCGGACCCGATGGTGGACCGGATGGGATAGGAAGGCGCATATCCGTTGGCGCGAAACCGCACCCGCTCGCGGTTGGTGTTGCCGACGAATTCGAACACGCTTTGCATGACATCGTTCAAATAATTGGGCGTGGTGTCGGGGGTGCGATGGAGCACAAAGAAGGCATTATTCTTTTGTAGGTCTTCACCCACCATGTCCATGTTGATGTCGTTGATAAGTTTCTTTCGTATCTCTTCGTGGGCGCGCAGCCAGGCGGTCGTTCCGCTGATTTCCGGGACCCACAGGAAGTTGATGGTCCGGGGCGGACGGGGCAGCTGGCCGCTGGAAATAAGGGCATTCAAAGTGCGGGCCACTTCCAGAATAGCGGCGCTGCCGCTGGCGTCGTCGCTGGCGCCTTGCTTGAGATAACCTTCGTAGAGATGGGCTGACAAAATGATTTCCTGATCTGACGATCCGTCGCCGGGAATGCGGGCGAACACGGTTTCCAGGGTGTTGGGGTACCAATCCGCCTTCACCACGGCGCGCAGTTTGACCTTGACTCCGCGATCCAGGAGCGTCCGGATGGCGCGTCCCATTTGGGCGTTCAATTTGAACCCGAAACCGGCCGTCTTGCCGGCAAACTCGGGCCGGCGGGGCGGCTGGGCTTGGATGGATTCCCACAAGGATTCTTTGGGATCGTATTCCGGGCGCAGGGAGTTGTAAGAAAGCACCCCGATGGCGCCGCGTTCAAACACGGCATTTCGCTGCAGCGTGGAGGGGTTCGCAGAGCCGAGAACGATTTTTCCTTTAACATCCTTATCTTTGTAGTCTTCCGGCCGGGCGCCGATCCCGACGTCCACCACTTCGGCGGTCCAATCGCCGTTCTCGCTGTTGGCGCACAGCATGGTGGGTACATCCGCGTAATCGAGCAGTTTCTCCGGTTGGGGTTCCACTCTCCAAAGTTGGCCCACCGCTCCCTCCCAGGTTTTGCCCGCAAAGGGATTGGAAGTTTGATTTCCTCCCGCCGCGGCGCCGCCTCCAAATCCCCCCGCCGCGGAAAAGCGTTCAACTTTGACGCCGTCCAAGCCGAATTCTTTCGCCTTCTTCTCAATGGTGGCGCTCTCTAAGAATTTGGTTTCATATTCTTCTTTGGTTCGATGGCGCGGGTAAGGTGCTATTTCCAGCAACGTGTGCATGGCGCGGTCACCCGAAGCCTCATCGACAATCCTTTGAATGACAGGCCAAGAAAGCAATGTGCGGTCTTCTTTTTCCTGAGCGTAGAACAGCGTGGCGAACCCCGCCAGGCATAGCGCAGACACAAGGACGGCTTTTCGAATCATCAAGGGATTCCTCCTGAAGTTTTAATGCGATCTAAATATGCGGGAGGACTTCGTGTGGAATGCAGCAACCCGGTTCTCTTTGACATCCCGCATTACCCGCACCCTGGGAAGTTACAGACAGGAGTTTGTCGCAGCACTCTTTCGAAACAAGTTCAACTGAATGCCACGGCCATCTCACCTCGGTACGGGGACATTATTCTCGGACTCGAGTCTTGAGACGCGCCGGACGGTCAGGACGTTACGTCAGGATGGCTTCCACATGAGTTGCAAACCGAGGTCCCGTTTCAGGTCCGAGTGTCGCTCCGGGTGAAAGTCTTGTCGGAGGCAGAATCCACCCAATCGCTTGCAGGATAGGGAATCATCGCGTCGTCATTGTTGAATGGCACTCCCCCGGTGTTGCCATTTGGTGTTAGACTTCGTGCCAGTAACCGCAGGGTGGAGGCTTCCAATCTTGCAGAAATGGTGTGTGTCGAGGGTGGGATGATATCGAATCTATCTCATTACCGGCTTGTGGAAAGCCTCGGGTGTGGCGGAATGGGCGAAGTTTTCAGAGCCGAAGACACACGGCTGCAGCGAACGGTTGCCCTCAAGTTGTTTTCCGAACAGGCGACACCCGATCCGGAACAACGTCGACAACTCCAGCAGGAAGCCCGACGCGCGGCTGCAGTTAATCATCGCAACATCACCACCATCTACGAACTCGGCGAGTGGAATGGCGACTTTTACATCGTCATGGAATACGTTGCCGGGAAGACTCTGTCGGAGGAAATCCAGGCGGGTCCTTTGCCGTTGGATCGAGTTCTTGACCTTTCAATCCAGATATTGGCGGCCCTGAAAGCGGCTCACGCCGGCGGAATTGTTCATTGCGATTTGAAACCGTCGAACATTATGCTGACCTCTGAGGGCGTCGTCAAAATCCTCGACTTCGGGTTGTCGCGGCAGACGCCTACCAGGGAGCGCCGTTTGTCTCCGGATGATCTGACTTCCGGCGTTGAGGCACTGGAAAATTCGCCGCTGCGAGGAACTCCCGACTATCTGTCGCCCGAGCAAATACGAGGCGAGCTCCCGAATGAGCGCTCCGATATTTTTTCCTTCGGTGTCTTGTTGTTCGAAATGGTCGCCGGTCGGAGGCCCTTCGAGGCGCCCGGTCCGGCAGCCCTTTTGCGGAAGATTCTTCACGAGGAGCCCGGAAGTCTCTGCTCCTTTCGTCCCGATCTACCGTTGGAGCTGGAGCACATTGTCCGGAAGGCCTTGCACAAAAGCCCCGACCGGCGCTACGCCTCGGCGGCCGAAGTGTCGAGGGACCTGGAAAAGCTTCAAGGCCAACTGGATTGGAAGTATCTTTCGAGAAATGGCGTGGACAGCGTTCATGAACTTCCTCTGCCGGAGCTCCCCGCAGCCCACCCGTCCTTATTCTCCCGATGGCTGAAGGCATTGCTTCTTGGGTCGATGTTGCTGGGAGCAGCAACGGCTTCCCTGATGCCTCTGTACAGAAATTGGGGCGTGTGGATTGCTGTTGTGTCGATTTTCGGAATCGTAGCAACGCTGACAATAGAACGGGTACGGCAGCACCGGAGTAAAGATGAACCGGTCGCGGGTGCTGCAGGAGCAGCGTTTCGAGGGCTGTTGCCGTTTCATGAATCGGACAACGGCCGTTTCTACGGGCGTGAAATCGATGTGCTGACGCTCCTGGACCGGATGTCGCATACGGATTACTACTTTGGTGTCTTGTTTGGAGATTCCGGCTGCGGGAAGACCTCGTTGATCCGGGCAGGTTTGATACCCCGATTATGGAAGACCGGATTCCTGCCGCTCTATTGTCGATCGTATAAGGATCCACTGAGAGCCATTGGCGATGAATGTCAGCGCCGCACCGGCGAGGGGCGGAAGAATTCCGAAGAAGTGGACTCCTATCTGAGCCGCGTGTCGAAGACTTTGGATGCCCCGTTGGTCCTCCTGTTCGATCAATTTGAAGAATTTTTCGTCGCCTACAAATCACCTCAAGCCCGTGAGCCCTTTGTTGCCTTTGTGCAGCGGTGCCAAACGGCGGCTGCGGGATCCATAAAGATTCTGTTCTCTCTTCGCAGTGATTTCTTGCATCTGATCAGCACCGCCTTTACCGACCGCGTGCCTGAACCCTTGGGCGCGTCGCGGTTATATCATTTGCAGAATTTCGGGGTGATGCAGGCGGCTGAAGTCATCGACCGTTCCGCCCGGCGGGCTGATCTTCCTTTCGAGGACGGGCTCGGCCAGCATGTGGCCCATGATTTGGCCGAGAACGGCGCCGTCCTTCCTTCGGAGCTTCAAATTGTCGGAGAGCAATTGCAGCGAAAGCGGATTTTTACCAATTCCGATTATCTACGCGCCGGCGGCGAGGAACAACTCCTGCACGGCTACTTGGAGGACGTCATTCAAATGGTCGGTGATCGGGACACCGCCCAATTGTTGCTTCGATGTCTAATTTCCGATGAAAACACCCGCCTGACCCTGCCGTTGGACGAAATTGCCCGCCGTACGCAACGCCCGGCGGCCGAGATTAAATCCATTCTGGAAGCATTCGTGGCGGCGCGGTTGATTCATGAAGTTCAGGAGGAAGAGCCATGGCGTTACGAATTGATGCACGAGTATCTAATCGAGCGCATCAATCGAGTCACCGGCAAAATGATGGATGCAGCCCAGCGGGCGAACCGTTTGTTTCGACGCTACTTTTCTGAATATCAAGTCGACAGCCGGACCCGCATTCCGCTGACCAAGCTGTGGTCCATCCGACGCTATGCCGATCACATCTGGAATGCCCGCGAGCAAAAACTGGTGCGACAGAGCTGGCGCCGCGGAGTGTTGAACGTGACCGGGCTGTTCATTGTTTTTCTTGTTCTGGCGGTAACCGCCACGAGTTTTTTTTCAATCAACGAATCGTGGGAGGGAACCCGTTTGACCGATGGACACACAGCGGCCGTTCGCCGGGCTGTTTTTACACCGGATGGCCAACGTCTCATCTCCTGCGGGGAAGATGGAAAAGTCATTGTGTGGGATTTTGTCCATCGCCAGCGGGTGGCGACGCTCACGGCTCACCGAGGATGGGTCACCACCTGTGCGGTTTCTCCGGATGGCCGGTGGATCGCCACCGGCGGATTGGATCAGAGGGTGATCGTGTGGAATGCCGGGGATTTCAGGCAGGTCGCGGAGCTTTCAAGGCCGGGGGGAGAAGTCGCCGCTGTGTCCTTCTCCGAAGATGGCCGAAAGTTGGGTGCTATTGCGAAACGAACGGTGGTCTGGGAAGTGGGGAGTTGGAAAGAAATCGCGGCCTACCCCCTGGGGGTCGGCTACGGTTCGATGCTCTTCTCAGCTCGAGGCGACCAGGTGTTGTATCCGGCCGGAGCCGTTTGGGATATTCCCCAGAATCGGCTTCTGCAAGAGTTCAGCAAGCCCGGAATGAATTGGGCGACCATGTCCAGGGACCAACGTCATCTATTGAGCATCGATTCTGTCGGAGCCGTAGCCTTTTGGAATTTGGATAAACCAGGAATGTTTCTGCCCCGGCACGTGACCGATTTGTACCAAGTCCATCGAGATCACGGCCGGGCCACCGCCTATTCACCCGACGGACGACTTGCCGCCACCGGAGCGGAAGATATCGTCCTTTGGGATGCCGTCCATCACACCAAGCTGGCCCGGTTGGAGCACGCCGCCATTGTCTGGAGCCTGACCTTTTCCCCGGACGGTCGATGGCTGGTTTCAACCCACGGTGACGGTGCAATTTTGATTTGGGACGTTTCAGAGCGGGGGCTGGCCGCCAATCTCAACGAGCACAGCGGTGCGGTCCGCGCCGTGAGCTTTTCCAATCAAGGTCGATGGATTGCTTCAGCCGGCGATGACGGGTCCATCATTTTGTGGGATGCGGCGAGCCTTAAAAAAGCATCGGTGTTGCTCGGGCATCAGACCCGCGTGACCGCCCTATCTTTTTCCTCGGATGACACCTGGTTGGCGTCGTGTGATCAAGATGGCGTTGTCATTCTTTGGGATTTGAAGAGTGGTCAAGCCTCCGAAACTTTTCGTTACCGGGACTCCTCGGGCGGGGTTTCGGCCAGCTATGCCGTGGCGGTTTCTCCGGACGGCCGTTGGGTGGCCTCGACGAACTGTATTTATGATCCCCGCACGCAACGATGCGTTCTGGATCTGACGAATAAGCCGGAATTGGACCGGGGGCACATTTACGGCATGGACTTCACGGACGACGGGCGGCTTTTTGTTTGCGTCACGGACCAGGGAACGGTTGGACTGGCGGACGCGCAGACTTGGAAGATCCTCGGACGAACGCAGTTAAAAGGGATGCAGTTGATTGCCGTCAGCTTTTCTCCGGATGGAAAACAATTTGTCACCGTGGAAGACAGCGGTTTGGTACGATTGTGGAGCGTATCTCCATTGCGGGAACTGGGGGTTTTGGGACGACACACGGCTCGGGTCAAGGCGGTCAGTTTTTCTCCCGATGGCCGTGAAGTGTCCTCCGCAGGCGACGACGGCATGATCGCCGTGTGGAGTGTGCGCCGACGGTCCTTGATCACGCGCATTGGCACGCCCCATGCCCCGGTCCTGGCTGTGGCCTACTCGCCGGATGGCCGGCGGCTTGTCACGGGTGGAAGCGATCGATCTGTTTTTCTCTTCACGCGCCAGCGATGGCTTTGGGGACATCGCCTGGATTAATGTCGTGGATCGAACCGTGATTTCGGCCATCCCATTCGCATCTTTTCTTCCCGATCAGGAGATACAAGTAACACCATGGAATCACCCGCCCAAAAAGTGAAAAGCCTGGCCCAGCAGTTCCGATTGGTTTTGGAGCAGGAGCAGAAATTTCTGCGGGAATCGATGGCGCGGTTGCAGGAATCCCTTCGCCTGTTGCAGGAAGACACGGCCGATCGCCGGTTTCAGGCCCTGGCGCTGCAGCTCCGAAAAATTCACGATCATCTGGACGACCTGTGTGATCGAGGGCCAAAGGACTTTCTTGAGCCCATGATTCACGAGGGCGAAGGATTGACGAAAGAGTGTGAGCAGGCCCGCTTCAGCGCCGTCATCGAGGGCTGCCTGGGGGTAGACACACCTTCACTTTCTGAAGTCTGTGCCGCCTTGTTTGATTCCCTGGTCAGCACCATGAACGCGGAGCGGGGCTTTCTGATTTTTTATGACGCGGAATCTACGGAAGCCGAGCTTGTGGCCACGAGAAACTTTCAATCCACCGATCTCGCTTCAGGAGAATATCAATTCAGCCGGTCTCTGCTCCGGGAAGTGTGGCGGACCAATCGACCCTTGTTGCTGGAAGACGCCTCGCAACATCCCACCTTCTCGCAACAATCGAGTGTTGTCAGCCTGAAGCTTCGGGCTGTGCTGGCAGCCCCGTTAATTGACGGCGGCCGCACGCTGGGGGCCATCTATCTCGAGAACAACCGCGTGCCCCATGCCTTTGAGGAATCAGATGTTCAACTGCTGAGCCGGGTGGCGCGGTTTATGGTCTTCTATTTGCATCAAACTCACCGCTTGCCGTTCACCACGAAATCGTCGCGACGTGTGGTGTTGGACCAAACCCGGGCCTCCAAGGAGATTGTGGGGCGTAGCGCTGCCATCACAAAATTGCTGAAAACCATCGACCAACTGGCCGAGTCTCCCGCCACGGTGTTGATCGAAGGGGAAAGCGGAACAGGAAAGGAGCTGGTGGCGCGGGCCTTGCACTATCAAAGCAGCCGGAAGAAGTATCCCTTTGTGGCTATTAATTGCGCCGCCATTCCTGAAAATTTATTGGAGTCGGAACTCTTCGGCCATGAAAAGGGCGCATTTACCGGGGCCACGGAGCGATACATCGGCCGGATCGAGCAGGGCGACCACGGGACGGTTTTCTTGGATGAGATCAGCGAGCTGGCTCCCTCGCTGCAGGCCAAGCTGCTGCGCTTTTTGCAATCCAATGAGTTCGACCGGCTGGGCGGGAAGGAACGGATCCATGCGGATGTGCGTGTCATCGCGGCCACCGGCAAGAACCTGAAAGAGGGAATCGCAGCCGGCCGTTTTCTGGACTCGTTGTTTTATCGATTGAATGTCCTTCCGCTTCGACTGCCTCCTCTCAAGGAACGGCGGGAGGATATTCCGATGTTAATTGAACATTTCAGAGAGAAGTTTTCTGTCGTGTACCGCAAGCCGGTTCAATTTGATCCTGCCATCAGCGCCTGTTTGATGGATTATCCCTTCCCGGGCAATGTCCGCGAACTGGAAAATTTGGTCCACCGCATGATTGCCCTGGCGCCCGATTCGTATCTTCGTTTTGCAGATCTTCCTCCCGAATATTTGCATGCCGCCTCGCAGCGCATTTCGTTGGCGGAAGAGCCGCTGCTGGAGGTTCTGCATCGGTCCCCGGCCAACCTGGAGGAGTTGCGACGTCTGAAGTCGCGCCTCGACCAACTCCTTCGCAAGCGCCAGAAGGATTTAATTCAAAGAGCCATTCAAGAATCCAACGGAAACCTAACCCAGGCCGCCCAACGGCTGGGAATGCATCGCATCACCCTCCACCGCATACTTCGAAAACCACCTGAAGTCTGAGCTACGGAACTCAGGCCTGAAGCGTCCCCTCTTGTCCCTTTGATTTTCCATCGGCGCGGCAAGCGGACAGGAAGCCGAGCAGCCTCCGTTCGCATCGAATTATCTGTGTTTTTGCTGAAAAGGTGATTGCTCTTGTCGCAACGGATGGGATAGACTGCGACGACCCTGCGGGAGTCACGGTCCGACCCTCAAAAATGCGATTTCGGGGGTCAGCCTTCGAGGTGTGTGATGATTTATTTCACCGAGCTGCAGCACCTGGCCACCTACGATGCGCGCGGCGAATTTTTGGGCAACCTGGTCGATCTCGGCATCGATCCCAACCAGAATGCCTTGCGAGTGGCGGCCTACCGCGTAAAAACCCCGAAGAAAGAAATGCTGTCCATCACCCGTGAACAGATTCAGTCGATTTCCGTGCGGGCGCTTCAAGCCAGCGTGGAGGCATCCCAGATCAAGCCCTATCCGACGGACGGCGATTTGATCAGCGTGAAGAAAGATATCCTGGATCAGCAGATCATCGATGTGAACAACCGAAAGGTGGTGCGGGTGAACGATGTGGACTTTGACATCCGCCCCAACGAACGTCACACCGATTTGCGCATCGTTGCCGTCAATATCGGCTGGGGGGCGGCGGTGCGGCGGTTGCTGCAGGGCATATTTGCCAAGCACACCATTCGAACTCTGACGAGCCTTTTGCGTTCCAAGGTGATCCCCTGGGAATTTGTGAACTTGATCGAAGCGGATCCCGCCCGGCGCATTAAGCTGCGCATTTCCTACAACCGCTTAGCCGAACTTCATCCGGCCGATTTGGCCGATATCTTGGAGGAATTGAGTCGCGACGAACAGAAGTCGGTTATCGAATCTTTGGATAACGAGACGGTGGCGCAAGCCGTCTCGGAGATTCCCACCGAAATGCAGGTGATGTTGATGGAAAGTATCTCCACGGATCGCGTCGCCGATATTGTCGAAGAAATGCCTCCCGACGAAGCGGCTGATATTTTGCAGGAGTTGTCGCCGGAAACCACGGCTGAGGTGTTGTCGAAGATGGAGTCTGAAGAAGCCAAGGACATTCGCGACCTGTTGGGTTTCGAAGAGCACACCGCCGGCGGTTTGATGACCACGGAATTCATCGTGGTGGCCGACACCGTGACCGTGGAAGGAGTGATCGCCGCTTTGAAGGCCTTTGAGGGCCCGATGGAGTTTGTCCATGCCATTTATTTGATCAACGCCGATGGCACCTTGACGGGCGCGGTTCCGCTGGCCCGGATTCTATTGGCGGAGGCCAGGACGCCGTTGAAGGATCTTTCCACGGAGCCGCTCATCTCCGTCCCGCCGCACGCCGACGAAAAAATGGTGATCAGTTCGTTTCACAAATATAACCTCCTCAGCTTGCCGGTGGTGGACGACCATGGCCGCTTGCTCGGAGTCGTCACCGCAGACGACGTTTTGGAGCTGGTGGTGGCAAGAAAATAATCTCACTTCGACTTTGGCGCTCTTATGAAATCGACCCGCTTCAGACGCTGGCGCATCAACTTCTTCATCTTCCTGATGGTCCTGGGACCGGGGATTGTCACGGCCAATGTCGATAACGATGCCGGGGGAATTTACACCTACTCCGTGGCGGGCGCCCACTTCGGCTATTCCTTATTGTGGACGTTAATCCCCATTACCATCGCCCTCATCGTGGTGCAGGAAATGGTGGCACGCATGGGCGTGGTTACCGGCAAAGGTCTGGCCGACCTGATCCGGGAGGAATACGGATTTCGCACCACCTTTTTTCTGATGGCCATGTTGTTGGTGGCCGATTTGGGAAACACCATTTCGGAATTCGCCGGGCTGGCCTCGGGCATGTCGGTGTTTCATGTGAGCCGCTACGTGGCCGTCCCGCTGGGGGCTCTGCTGGTGTGGGTGCTGGTGGTGAAAGGAACCTACCGGCTCGTGGAAAAAGTGTTTTTGGTGGCCTGCGTGTTTTATGTGGCCTATTTGATTTCGGGTTTTCTGGCGCATCCGCAATGGAAGAAAGCGATCTTCGAAGCCGTCCAGCCGAGCGTCCATTTGGATACCAATTATATTTATATGATCATCGGGCTGGTCGGAACGACCATTGCTCCGTGGATGCAGTTTTATTTGCAATCGGCGGTCGTGGAGAAGGGCGTCAAGCTGAAGAACTACATGCAGTCGCGCTGGGACGTCATCATCGGATGCATCATTACCGACGTGGTGGCCTTCTTCATCATCGTGGCCTGTGCGGCAACCATTTACGTCAGCGGGCATCGGCAAATCAACGATGCCGGTGACGCGGCGTTGGCCCTGGCGCCCTTGGCCGGGAAATTTGCCAGCGCCCTGTTTGCCTTCGGATTGTGCAACGCCTCTCTGTTTTCGGCGTGCATCTTGCCGTTGGCCACGGCTTACTATGTATGTGAAGGCTTGGGATTGGAGTCCGGGATCAATCGCCGCGTGCATGAAGCTCCGACCTTTTATGGCTTGTACACGGGTTTGATTTTTCTGGGGGCTTTGGCTGTGCTGCTGTTGAGAGAAGAGAAGCAGGTTCCCATCATACTGCTTTCTCAAGTCCTGAACGGCATCATGCTGCCGTTTGTGCTGATTTTTATGCTGCGGTTGTGCAACCGCGTGGATCTGATGGGCAAGTATCGAAATACCCGTACCCTCAACATCATTGCCTGGGTTTGCTGCGTGGTCATGATCGTGCTGACGCTGCTGCTGGTGGTCAGCACCTTTTTCCCCAAGTACATTCCTTCGTAAAATCAACATCTGAAGTTTGGGTTTTGGATCTTGGAATTTATGTTGTTTCGGAAGGGATGGATTTCCCGCCCCGATTTCTCGGGGCGGGAAATCGCGTTCAACCTGTCAATCAGTGACGGTCGTGGTCTCGATCACGATCGTGATCGCGGCGGAATCCGCGGTCATCGCGGTCGCGGTGATGGCCACCGATGATGAAGGTTCCGCCGAAGAACAAGTGAGGCCGCGGGGCTACGTAGTAGCTGTCATTGTCGTATCCGCACTGGTACAGAAGTTGATTCAGTTCGGCGCGCTCGTGATTGGCTTGCCAACTATAGTACCCGTAGAACCGCTCGGAGTTATACAGCTCGGCCCGTTCGTGTGCGATGCGGGCACTGCAACTATCGTCCCACCACTGCGCATTGGCGATGCCACTTCCGAAGATCAACAACGCTGTGCCTAATCCAAATGCTGCGATCATCTTCTTGAACTTCATATTTCTGATCTTCATATTCACCTCCCGGCAACTTGAAAATCCGTTTTCGGACTTTCACTAATCTTGGCTGCCATTGGTTTTTCCTCCCTCTTTGACCGATGTTGTCCCGGCGCCGGAGGTTGTCTGTTTTCAGATATCCCATTTGGTGTGCCCCTCAAGGAGATGTAATCGAATGTAATGTGGAAGTTGGCGAGGAACTTCGCGAACTTGCGATATTTCAAGGAGGGGAGGCGGCATTGCTTCCTGCTCGATCCGCAGAAAATACATCACATATTGATGCGTTGAGTTTGATGCCGGTTCAGATACCAACAAGGGGAAAAACCGTTGTGAGGAAAGAACGAGTGAACGCAAACTTGTGCCGTGGGTGGGTCAAAATAAAATTCCGTGGTTTTATTTTTTTGAGTGACGGCGTAGTAACGTTGAAGGGTGACCGATCCATACGGATTTTGATGCCTGAAAATCCGCCAACGTAGTGCCGCGTAGTCTCCTAAATAAATCACCGCTGCAGCCAGGGCCGCCGCAATAACGAGGCGTTTGAGGATTTTAAGAATCATCTGCATGTCCTCACCTGGAGGCTTTCAAATTCTCACAATGGCTGGGCCGTTCTTGATATTCCTGCGGGAAAAATCTAACACACTGCTTCGTCAGAGCAAATCACCAAATAGACAACATTCACTTTACCCGGGCCGTTCTCTCTGGACATGAGTCTTGGCCCATAGATTCCTCAAGCCGGAAATTTTCCAGGCGGAATCAAGTGGGGCGTTTGTATAACGGCAAGCCAAATTTCTGCGCCAGGTGCGAGGCCAGCCGCTCGCCCTCGGGACTGAAGGGCCAGCAGAAGAGCGATCGCACGGGGTGCTCGTGTTGAATGGATTCGATGGCTTTGGAGAGGAGCAGCTTGGCCAACCCACGCCCTCGAAATTCGGTGAGTACCAGCGCCGAACATAAGTAGAGTGCATCATAGCGGATCTGAAGCGGTGTGCGATCCAAGAGGTCGCGTTCCGTGATGGCCTTGGCCAGAAATTGCTCCATCAACTCGTGAAGGGTCGGAATCACCAGGACCCAGGCGATCGGCCCGTCCTCGTTCTTCTCTTCCATCATGGTGCAGGGATGAATCTTCTGAAACTTTTCGATGTCTTGTGGAGTGACGGAGATTTGAGCGGGGTCGTCCTTGGCGCCGAAAAACTCGGTTGCCAGCTGGATCATTCTTGCGCGATTTTCATCCGCCATGATTCTTCATTGTCGCATACATGCTGTGACGGCCGCCGGGGAATCGGACGAAGAGTCGAAGAGGCATCAACCCAAGGAGTAAATTCCAAATTCCAAAGTCCAAATAAATTCCAATTGCCAAACTTCAAGACCCAAACATGAATATCAGCTGGAAACCGGTGCGATGATTGTGAGTCTCAAGAAGAGATATCGCGCCGACAATCCTTACAATACGAATCGTCAAACACCCGTAGCCCACCGCGCTACACATCACTCTCGCTGGAGAATTTCTTCAAAGGTTGAAAGCAGAGCAGTTGTCATTTTTCACTCCCTACCTCACTGCGGCTCATTGTTCCCGAGTGTAGCAACGACGGTTACAGTCGCGCGATAGCACCTCCGAGACAGGCAAGCAACTCTTTGTTTATCAACAGGTTATTCGGGTGTTTACAGCGCCGATTTGGCATCCCGGTTGCCGGTACAAGGACGTATTTGGTTTGATCGTTCAATCCTTCCGAGTCAAAGGGATTCATCCCATGAGTTTTTAACGGCCACGCTCGTGGACAGGGCTGAGGAGGAACGAAAAGACTTCGAATTATGGACCGCTTCAAATCATCCACTGCGAGTAAAACATTGAGAATGGCGCTGAACGATACCCCAGGTACCCCGAGCTGTTCAGGGGTTGCGGACACGATGTAGGGCGCTGCGCGGTGAACAGCGGCTCTCGGGTTTTAAGGAATATTTTCAAAACACAGCCCACTAATCACCTGGCCTGACTTCGATTGAGAAACGCACACTAAAATAAGAGGAGGAGCTCATGGGGTTTTTTGGACAATTGTTTGGAAGTAAATCAAATGATGCGAGCCATGACATTGGCAAGACCTGGCCGGTACCTGACGCCGCCAATGAGGAAGAATACGTACAAGCCTGCACGCGGCCGGCCTTCACAGAGCAGAAAGAGGAACGCACCTTCCGGAGTGATCCTTCTTTTCAGCGGGTTCTGGATCCGCTGAACTCGCAAAACTACCCGGCGGCCATTAAGGCAGCCGAAGGTCTGCTGTCCAATTTCGCTGATTTTGATCTTCCCTACAAATGGCTCGCGAGTGCCTATCGCTCCACCGGTCAGTTGCGGCGATCGCAGGAAGTCCTGGGGCGAGGTCTGGCCCAAGCCAAACGAAAGAGCCTCCTTCTCACAGATATGGGAGAAACGGAGTGGCGATTGGGCAGTGCGCCTCGAGCCCTTTACTTTTGGTGCCAGGCGGCTCACGGTCTTTTGACCAATCCCATCGATTACAACGCCTATCTTCTCTTGAGCTACGTGGCTAAAGGATGCGGACTCGCCGAAATTGAGCATCGTTTTCTCTCTCGCGTGGACTCCATGAGAGCCGGGCAAATTCGATTGGATTTTGAGACGGCCAATCGTTTGACGACACTCGTGCGGGAGCAGAAATGCTCTGCCATGACCAAAGCAATACAGGCTGTCGATGCCTTGACTCTTCAACCGGTGTGACCGCCAGACCCTACCGCTATTGTGGATGTGTGCGATGGAATAGATAGGCGGCGTGATCCGCCGCGCAGCAAGCGGTCGAGGCCAGTTCCAACATCAACCTGGAGCTCAGGAGAAATTACCGTGAATCGGATCTGGAGTTTCATGGTTTTTATGCTTCTCGCCTTTACACCAACGGCCTTGCTCCCGCAGGCCGGTGCGTCATCGAAAACCGCACAAGGGTTGGCGGGACCGCCTGAAACTCTTTCACAAGAGGACAGCTTCCGACTCATCACAAGTTTGAATGAGGCTGAGAAGCTGTTTCCGGAGTCGTACATTTTTCCTTTCACCAAAATGAAGCACGTGAGCGCAGAAACTTGTTTTGGTGTCCGGCTGGCCAACGGTGCCCGGCTGGTGGGAGAGAGTTCGGGTAAGACTTACGGTTTTCATGGCTCTTTTACGAAAGCGGATGGGACGAAGGGGAGTTTCACCCTCATCGGGATTCTCCATTCTGAATTTCCATTTTCGATCCAAGACAAACAGTTTCCGGCCGGACCCTACATTCTCCATGCCTATGAGGATGCTTTGGAGCTGACGGGGAATGACGAATCCGAAAAACACTTCGACTACAACCGCCGAAAGAATGTTCCAAAAGCCAGAGATGAGAAGTTTGATCTCAAAACGCGGATATCAAACACGCTGCTCTCTAAAGAAGCCAAGGAAATTCCACGGTTTTCTCTGGCCGTGAAGAATGACGAGATTTGGCTGGAGCTGAACGGCAACACTTGGAAAGTGGTACCGCACCCTTGAACGAGGCGTATCGACAGAATGAATGATGCGGATTTCACGCCTGGTGTCAGGAGGCAATCTGATGGGCATATTCGATTGGATGTCGAGCAAAAGTGGATCCACACCCACGGGCTTTGCAACAGGCAGAGATCCCGTGTGCCCGCAATGCCGCACGATTTACAACCGCGTGGCAGTCATTCGCGAAATTAAGAAGCAGTCGCCCTTTCTGTTTGATTTTCCCGTGTGGACGACCAAATTCCGGTGCATCAAGTGCCGAACGGAGATCGAGATTTCGGGAGTACAAGGGGAGTAGGAGAGCTGCAAGGTCGCAAAAAATCCATGGGGCAAACCGCCGATTCCTTATGCCCCATGGGTCTTCGAACGGAATAAATGTGATTTACGGCAATGATTAAGAGTACCGACATCCGAGGAGGTTCTTCGATGGAATGCCAAGCCGAACGGTTGAGCGTTGCTCCAAGAATCCTGAAACACCGCATGGATTTGAAAATCATTCATTCGCTGATTTTCGTGCTGTGGATGGGGATCTGCTGTATTCCATCCTTCACACAGGACGCCAAGCTGAAGCCCTTGCCCGAGATCGTGGACACGTACGGCAAGGCGGTAGGTCTGGTGGCCACGTTGGATGTCGACGGGAGCTACATTGAGAAATTCAGTTGTTTCTTTGTCGATCCCAGCGGCATTCTTGTAACGGCCTATCAGCCCCTCGCCGATGCAGAAAGTATTGAAGTCCTCCTTCCCGACGGCCGAAAATTTCGCGATGTTTCCGTGGTCAGCGTCGATCCGCGCAAAGACATTGCCATCCTCAAAATTCCCGCCACGGCCTTGCCTGTGGTGACGTTGGGCGATTCCGACCGTACACGTGTCGGAGAAACCCTGGTGGTTCTGTCGCGTCCTCTGGGAACCTTCATCTCGGCCACCGATTCGTTGGTGGCGGCCATTCGGGACTCCAAGCGGGGATTGCGCCTGCATCAACTCGCCGATCCCGTCAATCGCTCTGCTACCGGTGGGCCGGCGCTGAATGATCGCGGAGAGACCGTGGGAATGGTTTCATTTTATCGGCTCTTCAACGAAAGCCTGGGTTTTCTGGTTCCGATCAATTATGTACGCGGATTGATGGGCGAGAAGACCGGTACACCCTTTGCGGAATTCGTCAAAACACGCAAGCCCTTCCAACCGTTTGATCCCGCCTTGGTGGAAGCCAAGCGACTCGCCATCATCGAAAAAGTCCGGGTCAACAATTTTGACATGCGGGACCGCCGCGTGAAGTGGGAACAGATCAACACGGTAACCTCCAAGCTGCAAGCCGAGTTGATCAAGGAATTGAACGCCTATGGCACCACGAGCGCCGAGATTTTCTTGGCGGATCCGTTCGAGGTGGCCGAACATCGGCGCCTGATCTCCAACCTTTCTTTTGGATTCAATGAAATTTTTGTGGTGGGAGAGGGGCAGGATGACGTGCTGATTCCACTGACTCCCGGTTTGATGAATTCCGTGCCGCCCGGCCCGCTCGACATCGGACATCAGCTTTACGGTAAGAAGGGGGAATCCAAGGGAAAAATTTCAAAAGTTCAAATCAGTTATAGCATCTCCACCTATCTGCCCCTTTTCCTGCAGACCACGACGAATCTGACGACCGCTATTGAATTGGCGGGTTTGTTGTCGCGCCTGGAGTCCACCGAAGATATGCCGCGGTTGTCGTTGGCGGTGTTTTATAAGGATCCTTCCGATGGAAAGGATAAGGAAGCCGAATCGATTTGGAGTTTTGACGCCTACACCGTTCCCTGGAGCGAACTGAAGAATCAGAAGATGTGGGATCTTCAGGCCAAACTTCGATCTTGGAAACAGATGACGCGTGATGCCAAGAAGCAGAAGGAAAAAGAGAAGGAGACCGCGGAATAGATTGCGCTCACAAATGAGTGCGGGACCATGGGCGCAGGGCGTGAATCCCTTGCGTTCCAGGAAAGGAGGGCACATGAAGGCGAAGCGGGCGGTAAGCTGGATCGGTGTTTTTCTTGCGGGGATCGTGTTCCCGGGCCAGGTTCTCCGGGCGCAGGAGTGGAGTGAAGAGCGCACCCACCGTGTACAGAACTCCATTGTCCGACTGATCAACCTGGCCCCTGACGGGGCTGAAATTCTGCGCGGAAATGGATTTTTGATCAGCTCCAATGGTTTGTTGCTCACCAACTTTCATCTCATCGAACAGGCCGCACGATTGCAGGTGTATACCGCCTGCGGCGACGTCTACGACCAGGTCATCGTGAAAGCCCTTGATCCGGAAGCCGACTTGGCGCTGCTGAAAATTCCCACGTTTAATGCCCCGTTCACGGAATTGTCGTCGGCGGCCGCGCCGGTCACCGGCAATTCCATATTTGTGGCTCCCCATCCCAAGGGGGAGCAGCCTGCCCGCCTGCGCAGCGGGAAAATAATCGCCCACCATGAATTACCGTCGGGTGCCATGCTGGTTTCAACCAATCTGCAATGGGACGCTTTCACACGCGGGGTCCCGGTATTCACTCTGGCGGGGGAGTGCGTCGGGATTACGACGCAGGGATATGAAGCGGATGTGGGGCCGGGAACGTTCATCGACGGCCGCCAAGTGTCGCGTTTATATTCTCAGAAAATCGATGCGCCACTGGATCAAGTCAGTTGGGATCTGTTCGAACCCAAAAAGGATGAAGCGATTCGGGATGCCCTTAGCCGGATGGGATTGCGCCGGCGCTTCCCCAATCCCGCCATTCGAACCGAAAAAGGCCTGGCGCAACGGCTGGAATGGTCGCTGGATTTCGATCCGACCGATCTCTCCACCAAGGAACTTCTGGCGCGCGCCTACCTCCAGGCGGGACGATGGGAAGCGGCGTCGAAGCAGGTAACGGAAATTTTATCGCGCGAGCCATCCTCAGTTCCCGCCCTGACGATGAAGGGAGATGTCCTGTATTACCAGGGCGATTTTGATGCGGCCCGGGCGATTTATCAGGACATCGTCAGCAAGGGGTTTCAAGCTCCGCATCATTATCATGCCGATTTGAAAGGCGTGCGGCTGCCGGATTTCTACCATGACCATGCCCTGGCCGGTTGCTCCGGTCCTCTCATTCTGTCTGCAGAAAAAATGACGTTTCTGCCGACGGACTGGAGCACCGATCAAATTACGGTTCCTTACTCCTCCATCCGAAGAGTTCAAGTCAAAGGATCCTTTCAAGCGGGCCGTCCTGTTTACGATTTCAATCTCAAGTTCACAGGCCCCATTCCCAATCAAAGCAGGACCTGGGTGAAAGACGAATTTCATCTCCGGTCGACAGGCAAAGAAGCTAAAGAGGCGCTCGTGGCCTATTTTCAGAAGAGAGGTGTCGAAGTTTTTGTTGAAGAGAAGCGGTGATCGCGGGCGTTAACCGAAGATTCAAAGGGAGGCACTATGGCGACATGTGATTTATGCAATGCCACGACCAGCTGGCAGGAGGGAAAAGTTTACAGCGCATCGGACTTTCGAGAACTGGTGGCACGGGGACTGCAGCCTGACGAATCCACCTTAGCCGTCATGATGGCTTTCGGAGCCTCGAGAGGGCAGGCGGTCCAGCAGTGGAAGACCGGTTTAGTGGCGCAGTCCAGCACCGACTGGCTGCTGTGCCCGGTCTGTGCGGTTCGGGCTTCAAAGTTCGACACTAAACGCCCCAAGTCTACACCGGCCGTTTCGGAAGGCTCCCGGCCTGCTTCGCTGACCTCAGTTTCGCTCCCGAACATGAGTGAGCCTCGGGACAAATCCTGGTGGCAGTTCTGGAAATGAAGAGCAAAAGAACTCCAAGGAGGTCGCCGTATGGGCACCCTGTCGATGAGCAAAATCGTGGAAGTGACACCCATCAATTTTCCGGTTATGTGGGGTGAGGAGAGTCTGGCAAAAGTGCGGGCAGCTCATCTGGGCGCTTTCATGGAACGATTGTGGAATGCCCAGGGTGGCAGTGAAACCTATCTGGGAATCAAGTTGGCGCGCAGCGATGCCGCCGGTTTGGCGGGATCTATTCCCATCCAGTTCCGCTGTGGCGCCGTGACGGTGCCTTCCGGGACCCTCCTGATCTTCGGAATTCGATTCCTGGACCGGCCCGAGGATCCGCTGGATTCCGAGCACTTGATCGATCCCACCAACGAGAAACATCTGGACCATCTCGGGCTCATGTTGAGCCAAAACCGCTGGCTCCTGCCGGTGTTCGATGAAGTGGGTCAGCTGGTGGTCGTGAAGTTCATGCGCTCCAATCCCGATTTGAAGGCCGGTTATGAATGCGTTCGCCAGGCCGCCGTCCTGGAACTCAAAGAAAACACTCAGAATTGGACCACCTGTCAAATCGAATACGACCGGCTGTTCCGGCCGGGTCATCTGTTTCTGCAATCCAACCCGGAACCTGTAACCGCAAGTGGAACACACTAACAACCTTGGAGGAAAAACATGGAAAAGAAACTGAAGTGTCGGCAGTGCGGAGAAAGAATGGATATCACCACCGAAGGCGTGCATGTTTTCGGGGGCGGACCCAGCCCTATCGTGAAACTGCGTTGCGAGAAATGCAATATTACCCGCTTCGAAAATCGCGTGGATATTGAACGGGAGCTCGCTGAAGAAGATCAACCCGTGACGCATTAGTTGTGCAAACGGACTTTGGGTTCCTCGGGAACACGGAAAAACACGGCCGGCTCGAGCGGGCAGCTTTGAGGGGCATAAGAAAGGTGGCACGAGCGTATGCGTACACGACGGTTCTGGTTCGTCGATCAATGCTTCGGCGTCATGGTCGCGGCGCTGTTCTTTCTTCCGGGAATTGTTCCGGCGCAGGAAAGTGCCGTCGATCTAACCACGCTGGTTCAAGAGACCCAAAAGATGTCGAAGCAGGCCGATACCATGAAGCTCGCGTGGTGGATTCCGGAAGAGTTTTGGAAAGTCAGCTTTGCGCAGGACGCCACCATCTCGCCTGCCCAAGTGGAGGGTTTTCTGAAAGTGCTTCGACCCTACATGTTGGTGGTGGCTGTGGATGGACAAATCGGTTCTCTGGGCGGCGTGAGCTTCAAGCCCGAAGCGACCATTCGGGAAACGACGCAACTGCTGGACTCCAGCGGCGTGCGCTACCATCCTGTAGGCGATGAACGCTTCGAACCGGACCTGCGGAATTTTCTACAAATGGTGAAGCCGGTTTTGAGCAACATGATGGGCCCCCTGGGACAAAACATGCACTTCCTCTTGTTTCCCGCACGCAATGCCAAGGGCCTGCCAATCGCGGATGCCAGGAAAGAAGGCAGCTTCTCCATTCAAGTGAACGACAGCGTTTTCAAGTGGCATTTGCCGCTGGGATCGCTGATTCCGCAGAAAACGTGTCCGGTCGACGGGGAGAAACTCGACGGCGCATGGACCTTTTGCCCCTGGCATGGGGCCCGGCTCGTCAGTGCACTGAGCCATGAGCAGAAGCCTGCTCCGAAATAGGCGTAAACAGGCAAAGGCGAAAATGAGCGGGAAAGATGCCGGTCGACATTGCCACGAATGCTGAAATTGCGAGCCCTCGCTGAAACGAAAGAGGGCCAAAAAGTGACTTCGATAAACGGGCGGGATGAGAACCATCCATTTCTGGAGAAACCACAATGAAAAAACTCGCAATGCTGTTTGTAATCATCCTCATCGGCGTGGTCAGTGTCTTTAGCGCCGAAAAAAGAACTCTCAGACCTTACAACGTCGTGGAAGCGAAATACCTTCCATACTCGTTGGATGTTGACAGCACCGTAAAACTGCTTCCCAGGAACTCCAGGCCCAGCAGCAAGACTCCGCAGCGATGCCTGGTCCTGGAGTTGGAAATGCGATTGGGGAGCGCCCCGATGACTTTTACAACGCTCTATTTCGACCAATTTGCCCTCGCATTTAATCAGGATGGCCTGGCGACGACGGTACCCGCGGTTGGAGTCGGAGTTGGCCCGCTCCCGACAAAGGCTGGGGACCCGGAAGAGCAATGGAAGGACCAGTGGGAAATTGGCCAGGCCAAGGGGACCTTCTCAATCGGAGGAAATCCCGAAAAGACCTCAAAAATGAAATTGCTGTTTATTGTTCCTCAGGATGTGGTGGAGGCGACCTTGATGCAGAAAAGCGCAGCCGGCGAAATGACGGTGGTCAAGGCGGGAATACGGATCACGAATTGATGGGGCCATGAAACCCCAACGGATTCAGTAAGGGCGGCGCCGCAGCATAGAAAAGGGTCACACCTGGACATTGGACAGAAGGGAGCTGCTGTAATGGGCCACGCAAAGTGGTATTTCATCTCGCGTTACCCATCACTCGAATTGGATTGTGCACTCGCTGAGTGCATTGTCTTATGTCCAGGTGTGACCCCACAGATCTGTAGGGGTGTCAAGCCAATCGGGTCGAACCTAGGGCACGCACCCTCGAATAGGACTGCTGGGAGGAAACTCGGATCAGACCAGGCACGGCACAGAATTGGGGTGGGGGTTTCTCGATGGAATGAGGAGTAAAGGATATGACAAAACGAATTACCGTGTTGACGACCTTACTCTGGCTGGCAGCTGCTGTTGCACTGCCGGGTGCCGGCCAGGAACATCATACGTTTAAGGGTTTAGATTTGAAGGTTACCGGCCTGGAATTCCATCCGCGATGGACTCCGCCATCCATTAGCGGAGTCGCGTTGACAGGGAAAGGTGTTTCTGAGATTGCCGTCGTTCACTTGGAAATCACCCAATGGGTCGGGGCTGAAATTACCAAGAGTAGCGACGTGTCGTTTGAAATCACTCTTCTTGATGGAACGAAGGTGCCGTGCGCTCTAGGCGGTTGGGAGTCTCGATACGAAATAGGGCCAAATGGCGAACGCAAGCCTTTGCCTCCTCTCAAACCCTCCGAGGTTCCACTCGGATTTGTCTTTGGCAAGAATTCCTCAGGCGCCGAGAAGTGGGACAAGCTGGAAGTTCCTTTCGTGGTTCCCAAGGGTACGACTCGCGTTGCAGCATTCAGTATTGGCAGCGTGACATTAGACCTAAAGAATTTTGAGGGCACGCGCCAGTGAGCTCGACGTGCTTCGTTCGCGCAAAAGTGTTTGTCCAAGTTTGACGTTGGTGATCTGTTAAAACACACGGAATCGTGAAGTTTGAAGGTGTTGGTATCGGATCGGGGCCGAGGGGGACATTGAAAGAGAAGAAAGGGGTCACACCTGGACATTAGATAGACTGAAAAGGAGAAGGTCATGAGACGCAGAACTGTGTATGTGGCTTTGATGGGGCTGTGCTTTGGCATTGGTCTTTCAATGATCAGTGGTTCAATGCACGCCGGTTCCGGGGATTCTCCGCAGGCATTTGCGCGCTTGTTGGGACGGTGGAGCGCCATCATGTCGTATGTGCATTCGGGGAATGAATTCACCGTGAGCCGCGCCGACAACGTGCAGATACAACAGCTCGACTCCAGGACGATTGTCTTCTCCATCAAACCGATGGTCTCCGCACAGCCCGTATTCGATGCCAAACTTACATATGTTGCAGAGACAAAAAAATTCTTTTTGACCATCAACTCCGGCGGACACGACGCGCTTGAGAGGACCGAACTTGCGTATGACCCGAGCACCGGCTTTTCGGGCACAGGCGTGCTGCGGGACATCCAGGAAAAGACCCATCCCGTGGAAGTGAAGATCACATTCACCGGGACGGGCGGCCACGAGTGGACGATCAAGGATTTGACAAAACCCGGAAAGAGCATCGAGGTGTTTGCATTTACATTTTCTAAACGATTGGACTAACTCGGGCAGCACCGAACTTGGCCTGTGGCGGCAGACATCTCCAGAGGGTCAAGCCTTCGCCATTGGCCTTTGATGATTGGAGAGAAAGGAACCGCGCCTAGAAGTTAGAGAGACGGTTTTGAATATCGCAACTCGTCGTTGCTGCAAAGGAGGTACCGAGGCCATGGAAGAGCCTATTGAGAATCCAAAGAGTGTAGTTGCGGCTGTCCTATTGGCGCTTTTCTTCGGACCCATCGGGATGATTTACGTGCGGCGAGGCTTGCGGTCGTTTGAAATAGTGATTGGGTTCGGTCTGTTGATGTGGGTGACCACCTTAGCTTTGGGACTTCAGCCCGGTCAGGATCATCCCATCCCCATCATTGGTGGGCTGCTCTTCCTGGTTTACTTCCTTGTGGTGCAGCCGTGGTGGGCTGCGAAGAGGGCCAAAGCGATTAACCGAGGCGAGGCTTAGGGCCAAGTACCTGGCGTTGTCTCTCGACTTTTTTTTGGGCACAGTTTCTAACCGGGCATTCGAAGAAGCAATCCGTTTTGAGCATTTGTTATCTTGCTGAATTTCAGAGGGAGGTTGTATGAGCATCCAGACACTGGAAGTCGAAGCCGACTCCATCGAAAGAGCACGGGAGCAAGTGATTCCACAAATTCCATCCGGCTTTTCCATCGTCAACGAAAAAGTGATTCAGTCCAGCGATGTGGTCACGGTGCGGGCATATGCCGACGATTCCTCGTCTGCTTTCGTCAAAGCGATGGCCAAAGTTCCCGAAGGCGCCGAGGTCATTGAGCGAAAGGAAATTGTCGCCGCCGAGCAGAAGGTGCTGGGTATCGATGCTTTCACCGAAGCGGAGGCGCGCAACGGAGTGAAATCCGATGTGGTCATTCAAAACGTCAAACTCACGAGCCTCGGTAAAAAAGGTTTCCTGGGCATCGGCAAAAGGCCGAATCGTTACGAGGTCACGGTTTTACGCCAGGCCGGCGTGGAAATTCGTTATCAGCGGAAGCTCAAGATGGCATTTCGCTTGGGTGACTCCACCGACAAGAAGAAAGAAGAAACGCTGGGTCTTACGGAGGCGCTGGCGGGCGGATGGCCGAAGGAACTCGCTCGTGAAACCTTTGACCGTTTCGATTTCGACGGCTTTGCTGCCTGGGTGCGTGAATTCGGCTCGAAGGCACATCCCGGCACACTACCCGGTTTCGGCGGCAAACCGACCTATCGCCTCGTCAACGGAAAGATTGGACGCGAATCGAGTCCTGCCGAAGACTGCATGATTGCTTCCACCGCTTCACGCCTCTCGGGGCGGGGATCAGTCAGTCCCTTCGACGACCGCGCCTCTTCCTTGACCATGGAGATAATTCAACTCTACGGCGGATGGAATCTCGCCAAGTTCGTCTTCCTTCTTCCCTTCGCGGAGCGCTTCGCTCAGAAGGGTGGAAAGAAAATCATTCTCGTCGAAGATGCCGTGATCGAGGTCTACAAGTGCGTCGAAAATATGCTGTTTCAGATTTACGACGAGCTGCGTGAAGGTCAAACGTTCAATGATGAAACGGTGCGGCAGAAGCTGGTTTCATATGTGCATCGTTTCGCGCGGGGATGAAGAGCTTCCCCGGGTGGAGGATGGGAAAACGAAGTGATCCGATAGGGTAGGGGCCACGAGCAGGACAAAAAACCTCATGGAGGAATTTATGGCTAGGAGATCAATTTTTCTGATCAGCGGGATGGTTTTATGCACGGCTTTGTTTGAGGGATTCTTTTCCATGGGGTGCAAGAAGGCCGAAAATCAGCCGTCGTCGACGGCGGTTCAGTCGGATGTGGCCAAGCCCGCTCCGCCGGCGACCCCTGTGCCTCCGCCCCCTCCACCCAAAACTCCAATGGGCGAACTGACCGGTGTGGCGCGCAGCGACAAGACCACCATCGAAGCCATGTGTGTGGAAAAGGGTAAGTACCTGTCGGCGAAGCCGGGAACGGAGGTTTTTACCATTCCTTCCATGAGTACGATCTGTGGCTTCGACGAAAACGCCGCCCCAGGAAAAACATTTCTTGTTCTCCAGTTCGGGGGAAAGGGACAGCGGAATTTTGATGAGGATTTGACGAAATTTGTGTCCTTGACGCAAGGCAAATACTTGGTGCGGCTCGATGAGCATTCCTGGCTCTCAGATGCCTCAGGGGCGAAGTTTAAGAGCGGCCTTTTGAAAACACACAAAGGGCCAACCACGCTTTCCTTTGAAGTGCCCTCCAATGCCGCCGGGTTGGTGTGGCACTATGGAAAGAAGCAGTACCAGTTGGAACCACACCCCGTGGAGATTGCCGACGCTGCGACATCGCCAAGTTCGAAGTCAGAAAAATAGCAATTAAGGAAGGAGTTGTTTCTGCTCCGCGGGAATTGGAAAGACAGGGAGCGTTTTGGAGAGGCGTTTGAATCCGGGCGGATCGTGATCGAAGGAGGGGGGATCATGAGCTGGTTCAAGGACTTGTTAAAAGGCAACGGAGGGAACTCCGCAGCTGGGGTCGAGCCGACCCCGACCTCAGCCTCAGTGGAGCAGATTGTGGCGGAGCTTCGGAAGAACAAACCCAGAAGCCCGCTGTGTCATCTCGTGCTGTTTGGCGATCGGCCGTTGACCGGCAAGATGGGCAGCGATGAGTCCATCATGATCTTCTCGAGCGCTGACAAGGCCGCACGCTTCATCGAAGGGTATCAGCGGTACTACCGGACGACCAAGCCGTTGAGCGTGCTGGCGCTTCCTTCCATCAGTGATTTGTGGGCCATGCTGAACAACGCGTCTTCCGACCCGCTGTACCAAGCGCCTTACGGGTTGATTATCAATTTCAGCTATTCGGGCGGGACGTATAACTCTTACTCCATCGGACAATTGAAAACCATCGGTCCAAGCGGGTTGAAGAAAGGCATGAGCATGCTGTCGTAGCGGCCAAGCACACCCTGAGGAGATATTGTCATGTCATTCATCGGAAAAATCTTTGGAAGCAAGAAAGAAGAGGGGAAGTCGGTCAGCGCCAAAGGGAAGTATACGTGCGCAAAATGTGGCCTCTCGGGAGATATTCAGCCGGGAAGGCTGGGATTTGGTCAGTGCCCCAAGTGCAAGCGTGTCCTGTGCTCGAACTGCTATATCAAGGCCATGGGGGAACCCTTTCCCGGCATGATGGCGCTTGTCAATCAATGTCCCGATTGTCGGCAGATGCTTAAGCCTCCCCCCGGGCTTTAAAGACTGACCCGGGCGCAAGCACAACGCCATGACGGCCCGCCGTCCAACGAGGTAATGAGTGGAGATTAACCGAGGTGAATTCAGATAAGAACTCTGATTATGACTGTCCCGCTGGGCGATCCCAAGTGTGAGGAAACGTCTTGAGGGTTGGGATGAAAAGAACAGTGTGAAAGAAGAGGAGAAGACTAATGAGTTCACAAAACTTATTTTCGAAGGTTTCAGGGACTCCCGCGCAAATTCTGATCATCCTGGGGCTGGCGGTCACGTTGTTTGTCCCCTTGTGGCGACAAATGAACGAGGTTGCCGTCTCAAAGGCCCAAGCGAAGCTCGATCAAGCCGGAGACTTGGTCAAAACAGAAGTTGAAAAATTCAAGAAAGGCCAGGATGCCGACCTGAAGAGCGTTTATGAAAACCCGGCCTTGAGTGTGGATGAGCGCCTCCAGAAAAGACAGGGCCTGCAAGAGGCGGCTTATGCCAAACGCGATGAATTGCAGCGCTCCTACGATGAAAGCGATTTGAAGCGCGCGTTAATGAGTGCCCGGGCACGCGCCGTCGATACACGATGGCCGGACATTGTGGGGTGGCTGGGACGCCTGATGTTGATGTTGGGCCTTCTTATCATGACCATTCAGAATGAGGGCGTGAAACAGATCATCCTTCTTGTCATTCTCCTGGTGGCGATGCTGAGCTCGCTGGCCAGTATCGAACCCGAGCGACGTCAAGATTTTTTGGGGCGACCGGTTCCCGCGGTCAGCCACTTGGCCTTGGCTAGCGATGTTCCCACCAGCATCTCGAGTGAAATCGCAAAGCTCTCTGAGAGTTTGCCACCCCCACCGCCGCCTCCACCACCGCCAGGATCGGCTACTTCATTTGAAATGCAAGGCATTCCTGGTGGCGTCCCTGGAGGGGTGATCGGGGGAATTCTTGGCGGGGTGCCATCGTCATCCGCTCCACCGCCGTCTTCCTCACGAGCGGGTGAAAGCGCCAAACTTCCTGACCGAATTCGCGTGACTGATCAGGAGGCCAACCTGATCCGCCGGGTAAATCCGGTCTATCCGCAATTAGCCAAGGCAGCGCGCATTCAAGGTTCTGTGGTTTTGGAGGTGACCGTGTCGAAACAAGGAACCGTCCAGAATGTCTCCGTGCTGAGCGGACATCCGATTCTTGTGCAGGCGGCTATCGATGCCGTCAGACAATGGATCTATCGGCCGGTCTTACTTAATGGTCAACCGGTCGAGGTCGTTACTACCGTCACAGTGAATTTTAAGTTGGAGTGAATGTACGGCGCGGCATCCTTGTCAGCGACGCAACTTCACTTGTATCTCAGAAGGAGGAGGCCCATGAACGGCAAGGATCTATTTGCTAAGCTCGAAGGGACGCCGGCGCAGATTTTGATTGTGATCGGACTGGCCTTGGCCTTGTTTGCACCCGTGTGGGCTCGCATTGATGGCGCGAGAGTTTCCAAGGCCAAAACGCAATTCGATCAAGCCGGACAGATCATCGATCTCGAGATGGAGCAATTCAAAAAAGATCAAGAAGCGGAGCGCCGCAAGATGAATGACAACGTTGCCTTGACGTTCGAGGAGCGGTCCAAAAAAGAGGAAGAACTCCGCCAAGCCGCTGAGGCCAAGCAGGCCGAGCTGGAGAAATCCATCGACACCACACGACTGAAGCGCGCCTGGTTAGACCTGCAAACGGAGGTCGCGGGATCGCGCGCCACCCTGTGGATGGGCTGGTCGGGACGGCTGCTGCTGTTGCTGGGCCTGCTGACCCTTGCGATTCAAAGCAAGGGGCTGAAACAAAAAGTTGTGTTGATCGTTCTGTTGGCCGTCATGTTCAGTTCGCTGGCCGGCCTCAATTTCGATTTCGGATCCGTCGGCCACTTGGGCGAGTCCTCGGCCGAAATGGGACGTGCGGTGAGGGGCCGATAGCGCGGATTTGAAAAGGATACTTCACTCAGCCACGTTTCTGGATCGGCAAGGGCATAGTTTCGGAGTATTGCGGAGAGCTTCCTTTTAGGTCGAGATGAAATCGCTGTGGCTGTCGGGTCAGTTGAAAATGGTCTACTTCCAACATCAAGAGGGAGGTGTGTTATGCCAGGCTTCTTATCTGGTTTGCTTCATTCGAAAGACGCTCTGCTGGTGGCAGAACACGATCTCGGTCTTCATGCCGGCGGAGTTTCCGAGGTTGCGGCGTCGCGACGCTGGGTGGCTTCCGCTCCTTCAGAAGGAACGGAAATCCGGATTTGGGATGTGCTGAACGCTCAATCCCTGGGAACACTGAAGGGCCATCTCAAGAGGGTTGAAGCCCTGGCTATTTCCACCAACGAAAATCAAATCGCGTCTGGGTCTGAAGATGGGGAGGTCCGTATTTGGGACACCACAGGCTTGAAGGAATTAGCAAGGTGGCAGCGCTCCGGCCCCGTTAGCGCTTTGGCCTTCACGGCAGATGGCAAGTCGCTGGCTATCGCAGGCAGTGAAACAACGGTGTCCTGCGTGGAAATCTCTTCCGGTAAGGAAGAGCAGACGTTTCATCTTGATTCGAAGTCTCTGAAGCAAATCCTTGAGAAGCCACCCGAAAAATTTTCAGAGGTCGCCATCTCGCCGGATCAGACTCGTTGGGCGGCCATCGGGGGTGGACTGGTGGTCGTGTGGGACGTCCAAAAAGGCGGCGCGGGCAAAGTCCACATGACGCCACCCTATAGCTACCATTCTTTGAGATTTTCATCGTCAGGAGAACATCTTCTTATCGCAGGAGGAACTTTCGAGGTCGAAATTGAATTCACGGCTGGGGGCAGCACGAACGCCCATTTTAAGAATATGGGCGGGGTCATCGTCCTCTTGGACGTCTTATCCGGCAAGCTCCATTCGGTCAGCAAGGCAGAGACCGTTTTTCAGAACGCCGCGTTCTCACCCGAGGGAGAAAAGGTGGTGATATTGGCAGCGGCCCCACCGTGGAAAGATGGTGTCAGACAGTGGCTTTGCATCCATTCGACCAAGGAAATCCTCTCGGGAACCCTGAGGAAACCAGAGGACGAGCTGGAACTCGGGCAGGGTCCGCTTTTCATGAGTTCGGCATTCGATCCGGCAAGTTCGCTTGTTGTTTTTGAAAAAGCCAAGCACGTCCATTTGTCGCAGTTAAAGGTTTGACACAGCCGACCGTGAGATTCGGCTCGGAGCAGCCCACGAGATTGCAGCAGTTGGAACGCAAATCGGTAACATTCAATTGACTGGAAAATAAGGTCCATCGAAAGGAGACTATCGATGCATTACTCCCAATTCGCCGACCAGTTGCGCTGTCAGCATTGTTACAAGACCCATGCTACTCGAAGATGGCCTGTCAATGGAGACCAGGTTCCTTTTTACTTCCAAAAAGAAACGGGAAGGTTTCCTTTGACCGTCCAATGTCCCCATTGTGGAAAAGAGTGGTACGTGGTTTGGGATCAAAATCCGGGCGTGGTTATGGAGCTGACCATCTGATTGGAGAGTTCATTTTCGACCATATCTTTGAGAGTGGCAGTTGTAAGACGTGCTCGCGCATTGAGGAAGTGACATAAAACTCTAAGCCGCAGGGCACAAATTCAATCTTCAGACGAGGGCAAGGAGAACTTTATGGGTTTCTCATTCTTCGGATTGAAAGAAAAAGAAGACACCCCAGTGGCCGGGTCTCTTTCAGATCCCCGCCACCCGGCCTCCAAGCATTTGAAAGCCGCCGCCGACATAGTGGATCGGTGTGTGCGAATCGAAGTGGCCGGCGATCAGTCCATGCTCCAGGTTTCCGCAGGCATGGACGATCTCACGCAGCTGGTCCAAGAGCTGGATGCCGGTATTCAGCTTTGTCCCGACGATTTGAATTTGGCCGTGGCGAAGGCTTCAGCCCTGCACGTGTGCGGACAATTCAAATCTGCTGAAGAAGAGTTGGATAAGGTTTTGGCCAAAGATCCGCAACACTTCGAAGCCCGTCAATGGAAAGACCATTGGGAATCCTGGCTCCACCCGCTGCGATTTCCTGTCTGGAATGAAAAGATGACAGCGCTTCAGCCCGCCATGGCGGCGCATCTCAGGGCCGGGCATCGCGTGCAAATTGTCCGGGAGGGATTTCAAAAGGTAATTGCCATTGTCGCGGTGGTCCAAGGGCCTCCCTTCCATCCCCAAACCAAGATCCGGGTGGCGTGGGTTTTGTCGGAGACGCCGTCGGGGCCGCTTCTCGCCTACTACGTGAAGATTATCGAACCTCAAGGCGAGCCCTCCACCATGGAAGCCTTCGTTCCCCTCTTTAAGCCGACCTTATTTGCTCCCATGGAAGGCTTCTACCTGGCTCAGCAGTTGGCGTTGTGCCCCTATGCTTTCGTGGCACTCGTCAACAATGGCGGCGTGCAGCTCAACTGCAAATTGGAATGGGGTCCTAAGACCCTGCGCCAGATTCAAAAGATCCAGGCCGACGTGGCCGGTCGAAAATCTTTTTTGGCGCAGGCCGATTTTCAACGCGCCATGCAATGGCACATGAACAATTTTGATATGGCGAAAGTGGAATTTGAGTAATCCCGAGACATAAAACGAAGGTTCAGGCATGTGGCAGCGACTTGTAAATAAAAAGGAGGGTCTATGGGTTCCTCACCCCTGACAACGGAGACGATTCTTGCACAAATCGATGCAGTATTGGCCGATCCCAAGGTTTTTGAAAATGTACGGGCATTTTTGCTGTTGCGCATTTGCCAGATCACTCAGGTGTTTCGGCCTGACGTGTATGAGAAGTACTTTCCCAAGCTGCAGCAGATGAGCGGAAGACTCAATATCGAGCAGCGCCAGGCTTTTGACGCCTTGGCGGGATTGAAGAAGTCCTCCGCCAAACAGCAGGGCGGGAAGTTCGCGCAATCGGTTGCGGCTTCCGTCGAAACAGCCTCGCAAAAAGCATCCTCTAATCCGGAGGAAGCTCGAACGCTGCTCCGCCATTGTTGCCAGCGCATCGTTCAGCGCAAATGGCCGTGGGGCAAGAAGGCGAGTTGGGCGGCCCTGCTTCCATCCTGGGCGGAAGTGGACCGGGCGGAAGCTCTGAAATACATCGGCAAAGTGCCAGTGAATTCACAAAACAATCTACTCCAGCGGCTGAATGACCGGTCACCCTTAAATCCCGAGGAATGGGATTTTGTGCAGCGTCATGCCGGGTCCTGGGCCGGGATCAAACCGTTGCTGTGTGAAATATTGGATCGTGAAAAGCCGGTGCTGAATTTGGGCAAAGCTTTGACGGAGGATTTGAGCCGGATGATTCGCGCGCAAGTCCATGCCACGTCAACCGTGGCGGATGCGGAACGAAAGATGGAGACGGAGCGGGAAAAAGCGTTGCAGCGTTATTTGCGCCTGGTGCAAGTAACCCAGCAGCGCTCCCCGGATGAAGCGGAAGCGTTGATGGAAGCCCTGTTGGTGGACTCCTTCACCACCAAACGATTCAACGAGAAGTGGGCCGAGCGGTTCACCTATCTGCGCGAACTGATCAATGTTTGGGCCAACCTGCCGTCCCACCAGGAAAAGGCCAAAACATTTTTGAGAGAAAAGACGCCGGCACACCTGCGGGATTTTTGTCTGGCGCAGTGGTACGGCGTGTCCTGCTCTAAAGCGGCGGATGCATTCGAAGCCTGGAAGGAGCTGGAGCCCCTGTGCAAGGACAAAGTCACCACCGAGGCCTGGTTTCTGATCACCCTGCTGCGCCGCGGACTGGGTGAGGCGGCCCTCGAACTGACGCGGAATTCGCCTCGCTCGGCGGAGCTGTTTCCCCGGGTGCGTCGGGCCTGGATCTTTCTGAATCCCGAGACCGCCGCATCGGTCGTCCGCGCCGAAGATCTGGCCGGAGATGTGGTCGGGCAATTTATGCTCCTGGGAGCCTCCGATAAGCGCATGGAATTCTTGCGGGAACGCAGTGTGAAGGGATCCGATTCGCTACCCTCGGCGTTCTGGGCCCGTAACGATTTGATGGACGTCGTCAATCTGTTGGACTCGAAGAAACGAACAGCCGCCACCGCCTACGAGCGAGTTCGCTTGAGCCTGTACAGCAAGTCGGAAAAAGCCGATAACCAATTCACCGATTACATCCGCATGCACGGTTACGGGGAATACAGCTGTGATCAGGTGGATCCCTTCCTTCTCGCCGCACTGGCCGTTTGGGACGACGCCCATCCGGAGGAAGTGAAATCGTTGATTAAAGCCATGTGGAAGGTCATCAAACCGTTCCCTTCGGAACTGCGGTTCGACCTGTTGCGTAACTCGATATTTGAGCGGTGTTACACCGTTTTTGCCGCCCGTCCGGAGGCCATGACCAGCGCCTTTGTGCAATGGGTTAAATCGGAAGCCGTCGATAAAAGTGTTCAAGAACAAGTGGGAACGACCATCTATACCTTCCGGCTCAACGACGTGGCTCCTTTCCTGTATTGCTTGTTGGGCGCCCAGAAGGTGGGGAGGTTCTCGGCGAAGCGATGCGATGAACTTTTGACTTCCGCCCTGCGCCTCTACACCGCGAATGAGGACCTCATCGGTTCGGCAGCCCAGTTGTATGCGGTCGACAAAGGGTTGAACGCCATCCAGCCGCCGACTTCCCTGAAGAATTCCACCCACTTGCAACCCTGGCAAATGGGAGTGGCGGAAGTTTCTCTGAAGTCGATCATCACCACATTGATTTCAGAAAGCCCTGTGCTGAAGAAGGTGGAGGAAATGGCCACGGTGAGCGCCTAGACGGAAAAGGAGGCATCCCATGCTTGCTTTTATGCCCACGTTGGGAATTCGATTCGATATCGGGAAAGTGAATTCTGCGGCCTATGGCATTGCCTGCTGGAGGATTTTTTGGGAGGCGATTGATCCCCGGAATCTGCCGGCAACACTTCTCTTTGAGGGCGACACCAAGGGCACACTGAACGGTCAGGAAAACGTCTTTTGTATCGCCCTTCAATCCATGGATCGTTCGGCGGTGGAGTCGGTTCGCACCGCACTGGAGCACCATGATGGGTTTCAAAAGGTGGCCGCCTGGCCGCCTTTTGGAGAAGACATGGCGGTGGTCAACGAGCCGCTTCCGGACGCGGGGCGCATCGATGCGTTTGGAGAATTGGTGGGGACTGCCACCAACAGCCGCCCGGCGCTGGAAGCCGCCAAGAAGCAGAATCTTGATCGCGCGGCGGAGAAGGGTTCGCTTGCAAAGGCTTAGGCTCGAAAGCCGCCCGTGTGGGCTCCTTCTCAAGGAGGAAATTCTGAATGAAAGCTGTGACCTGTGCGTGTTGCAACCGTGCCTTGGAGCGGTTGGATATGAACCAAGGGGCGTTTGTCATCGGGGGCACTCTTCCGGCGCTTTATAGTGGTGTGGTCTGCAACCAGTGCGGCAAGGTGGAGTGCACCCAATGCAAAGGTACACCGATAAATGGACCGTGTTTGTGGTGTCGCGGGAGTGTTTCGCCCGCTTATGAAAATTTGGTCGGCCGGTGAGATACCGGCATTTGGCGACCTCTTTCGTCAAGAGAAAGCCGAGGAACCAGCGCTCATCCAAGTGAGGCGTTGATCCACTTGGCTTAAAGGAGGTTCTATGAGGTGCAGGAGTTTTGGTGTTATTGCAGGGATGTGTTTGCTCCTGTTTCTGACAGGCTCAATCTTCGGACAGACGTTTCTCACCCACAAAGATCTCGCGTTCGCCCAAGTGGCTGCCGGCGGTGGTTATGATACCGTCTTGAATGTGACCAATCGGGGATCTGCAACATATGCCGGCTGGCTATATTTCTTTCAGGGTAATCGTCAGGTTTGGAACCCCACCGTGAATGGGACCCCCGTCAGCGGAGGAATTATGAATATCACCATTCCGGCCGGGGCGACTCAAACCTATCGCGTGACTTCGGGGACCAGCATCGAGGCGGGTTTTGCCTTTTTCTATGCCGGCAGCGATGCCAATACGAATTTCATCGAAGGAAACCTGACCTACCATGTGCGCTCAGGTTCCACCCTCCTCGAAAGTGTCGGCGTTCAGCCGTCTTCTGAATTTTATCTGGCGGCTTTGCCCTTCGATGATTTTTCGACCATCGCATTGGCCCTGGCCAACGGTGATCCTTCTGTAAGTTCCAACATCACAGTCAAGGTCATTAATGAGGCGAATGCACTGGTCGGGACAACGCCCATTACGCTGGGTTCGGCTTCTCATACGGCGCGTTTTCTGACAGAGCTTTTTCCTTCGGTCCACATCACTCGCGGGCGAATTGAGATTTCAGCCGACCAACCGCTTTTGGGTACTGCTCTGACGGTCAACGCCGGAACAATTTCTTCCCTGCCATTACAAGGTTCCCCGCGCTCCTATCACTTTGACGCCATCTCCGGTACGGTGACCTCGCGGGGCGATATGAGTTTGTGGGTGGATGGTTTTTTTGTGCGGGGCTATCTGCGCGTTACGGAATTCGATGGATCCACCATCACCCCGATCACTTATTTTCTGGTCGGTCGGTTGATCAACGGGGTTTTGAGGGCGAACTGGTACGGATCCGGAGCGCCGTACTACAATGAGGAAGTGTATTGCTACGCCCGCTTCTCGCCCTTTTCAACAGAGGCTACGTCGGCCACCGGAACGTACTATGCCACGTTCATCAGCGATTTGACGTCAGTCATTGGATCGTTTCAGTTGACCCGGACGAATTGATCATTTCAACAGTTTTTCAACGGCTCAAGCACACGCTCGGTTACAGATGTATTTCAAATCACATTCCTTCAAGGAGGAGTTTATGGACGGTAAGAATTACTTTTCCAGATTGGACGGTACTCCCGCCCAGATATTGATTGTCCTCGGTCTGTTGCTGGTTTTGGCGGTTCCACTCATTCCGCGTTTTCGAGAAGCCGCCATCGATAGTGCCCGGGTTCGCAGCGATCAGGCCGGACAGATGATTCAGCTCGACATGGAAAAATTCAATCGCGACCAAACTGAGGAGCGGAATCGCATCAACTCCGACTCGAATCTGCCCCTGGAGGAACGCACCAAGAAGCTCCAGGCGCTGACCGATGCCGCCAATCAAAAGAATGATGAGCTGGAGAAAAAATACGACAGCAATACCCTGAAGCGCGAATTGCTCGAAGCTCAGGCCAATGCGGCAGGTTCTCGCATTCAGTTTGTGATCAGCTGGCTGGGACGCCTGATGCTGTTGCTGGGCTTGCTGGTGATCACCCTTCAAAGCGAGGGGGCTCGGCAGAAAGTCATTCTGGTGATTTTGTTGGTGGTGATGTTTACCACCTTGTCGGGGATCAATTTTGATTTTGCGACCATCGGACACTTCGGAGAATCGCAAAGCGACATCATCCGCCAGATGCAGAGCCGGTAAAGCTGCCGGCACTTGAAGGCGATGTTCCGACCGAACCAAAACGGCAGCGAAGCGGCAGGAGAGGGTAGCCTTGGGAAACTGGGGACAGACACCACACCTTCAGGGCGCCTCGGAGTTGTCACCCACTAGGTGTCTGTCCCCTTTCTTTAAGGAGAGATGCTCGCCGGTTCAATCGAATTCCATATCGACCAACACACTCCATTCCGTGTGAACGCGTTTTGCTTTTAAGAACGCTTCGAGCGCCGCGCGGTCAGTGGCGGCAAAGAGGCACAGGAGTTTGCCGTCGGTGGAACCGGCCCAGGCATGTTCCAGAGTGATGGAATTTGAAGGGGACTTGAGATCGCCGATCAAGAGTTCGATATCCTGCCGCGTCAGGCAGGCGATAACGGTGGAAGTCAAAAAGCGATGCATTGAGGGTTTACTCCATCAGAGAACGGAAAAGAGGGGACTGACACGCCTGTTCAATGCGGTGCGGGACTGTTCAGCTTCAGGTGTCTGTCCCGTGTCTCCTGATCTCCAAGCCGCAAGTTCACGTGACCTCTTCCCATCGGACTTCGGTTTCGTCACTCAAAACGCCCAGCCAGAAACTACCGCATCGAACCCATCCGCTTCGTTCCATTCCCGCCCGGTCGCGCACCCGAACCAAATAGACGATCTGGCCACGAGAATGCCGGAACGTGAACGGACCGGCAAATAGCATACGGACTTTTGCCTGCAGAATCTCAAAACCATTTTGCGCGGCCCAATGATTCAACAGGGATCGGCTGCGACGCAGGGTGAACACAAGACCCGCGATACCAATACTCACCGCGAATATAACAAGCAAATAGGTGTTTGCGGGGGTCATATAATTTTAACGAAGCCATCTGCAATACATCTCATTTTGCATAATGCTCCGCTCCCAGAAAATGCAGCGAAACGTAGGGTTCATTGCCAACAACCCAACTGTCATGCGGAATCTGTGGAATGTAGAAAAGTTCACCGGGCCGGAGTTCGAAGACACGGCCATCCTCGAGCGCTGCCGTGGCAATGCCGGAAACAACCAGCCCCACATGTGCGACCTCACAACGTATCGCCCCGAGGGCGGGTCCTACATGTTTTGACCACCGCCATCCCGGCTCGTAAGTGGCGCGTCCGATCGTGAGACCGCCGATGTGAACGATCTCAAATTTCCCCTTCTCCATCAAGCGCGTTTCATCCGGTGACTCAAAGCGCCGGAGAACGACGTCCAATTGTCGCTCGTTCATGAACTCCCTCCACTCCCGGTCTGATCATCCGCTCCTCCCACCCTGTTCACGCGCTCCCGGACGTCGGCGGCCGGCGGGCACGAAAGCGAAACGCATAAGAGTTGGTGTCGACGGTTATCTCCTCGAATCCCACGGCAGACAACCGATCACGCAGCGTGCCGGGCTCGATGGGCGTCAGGGTGTCGCCCATGTGAATCAGGCGCATCCACAGACTCTTCAAACCCAGGCTATCGATCCCGACAAACGTTCCCCCCGGTCTCAAGACCCGATGGACTTCCTGAAAGAGTTTGTCTTGCAGATCCGCAGAATGAACGTGGTGGAGCATGTGAAATGAAACCGCGCCGGAAAAACGGCCGTCGTCCAACGGAATCGCACTCGCGTCCCCCTGAACCACGGTGACATTCGTGCCACGGAGTCGTGTGGCCAGGTGCGCCGTCAGCTCCGGATCAATTTCAAGGGCAGTGATTCGCGGGATTCGTGAGCGCAATAATTCCGTGGTGAGCCCGTGGCCCGGACCCAGCTCCAGAACGTCCTGCCCGAGTTGCACGTCGGCAAAAGCCCAAGGCACGACGAACCGGTCAAGCACCTTGCGCCACGAGGAGGACCGGCACAGACATCGATGGATGAGGTTCATTTCTGGAATCAATTCCGGGACGCGCGGCGGCCGTCTTATCTAAACCTTGAAGTCGCGTTTTATTTTTTCAGATTTTTCGACGACAGATTTTTCCAGCTCGATCTTGAAGGTGGCAAGCTTATCGGCCATTGCCGGGTTGGAAGTACCAATGATTTCGGCCGCAAAGATGGCCGCGTTTACAGCCCCGGCCTTGCCCACTGCCATGGTGGCCACCGGGACGCCGCTGGGCATTTGAACCGTCGAGAGCAAAGAGTCAATGCCGCTGAGAGGCGAGTTATCAATGGGCACGCCGATCACAGGGATGGTCGTTTCGGCCGCGATGATGCCGGCAAGATGGGAGGCGCCGCCGGCGCCAACAATGATGGCCTTGAGACCCCGTTCGCGGGCTTGTCGCGCATATTCGGAGGTGCGGACGGGGGAACGATGCGCCGAGGTGATTTCCATTTCAAAAGGGATGTCAAATTCTTTGAGCCGCTTGGCGGATTCCGTCATGACGGGTAGGTCGCTGTCGCTGCCCATAACGATTCCAACGATGGGATTCATAATGATCTTACTCCGGGGTGTTTTGTCGCCCCTGCCGGGGCTCGATGACTTCTTCTTGCAAGCAACCCCAACCTCGCTTCACATAAGACTGCGAAATATTGGGTGGACTAAACTCCGACCAGCGCTCCGGGCCTGAACTCTTCTAGTTGGCGCCGGCCGGTTTCTTAAACAAATACGCGCATTCCAGGCGGCGCACGCCTTCGCGGGTGGCGATGGCATAGCGTGTTTCGCCGTAAATAGCGGCAGCACCAAACTGCCCCCTCTTGTTGATGGCGTAGTAGGCGACGTTCTGCAATTCCCCCCACCATTTGGGAGCTTTCTTCTGCATCTCCACGATGCGTTTCAAGGTTCGAACGCAAGCTTCCTCGGGTGAGGCGCCGTCACGCATGAATTCCACAACGGTGTGCGCCCCCACGACTTTGATATTGGCTTCGCCATGCCCGGTTGAGCCCGCTGCGCCGACCTCATTATCGACGTAGAGCCCGGCGCCAATGATGGGGGAGTCACCCACGCGTCCGGCCACTTTGAAGGCCATTCCGCTGGTGGAATTGACCCCGGCGATGTTTCCGCGGGCATCGACGGCGTTGCAGTTGATGGTGCCGTGCGTGATGGGATTCCCCTCCTTATCATGCGGCGGCTCCCAATCGTCGTGGGTCGAGAGATTGTCTTTCCACTTGAGCCAAAGTTCCCGCGATTTATCCGTCAGAAGGTTTTCTTTCTTGAAGCCGTGGGCCAGGGCAAACTTCAAGGCGCCTTCGCCTACCAGCATGATACGGTTGGATCGATCCATGATCAACTTGGCCACCGTGGAAGGGTTCTTAATGAATTTGAGGGCGCCCACCGAGCCGGCGCGGCAGGTCGGTCCGTGCATGCAGCTGGCGTCCAGCTCCACCTCGCCATCTTCGTTGGGAAGACCTCCGTAGCCCACCGTCATGTCGTTGGGATCGTCCTCCACAATGTTGACGCCGGCAATCACTGCGTCCAGAGGATCACTGCCGCCCTTGATCATTTCAAAGGCCTTTTTGACGGCTTCCAATCCATTGACACTTGAGATGACCACCGGCAATGAACCTGGCGGAGCAGGGGTTTGCGCCATCACATTCTCAACAGCCATGTGACTGATCAAGGCCGCACCCATGCCGGCGGCTGTAGATTTCTTCAAAAAATTTCTCCTTGAAACTTTCGGACTCATAAAGGCTCCATTTATGAATCAACACCGGAGAATAGAAATATCTGAAATGACCCCGAAAACTGGAATGCGGGTTCATGCTTGCGTTTTCAGCCGAGCGAGAGTAAAAGGCAAAGCAGATAAACTCAAAAGTTTGAATGCCAAACCTACACAAATGATTCTATGAATGCAATAGTTTTTGATGGCAAAGTTCGGCTGCGTCAGGAGTCCGTTCCTGAAGCTTCCGGCGAAGCGTTGCTGCGGGTTTTACGCAGTGGCATCTGCAACACCGATTTGGAAATCACGCGCGGCTACCACCGCTACCAGGGGGTTTTGGGACATGAATTTGTGGCCCGGGTCGAGGAAGCGCCCGACCCCGCCTGGATCGGAAAGCGCGTGGTGGGGGAAATCAACTGTGCCTGCCATGACTGCGATCTTTGTTTGGACGGAAGGGAGCGGCACTGTCGCCAGCGCACGGTGTTGGGAATTGTGGGACGCCCGGGCGCCATGGCGGAATTTTGCGTCCTGCCGATGGAGAATCTTCACGAGGTACCTGACGAAATCAGCGACGACGAATCGGTGTTTGTCGAACCTCTGGCCGCCGCCTGTGAGATTCTCGAACAAATTAAGATACGGCCGATCGATCGAATCGCGGTTTTGGGCGACGGCAAGTTGGCTCAACTCATCGCGCAAGTTTTGGTCGGAGAGACCGACACGCTGACCTTGATCGGCAAACACCGCAATAAACTCGATTTCGCCGCCCATATGGGCGCCGAGGTGAAATTCGCGGAAGAAGTCGAACAGGACCTGCGTCGATGGGCGGGTAGTTTTGATGTGGTTGTTGAGGCCACGGGAGTGCCTTCAGGATTTCAGACCGCGCTGACCTTGGTGCGTCCTCGAGGAATCCTGGTGATGAAATCCACGTACCATGAGAATCTCCGTTTTGACGCTGCGCCGCTCGTGGTCAACGAAATTCAAGTCGTCGGTTCGAGGTGTGGTCCCTTTGATAAGGCGCTCGCACGGCTCCAACGGCACGAAGTTCACGTTCTGCCGCTTGTTTCTGAGAGATACCCTTTGAGTCGCGGTGAAGAGGCGTTTCGCCGGGCCCAAGAAGGCGGAGTCCTGAAGGTTCTTTTGGACCACAGCGGTTGAAATTATCAAGTGAGTGGTAGGCACGCGCGCGTGAAGCGTTACCTGTGGAACCCCCGACTCGAATCCCGAGGAGCAACTCCTTTCGACTTCTCGAGGGTTCCCAAGATCTTTTTCAACTGCAAAGCACGTGGAGTTTCCGCAAAGAGCGGAAACCGGGTCTTTCGCGTTCTCCGCACCTTCTCAGTGTTCTTTGTGGTTAGATTCAAGAGGATTCACTCCTGAATCTGCAAAAACCTTGACGGGAGGGGAAAAGCCGTTCATTCTATTCTCCCGCTCGATGAGGTTGGATCCCATGAGGACGAAATTTTGGGGGCTCTCGGTCCTCTGCTGTATTGTGGCGCTTCCGGGACTGCTCGTGGCCGGCTACAAAGTGAAGCCGTTTTCCGCCAGCCATGCTTCGGTTTTTCCGGCGCGCGATATGCATGATCGCATCACGGTGGCTGCCGATGCCTACAGCCAATCCGACCGGATTTTGCAGGTGTTTGATCGGGATACCTCACGATGGAATATTTTGCCGGTGTTGGTGGTGTTCAGTAACGACGGCGACGACGAAGTCGAGGTCAACGGAGACGCCATTGAATTGACGCACGCCCGCATGGGTTCGCTCCGTTCCTTGCCGGCCGGCGACGTGGTTCAGGAGATTTTCTATGGGCGGTCCAAACATTCTCAGTCGCCGCGCGTCGGGGTCCGAATACAGACGGGTAATCCGGCCAAGGATTTCGAGAACGCCCGCATGGACTTCATGTCGAAGGAATTCGGGCGCAAGCTGGTAGCCCCTCATTCCACGGCGTATGGTTTTGTCTTCTACGAGGTGCCCCAAGCCGAGAGGTATGTTCTGGGAGCGAAGGTTTATATTCCGGAGACACGCGTTACACGATCTCCCGATCCGAAGCGGGTAGGCCATGACCTCTTGTTTTTTGAGGTGGAATTAAAGGAGAACAAGGGCGCACCCGAAGTAAGGTGACGCCAGGAAGAGTGCGATGAAAAAACCGTTTGATTCCAGATTTCGATCCAAGCGGCCTCTCCGACCGGGATCGCATTCTCCGTCTCCCTCGGGAGGCAGAATGCGGGATGATTTTCGCGTTCCGGGGGCAGAGCGGGAGGAGCGCAATATTCGCGTGTATCGGCCTTCCAGCCCGCCTACGCCCGTTCCTTTGAAAGATGATGCGCTGGCCCCGCGAAAATTGATTCGAACGACCATGGAAGATGTGCTCCGCCGGAAGGCTGAGGGAAGGCTTCACATCAATGAAAAAGCCACCGCCACGGCCATCAGCCGCAAAGCGGTTCCGGTTCAAACCGATGAGGAATTTGAGTACCTGAATTCTCTCAGCCTCAGTAAAACCCCCGTCGCGGTCAAAATGGTGAATGGAGAAGTGTTTGAAGGCTGGATTGAATACATCGACAAAAAGTTTATTCGATTGACCCGCCTCGGAAAATCAAACCTGTTCATCTATAAGCACGAGATCCGATACCTTGTTGAGAATCCCACTCCGGGAGATACCTCGAACCCGGATTGATAGCTGTGGATAGCGGAATCTTCCCGGAAATTTGGGGGTTCACCGTGGAGTGTCGGTCAAAAGCTAATCCGTGATCCAATATCGAATGATAAAGTAGATCGCCGCAATTCCATCCTTCCAAGTGATCTTCTTGCCTTCCGTGTAATCGCGACCGAAGTAGGAAATTCCCACTTCATAAATCCGGCACCCTTTGATCCTGGAAATTTTCTGAGTGACTTCGGGCTCAAAACCAAAACGATTGGACCTTAAACGGAGCGGCTGGATGATCTCGCGGCGGAACGCTTTATATCCCGTCTCCATGTCTGTGAGATTGAGATTGGTAAAAATGTTTGAAAACAGTGTGAGAGCGGAATTGGCCAGGTAATGCCAAAACAAAAGGACGCGGTGCGGCGAGCCGATGAATCTCGAACCGTAAACAACGTCGGCCTGATTATCAAAGAGGGGCTGTAGAAGCTTGGGATAGTTGGCGGGATCATATTCCAGATCGGAATCCTGGATGATCACAATGTCGTTTTTGGCCAAGGTGATTCCTGACCGCAACGCCGCGCCCTTCCCGCGGTTGCGGGGATGAGTGATGAAGGTATATCCCTTTTCTTTGGAGATCTTTGAAAGCAATTCACACGAACCGTCGGTCGACCCGTCATCCACAATAATGATTTCTTTTTCGTAGGGTGTTTCCTCGATCTTCTTGAGGACTTGAAGGATTGTCTCCTGCTCGTTGTAAACCGGAATAATGATCGAAAGTTTCATGGGTGGTCGGATCGAAGTACGCGTTCAATTGAAAACCACGGTGCATCGTTCACGAGCCGTGCGATGCGAAATCCGCGACATTATACCCACGATCGTTTTTCAGCCCCAAAAGAATCATGGATGAGCATTCGGCGCAGGCTTCGAAGATGCTGCCGGTGACGGTTCCAGGATCTTGATATTAGCGGTTGTCCCGGACGGAATCTCCACATCGTGTCCTTTCTTCCGGGTTAGGTCAAGGCTCCCGGAAGCTTGTTTCTTGGACCGCTCGGGATTCTTAATGTCTCCATTCGCCATGTCGTCCGCGTTGGATGGCGGAGGAGACATGGAAGTGCTCGATTGAATCGACATGGTGCTGGATTCATCCAGTTTGCCCTCCAGAGTGACCTCGGCGTCGTTGGGTTCGACCGTGACTTCTTTGAGGGCCATGAATTGAATGCTGCCTTGAACCGGCTCTGTGTGCCCGTCCGGAAGAATCAGTTGCGTGAGTTTCAAGGTGATGGTTCCGATCCGTTCCTTCAGAGCGGATTTTGCCTGCGTGACCGTGGCCTGGAGTTTGGATCCGTGGGGTAGAACGACTCGCTTTCCATCGTCGGTGGCAAAGAGAATTTTGAAATCCACCATGTCGCCTTTGGAGATCGAGGTGGAGCTGAGGTCGCCATCCAGCTGACATTTAACCATGGCGCCGGGTTTTAGAGTGGCCGCTGTCGGCGCCGGAGGAGCTTGGGTGAACACAGCGGTATTGAAAAGGATGAGGATGACGCACAGAAAGAGCAACCGGAATTGTTTCATGACTCCTCCTGAAAGGCCGGGACGGTTGAGGGCGGTGCTGCCTTTCCCACCAGCTCCTGAACCGAAGTAATGTGGTGGCGCAGGCAATACGTCTCAAGTCCTCGAACAATTTTCAAGGCGGCCATTGGATCATAGAAATTGGCGGTTCCGACCTGGATGGCACGGGCGCCCGCCAAAAGAAATTCGATGGCATCTTCGGTCGAAGCGATGCCTCCGACGCCCACGATGGGAATCTGCACGGTTCCGGCGGTTTGGTATACCCAACGCAAAGCGATGGGCTTGATGGCAGGGCCCGAAAGACCCGCGAGTCCGCGGGGAAGCCGCGGCCGCGTGGTGTCGACGTCCAGCGATAGCCCGAGAACTGTGTTGATCAGTGTGAGAGCGTCGGCCCCAGCTTCAGCTGCCGCCCGGGCAATGACGGTCACATCCGCACAATTGGGCGAAAGCTTCACCCACAGGGGCCGGCGGCTGATGCCTTTCGCCGCGGCGACAACCTCGTGCGTCAATTGCGGATCGCTCGAAAATTCCATGCCTCCTCGGGAGGTGTTGGGGCATGAGATGTTCAACTCGTAAGCCGCAATTCCTTCGGAGTCGTTCAAGATACGAAGACACTCGAGGTATTCATGGAGCGTGTATCCGAAAACGTTGGCGATGATAGGGGTGTGGAGGGTTCGCAGGTACGGCAGTTTTTCCTGAATGAATCGTGGCGCGCCGATGTTCTGCAAACCCACGGAATTCAGCATGCCGGATCGGGCTGGAACCAAACGGGGCGCCGGGTTTCCGGCGATGGGTTTTGCGGACAGCCCCTTGACCACAATTCCGCCCAAGCGATTGAGGTCGAACAGGGAAGCAAATTCCACCCCGTAGCCGAAGGTCCCGCTGGCCGTAAAGACGGGATTCTTAAAGACGGTCCCGGCGATTTCTGTTTGGAGATTGGCCATGTCGAAGGCATCTTAGCAAATTCAAGAAATCGCGCAAGAAATTGCAAGGAACATACGGACGGGGTCGTAGCCGGTCCGGGATTCAACCGCAAGAACGGAAAGATGGCGAAGAAAGCGTCAAGGAATGAGAGTCTCCTCTCGGCGAGCTTTGCGTTCACTTCGCGTTTTTTGCGGTTAAAAGAGCCCCGGGGATTTCATTAACGCCGTGAATGACGCGTTACGGCCGGCATCGTGTCCTGCCATCGGATTTGATGGATGGGTATGCTAGACTAGGCCGGTTCCAACCTTGCCCGGCCGAATGATATCCGCTCTTCATTCGTCGAATGGATTTCGGTGTTGACGCTAAATCGGGTTGAAGCGAATCGGGGCGGAACGGTCTTCGGTTCAGGCCCTTCCAGGGCGCGAAACGCCATACTCCCATTGAGGTGATTCATGAAGATTGTCGAAAAAACTGAGCTGATGAATGCGTCGGAAATGGACCGCACATTGATCCGGATGGCGTACGAAATTGTCGAGCGCAACAACGGCGTCGAGAACCTGGCATTGATTGGAGTGGTGCGACGCGGATTTTATCTGGCCCAGCGTTTGGCTATGAATATTTCCAAGGTCGAACCGCGGGGGGTTGAAATCGGAAAATTGGATATCAATTTGTATCGCGATGATTTATCCACGGTGGCGGAGCGGCCGGTGGTGCAAAACACCGAAATTCCTTTTTCGATTGTGGATAGGAATCTGGTGATAGTCGATGACGTGCTGTACACCGGACGCACCGTCCGTTCCGCCTTGGATGCCTTGTTTGAGAAAGGCCGGCCCCGGCGCGTCCATTTGGGCGTGCTCATCGACCGCGGACATCGTGAACTTCCCATTGAAGCGCAGTTCATCGGAAAACACGTTCCCACTACCGACCGCGAAATTATCGAGGTTAAATTGAGAGAAGTGGATGGAATGGAAAAGGTCCTGCTGGTGGAGCGGGTCGACGATTAACGGAGTGCTTTCATGGCCGGCTTGATCATCACCAATGGACGTATCATCTGCCCTCGGACACGCCGCGACGCGACGGGCGATGTGTGGATCGAAGAAGGTCGCATCGTGGACATCGAACTTCAAAGCTCTCCGACAAATTCCGGGGGACGAAACAAATCGGCGTCCATGGCCACAGGGAAACCCAGAAATCAGTTTGAGGAGATCGATGCCCGAGGGTGTATCGTGAGCCCCGGGTTCGTCGATCTTCATACCCACCTTCGAGAACCCGGCGGCGAAGAAGCGGAAACCATTGCCACAGGAACAGCGGCTGCCGCCGCAGGAGGATTTTCGGCCGTTTGTTGTATGCCCAACACGCGACCTGTCAATGACAACATTTCCGTTATGAAGATGATTCTGGAAAGAGCGCAAGCCACCGGAAGCGTGCGCGTGTTTCCTGTGGCTGCCGTCTCCATCGGGAGCCGGGGAGAACAGCTCACGGATTTTGAAGCCTTGAAAGCAGCGGGTGCGGTTTGTTTTTCTGATGATGGGAAGGCGGTTCGGACCGAAACATTGATGAAAAATGCCTTGGAAGTCGCTAAGCGAGTCGGGAGTTTTGTCAGCGACCATTGCGAAGCCTGGAATGCCGCCGAAGACGGCGTCATCCATGATGGCAGTGTGGCCCGCGAACTGGGGATTCGCGGATTGCCGCGCAGCAGTGAAGATTCAATGGTTGAGCGTGATATTCGTGCGGCCGAGCAAACCGGCGCACACGTTCATATCGCACACATTTCGACGGCCGGGGCTGTGAGCCTGGTCCGCCACGCCAAACAACAGGGCGTGGCAGTGACCTGTGAAGCCACCCCCCATCATTTTTCGTTGACGGATGAGGCCGTGAAGAAGTATGGCGCTGATGCCAAGATGAAGCCGCCGTTGCGAGCTGCCTCCGATGTGGAAGCGGTTGTTGAGGGCCTTGCGGACGGCACCATCGACGCCATTGCAACGGATCACGCACCGCATTTGGCCTCTGAGAAAGCCCAGGGCTTCGCGGCCGCACCTTTCGGGATAACGGGCTTGGAAGCCGCCCTGGCTTTGGCATTGCAACAGTTATTGCAGCCGGGGCACCTGGATTGGTTTCGCCTTTTGGAGCTGTTAAGCTCCAGTCCAGCCCGGATCTTGGGACGGCCTGACCTCGGCCGGGTCGATGTGGGAGCCTGGGGCGATTTGACAATCTTGGACCCCAACCAGGAGTGGGTCTTTCGGGCATCGGATTCATTTTCAAAAAGTCGCAATACGCCCTTCGATGGCTGGAAGTTTCGAGGCCGGGTCAGGACCACCCTGGTTGCCGGAAAGGTTGTATTTGAAGCCGGCGCCATGAGGCCTGGCGGGGCGGACCATTAATATTTTTGAGGCACTGCAACCTTTTGCAACGGAAGGACGTATTGTAATCGTCAACCGACTATGGCGAGCTCCGATCAACAACTCGTCAGGCGGGCCCTTAAAGGAGACGAAAGGGCATTTGAGGAGCTCGTCAAACGATTTCAAAAACCGATCGTGAATTACATTGCCCGCATGGTCGGGAATTACGATTTGGCGCTGGATCTTTCTCAAGATGTTTTTGTGAAGGCCTTCGTGGCCTTGCGCACCTACAACGAGACGTTCAAGTTCAGTTCCTGGCTTTTCAAGATTGCCTCGAACACTGTGATTGACCATCTCCGCAAAGGGGCGCTGCCGGTGACGTCCCTGGATAAGCCGATTGAAACAGAAGAGGACGAGATCCGGATGGAAGTGGCCGCGGACGATTTTCTTGCCGATGAGCTGCTGGAGCAAAGCGAAACACGAACCGCCTTGGCCCGCTTGATCGAACGGATGCCGTACGGATATCGTGAAATGATCGTTTTGCGGCACATCAACGAGTTGAGTTACGAGGAAATTGCTGAAGTGAAGAATCTTCCTCTGGGCACGGTCAAGAACAGAACGTTTCGAGCCCGCGAGATGCTGCGGCGAATGGTTGAGAAGTTGGAAGGGGAAGGGATTAAAATTTACTCCCACGTGTAGGCACAATGAGGGCACGCGTCGGGAATGAGATAGCGATATTCAACGGCCATGCTTCAATGCAACGAGATTAATTTTTCAGGTTATTACGAACGCGACCTTCCGGAAGGTCAACTGCGGCAGATCGACATCCACTTGCAATATTGCTCCGCCTGTATGTCGCGGCACACACGCGAGGTGGGCCTGGTGAATTCCCTGGAGTCCATCCCGGCGATCGAGCCGCCCAGGCATTTTGTGCCCCACATCATGTACCGCGTGCGCCAGGAGTTGTATTCGCAGATTGTTCCGGCAGAGGAGCGCAAGTATTCCTTGATGTCCGCAGGTTATGGTCTGGCCCTCTTGATTCTGATTTTATTCGGAGGCGGAATTCAACGTTCCTTTTTCGATTCCGTGTTCGGCTGGTTGCAGCTTCCCTTGAGATCCATGTTGGCGTTGTTGAGTACAATGGATGTCGTTACGGCTTCGGGAAGCCGTTTGCTGGTTTCCAGCGGAGCCCGGGTGCTTCCGATTTTGCTGTCGGCCACGTTGATCGCCGGTTTTGTGCTGGTCAAGCTGCTCACACGCTACGAGCGGAGTCTGGTCCAGCAATCGCAAGAACGGATGCCAAGACATCCCAATCGTCACATTTCCTGAGTTCGACTTGCTTTCGAAAATCACATTTCACCGAGCGATTCATTGCCTGGCTATGGCGGCATGCCTGGGGGCCTGGATTTCTGCCACTCCCGCCCAGAATCGGGAGGCCGACTCTCAAAAGGCTTCCGTGTCTAAACCTGTATATCAATCCGGCGATCAACAGATCGCTGCCAACGAGACGGCTGCGAGCGACCTGGTGACGATCAGTCACTCGATATTTATTGAAGGCCATGCCAAACAATCTGCGGCGGCGATGGGGGGTTCGGTGTGCGTGGATGGGACCGTGGATGGCGATGTGGCAGCATTCGGTGGGGATGTGTGGTTGGGACCCAAAGCCTCCATCGGGGGCGACGTGACCGTTCTCGGAGGCAAACTTTATGCTTCGCCGGATGCCCGAATCTTAGGAAGGACGCTGGCTACCACCTACTTTTCGGAGGTATATCGTCAAGCCTTCCAGACAGGAAGACGCCCGTTTTGGAGTCTGGCGACGGACCGCGGCGTGATGCTGTGGCGTGTGGCCCGGCTGCTGGGCTGGTTCATTATCGCCCTGCTGGTGATTCTGTTTGTCCCGGTTCAGGCGACGCTCGCCATGGATCGGTTTGAAAGGGATTTTGCCCGCATCCTGTTGATCGGATTTGTGGCTTTGATTGTCTTTGTGGGCTTGCTGGCGCTCTTTTCCATTCTCATCAAATTTATCATCGGAATTCCGCTGATTTTCCTGCTTCTGGTTTCATTGATCGCCATGTGGGGCTTCGGCGCAGTCGCGTTTTATCTGACCCTGGGACGATGGTTGGTGCGGCACATTTTGAAGCGCCCTGTCCCCATGGCCATTTATGCACTGCTGGGATTAATCCTGTGGTCTCTTCTGTCGTTTATTCCGATGGTGCAGCTTTTCGTTCCCTACATCGTCTTCATTTTTGCGCTCGGCATTTCGTTAGCCACAAAGTTTGGGACGGGGAAACCCTGGTTCACCTCCCCTACGGAAAAACCTGTCGTGACGGTGGCATGAACCTCTACGATTTATCCGGGGAGCGATGCTCCTTCAGAAAATCCCTTTAAAGAAAGCCGCCTTTTTTTTCGCCGGCGGTGTCTAATGGTTCAGGTCTCGTCGTGTGGTGAAAGTGGGGAGCGTTAGCTCGCCTCTCCACGGCGTTTGTACTTGAGAAAGTGCTTCGAACGGGAGTTGATTCAGCCCGCAGGTGTGATCAGACAAGACCGATCACGGGTCTGAAACAGCTCCCGAATTTTTTTGTGTTCGAATTCGACAAACGTCAACGGATTCTTTTGGCGAAACCCCAGGCGAGGAACACGATGGAGAGCAGCACGCAAATCCAGGCAAACACATCCCCAAAACGGGCGTAGATAGTCATATCGGTACGGTATTCATAGACTCCCCGCAGAATAGATTGTTGTCCCAGCGCTGTTTGATCAAGCACCCGGCCATAAGGATCGACAATGGCGCTAATGCCGGTATTGGCGGCCCGGATAAGATAACGCCGGTTTTCGATGGCCCGGACTCGGGCCATCTCAAAATGCTGATAGGGAGCTGCCGAGAATCCGTACCAGCCGTCGTTGGTAATATTGATGAGAACCTCGGCGCCTCGCCGCGTGAATTGCCGGACCAAATGCGGGAAAATAGCCTCGTAACAAATCATAACGGCGGCCCGATTTTGATTGATGAGGCTGAGGGTATAGTTTTCTCCCGGGCTGAAGTCGCTCACTTCCTGGGTCAACTTGCCGGCCCAGGACACTACGTTCCGCCAGGGAATATACTCTCCGAATGGAACCAGATGGCGTTTGTCATATTCGGAGGTGAGACGGCCCGAAGGATCCAAGGTCGCCGCGGAATTGAAAACCCCGGCGTTGCCGCTTTGAGTCTTGTGCCCCATGATGACGCCGGCCACGACCGTGGCGCCGGCCTGCTGGGTCGCAAAGCGCAACTCCCGGGTAAAACGAGGATCATCCGGTAGATAAAACGGGGCGGGATTTTCAGGCATCACGATCAATTCAGCCTGGGAGTGTTGGATCATTTCATCGAGTTTCGAAACCCAGGCATCCAGAGTGGTCGGACCCCAGTCCGTATCCTGCGGAATGTTGAGTTGGAGAATGGCAACCCGATGAACTGATGCGGGCAGTTGCGTGGTTTCCGGAACATATTCAAAGGGGTGTTGAACCAGCCAGGCGTGAAATCCGAAATCACCGGTCAGCACTAACCCCAACAAGATTGCAGCGCCAAAAAAGAGGGGCTGTTTTTTCTGGTAGAGAGCGTGGGCCAATAACAGGTTGACCAGGCAGATCAGAAAGGAAATGCCGTAGATTCCCGTCACGGTGGCGACTTGCATGATTCCAAGCTGCTTCACCAGTCCGTAGCCGAGCAAACACCAGGGAAAGCCTGTCAGGAAATAGGTTCGCGCGAACTCCACAGCCACCCACAAGGCTGCTACGACAAGGGAATTCAATACTGAAATTTGGATGACTGAGGGGCGAAGCATCGATCCAAGAAAATAATTTTGAATTAATAGTTTTCTAGCCAGAAATCCGAATACCGCGAAGAAGAGGGCGTTGTAAGCCACTAAAACAAGCCACACCAAGGCGGCAATGGGCCAGGATTGTTCACCGTATTGATGAATGACCTGCATCACCCAATAAAGCAGGATGGCGTAAAATACAACTCCGGAAAGAGTGGTGTACCCGAGAGCGCTCTTCAAAGAGATGGGCTGCAACAGTACAAAGAAAAGCGGCAATAGGGCGAACCAGCACAGCCAGTTGAGATTGAATTTGGGGAAGACCAAGGCCAGGAGAATCCCGGAAAGTACGGAGAGTGCCAGGCGTTGGCGTGGGTTGCGATCTTGAAAAATGCTCTGAAGTTCGGCCATCGGTGCGTGGGAGCTCGGAAATGAAATCGGAGTTTCCGTGCAGAGTGAATTGGATCTGGAGCTTAAATCACCTGAGATCTCGATCGAATCTTCTCGGCCGAAATCGATTGTAGCACAATTGAACGCGCGATTCGGAAAGGTCGGGAAGGTGCGTGGAGAAGAGGAGCAGAGATCATGGAGATATTGATCCGCCGGGGCGATATCACCGAGCAGCCGGACGTGGAGGCCATCGTCAACGCTGCCAACACCGATTTGATTTTAGGGGCGGGAGTAGCCGGCGCCATTCGCCGCAAGGGAGGCGATGTCATTGACCGCGAGGGGCGCGCCAAGGCGCCGATCCGGCTGGGAGAGGCGGTGGCCACAACGGCGGGGCGGCTGCCCAACACGTACGTGATCCACGCCGCGGCGATGGGCTATCGAGACGAAGACGCGCATGTCCCCAAACGCGGGGGATCATTGACTAGCGGGGAGATTATCGCGGCCGCCACGCAATCCTGTCTACGCGTGGCGGATGAACTCAAGCTTCATGCGGTTGCGTTTCCGGCTCTGGGGACCGGCGTGGCAGGTTTTCCAACCGATGAGTGCGCCCAGGTGATGATTCAGGCGGCCCGCCGGTACAGCCAGGATCACCCCCGCTCATGCGTTGAAAAAGTTATTTTCGTGTTGTTTGATGAAGGGTCTTTTGAGGTTTTTCAGAACGCCGCAAGCTCGATTCGTTGAGGCACACGAAATTGGGTGACAGGTTCCGGCTTGGGTCGTTCCGCCGAACGCTTTGTTCGGCGAGACATTGAATTTTCCGAATCTCATCATCCCACCATTTTCACGGCAAGCTTGGTAGCGATGCCAAGTCCCCGCAGGGGACGCAGGCAGCGGCCTTTGCTCCCGGCGGTCTTCAATTTCAAAGTGTTGCTTCATCCCACCATTTTTTCCGGGACTACATAGCGATCGAACTCTTCAGCGCTCAAATATCCCAAGGCCAGCGCGGCTTGACGGAGTGTGGTCCCCTCGGCATGAGCTTTCTTGGCAATTTCCGCTGCTTTGTCGTAGCCAATGTGAGGCGTCAGGGCCGTCACCAACATCAATGAACTCTCCAGGTGATTTTGAATACGTTGGAGATTAGGCTCGATTCCAGCAACGCAGTGGCGATCGAAGGAATCGCCGGCATCGCCCAGCAGCCGGGCCGAAAGAAGGAGGTTGTAAATCATCATCGGCTTGAAGACGTTCAATTCAAACTGCCCGCTCATTCCCCCGATATTGATGGCCACATCATTGCCGAGCACTTGCGCACACACCATGGTTAAGGCCTCCACCTGTGTGGGATTCACTTTTCCCGGCATGATGGACGACCCGGGTTCATTGGAGGGAATGGTGACCTCGCCGATACCGCAGCGCGGCCCGGAGGCCAGCAGGCGGATATCGTTGGCAATCTTCATGAGACTGACGGCCGCCGTCTTCAAGGCTCCGGAAGTTTCGACAAGGGCATCATGCGCTGCCAGCGACTCGAATTTGTTGCTCGCGGTTTTAAAGGGCAGGCCCGTCAGCTGGGAGATCTTCCCGGCAACTTTTTCGGCAAACCCTTTCGGCGCATTCAAACCCGTACCCACGGCGGTCCCGCCCAGCGCCAGCTCGGAAAGGTGATCCAAGGAGTTCCGAATGGCTTGGACGCCGTGGGCCAGTTGCGAGGCATATCCGGAAAACTCCTGGCCCAGGGTGAGCGGCGTGGCATCCATCAGATGCGTTCGCCCGATTTTGACGATGGTTTTGAAAGCCTCCGATTTTGAAGCCAGCGATTTCTGCAGCTGCTCCAGCTTGGGCAAGGTGTGTGTTGAAATCAATGTGAAAGCAGCCATGTTCATGGCTGTGGGAAACGTGTCGTTGGATGATTGGGACTTGTTGACATCATCATTGGGATGAATGGGCGTTTTGGAGCCCAACTTTCCTCCGAGCTTTTCGATGGCCCGATTGGAGATGACCTCATTCACGTTCATGTTGGTCTGGGTCCCGGACCCGGTTTGCCAAATGACCAGCGGAAAATGTTCGTCCAGTTTTCCTGAAAGAATTTCATCGCACACGGCGGCGATGGCATCGGTTTTCTCTTGGGACTGAACTCCGAGCTCCTGGTTGATCAGCGCAGCTGCTTTCTTGAGAATGGCAAATGCCCGGATTAATTCCACCGGCATACGTTGCCCGCCGATCACAAAGTTCTGAAGGGAGCGCTGGGTTTGGGCGCCCCAGTATTTGTTCGCAGGGACAGAGATTTCTCCCATGGCGTCTTTTTCAATGCGATAATCCATGACGGGCTCCTTTGGATACGGGCTACCAGGAAATGCCTTCATCGCCGCGTGACCGCGCGGTCATTTGCTGGAGCCTCTATTTTAACAATCGGGCGCCGAAATCCGAAATCCGTCTTGCGGTTCTTGGAGAATGAAACCCGAAAAATCGGTTTTTTCGAACTTCTCAACTCTGCGGTTCTTTTTGGTGGTTTGTGCTTGGGGAGCTCTGGTGTGTTGCGGAAGTAACCCGCGGAGTCAACCGGAGACATCCTTAGGACAGAAATCTATCCCCCCAATCCCCGCCGGTAGCGGCGTTCGTTATTACACGTACCAGGTCATTACGACTTGGCCTCACGATACCTCGGCGTATACTCAAGGATTGGAATTTTACGACGGAAGGTTGTTTGAAGGTACGGGATTGAATGGGCAGTCCAGCCTACGCGAGGTTGATTTGGGGTCGGGGCGCGTGCTCAGAAAAATCGATTTGAGCTCCGAGTATTTTGGGGAGGGAATTACGGTTTTTGGAGGCCAGATCTTCCAACTGACCTGGCAGAACCACAAGGGCTTTATCTATCAAGTCGAAGATTTCAAAAAGATTGGAGGGTTTTCCTATGTGGGGGAAGGCTGGGGCCTGACCCATGATGCCCAAAATTTGATCATGAGCGATGGAACGAATCAAATCCGGTTTCTCGACCCCAAGAGCTTCGAAGTACGGCAAACCATTTCCGTTTTGAGCGATGGAACTCCGGTTCAGAATCTGAACGAACTGGAATACATCCAGGGCGAGATTCTTGCCAATGTCTACGAGAGCAATTATATGGTTCGAATTGATCCCGCCAATGGGAAAGTGCGGGGATGGATTGATCTGACGGGGCTGTTGTCGCCTGCGGACCGAACACGGCCGGTGGATGTACTGAACGGGATTGCCTACGACGCTGCTCGAGACCGCTTGATCGTTACCGGAAAACTCTGGCCCAAGATTTTTCAGATTCGTCTGGTGCAAAAAACACTGTGAGCGTGATCCATCCGCCCGGCTTATCGCTTCTCCCACTCTTCCATTCAACTTCGAAATACGAAAAACACTTTGGGGGTTGGTGTGCGTAAAGATAGAGCACTTCCAGAAATTATGCGCATCGTTCAAAGGTACAAGACTCCGCACCCAGCCGATTGCTTAAAGGCAGTCCGCCTTGTGCGGACGGGATGACCGTAGCCTGAGGCGTAAGCCTCAGGTACGGGTGCACCACCGAAGCAGATATGAGCCCCCTGGAGGGGGCGACATAACGAAATTCTGCAACCCCCTCAACTGCGGAGTAATCTCGAAGAACAATCCGGGAACCCAAAAACGAATTGTGCACAGCTCTCTGTCGCCCCCTCAAAGGGGCTTAACTGTTCTCTACCTCGCCGATCCCTGAGGCTTACGCCTCAGGCTACGATTATTTCAGCCCGATAAATCGGGCTTGCACTGAGGCAAGCTTGCGTCGCGCAGGGCCGGACTTCGATTATCCCGTCCGCTCAAGGCGGACTGGTTTTAAGCGAACGGCCGGATGGAGACTCTTTTCCCTTTTGAACGACGCCCACAATTTCCGAGACGTCCGTTTTTTACACATACCAAACCCCCGAACCGCCATAAAAAAAGCTCCGGTCCCGCCTTGCGGGACCGGAGCAGAGAGACCTTACCTCCACGCTCTAGAAATAAATCTTGAGCCCCAACTGAATCAACCGCGGATCAGCCGCGCTGAAGATGCGGCCAAAGGTCGACGGTGAATTGAAGTTGTTGGAGGGCTGTCCGAATTGCGTGTGGTTGAAGACGTTGAAGAATTCAAAGCGCATTTCCACACTGGTTCCTTCGGTGATTTTGGTGTCCTTGAACAGCGCAAAGTCAAACTGGTTGACACCCGGTCCGTGGAGTACGCCGCGGGCGGCGTTTCCGATCGTGCCAATCGCTTCGGCCGAAAAGGCAGCCGGATTGAACCAGTAATTGCTCAAGCCGTTAAAGGTAGCGCTCCGAGGATCCAGTGTCGGCGCAGGTCCTGCCACGTTCGGACGGTCCGGACAACTGTAGAACGTGAAGACCGTGCACTGCAGCGAGGAGCGCCCACTCTGGGTGGGGTTGAATGGGAATCCGGTCTGGAAGGTGGTAATACCGGTGATTCTCCATCCGTCGGTCAAGCGGCTGGGCCATCGAGAGAAGGCCGAGAACTTCCGAACGCTCGGAATGGCGTACACATAGCTGAACACGAACCGTTGCCGGGCATCGAAAGAAGAATCCCCGTGATTGCGGTTGAAATTGAAGGGATCCATGCCGGGTCCACGCCCACCGCCGAATCCGGAGTTCTCAAAGCCGGAACCGTTGTCGATGGAGTGCGCCCAAGTGTACGACGCCAAGAACTGCATACCGTTCGAGAAGTGCTTGTCCAAGCGGGCCTGCAGCGAGTTGTAGTTCGAGTTCCCGGCACTGGTGATGGTGCCGACCGATCCAAAAACATCGCCCGGGAACTTGTAGTGGTTCGGAAAGACGATGTTCTGAATTGAACGGAACTTCACGCAGGTGGGATTGGCCGCACATGCCGCAACGTTGATGTTCGGATTGCTTTCGGTTTCAACGCTCAGTTTGTGTGCCACCGAGCCGACATAGGCGAGCGAAAAAATCATGCTGGAAGGAAGTTCCCGTTCCACGGTCAGGTTATAGTTTTCCGCGTACGGGCTGCGGAAGTTGGGATCCAGCGTGCTGATGCTGAGCGGCTCGAAGAAGCCGAAGTCTATTTTGCTTCCGGCCGCTGGAGCACTGAACGGGAATTTGTTGGGGATGCACCCCGCGCCGCTAATATCGCAGAACGGATTCGCGAAAGAGGGACTCCCGCCTACGTCTCCGATAGCCGTCGAGGCCAATCCGAACGGAGGCGACGCCAGGAATTGCAGGGTCATTTCCTCTTCCGAACGGTTGAAGTAAATCCCGTAGCCCGCCCGAATGCTCAACTTGCCGGGACCGCCAGAGAGCCAGCCCCAATCCGGGCTCCACGCGAATCCAGCGCGGGGTCCGAACTGCCCGTAGTAGGTAGAGCCGGCAGCATTGTTGACGTCGGCGCCCGAAAAGACGTAACCCTTTGGAGCGGTGGGGAACAGCGTCGACTGTTGTCCGGGGCGGAAAGCCACGGTGGCATTGCCGTTGTGCGCAACGTCATTCATGGGCGTGTCAATCTGCCAACCGACACCGTAGGTGATGGTCAAGTTCGGGCGGATCTTCCACTGATCCTGAGCATAGGTGTAATACTGTTGCGCCCTGGCATCAATGAAATCGCCGCTGCCCTGAGAGAAATCATCGGGAATTCCCAGCAGGAAATCGGCGCCCGGCACTCCTGTGGAGAAACTGCCGTTGCCGCCAAAGTCAAAGTGTCCGCCGTTCAAGAAGAAGAACGGATTAGCCACTTGGAAGCGACGCATGTCAAACCCGAACTTCAGCGCATGCTTGCCCACCGTCCAGGTGAAGTTGTCGGTCGCTTCATAAGTCTGGTCGATGCGGGGTTGCGGACCGTTGTCTGAGAATCCCAAGGTGAACAATCCGGTCACAGCAATCACGGGAAGTCCCGCACCCGAAGTGTTATTCGGATTGATCTGGAATCCAAAGGACGACGGCAGGGTCGGATTAGTGGGTTGAACGGCCAAGAAGTTGAAGCGCGTGTAGCCGAACCGTGCCTCATTCAGCATGTGGTCGTTGATAATGTGGGTCCATCCAGCCGTGTACTGCTGAATATGACGTGTCGCGAACTCACCGAATCCCGGCAGGTTTGAACCTGTAAATGGCAATGTGTCGGCATTCGGGTTGGTTTGCCAGAACCAGTTGACGAACAGATTGTCTTTGGCGCTAATATTGTGATCAACGCGCGCAATCCACTGGTTCGTGTGCCCAACCGTGATGGGGTTGAACAAGAACGACCTGAGACCGCTGTTAGGCGGCGGCACAAAGGTATTCATCAATTTGGCCGAAATGGAATTGAAGTCAGACAACGGGATGTGACCCGTAGGGAAAATGGTCGAATACGGTGTCCCGGCCGGATAGATCGTCCCATTCTCACCTTTCAGCGGGAAGGGCGAAGTGTTGTTCGATGCTGCCAATTTCGGAAAAATTCCATTCCTTTCATCATTGGTAAACACGTTGGCATTTCCAACGCCCTGAGGAATGCGGTTAAAGGTTCCCTGATAGGACACGAAGAAGAAGGTGTGATCCTTCTTGATCGGCCCACCGATCGTTCCGCCAAACTGGTTTTGATGGAAGATCACCGCAGACTTGGCAAAAAAGTTGCGCGAGTTCAAACTCGTATCGCGGAAGAACTCAAAGGCGCTGCCGTGAAATTGATTGGTTCCTGACTTCGTCACCGCGTTCAAAATACCTCCGGAGTTTCGACCATATTCCGGGTTGAGGGTATTGGTGACCAGGCGGAATTCCCCGATGGCATCAGGGCTCGGAACCACCAACGGCGTATTCAAAGGAATGTCGTTGGCGTCGGTTCCATTGATCATGTAGCTGTTCTGCTGCGATTGGCTTCCATTGGTGGCAAAGTTGCTGCCGAAGCGATCCGAAGAGCCCACCACGCCCGGTTGCAATTGTTGCAGTTGAACCCAATTGCGACCGTTCAATGGTAGGTCCACAATTGTGCTGCCCGTCACGACGGTGCCCAGCTGAATGCTGGTGGTTTCCACCTGCGCGGCGTTGGCTTGCACCGAAACTTCCTGACTCACCTGGCCGACTTCCATGGGGATGTTCAACACCAAGATCTGGTTGATCACCAGCTTGATGCCCGTGGCCGTATAAGTTCGGAAGCCCGACTTCTCGGAAGACACTTTATAGTTTCCGACGGGGAGCTGCAGGAACTCATACGTTCCGTCGCTTCCCGAGGTCGTATCGCGGCTCAACGCGGTGTCCGTGTTGGTGGCGGTCACCTTGGCGCCGGGAATGATGGCGCCGGATTGGTCCGTGATTGTGCCGCGGATCCGGGCGGTGATTTCATCGGCCATGGCCAAACTGGTCACGGCCAATGTAAACAGGATCACCAGGGTCAGCAGCACAATAAAACGCCTTTGTCCTGACATTGTGTTTTCTCCTTGTTGAATGTTGTGTTGATGGTTGATGGTTCTTTTCACTGTGAAAACTTCCTTCCCCGAAATCCTACCCAATCGAAAGTGCGAATGACTTCAGGCCCGATGAGAAAAGCGAAAAGTCCTCATGAGTCCGGGATTGAAATATCTTCTTCCAAACTTTATGATTGGCCGAAGCTACGAATGAATGACTGCTACAAGACGTTCAGGGGAAAGCGCAACCGATGGAACCTGATGTGTCGATCAACCCAGCAACCCTGCGTCGTGCCTATTAATTCTGCAAACCGAGCTCTTACCGGTAAATCAACCGTGCCCTTTGGCATATGAAAAGTCGTATCTGAACACGATATATCTAGCAATCTTCGTACCGAATCCAGACATTGCCTTTAAGTCACTTAGAATGAGAAAATTCTTGTCTCACAATAGGGATGAATGGCCCTTCAATGTACTGTTTTTGAGATTTTCACAGGTGTCGAAGGAAATTCGGCAAACCCTTCGGTCGCCATGACCTCAGACAACTACCTTCAGAATCTTTAGGAAAGCGGACAAGAACGGTCCGGTTGATTGAATATGAATTTTGGGAATAGTATATTCAAAAACTAATAGCGGTTTCGAACGCCTAGCTAGGGTGTCCATCGCGGATAAGGCAGGTGGAGATCGTCATTGCCAAGTAACATATTGAAAAAAATAGCGTTGTTGGCAATGGGGCAACCGGAATGCCCGTCCCAAGAAAAATCAAGTATCGTATTGCGATATTCTGGAAAGAATCCCGCAAATCGGAGTTTCAATTTGGGGACCTTCCTTGGGGGACGGATTTTCGAACTGGGACCAGGTTGAGAATGTCAGAGAGGCCGGATAAAAAAAATCGCCCCGGTCAGCAGACCTGAACCGGGGCGCAAATCAAACAGAGATAACTCAAAAAATTCGGTTCGAAACTAGAACGAAAACTTCGCACCCAAAGTCAAGGTGCGGGGAGTAGAGCTGTTCAGGTTTTTGCCGAAGTTCGCGCTGTTCATGACGTTGACCGGGTTTCCCCAGCTACGCTCGTTGAAAGCGTTCAGCATGTCCAAGCGGATCGTGAAGGCGTATCGTTCGTACATTTTGAAGACCTTGGACAAGCTGATGTTCCAATTGGCAAACCCGGGACCGCGGAAGGTGTTTTTCCCGAGGTTGCCGTTGCCGAGAGAGTTAGCCAGTGGCAATCCGTTGGTTCCCAAGACTGTAATGAAAGGACCGGAAGTAAGCGAAGTTGAGAAGGATCTCAAGTTGCCCGTCACCGGATCCAGATTGAGGGTTCCATTCGGATTGAAGTTGGGGCGGTCGCTGCCGGCGGTTCCATTTCCATTGGTGTCTACTCCGGTAAGTATGGAGAACGGTTGCCCGGATTGAAACGAAGAAATTCCGGAAAGTTGCCAGCCGCTGAAGGCCTGCCGCATGGCCCAGTTTTCAGCCCAACCCGATTTGAACCAGGGAATTTCATAAATGTAATTCACAACAAACCGCTGAGTTCGATCGAAAGCGGAGGTGCTCTTTTCAGCCCCCATGTTCAGGTAATCCTGAGGGATCTGGGGAGAGCCCGCCGTGATCGCGCCGACACCTAGAGATTCATCGTTGTTGCTGATGTTGTGACTCCACGTATAAGAAGCCCCGAACAGGAGTCCTCGTGAAAGGCGCTTGTTCAAAGACACATACCCCGCGTTATACGAGGACATGCCGAAGGTGGGGATGAGGATACGCGATCCGAACTGTGGAAACAGACGCCGTGCCTGAACACTGGGAATGGAGTTGGCATTCAATGTGGACTGCACGGTGGCAATCTGCGCCGCTGTCAGGATGGCCGGATTGGCTTGTCCTTGATTGGGCAGGTTGATCCCGCGGCTTCCCGTATAACCGAATTCCAACACGAAATCTCGGGCAAATTCGCGTTGTACCGAGAGGCTATACAGCTCCGCATACGGATCGCGTGCATCAGACGGTGTATTCACATAAGTGGCCAGTGGATTGAACACAGCAGCGCCGCTCACAGGAATAATGCTCGGGAAAATGTCAAACGCGCCGAACACCTGTGGCGTCACGACCCGAGGGAAATTGGAATCATCCACGACTAACAAGTTGTAGAAGAGGATGTCATAAGCTATTCCGAATCCGCCACGGAATACAGTCTTTCCATCCCCGAAGAGGTTATTCAAGAAGCCCGGGGCTTCATGGGGACTATAGGCAAATCCCACACGCGGCGCCCAGTTGTTCTTGTCGGGTTTTACAGGTCCGGGGACCAACGCCCCCAGAGATTGCGCATCTGTCGCTCCAAAGAAACCGAACGGCACGCTGGAATACTCATACCTCAGGCCTAGGTTCAGGGTCAGGTTGGGTGTGGCCTTGAAATCATCCTGCACGAAGTAGGCTTGTTGAGTCTGGCGTGCGTCAAAGCTCGAAGTTTGCAGCGACTGCTGGAAAAAGAACGGCGCGTTGTTCATGAAATCCTGAAAGTTGTTGAACGAGTAAGTCCCTTTGGAATCGAAGGCCGCCAAGTTGAACAGCCTGATGCGCCGGATGTCCGTCCCGAATTTGAAGGATTGACGACCCTTTTGCCAGCTCAAAGTGTCCTGGAATTGGAAGCTGTTTTGGATTCGCCCTTGTGGAAAGTTGGAGGCTCCTCCGATACCGAAAAATCCGCTGATCGTCGTGGAGGGAGTTTTCGGGTCATTTTCCGGGAAGGCCAGGTTTCTTCGGATCGCCGAGAAACGAAACTCGTTCAAGAGTGTGGGGCCAAAGATGTGAGTCTCGCTGAGGGCGCCGTTCTGGTCGTAAACGTCCTGGTTTCCGCAGAAGAGGGCACCAAACTGGCAATTGCTTATCAGGTTGACGGTGATGTCCTTGTTGGCGATATATCGACCCGTCAGGTTGTCATTGTTGGTGAGCTTGTGGTCCACTTTGATGGTAATTTCCCGGGTATTGTCCGGCTGAGAAATCGGGAAATTAATATTCCCGATGGGAATGACCACGCCGTTCACCTTCGTTGTAGACGGATTGCTGAACACCGGGCTTCCCGCATAGATGTTATTGAGGAAGCCGATGGAGCCCAACACCGCTTGCCGACTGGCGGTGCTTTGCGCCGGTGTGGTCCCGCTTGCCGCTCGCAACGGCACCGACCCTAAGAGGGCGAAACCTGCTGGTGTCGGGATGGTCGCCGTAGCGCCGGGCGAATTGGAATTGCGTGTCCGGTCCCACTGAAGCGCAAAGAACCAGAAGGTCTTGTCCTTCTTGATCGGACCGCCGACGTCAAAGCCCACCTGGTGACGGTCAAACCGGGCCGGATCGGTCAACCCGTTTCGCTTCTCGGCGGGAGAGAGAGCATTCATGTTGTTGTCCCGGTAGTACTCCCACCCGTCTCCATGCAGAGAGTTGGTTCCAGACCGTGTAATAACATTGAGGGTGGCACCGGAATTACGACCGAATTCGGCGCTGTAGGCATTGGTTTGGACTTGATACTCACCTACGACCTCCGGGACCACCGGAATGGTCTGAAGGGTTACGCTGATGTCGTTGTTATCCGTTCCATCGATCATGAAATTGTCGTTGCGTGCTCGTTGACCGTTGGCTGAAATTCCGGTCGAACCCGGCGCCGTAAACACATTGGGGGAAAGAAGGGAGAGCTGGTTTATGTCGCGGCCGGCGCTCAAGGGCAATTCCACAGCTTGGCGCGAAGTGGAAGTTAGGCCGATAGTCGGGTTGGTTTTGTTGAGTTCAACGCCCTCGGCCTGGCCGGTCACGTCGACCGTGACATTTCCGGCTGCTGCCACCTTCAAATCCACGTCAAAAGTGATTTCCTTGCTGGACTGAATCACGATGGCTCTGTTTTCGACGCTCTGAAATCCATCCTTGGAAACGACGACACTGTAGTTTCCAGGCTCCAGGGCTGCAACGCGATAGAAACCGTCCCCGTTGGTGACCGTGTCGCGAGCACTGCCGGTGTCAAGGTTTGTCACCTTGATCGTAGCCCCCGGAATGATGGCCCCGGATGCATCATGCACCGTCCCCGCAACTGAACCTCGGGTCAATTGCGCTCTTGATACGGTCGGATTCATGAGGCCAGCTACTGTCAAAACAGCCAGCATCATAAACGCGACCAATCTAAAAACTGATTTCATGGTTCCTCCTTACGGTAATTTGGAAACAACTCTCTAATGGAATTAGAGCTGACCTGCTTTTGACCTTAAGATTCCAAAATGAACAGAGATTCCCTCTCTCAGGCACACGTCGGGCTTGAGCATTCCGCGAACAACCTAACGATTAAGAACCTGCAATCCCCAGGGTTCGTTCAGCAATTTCAAAAGCGACTTCATCCCATTAATGGGAAGCCCTGAAAATAGCTCTTGAACTGGTTATAGAATAAGCACGTACAGGCCCAAAGACTTTTCTCCTGATAGAAAGTTTCTAATCACAAAGGGTGAAAGGCGATAACAAAGTGAACTCCGCATGCGTTACAAACGAATACATAGAATTCTCCATAATCCAGTAGCAATTTATGATTTACGGTAGAAGTGGACTGAAATAGGAATTTTCAAGAATGGGATTTGTCTTGCGAATAGAACCTGGAGGGTTCTTGCTTAAAGGCAGGTAATGAGGAGATGCCCCGATTGAACCTCGAGTCGTTCTTATGTGAGGTCGGGAATTTGTTTGATTTCAACCCGCGACAGCTTGTTGTGATGTCTGCGCGATTTTAAAAATTACAGCAGAGCAGCCGTTTGAATATCGGCTGCCCTGCTGAATATGCAATTTGATCCGGGATCCCTGAAGCGGGAAGGCGCAAAGCCCAAGCAGTCACTGATTCTTTTGAGGCTCTTTCTTTTCCTTGGCTGCCGTTCTGGGTTTGGCGGCCGGCTTGGGATTCCAGAAGTCCGGGCTTTCTGAGACAACCTCTTTCGGCGCGTAACTCATGGCCGGATTGACGGCATAAAGATTGGACTCCGTGGAAATGAAATCGGTGTGTTCGATTTCGTCCAGCTTCTTTAGATTGTCTGCTCCCAGCGCTTGCATGATGGCCGGTCGGTCGACTGCATCCATGTCGCCCAGAGAATGGTAGCCTTCGATAATGATGTAAGTTCCATTCGGGGCGCCGGCAATGACCTGATACATGGCCAACGGGCGAGTGATGTGTGCTTTTTCGAGGGCGGCGTAGTAAATTCGTGCGCCCGCGGCAAAACGTTGGTCGCTGCCGGGTCGAGTGCGGAAGGTAACAACGTTGAAGAAGCGGACTTGAGCCATAGTCTTCAGCGTGATGCCCTCCAGGTGATAGCTGAGATCCGGCCGCAATACACCGACCAGTGCGGTTTGACGGGTATGGATCAAGCCCCCCTCGCGGTCCAGTCGCTCCGCTTCAGCCTTCAAAGATCCCGAGTTGGCGGCTGCAAATTCTCCTTGATTTTTTTCCATATCGGCGAAAGTTCCAAAGCCCATAAAGAACAGGGCGGAGTTTTCATCTCCAGTCACAGCTTCCATGCCGACCCAGTGATATTTTGATTTCATTTTTGTTGAGAGGTTGACGTAGCCATTGGCTTCGCGTTCATGCTGGCTGCCCGTTCCCGGCTTGATCTCCTCGCGCTCAATCCTGAGGACAGGCGGAGCAGCAGTTTCCTGAGCCCAAACTTGATAGGCGGTTGCAGTCAGCAAGGTGACCGCAATCAGAACTACTTTCCATTGTTTTGCCATGTTATCTCTCCTTGAAGTTCAGCTGAATGTTCTTACGGTTTGGTTGAATTGAAAAAGCCAGGAACCGGGATGACACGCTGCTCTCTTTCGAAGATCAAGAAATCCTGTTCCCACGGACATGGTGACGATGGATTTCTTCCGGACGGTCCCGCTGTGTGAAGAAACCCGTTTTTGCCGAATTCAGGTATGGAAAATGACCGGTCGATCTCTTGAAGATGTCGGTCAATCAGTTGTGTGGAGCGGAGGTATCAAATCACAGCGCCCTTAGGGTGTCAAGCGGCGGCTTCTTGCGTACTCTGTGCAAAGAATCTACAATGCTCTGTTTACAGAGTCGCCCGGGAGGAGCGCTGACGCGCCTGCGCGCCTCAGAGCCTGAATCCCTTCGCGATTTCCGGCGGGATGCCGCGTGGAGCCCCCGGGGGAAAGAATCGGCATGGCCAATAACTTTTTACAACAGCTTGAAGACAAGATTCTGATCTTCGACGGCGCCATGGGCACGTCGCTTCAGACTCAAGGTCTGTCTGCCGACGATTTTTGGGGCAAAGAAGGTTGCAACGAGTATTTGGTGCTCTCGAAACCGGAAGCCGTGCGAAAAGTTCACGCCGGATTCCTGGAAGTCGGCTGTGAAGTCGTTGAGACCGATACCTTCGGGGCCACACGCATTGTTCTGGCGGAGTATGACCTCGCCGACAAAGCTTATGAGTTGAATGTGAAAGCGGCTCAGTTGGCCCAGGCCGTGGCACGAGATTATTCCAACGGAGGCAGCCGACCGCGATTTGTGGCCGGCTCCATGGGACCCACCACCAAACTTCCGTCCCTCGGGCATATCACCTTTGATGCCATGGCGGAAGCCTTTCGCGAACAGGCACGCGGCCTGATTGACGGCGGCGTGGATGTTTTGCTCATCGAGACTTGCCAGGATCTTTTGCAAACCAAGGCCGCACTGGCCGGAACGTTCAGTGCTTTGGAAGAAGCCCGACAGAAGATTCCTGTCATGGTTCAAGTGACGATCGAGAACACGGGAACCATGCTGCTGGGAACTGAAATCGGAGCTGCCCTCACGGTTTTGGAGCCCTACGACATTCTTTCGGTGGGGCTGAATTGCGCCACGGGTCCGCGGGAAATGAACGATGCGATTCGGTACTTGGGGGATTATTGCACCAAGATGATTTCCTGCCTCCCCAACGCCGGAATTCCCAAGAACGTTAAGGGTCAAGCCTCTTATCTTCTGACCCCCGAAGAACTGGCCGAATATTTGAAGCAGTATGCCACGGAATATGGTCTCAACATGGTGGGTGGATGCTGCGGGACGACACCGCAACATCTGCGCCGGGTCGTGGAGGCGCTGGGGAATCAAGCACCGAAGCGCCGCGAGCGAAAACCCCTGGCCGCTGCGGCCTCCATTTATTCTTCGACTCCGCTCGTCCAGGAACCGCGACCCCTCATTGTGGGCGAGGAAATGAACACCACCACGCGGAGCCCCAAATTCAAGGAATTGGTCACCCAGGAGAAGTACGACGATATTTTAATGATGGCCAAACGCCTGGTGAACGAAGGGTCGCACCTCCTCGATTTGTGCGTGGCCATCGTCGGCGGTAATGAAAAACATCACATGGAAGAGACCGTGAAGATGTTGGCGACGCGTGTCTCCGCGCCGCTGATGATCGATTCCACCGAAGCGGATGTGATCGAAATCGCGCTGAAACTGATCCCCGGCAAAGCCATCGTCAACTCCATCAACCTGGAAGATGGAGAGAAACGCACCTCCAGAGTGTTGCCCCTGGTTAAAAAATTCGGCGCTGCCGTCATTGCCCTGACCATTGATGAAGAGGGCATGGCCCTGACGGCCGAAAAGAAATTTGCGATAGCCCAACGCATTTTCAAGCTGGCTACCGAAAAATACGGCATCGCTCCGCAAAACCTCTTGTTCGATGCCTTGACGCTCCCGATTTCGACGGGCCAGGAGGATTACCGCACGGCCGCCATCGAAACGATGAAGGCCGTTGAATTGATCAAGAAGAATATTCCCGGGGTCTTGACCATATTGGGTGTTTCCAATGTGTCGTTCGGCTTGGATATCTATGCGCGCAGAATCTTGAATTCGGTTTTTCTGCATGAAGCCATGGAACACGGGCTCGACGCCGCCATCGTCAACTGGCAAAGAATTTATCCTCTGTTCAAAATTTCCGACAAAGAGGCGGAGCTGGCCCGCCGGCTGATCTATTGCGATCGCTCTCAGGGAGATCCTCTTCAAAATTTCATTCAGTTCTATCAAGGCGCCGAAAAAACAATATTTCAAGTTTCTGAAAAAGCCGAGGCGGAGTTGACTCTGGAAGACCGTTTGAAGAACTCCATCATTAACGGCGAAAAAGTTTCTACTGTCCAAGGCCGGAAAGTGACTTTGGAGGAACTGCTGGATGCGGCCCTGAAGAAATATAAGCCGCTGGACATCATCAACCTGGTTCTTCTGGACGGTATGAAGGTGGTGGGTGATTTATTCGGGGCCCGCAAGATGCAACTGCCGTCGGTGCTGGATTCCGCCCAAGTGATGAAAGCCGCCGTCAGTTACCTTGAAAAGTTCATGGACAAAGCCGGCAGCGCCACCAAAGGCCGCATTGTGTTGGCCACCGTCAAAGGGGATGTCCATGACATCGGCAAGAACCTGGTCGATATCATTTTGACCAACAACGGCTATCGGGTGATCAACCTGGGAATCAAACAACCCTCCGATCACATCATCAAGTCGGCGATCGAGCATCAGGTCGACGCCATTGGTTTGAGCGGCCTGCTGGTGAAATCGACCGTCGAAATGAAGTATGTCATCGAAGACCTGCAACGGCTGAATCTGCGGTTGCCGGTCTTGTGCGGGGGCGCCGCCCTGACGCAAAAGTATGTGGAAGAAGATATGCGGGCGGTGTACCACGGACCGGTGTTTTATGGGCAAGATGCCTTTGCGGGCCTGCGATTGATGGAGGAATTAACGGATCCGGCGACCCATGACGAACTGGTGACTTCCGGTGTCTATCGAATTTCCGAGGCGGCCGCACGGACCGTCGGCATGGCCGCGGCCGGGGGAAACGGATCAGATGGCGCAGCGGTCGGGGCCTCTTCGACCGGAGCCGATGTCTCGGAGCCGGTTGTCCGGTCCAGCGTCTCGACCCAAGCAACCATTCCCACGCCGCCCTTTTGGGGCAAGCGGATTGTTTCTGCGGCAGAATTGGACTTGCGGCAGATTTTCAAGTACGTCAATCCCATCGCGCTCTTTAAGAACCAGTGGCAGATCCGGGGTCTGGCTCGTCCCGAATATGAAAGGCTGTTGGCCGAAAAGTACATTCCGATTCGCGAAGCGTTGGAAGAAGAGTGTATCCGCGGAAAATATTTGGATCCCCGCGTGGTGTATGGTTATTTTCCATGCAATGCCTCCGGGAACGAACTCCTGGTTTTTGAGCCGGGGAACGAGGCCGTGGAATCGGTGCGTTTTACATTTCCGCGACAAAAAACCAACCGGAGGTTATGTTTGTCGGATTTCTTTGCGCCGCTCGACTCCGGCCGGCGCGACACGATCGGCATCATGTTAGTGACGATGGGTCCGCATGCCAGCGCCCGAGCCAAAGAGCTGTTTGAAGCCAACGAATATGCCCGGTATCTCTATCTTCACGGGCTCAGTGTCGAGACGGCGGAAGCCCTGGCGGAGTTTTGGCACAAGAGAATGCGCGAAGAACTGGGCATCGGCGGTGATGATCCGCCCGCAATCCACGATCTCTTCCATCAGAAGTACCGCGGCAGCCGGTACAGTTTCGGCTATGGCGCCTGCCCCTCTCTGGAAGATCAAGAAAAAATATTTAAGCTTTTGGATCCGGAGAACTCTATTGGGGTTCGCTTGACGTCGGGATTCCAGTTGGAGCCGGAGCAATCCACCTCTGCCCTCATCGTTCATCACCCCGAGGCGAAGTATTTCAATACCTAGTTTGAACGGGAAAGCGAAGTTTCTTTCGCGCCAAGACGCCAAGTCCGCAAAATCAAGCAAAACGGATGGGCACGACCACCAACACATTGGTTTGCTGTTTCGGGTGCTCCATCCTCGGTCCTGCTTTGCAACTTGGCGCCTTTGCGTCTTGGCGCGAACCTTCCGTTTCGGAATCCAGGCTAAAGAGATAGGATTTGCTTCTTCAATTTGAGGTGGGCTATTTTCTCTGGAAGATTTTCTTGAAACTCTTTCCCGGCTTCTTTTCTGAATTCTCGGCCGACGCCCTTCCGGTTTCCCGCAAGGCCACCGGGTCGTTCGGATCGCGTCCCAAAGCCAATTCAAATTGCTTTCGGGCGCGGATTGGGAGGTTGACTTCTTTGTAAAGCAGACCCAGTGCGGAATAGTGTGATGCTTTGTCGGGTTGAAGTTCGAGGGCTTTGAGCAAATGTTCTTCGGCCGCTTTGCGCCAGGCGGGGATTTTTGCGAGGGCGCCCCCCAGGGTGGCATGAAACAACGCCGACTTTGGCTGGAGTTTTATGGCCTCGCGCAGCAGGGGAATGGCGTTGTCAAAATTCTTTTCCTGCAGGTATTTGTTTGCCGTTCCAAAATATTCTTCGGCACGTTCTTCATCGGTCTTGGGAGGCGGCGAAGGCATCATCCTTTCAGGCGCACTCGGCGAGTTCTGGCGCTTGTCATAAGCGCTCCGCCTCTCCGGATCGGAAAGCGTTTCATAGGCGCCGCTGAGCTCCGACAACAAATTCTTCAATAGCCTGATGATCTGTGGCGGGGCGCTGGCTTGAAATCGATCCGGATGAAAGCGCTTGGCCAGCCGGTGATAGGACGCTTTTATTTCACCGACCGGCGAATCGGGTCGAACGTCCAGCAGTTCATAAAGTGTGCCTTTTCGCGAAAGATACAGTTTTTCCTCGACCTCACGCTGAAGGGTGAACCCATCGGTTTCGGGCTGTGACGTCTGTGCCGGGATTTTGCTGACGGTGTGCGGAAGCTGCTGGGCAGGAGCCATTCCCGGAACTGCATGGGGCTTGTGGGCATCCAACAGCCCGAGCAGGTAAAGATGAAAAACGCCTCGGAGCGTGCCTTCCTCTCCGAATGGCGAAATCGCCAGGACTTCATTCAATTTCAATCCCAATTCAAATCTCGAGAGCAGGAAGAATTCATTCGAAGAGAGCTCTTTGCTGAGTGGAGAAAGCGTCGGCTCCTTGACGGGATTCAATCGCTGAACGCCCTTGAGCCGATCGCGGATCCAATCCGGAGAGGCTTCTTCCTTAATGAACTGCATTAGAAATTGATGTAAGGAAAGGTGAGTGAAGAGGGCATGAGCCGGCGGAATTTCCTGTTTGTCGGAAAAGACACATTCGATGTGCCCGGCGTTCAACCACTCCACCAGCTGCTTGGCCAATCGGATGTCGGGATCCGGCTGCAGGGTTTTGAGATGATCGACAGAAGAAGCCACCGCGGCCCGTATTTCTCCCGAGACACAAAAAAAGCGCCAGCGAACTTCGCCGACGCGTACGGCCAGGACCCCGCTGACTGCGCCGGACATGGTGTCGCGCAAGCACTCCAGCAGGGATGATTGGGATTGGCTCGGCAAGTTCGACATGATGTCCACCTGATCTCTGAGTCTTCGGCGATGGTAGCACAGCGCAAATTTCCAAGACAATCGATGACCGACTCCAATGGGCGCGCCTCTTCTTGCCTGCATCGAGAGGACCGTGGCTGGGGAGCCGCGGGCAAAAACTCATTTTCGTTTGCACAGGAAAGGCCAAGGGCTTTTTCAACCGCCAATCACGCAGAGTATGCGCACAGCACGCTGCGAGTAGATTTTCATTCCTTGGCGGTCTTTGCCTTCTTAACGCTCTTCGCGGTTAAATCCAAAAAGAGCCACCGCCGAGCTGCAGCTTCAATTGACTTCACAGGTTGTTTCCGTTAAAGTCGCTGCGATTTTCCACAGGGATTGTTGGATGAAAACATTTTGCGTTACCGGTGGGGCCGGCTTCATTGGATCGAATCTCGTGGCGTCCTTGGTGGAACAGGGGCACCGGGTTCGAGTCGTGGATGACCTTTCCACCGGATACAAAGAGAACCTCAGTGCCCTCGCCGGATCGATTGATTTTCACCCAATCGATATTTGTGAGACGGAACCGCTTCGTGAAATTTTTTCAGGGGTGGACGTAGTCTTTCACGAAGCCGCCATTCCCTCGGTCCAAAAATCCATTTTGAATCCTCAACGGTCGAATCATGCCAACATCGACGGCACGCTGTCGGTGCTGGTGGCCGCCCGCGACGTCAAAGTGCGGCGGGTGGTTTTGGCGATGTCGTCTTCCGTGTATGGGGAAAATCCCACGCTTCCTAAAAATGAATCGATGCCGCCACGCCCGATTTCCCCCTACGGCGTCATGAAAATGGTGGGTGAGTGGTATGCCCAGTTGTTCACGCGGCTTTATGGCTTGGAAACTTTGGCGCTCCGGTACTTCAATGTGTTCGGTCCCCACCAGGACCCCACCTCGGAATACTCCGGTGTTTTATCCAAATTCATCACGGCGATGCTGGAGGGGCGCCCACCGGTGATTTTTGGCGATGGAGAGCAGTCGCGTGACTTTACTTTTGTGGATAACGTGGTTTCCGCAAATCTTCTCGCTGCCGAGGCGACCCGGGGAATTGGCGAGGTCATGAACATCGGCACGGGCCGCCGTTTTTCGCTGAAAGAAGTTGTGCGGCTTTTGAATCGCATCGTGGGAACCTCGATTCAACCGCGATACGATCCGCCTCGACTCGGCGACATTCAACACTCCCTTGCCGACATTGGCCGTGCCCGTGAATGGCTCGGCTATACTCCGCAGGTTGACTTCGAGACCGGGTTGCAACGAACCGTGGAATGGTTCCGCCGTTGCCGCTCCCAAGTCAAAACCGTGTGAGCGTTGCGTTCTCCCATACCCTTCACCAAATCTCACAACACGTGGCTGTGCCTCTCTATTTGATGCTAGAATATTCGGGCTTCAAAGGGCGCATCGGCTTCCTAGAGAGACCGCTGACCTGTTGCAGCGATCGATGTTTTTCATTCTTCGCGCGGCCGGCTCCATGCCCTGCAGATACCGCGGAGAATGTGAGGTTGTTTTTATTTTGTAACCTTTTTTCCGTATCCACAGCGATGGGCGCCCCTCATCGTGGAGGCTTCGCGAACGCGGCGAAGCGAGCGGGCCGCGCCCGTGAGGCGTTTTGAAGAATTATGGCCAAGCCTGAAATAGTATGTCCGGAATGCCGTTCCACTTCGGTCCATCGATCCCGCCGCGCCGGGTTTCGGGAAGAGGTTGCCCTGCGGTTCTTGTTTGCGCGGCCTTTTCGGTGTGCCAAGTGTAAGACGCGCTTCTATCGGGTGGGAAAGGATTGGGGATTCAAATTGTGGGTGGTCGAGCGAGGACAGGTTTCCTCGGACGGGAGTGGGGAGCCGACTGATTTGGAGCCCGATGAGGAAGAGGCCGCGACGATCAACCCTCGAGTGGAGCCCCGGCCGCCGGCGTTTTGGGAAGAGGTCGAACCGGCTATGGTGGTGCATTCGCACACACGCCCTCCCAAGGCTCAGGGTCAGATGGAATTGCAATTCAGCCCGAGGGATCCCTCCAGAGCGGCTGCGATATCCAGCTCTGCGCTGAATCCGCCACCATCGTCTGCGAAGAGAGGGGCCCCTTCTTCACACGGTCATCACGCGCAGCGGTCTCGGGGACACAGAAAGATGTCGCAACAGACGAAAATCCTTATCTGGCTGGCTGTCGGGTCGGTCATCTTGGTGTCTGTGTTGCTGTATCTGTTCTGGCTGTTTAGCGCTCAGGCGAAACAGCAAAAGCTCGTGCGACTAGCTCCGGTCATGTCTTCAACGGTATTTTCTTCGGTTTCAAGAGGGCGGGTTGTAGGTTGAGGAACTCTTATTTTTAGTGGAGGTGGATCATGGTCAAACGCAGAGAGTTTCTGGAACGATTGGAAAAAGAAGTTTTGTTGTGCGACGGGGCCATGGGCACGTTTCTCTACTCTCGCGGCGTGCCGTTGAACGAGCGCGACGAGCAAAACCTCACCAATCCCGACCTCATCCGCTGGGTTCATGAGCAGTACATTGCTGCCGGGGCGCAGATCATCCAGACGAATACTTTCACGTCCAATCGTCTGCGTCTGCGCGAATTGGGAATGGAAGATCGTCTTTTGGAAATCAACCAGTCCGCGGTGCGCGTTGCTTTGGAAGCGGCCGGTGACAAGGTGTTTGTGGCCGGATCGGTCGGGCCGTTGGGGGCTTTGGTCAAACCGTACGGGAATTTGACCGTCGACGATCTGGGGCAGGTCTACAAAGAACAAATTCAGATTTTAGCCGAATCCGGCGTCCACCTCATTCTCATTGAAACACATCCGTCATTGCTGGAGGCTCTGGAAGCCGTGCGGGCCGCCAAGGCCGGCTGCGAGCTTCCCGTCGTGGTTCAAATGACGTTTTGGGAAGACGGCAAATCGAAATTCGGCGACGATTTCCGGCGATCCTTGGAAGCCCTGGCGGCCGCCGATGCCGACGTCGTGGGCGTAAATTGCACACTCGGGCCGCAGGAAATGTTCGACCTCGTCAACGATTTTGTTTCGCAATCGGATTTGAAGATTTCGGTGCAACCGAACGCCGGGCATCCCCAAATCATCCACGGAAAGACGGTGTTTCTGTCTTCGCCGGAATATTTGCAGGAATATGCGCGGGCCTTTGTGAACTGCGGTGTCAACATAATCGGCGGATGTTGCGGCACCACCCCCGAGCACATTCGGGCCATGGCTTCAGTGGTACAAGGTCAATCCCCCAAGCCGCACCGGCGTCGTGCCGTGACGGTGCATGTGGAGGTGGAGCCCGTTGAAAGCCGGCGGGCTTCGCAGGTCGGAGAAGTGCTGGAATCGCCGCGATTGCTGGACAAAGTCGGAACCAAGACACTGGCGACCTGCGAGATCAATCCGCCCAAAGGTTTGGATTATTCCAAAATGGTGGAAGGAGCCCGCCTGCTGAAGGAGGCGGGCGTCGACGCCGTCAACATCACCGATAATCCCATGGCGCGGGTGCGCATGAGTTCGGTGGCCATGGCGCATATTTTGCAGCGGGAGGTGGGCATCGAAGCCATTTGGCAGCTTACCTGCCGCGACCGCAACGTCATCGGCATTCAATCCGACTTACTGGGCGCGGCCGCGCTCGGTATTCGCGCCGTCCTGGCGTTGACGGGCGACCCCATCACGATCGGCGATTACCCCAAGGGCACGGCGGTCTTTGAAGTGAACTCCACCGGCTTGGTGCGCATCGTGAAGGGACTGAACAACGGCTTCGATTTTGCGGGACAGAACATTGGCACGACCACCAGTTACCAGATCGGCACGGCCGCGTCACCCGCCGCCGACGATCTTCAGAAGGAACTCGCGCGGCTCGAGGAAAAATTGGAGGCGGGTGCGGATTTCGTCCAGACTCAGCCCGTTTTCGAGGCTTCCATGGCCGAGAAATTCATGAAGCGCGTGGAGCATTTGAAGGTTCCCATTCTGTTCGGCATCATGCCGCTCCGGTCGTCCCGCCATGCCGAGTTCATGCACAACGAAGTTCCGGGCATTACCATTCCGGATTGGATTCGGGAGCGAATGAAGAACGCCTCGGAAGAAACAGCGGCCGAAGAAGGTGTTCAGATTGCTTCTCAAATCATCGAAGACATGAAAGGCATCGGTGCCGGCGTTCACTTCTATCCTCCCGTCAACCGTTTTGACTTGGTGGTTCGACTGGTGGAAATTTTGAACCCCAAAGCAGCCCGAGCTTAAACTGGGGACAGACACCTTTTGCGTTGATCCCTTTCATGTTGGATAAATACTGGGTGTCTGTCCCCACTCCTGCAATTGTGTTAAGATTTTCTCCCCCCAAACAAATTTGAGAACCGAACCTTAACCAGGGGGACAGACACCCTCCTCGCATCTTTCCATAAGTCCTCCAACGATTGGTGTCTGTCCCCAGTTTCCTCTAATTTCAAGGAGGCTATGATGCCGCGCCATGCCCGAGTAGTAGCAGTGAACATTCCCCACCACATTACGCAGCGAGGAAATGATCGTCAAAAGGTCTTTTTTGAGGATGAGGATCGTCAGCTCTACTTGAGGTTGTTGGACAAGCAAGCTCACAAATTTGCGGTCGACCTGATCGGATTCACGCTCATGTCGAATCACATACACCTGATCTTGGTTCCGCCGGAGCCGAATGCACTGGCCGAGGTTTTGGGAAATGCACATTCACAATACACCCAACGCTTCAATTTCAGATATCAACGTACCGGGCATCTCTGGCAAAATCGGTTTTTCTCTTGTCCCTTGGATCGGCGTCACTTATGGACAGCCCTTTGTTATGTGGAGAGGAATCCTGTGCGAGCAGGATTGGTGGATTATGCGTGGGACTATCCATGGTCGAGCGCAAGAGCCCATGTGACTGGGACAGACGACACGGGATTACTTGGCATGGACGAATGGCAAGCTGCATTCACGCCAGCGGAATGGAAGAGAATGTTGATGGCAACAGAGGATCCAAGGGCCTTGACCCTACTGAGAAAGGCCACGCTTCAGGGTCGGTTTCCGACTGAGGGGACAGACCCCGATCCCATGAAGGAATAAGAATAGTCACGAACACGGTGTCTGTCCCCAATTTGCCAATTTTCTATCGCCGTAACCGCAATTCCTGTCGTTGCGTCTTCCGAACTGGCCTCAGTTTCCTACTCCAGCTAAGTTTTTTCCATGTACCAAGAGTTCTCCGATCTATTGGATTATCACAAATGGGGACAGACACCGGCATGATGAAGATTCGTTGGTCACTGAGCAGAGGGTGTCTGTCCCCACTTTGATTCCATCTCAACACAGGAGGAATTGGACCATGTTTCGAAGACTAGTTTTAGGTGTGGCGTGTCTCATCGCTTTGGCTTCGATGATGTGGGCAAGGGAAGTTAAACTGGCCCGCCATCCGGACTATCACAACGGAAAGATTGTGTTCAGCTATTTGGGGGATATTTGGCTGGCCGACGAATCGGGAAAGAGTCCCGTCCGGCTGACCGTTCACAAGGCGCGCGATGTGTATCCGCGCTTCTCGCCGGATGGTAAATGGGTTGCCTTTTCTTCCGATCGCGACGGCAATTATGATGTTTACATCATCCCCGTGGAAGGCGGCGCGCCCAAACAACTCACCTTCAACACCGCCGCCGACATTGTGGTCGGATGGACTCGCGACAGCAAAAACGTCATTTTCAATTCCATTCGGGGCGGCGACAAGGTGGTCTTTCCGGGCACTTCCTCTTTGTGGCAGGTGTCGATCGAGGGCGGCTTGGAGCAGCGCCTTGACACCGATTGGGGTTACTGGGGCAGCTACTCACCCGACGGCAACAAGCTCGCCTTCAATCGCCATCCCATGGTGTGGTGGCGTAAGCATTATCGCGGCAGCTATGCGGCCGACCTCTGGGTGATGGACGTTAAGAACAAAACCTTCAAACAGATTTTGGACGCCAATACGCCCGACAATGAGAAGCCCAGCAACTTCTGGCCCATGTTCGGCAACAACGGAGAGATTTATTTCGTCTCTGATCGCGAGGTAACGGCCAAGGCCGGCACCCGTGAGGTTTATCGCAGCGCCAACAACATCTGGAAAATTTCAGAGGAAGGCGGCAAGCCGGTCCAGGTGACCCATCACAAAGATGGTTCTCTGTTCTGGCCGTCCATGTCGAGCGATGGAAGAGTAATTGTTTATGAAGACGACAACCAACTCTGGAAGCTCGATGTGGCCAGCGGCAAATCGACGGCTATTCGAATCGATATCAATTCGGACGACAAAGAGAACAACGAAGAAACCCTGACCATCAATAATGAAGCCGACGGCTACGATTTGTCGCCCTCCACAAAACGCGCCGTCATTTCCACCCATGGCGAACTCTTTTCCATTCCCACGGACCGGGGCAACACCATCCGCATCACCGAGAGCTTCTCGCGCGAGGTGCGTCCCCAGTGGTCACCGGACGCCAAGTGGATCGCCTTTGTGAGTGACAAGTCGGGCCGCGAGGAAGTGTGGTTGTGCAAACCGGACGTCGATGCCAAAGATTGGAAGCAGGTCTCCAATTCCGATTCGGAGAAACTGACGATCGTGTGGGCGCCGGATTCGAAAGCGCTGGTTTACACGGCTTCCGACCATCATCTGTACAAATATACCTTGGAGACGGGAAAAACGGATGTGCTTGCCTCCAGCCCGGTCTCGGGCTTCGGAGGGGCAGCCATCGGCAATCCCCAATTCTCACCCGACAGCAAATGGATTTCATTTACCCGGATTTCAAACACCCTGCTGCCGCATGTGGTGGTCATTTCAAGTGCCGGCGGCGCTGAGCATCGCATTACTGACAATGACGTCTACAGCGACGCCAATGCCGTTTGGTCGCCCGACGGCCAACGCTTGGTTTATATCTCCGGCATGGATTCCGGCAACATCGGCGGGGGCGAAACGGCTCAGGCCCAGCTCTACAGCGTGGTGCTGATGTCCGAGGAGAAAAATCCCTTCGATCGCGGCATCGACGATGAGGAAGCAGCCGCCGCTGCCGAAGCCGCTTCGCGTCCCATGGGAATGCGCCGGCCGGGCGGTGGCGAAGGCATGGGCGCGGGTTCCAGCCGTGTTGAAGTAAAGATCGATTGGGAAGGAATTGGTCGACGCAGTCATCAGATCACTCACCTTTCTGAAAATGTGTCGTCCGTGGCGATTTCTCACGACAGCCGCACCTATGCCTTCGTTGCGACAACGACCATCGATGAACGTCCCAGCAGCAGTATTTACACGATTCAGGAAGATGGTGAGCGGTTGACCAAGCTGACTCAATCCGGCGGCCGTCGAGAAGGTCAAGAACAACCTCCCGCCGGCGGCTTCGGCATGATGGGATTTTCATCGCTGCAGTTTTCCAAGGATGGACGCACGTTGTTTTACCGCGAAGGCCGGAGCATCTACTCCATCGCCGTCAGCGGCGGCGCCGAAGGCGCGGCAGCTGCACCGTCGTCCCCCGCTGGATCTTCTTCCGGAGGTACCCGCACCGGACGTCGTATCAACTTTGTCGCCAAGGTGGATGTCGATCATCGCCTGGAGCGCCAGCAGGTATTCAACGAAAGCTGGCGGGTCATGAAGTTTCGCTTTTACGATCCACAGATGAACGGCGTCGACTGGAACAGGATGAAACAAATGTACGAGCCGTTGATCGCCTATACGGCGGATCAGGAAGAAATGCACAACGTCATATTGGAAATGATCGGCGAATTGAACGCTTCGCATACCGGCATCAGTGCCGGTGCGGGAGCGCGGCCCGAAATTCAAACGCGCTATCCGGGTTTTGAAATCGCTGCGGATCCCAGCGGCTTTTACACGGTGACGTGGGTTTACAAGGACGGTCCCGCCGATCACGACTACGTGAAGATCAAGGCCGGTGATTTCATTCTGGCCATCGACGACCACCCTCTCAAGAGCGGCGATAATTATTTCAAATATTACAACGCTGCGGCCGGCCGGAAGTTTGAGCTCCGGGTGAATTCCAAGCCCTCCGTCGAAGGCGCGTGGAAGACTACCGTGGAGCCGGTCAACGCTCAAGCCTACGGCACTCTGCAATATCAAAAATGGGTGGCTGACCGACGCGCCATGGTGGATGAGTGGTCTCATGGCGAAGTGGGTTACCTCCATATACGCCAGATGAACGCCGAGTCGTTGCGAAAGTTTGGGCGCGATCTTTCCGAGCTTCATTTCAAGAAGGGGCTTGTTGTGGATCAGCGTTTCAATCCCGGCGGCGGCATTGATCAGGAATTGCTGGAGATTCTGGGCCAACGTCAATATCAATACACGCGGGGTCGCGATTCCATCAATGTGACACGCCCGTTGCGGGCTTTCTTTGGCCCGGTGGTGGTGATGGAAAATGAACGATCCACTTCCGACGCAGAAGTTTTTCCGGACGGCATCCGCACCCTTAAACTGGGCACCGTGGTCGGCGTGACGACTTACGGAGCGGTGATCGGCACGGGAGCGTACACGCTTCTGGACGGCTCCAGCGTCCGCACGCCCGGCACCGGGTTGTGGAACGTCAACGGGACGAACCTGGAAAACTACGGCGTTCCCCCCGATGTCTACGTCGACAACACGCCGGGTGATTATTTGAAAGGAAATGACGCCCAGCTCAAAAAGGCGGTCGAAGTTCTTCAAGCACAACTGAAAACGAAGAAATAGCAGAAGCCGATATTCCTGTTGTGATCCGGCCTCGGATTTCCCCAGGGGAATTCGAGGCCTTATTTTTTTCACGGGCAGGAAAGGCGGACGAGAACCCCTGAACCATTCAGGCGGAATTTAGGCCCGCTGACCATGAAATTCGGCCCATTCATCGCCGCCCCCTTCTTTTTCCTTGCCGTTTCTGTTAGAGTGACGCCATCGCATTTGTATTTTCATTCGGCTCCGGAGAAAGCCTCCGGGGACCCATACCTGAGCCATGATGATCCGGAAGACCATTCGAAAAGCGCAGCGGCATCTTCACGTGGCCCGTTTTCTGGCCCGCGGTGTCTTCAATACCCGGATTCCGCTCCTGGCGCATATCATTCCCATGCGTCGTTGCAATTTGTCATGCGCTTACTGCAATGAATACGACGATTTTTCGAAGCCGGTGCCCTTCGACGTGATGTCCCGGCGGATTGACAGGTTGGCCGAGCTGGGGGTGTTGTCAATCATCATCAGCGGTGGCGAGCCGCTGATGCATCCCGATATCGAAAAGATTATTGCCCACATTCGCGGGCACGGAATGATTTGCGGCATGATCACCAATGGCTACCTCTTGACGCCCGAGAAGATTCAAGCCTTGAACAGGGCGCGCCTGGAGTTCATGCAGATTTCCATCGACAATGTCACGCCCGACGAGGTGTCCAAGAAGAGCCTCAAGGTTCTGGATGCCAAACTGGTGAACCTTTGCAAACACGCTTATTTCGGCGTCAACATCAACTCCGTCATCGGCGGCGGAATCGCCAATCCCGAGGACGCCTTGGTGATTGCTCGGCGGGCCGTGCAGTTCGGCTTCACCACCTCCTTGGGTGTCATCCATGACGGGAACGGAACGCTTCGGCCGCTGAACGCTGCTGAGCAGCGCATTCATCAAGCCATGAAGAAGATCGGGAAAAAAAGCTATGCCCGGATTCACAAGTTTCAGGACAACCTGGCTCTGGGTCTTCCCAATAATTGGCGATGCCGTGCCGGCGCCCGCTATTTGTACATCTGCGAAGACGGCTTGGTTCATTATTGTTCACAACAGCGAGGTTACCCGGCCATTCCTTTGGAACAGTACACGCTGGCGGATGTCGAGCGGGAATATTCCACCAAAAAAGCATGTGCTCCTTACTGCACAGTAGCCTGCGTTCATCAGATTGCTGCGTTTGATAATTGGCGAAAACCTCAACACCTCGATCCGGTGCCCAGTGTCGAGCCAACCCCCATCAGCCAGGATCTCCGCAATCCCGCGAATGCGTGAGGGTAGCGATCAGCTGTCAGCCGTCAGCTATCAGCCATCAGATTTCAGCCATAAGCTTCAAACCCTAAGCCAAAAGCAAGCAAAAACGACTCAGGCATTCAGTGCCAGCACGTGAGAGGCGTCGGGTTTGCTTGGGGCTTTTAGCTTTGGGCTTAAAGCAGGATTCTGACAGCTGAAAGCTGACGACTGAGGGCTGACAGTTGATGGCTGATCGCTACGGTAGGTCCTACGCTTCCACTGTCTGAGCTTCCGCCGTTTCTTTTCTGCGGCGTTTGAAGGAAAGGAAGCCTGAGACGTTCTCCCAGAAAAGGCGGGGATAGGTTTTATCGAGGTAGGAACGGATGGACACGTAACACTCGTCGCAGGTGTTGTGAGCGGTGAATTCCCGCACCATGCGCTTCTGTTCGTGCAGTCCGTAACGGGTAAATTGCATGGAACAGGGTTGCAGCGCCCCTTGGGAGGTCACCACCAGCCAGCGCAAGCCCGCTTTACATCCCGGCATGCCACCGTTCTCGAAGTACTGTTGGGTATGATCGAGGGTGCATTGAGTGGTCGCGATCCAATGGCTGTTGTCCATGCGTTGCTTGATGCGGTTGAGTTCGCTTCTGAGCGTCGCGAGTTGTTCGGGAGTTTCGAGAAAATATTCGCGGTTGCCGGTGCGACGGGGTGAATAGGCGCTGTAGTTGATGTTGACGCCCCATTCCCGTGCCTTGTCGGCGGCGGCATTGATGAACCCCACGTTCTCGCTGGTGATGCAGGTGTTCAAAGCGATGTCGTCGTAACCCAGGGCGGCAGCTTTCGGAACAATTTCGTCGAGATGCTCAAACAAACCCGGCAGGCACCGGAAGGCATCGTGCCGTTCGTCCGGAAAATCGAGACTGACTGAAAATTGATTTACACCGGCTCGATGCAACTCCTCGTACTTCTCCAAGGTCATTCGGGACCAATTGGAAACGAAAATGACAAAAGGAAGACCGGACTTTGATTTGATGTTCCTGACGATATCCACTACATCTTCGCGCAGCAACGGCTCGCCGCCGGAAACTTGAACCACCGCCGGCCGCAACACTTGCATGTAGCGGCGATAATCCTCGGGTTTGAGATTGCGGGAATCGTCTTTGGGACCCCCATGATCGCAGTGTTTGCAATACGCCGTGCAGGAATCCGTGACCTCAAACGACACCACCACCGGATGGCTGGTCCACCAATTCCACGAGCCACGGGCGATAATCTTCAGCGAATCTGCAAAAGGAAGTTTCTGCATAACAACCAGCCCCACATCCCGGACACAGGTAGGTCAGTAAACCCGGGTAAGGGTGAAGATACTAACAGAGGGGGCAGGCAGCGTCAACATGCGACCTCCATTCCCGCAGTTCTTATGTGCGATGTGTGGGATGTTCAAGAACCGGTGAGCTCGGTTGCTTCGAGATCTTCCGCTGGCTCTTGAGTTTTTCCTTCAAGGTTTGTTCGAGGATGGCAATAACCGCTTTGTCCTTGCTGCGGGCAGTTTCGGTCTTGTTCCTGATGAGCGTGTCGAGATTCAGGACTCGGACCTTCAAATCTTTATCAATTTCCAACTCCATGGTCTCAGGGAGCAGGTCCTCATATTTGCTACCGTGACCAATCTCTCCCAACAGGTCGAGTGGACCAGCGCGCGTCATCAACAAATGATGGTCTGCACTGCGGAGGTGTGACAGCTCGGGCCTTGCGATGCGTTCCCGGGCCTCCCGATAATGTGCCTCCAAGTTATCCAAAGCTTTCAGAAGGTGATTGAGATTCGCGGTTGCTCGCGAGTGCACGAGATCCAAATCGAAGGTGGCGATAGGGGCACCGTGAAGCACGGCACAAACACCACCTACCACAATGAAATCCACATGATGGCGGGCTAGCGTTTTGAGGATTTCCAAAAAATCAGGTTTCGGTTTTGTCACCGCGCAACCTCAGAATGGATTGCACATACCTTTCGAGAGCCTCCAACCGCTCGGCGGGAGTCAAGGAAAGCATCCACCGGATCAAGGTCAAGTCCACTCCATCTTCGCTCGAGGCCGGTGGATGGGACTTGGGTCCTGGAGTGATCCAATCAGTCGATGATATTTCAGACGGCTTCATAGCGACTCACGCCTATTCTACGCCGATTTTCCAAGGGAATGAATTGGCTCGTGGCTCTTCGGGCGTGTTGCTCAAATCTCTGCGCGAGGTTGATGCTGAAATGATAGAATCTCGAATTTCACAACCATGATGGAACCTGATTTTCAGCCGCACCCGCTTTTGCGCAATCGCCACGCCATGACCATCGTCAACAATTTCTTGTGGCGACGGTTTCCGGTTTTGGATCAGGCGCCGTGTGAAAGCCGGATGATTGAGGTGGGGGAGGAATCCAAGGTTCTTATTCAGTGCCATTGGCAGAAGGACCGGTCGAATCATCCGACGGCGCTTTTGGTCCACGGCTTGGAGGGTTCAGCCGACCGGGCTTATTCCAAGGGCACGGGCGAAAAGGCTTGGCAGGCGGGATTCAACGTCGTTCGCATGAATGTCCGAAATTGCGGTGACACGGAACATCTTTCCACCACGCTTTATGACATGGGATTGAGCCGCGATTTGGGGACAGTGGGGATGATCTTGGATGCCGAATTGGGGCATCCCGTGCCCGGGATTTTTCTGATCGGATTTTCAATGGGAGGCAATCAGGCCTTAAAATACGCGGGCGAAATGGGCGAGCAAGCTCCTTCCTGGCTGAAGGGCCTGGTGGCAGTTTCTCCGCCCATCGAACTGGCGCCCTGTGCCGATTCCATTCACCAAGGATTCAACCGAATTTACGAAAAGCGATTTCTCTTTTCTCTGCTTCGCCGGATCCGCCGGAAGAATCGGTTGTTTCCGGGAAGATTTGATCTCTCGAAGATTCACACCATCCAAAGCCTGCGGAATTACGACGACATTTTTGTGGGCCCCTATCAAGGCTATGGCACCGCGGATCAGTACTACTTCAAAGCCAGCGCCATGCGGGTGATGGACCGCATCCGCGTGCCCACCCTCATCGTTCAGGCCAAGGATGATCCGTTGGTGCCGGTCGATTTCCTGCGACAACCGTGCGTGAAAGATAATCCATTCATTCAGATTCTCCTGGCGGCGCGTGGCGGCCATGTGGGTTTTGTCGAAGGAGGAGGGCCGCGGCCAGAGCATCGCCGTAACGAAGACCGCTTCTGGGCTGAAAACCGGGCCGTGGAATTTTGTCGAACAGTGGCGGATTCCCCCCAACCGCACGCCTCCGCGAGGATCGAGGAGCAAATTTCAAGATGACGGAAGACAAAAACAAATCTTCATTCAGGGGCAACCATGCCTTGGGTATTCCGGGAGTTCTCGCCGTTGCAGTACTGGTTCAATATTTCTACCGGACCCATATGATCGGGCCTGAAGCTTCGCAGGCGGGCCAGTGGCAACTGGGTTTGGGGCTTGTGGGTGGGATACTCGTCTTGGGACTCATCATTTTTCCGTTTCGTCGACGCTTGCGACAGGGCCCTGCCAAGGAACTTGAACCCTGGATGATCACGCATGCTTACGTGAGCCTGGCGGCCGGCATCATTTTGTTGCACCACGGCTATTTTAATTTAGCGTTGGACTTAAGAGGAGTTTTGCTCGCGCTACTGTGGGTAACAATCGTGTTGGGCATAGTTCTGCTGTTTCTCCGCTCCCGGAAGACAGGTGTGGAGACATCCAAGACATTTCTTAAACTCTCAACCTATCACCGCGTTTTGGCGGTTTTGACGGGGATTCTCTTGGTGGTCCACGTGTTCTTCGACGCGGTGATTCGGCAATGAGTGGAGATGAGAGGGACCAATGAGTTCAGAGATCAGACCCAAGACACAAGACCAAAGGCCTGCAGTTCAAGTGCAGGAAGCCAGAACTCGGTCTCCCATTCAAGGGAGTTCTTTCGGCAAGGGGAGGAATTCACCGCCGAGGCGCGAAGGACGCAGGGGTTTTACAGAGCATTTCTCAGCCCTAACCAGAAAGTCGCCTATAACATATGAACTGATGTTCATGCAGGAGGCGCACAAGGCAATGCCAAATCATGCGCTACAGTAAGGTGCAGTTGAGGGTTCGTCCCTGAAGGGGACATGTTCAATAGCCCAGGGTTGCGCTCTTTGCAACCCTGGGTATGCGATGAGTCAACAATTCAACCTTGAAGGGGTTGTCTATAAAGTCGTCATATAGTTCTAGGACAACAGCATGAGACTCAAGACCAAATCGATGTACATCAGATTCTAAAGGAGCTTTCCCATGGCCCGATGGCTGTTCAAAACCGAACCTACGCATTACTCCTATTCCGATTTGGAACGGAATGGGAAAACGGTATGGGACGGGGTTTCGAATAACCTGGCTTTGAAACATCTGCGCGGCATCCAGAAGGGTGATGAGGTTTTCATTTACCACTCCGGTGATGAAAGGCAGCTGGTCGGAATTGCTAAGGTCACCTCGAATCCTTATCCGGATCCCAAAGAGCACGATCCCAAGTTGGTGGTCGTCGACATCAAGCCTCAAACTCATTTGAAACGCCCCGTGCCGCTTGCAGAAATTAAGACCGACAAGACCCTGAAGACGTTCGATCTGGTACGAATTTCCCGGCTTTCTGTGATGCCGGTGAGCGAGGAACAGTGGAAGAGATTGATGGAAAAGGCAGGAAAGCAGGGGTGAGGTGAGAGGTGTGAGGTCTTAGGAGTTGATAGCCAGAGAACAAGAAATAGACCCAATGCGAAACGGTTATGCACCCGCTCCGAATTCAATGAATCTCCAAACTCACGCGGGGAAATTAGCCACTTCAACGTCTTTGCGCTATTTCCGGCATGCCGCTTTTCGTCCGTTGCACTGAAGGGCGCTCTATTCAATCAAAATTACCGATCTCGTTCGGAGGTTTTGGTCAGCGGTAAAGGCGCCCCATTGTCTCCAAAGTAGGACAACGTCATATTGGCCGCGCCTGCGGAAGGATTCAGCAAGATAAACTGCGTCCGGTAGCCGCCGCCGTCGGCCATCTGCGGAAAGACGGCAGGCCAGGGGGCGGCTTGATTGAAGTCTGCAATCGGAAACGTTGTCATCAGAAAATCGCCGCGCGCATTGGTGAGCGACCGCAGGGTTAAAGCAACGAACGGTGACGGCGCCGAGAGATCCAAAACTCCAGCGTAGCCTTCGCCCAATGCAGGAATCAGTTCGTTGGCAAACCGCGCGTCGTGGCCGTTGCCATTCATCGATACACTGTTGCTTCCCACCAAGGTGACTCCGTCGGGTTGATAGGCGGTCAGCGTCACTTGGACAGCTGCTGCCGAGGGGGCCGCGACGGCAAGGCCGGTGTTGTGCCCCGCAGTGCGGTCAATGTAGATGCGCGCGTGAGTCGTGGGCGTGGAGGTAGGAATCCCCGATTCTGAAACCAGCACACCACCCGTGGAATAACTGAACACGCCTGCCCCTACCGGCGTCGGTGAACTCGCATCCGGGATAACCTGTACGGAACCCGTGTTCACACTCGTCGGTGCCCCATCGGTCAAGAAGACATACACACCGGCCGGTTGGATCGTGTAGTTGAAGGTGGAGGAGGCAGACCCGGAGTCGCCCCAGCGATGCAACAGCAGCGGGGAGCCATCGTTGCGGTAAGTGTGAATCACGCCGGTCTCGACCGCGGCTGACGTGTTGAGCAGGAACAGGCCGGTGATGAAGCCCCCTCCGTCAGCGACCTGCGGAAAATAGAGGGGACCGGCCGCGCTACTCACCGCCATGTCTGCAATGGGCGTGCTCGTGATCAGGGTTTCGCCCCGTTGATTGATTGTCGAACGAAGCGCCAGAATGGAAACCGGCTGATTGCTGGATATCTCGAGAGACCCGAACTGAACGGCTGTTGCAAAGTTGGCGGGTAGCACGAAGTTAGGGGCCAGTTGACTGAGTTGGTCGAGGAAAAGGGCTCGATGCGCACTTTGCGCCAGAAAGCCATTGCCGGTAGCGACGATGTTATTCAGGGCATCTCGCAGCGTGAAAGTCAGACTCGCATTTGCCGAACCTCGATTGACGATCGCCAAACCGGTATCGATGTTGACCGTGCCCACGGCGGTATGATCCGTTTTTGCAGGCACGTTGGTTCGGTAATCGATGAAGATGCGAGCCCGAGTAGTCGGCGGAGAGGCGGGTACTCCGGCTTCGCTCACCACCACGCCATTTTGGGTCAGACTGAAAACTGCGACACCGTAGGGAAGAGAAGCACCAGCATCCCAGCGGTCGCTGCCGGTCTTGCTGGAATTCGCAGTCAGCGTCGCGTAGCCGGTCTGGAGGGAGCCACTTGTTCCCGGCGTTGTCATGGACGAGGCCCCGGCAGGTGGAATAGTCAAGTTCACTTGAGAACCGTTGGGAGCGGCGGCCGACTGATTGATCGTGATCGTCTGTCCTCCAAGGGTGATAGTTCCCGTGCGAGAATTGGTGCTGTTGTTGGCGGATACTATGACCTGAAGCGTACCGAAGCCGACTCCCGACCCACCATAAATTATGGACAGCCAAGGGGCGTTCGGAGTGGCGGTCCAACTGCAGCCCCCGGGACAATTGACTGCAAAGTTCATTGTTCCACCCGCGGCAACAACCGATTGACTGGTCGGAGAAATCGAGTAGATACACGGCGCGCCATCCTGGGTCACGGTAAAAATCTTGCCGGCAATCGTCATGGTCCCCGTGCGTGCAATACTGCTATCGTTGGGACCGACCGTGAAGTTCGCGGTGCCATTCCCGGTGCCGGCACCCGCGGAAGAGACCAGAATCCAAGGCACATTGCTGACGGCCGTCCAACTGCACCCCGCAGTTGCCGTGACAGAAACACTGATCGCATTCCAATCCCACGTGACGGATTGACTTAAAGGAGAAATGGAGTAGAGACATCCCGTCACTACGCGGCATTGCGAAAACTCCGAGGTATTACCTGAAGGGTCAGTTGCCGTGGCAGTGAGAAAGAAGCCGGGTGTGACGGGAGTAGGAAGCGTGACATTCAAATTCGCGTTGCAGCTTCCATCGGTAGTCACATTCGCTGTGCCTAAGAACGTTTGGCCTTCCCCATATCCGGAAGGATCGCACACTTGATTCGAGAAGAAATCCACAGAAAAGGTCGTGTTGGAAGTGCTATTGAGCGTTCCTAGGATGCTTATTCCACTCGAGGAGGCCAACGCTGAATTCAAGAGGGGATAGTTTTGGAGATTGTTTGGGCCAGTGTCCGGATCACAGGAGTCATTAGGAATCGGCGACCCATTCCCTCCAAGATCAATCCCTAATCCCGAATTTGCATAAATGGAGTTCCCTCGTATGGAATCGTTCAAGCCGGAGGTGTTCTGAATTATAACTCCAGAGGATTGATTAAAAGCGATGGTATTACCCGCTCCCTGGGCAACTCCACCGATCATCGTCATTGAGCTTTGTAGGGAAATGCCATAAAAACCATTCGGGATAGCAAAATTACCCGATGAGTCTGTGCCGATGTAATTCCCTTGAATCGTATTGTTGATTGCGTTGGCACCCACAACTGAAATTCCGAGGTTGGAGTTGCCTGAGACGACATTTCTGCTTCCCGACGTGACTCCACCAATGATGTTGTCAGGTGCATCGTTGATCACAACGCCGAACACATTTCCGATTGCGCCATTCCCACTTGCGTTGGTGCCGATAAAGTTTCCCTGGACAAGATTGTTCACGGACACGCTTGTTTCAATTTCAATACCCGCCACCTCATTCCCTGAAATAACGTTGCGTGCTCCCGCTGTAGTTCCTCCAATCAGCGTATTCGTTCCGTTATAAATAACCACTCCATCTCGATTACTGAGTGGTGTTGTACCGGTTGAGTTGACCCCAATCAAATTTCCTTGAATTTGATTTCCACTCGCTCCTTGTCCGTAGATGGATACCCCTTCGCCCGAATTGCCCGAAATCACGTTGGCAGTTCCTGCCGCAATGCCTCCAATATTGTTATTGGCCGCAAAACTGCCGATTTGGATCCCCGGGCCGTGATTCGGAACCCCCGCACTGCCACTGCTGTCCGTACCAATGTAATTCCCTTGGACCAAGTTACTGCTTCCGAAGACAAAGATTCCGCCACTTGACGTGCCTCCGTCCCCGTTTCCTGAAATCACATTCCTCCCAGCGGTGCCAATTCCTCCAATGATATTGGAGTTTCCTATAAGTTGAATTCCAATCCATTGGTTTGGTAAGGCGGAGGAACCATCCAACCCTGTACCGAAGAAATTCCCTTGAACTAAATTTCCACTGGTTGTCCAGTCAAGAATGGCGCCGATTACATTACCTGAAATGATGTTTCTCGCTCCGGCGGTCGTCCCGCCCACCACACTATTTTCACTCTGAAGCGTCTCGAAACCATAGGCATTTGGCAGTCCTCCAGTGACCTGCGAATTGGTCCCGATCAGGTTTCCTAAGACTCTATTTCCCGAGGACCCCGAACCATCAATTCGCACGCCCGCATCCCGGTTTCCCGAAAGTACGTTGCGGGCTGCTGCGACTGTTCCTCCTACCGTATTGGTAGGGGAGTTCAAGATATAAACTCCGGCTGCGTTAGGCAGGGATGTTGATCCACTTGTGTTGGTTCCTAAGAAACTCTGCTCAATGATGTTGCCTCCCGAGTTTGTTATCTTAATACCATATCCAACTGTGAAGGAGTTGATCACAAGGCCCCGAACGGTGCTATTTCCCGAATTCACGATGATTCCTGTTGAAAAACTAATGCTGGTGCCGTTGATTTCAATGATGGGCAATCCCGCGTACCCCGGCTGTGTCGTGCCATCCAAGATCACCGGATCATCTATTTCTGGAAGCGCGGAGGAAGGAGAGATCGTTTTAGGCCCAGTCCCTATATTGAAGCTGATTCTATCCAGTCCCGGATTCGCGAAGGCATCGAATATCGCCTGTCGGAGTGAGCCTGGACCGCTGTCGTTGGTGTTGGTCACGGTGAACGTCATGGAAGCTTGTGGAGACACAACGACCGGCAAATTGTGATCCTTCCGAAGAATGATCAGGCCGCTCAAGGCGCTCGCATTGACGCGCATCGGTAACACGGCCATGGGTTCCCCGTCCACCTCCAGGGAAGTTGAAGTGATCTCCGGCAACAAGTCCACTCCCGCCTGCTTATTCAAAACGGGGTTGGCCTTAAGAGAAGTCGTATCGGCAAGGACGTGAAGGGTACGATTCAATGGGTCAACGACAACAAGACTGTCAACGGGAAGACTGGCGCTGCGCGTTATTACTAATCGCGGAGAGTTTCCTCCTGTGGCTAATGAAGCAGAAAGTGTAACCGTTTTCGCCTGCTGCCAGCGAGGTGCAGTTTTGGAATCCTTCGCATTGAGTTCGATGTGCGCAAAAATATGAATGGAACCGTCACTCGAAAGAAGAGCCAGATCCGTTCGATGATCATCCAAGAATCGACCCGCCGCCATTGAGGTGGTCAAGAAGGGGAGCTGGATTTCATCGATTGTTGCGTCCGGCACTTCTGCTTGCCGTGTTTCGTCCAGCGACAGTCGCCGATCCCGCCCATTCACGATGAGAAGCTTGCCGCCCGCAGCAATTGCCAGATCATTCAAGAAGTTTCCGTTCAGGTGTCCCAGAGCGAGTGAGGTTACGGTCGTGGAAACAGAAAAGATCTCGGGTTTCGCGCGCATAGCGCCTTCGGGCGATTCGAAAACCATCACCTTCGAGCCGTCCGGGCCATCGATGCTAACCACCACATCCGTCAATCCATCGGCCCGATTGATTTCGCCGGTCACGAAGGCGGTCACTCGCCCCGGCAGTTGGATCGCAACGGGGGCAGCAAAGCTCCCATGCCCATCGCCTCGGAGGAAATAGAGGCGGTCACTTCCGTGCTGGGCCGTAATCACATCCGAATGACCGTCGGCATCGAAATCTCCGGCCCCGATGAAATCCGGGCGCTCAGGCAAATCAATCACCAACGCCAGCGACAAAAACGGTAACTCGGTGAATTGTTTGTTCACTTTTCGCTGCTTGGCTTCGGGTGCATTCGGAAAAAGCGCATCGACATTTCCGCGTTGGATCGAGAAGGCGCCGCCTTCGGGCGTCGCAAACCCAATAACAAGATCAGGCATTCCATCTTCATCGAAATCAGCGGAAGCGAGCGCCAACGGTTGGCCGATGTTGTCCACCAGCGCACGTTTTTGAGAAGCGGAGCCCACAAACTCAGTGACAATTTCCTCGCCTGCGCTGAGATTGATCCGGGGATTGCCCCAGCCGAGAGTCCGTACAAAAAACGAATGGGTTTGAGGATCTCGATCCGTGCCCGTGGCTGCTATGGAACGGTCTTGACTCTTGACCTGATCGGCAGCGCTCGCTGAAGAAGCCTTCATGTCACTGGGAGAGAATATTGTGAAGAAGCTCACAAGAAGAAAGACGAGGAAACGTACGCGTCGCCATGACAACATAAAGTGCCCCCGAAAAAGAGACGTCAATTGACAGGGAAAGGCCCGATGGAGCGGCTTACTGATTCAGGGAGAGGGATCGTCGCCGCTAGGTGTCCGGGTTGAGTCTATCAACAAAAACCAGCATCAACAGTTTTTACTTCAGCCTCGATAGCCTCCTTTTAGCATCCGTCAATGTATCAAAGCCTTCCATCTCATTCAAGCAAAAGTTCAAAGCAAACTTCCTGGTAGACTGGAGTCGAACAGACTCTTTGTCCGAGCTTTTCTTCATAAACTCTTAGTTTGAGGGAGGAGGTGATCTTGAAGCGCTAAAGGGTTAAGTCCAAGTTTTCAGTCTTGATTATTGCTGACTGAGAATACTGAAAACTTAGACTTAACCCTCGTAATGCATTGAGTCGGAATTACCAAGTTGCGTAACTCACAGTGTTGACAGACACGGAGTTTTCGCGAAGAGTATTAGCTGGAGAATGAAACTGTCTCGGCTGGTCGAACTGCAGGCCGTTTCACGCTGTTGGCGAGGCCGACCATTTCCAAGGCGTAGATGAAGTACCATCCGATATCAGTCTGCCACCAGCGGAGCCCAAGACGCGCCGAGCCGGCGTTAGAATGATGGTTCTTGTGCCAGTTCTCGCCCCAAGCCGCCAGTTGCAGGGGTCCCAGCCACCAAACGTTTATGCTGGAATCTCCCACTTCAGAATGACCCAAGTGCGTGAGACTGTTCACGAGACATTGCATGTGCAGGGAATACGTCAAACGAATGGCACCCACCCAAAAAAATCCCTGCCAACCGAAGATCAAACCGCAGCAGAGGGATAACAGAATCAACGGCCCCTCCGCAAAAGTCCAAAACTTCCGCGCGCCCCGGTCGAGCTCGGGGCACCATTTCTCGCGATCGGCGGGGGCCGACTGGTAGAGCCAGCGGAGGTGCGCCCACCAAAAGCCACCTTGCTTCGGGCTGGAGATGTCTTCGGGCGTGTCGGTGCGGTAATGGTGTTGACGGTGGTAAGCCACCCAACTGGCCGGGGCGCCCGAGCCATTGAACATAGCCCAGAAAATCAGCAGCGGTTCGAGGACCTTGTTTATCTTGAGAGTGCGATGCGCCAGCGCGCGGTGGTAACAGACGGTCGTGCCCAAACCGCCGAGCGCGGTAAGAAGAAGCGCCAGGCCCAGGACCTTCAGGCTGGGCAACGGGAATAAAATCAATCCCAACACGGCCAGCAAGTGGATCAAGATCAGGTAAAAGAAAATTACACTCTTTCCCCGAACCGGCTTCCAAAAAGGCCGCTCCCACGGCCGAATCTCATTAACAACAGCTTTGATCATTACAATTCCTGCCTTTCGACTAACTCCGGCCGCAAAAAGGAAGGGGGCCGCAAATGTGAATTTGCAGCCCCTTCAACATATCCAGAGGTTTTTACAAGAACGGCAAATACAAAGCCATTATCTCACAGTTTCGGCTTGAAGGATACATCGCTTTCGTCGTCGCGCCTTATTTTGGACGCACAACAATAAATCTGAAAAGTCGCTACTGTCCATTTTCCGAAAAATTGTTTTGTACGCGATCTTGATCAGAGGCTGTTGATCTTCCAATCCGGGATGAAACCATTCCTTGCCGGTGCTGTCTGCAGCGGGCTCTTCAGGACAAGTACCATCTCCGTAGAATGTGAAAACTATTTCAATTGAAAGAATTAGTTGGCAGCGAAAGCGCACATCACAGATGGCTATTGCCTTTCTTGAACCTCGCAAGGTACCATTCGACTTCCTTCATGTGTCTTAAACCTGGTTGCAGTTTGTAGGCAGTGATGGATGATGTCGACCTCGATCAATTTATTTCTGACTTAATCACTCTGTCATTCGGTTCCCTTCATTTCCAAAATCATAGCTGCTGAACCGGTCTTAGGCTTGACCTGTCAGGTCGATTTGCGGGAAGAAATTTCGTCTCGTAGAGAATGTTCTCGCATACTCACCTGCGCTGTAGGCAGTTTGGAGTAGCTAAGATTCTGTTGGAATCCCTTGGAATTCTTCTCGCATAAAAGAATCGGTTGGCTTGAGGGAAGAACCACTTGCTTCTGGGGAAAAGAGTCGTGAGTTGAACTCCCCAGCCATGGAAAGCGCGCCTGACCGAAAGGAGATTGAATTATGACGTTCATTGCCAATGGAAGAGCATTCCGACACAACTGTTTCTCAAATCCCGGTTTCGTTCTGGGGATTGCAGTGACGATCTGCTTCCTGTGGTGCGCTCCAGCATTTTGCCAGCTTACTTTGCTTCCCATTCAGACACTCCCTACGGGGATGAACCCGGTCTCAGTGGAGACCAATGGCTCGACCCCGTGGATGGCGTCAACAGCAGACTTTCAGGATAATACTGATAACATCTATCAGAGTGCTGCCAATGGTATTTTTGCATTCGCTCAGTTTGTGTCCGATGGAGATTTCGATGATACAGATGAAGCGTTCGCGGTGCTTACGCTCCCTTCGGCATTCGGCCCCGTCCATGTGCTGGTTGTGGCATTTCACTTTGACGACGTTATCGGAATCTTCACTGCTGCTGTTCCCAAAAACCGTTCAGCGGCGGAGTACACCTTTTTTTCCAGAATGCCTGCAGGAGGAAGCGGTCCGCGCGTTGTTCGGGTCAGAGATTTTAATAAGGATGGAACCAACGATATCGCGGTGCTGTGTGACGGCTCGGGGACTTTGGTGATACTCCTTGGAAAGCCGGATGGCACCTTTCAGCCTCCCAACAGTATTCCCATTGGATCAAATCCTACGGGTGTTGTATTTGCAGATTTCAATGGGGATGGAAATCTGGACGCCGCGGTTTCCTTCTCCGGCGGTGTGGCAATTCTGCTCGGCAAGGGGGATGGAACCTTTCAACCGCCGGTCAATATTTCCCTGGGACCCCAGGCCACGGCCATTGTCAGCGGCGATCTCAACGGCGACGGAAAAGTAGACTTGGCCGTGTCAGATAGCAACAACAATAAGGTGTATGTTCTATTAGGAAAGGGGGACGGCACGTTTCAACCGCCCCAAAATTTTCCAACAGGCACTAATCCGGTGGCAATTCAAACCGCCGATTTCGACGGGGATGGGAAACCAGATCTGATCACCGCCAATGCTGGCTCCAATAACGTTTCAATTCTCAAAGGAAACGGCGATGGGACATTTCAAAGTGCTTTTAATATCGCCGCCGGAAACAGCCCCAGTTCCTTAGCGGTGGGAGATTTTAACGGCGACGGCCGACCTGATCTCGTTGTCTCAAACTCCGGCTCCAACAATTTGATGGTTTTTCAGAATGCGACTGGATGCCCCGCCAGTAGCGTCTTTAATGCGACAATTCCTGATGGCGGAATCAATACCTCCTACAATCAAAACGTCGCCACAGCCGCGGGATCCTCGTATGCTTTTTTGGTTTCCGGCGGGGCATTGCCGGCGGGACTCACACTCTCTACATCGGGCGTCTTGAGTGGGACCCCCACACAATCGGGATCCTTTGCCTTTACGGTCGTGGGACTCATCGCAGGAGGATGCCCGATCACACAAAATTTCTCTTTGGCCATCCACAACACCTCGGTGACTCTCGCTTTGGCTGCAGACGGAGCGGGGTCCGCCTCCACGTCGGGGACTTCTTCGTCAGTGCAGGTGGGCTATGCCGCGGTTGCTTCGCTGGGCAAAGACAGTTTGCAGAATATTATTGCGAGGAATCCACTCTATGGCACGGCAGTCTTCAGCGTGACCCAAAACGGAGTGGTCACCAGTGAAGTGGGGGTGCCCGCCTCCACGCCGACCACGGCGGCGCGCATCTTCATTGATTTCCGCACCGGGGTGGCCGGCAAAGCGGGCGACGTCGATGCCGGCACGCTCAACGTGGATACGGGATTTGCGGTGGTGAACCGTGGCGGCGCCACGGCCAACATCACATTCACCTTGCGAGACAAGAACGCGGCCACGCTGGCCGTCGGACATGGCACCTTGGCCGCGGCCAACCATCGTGCCCTGTTCATCGATCAACTCAATTCGCTCGCCCCGGATTTTGTCTTGCCCGCCAACTTCGCCACCACTTCCCAGTTTGGCACGTTGGAGATTCAGAGCGATCAACCGTTGTCGGTCGTTGCTCTGCGGCAAACCAACAACCAGCGTGGCGATTTTCTTTTTACCTCCACTCCGGTGGTTGATGAAACGTCGCCCGGCTCCAGCACGCCCGTCTACTTTGCGCAACTGGCGGACGGCGGCGGCTACAAAACCATCGTCGTTCTGGTCAACCCGACAGGAGTCAATCAGACGGGCCAATTGAATGTGTTTGACAATAACGGCAATCCGCTCTCGGTGACCGATACCATCAGTGCCGCCAGCGGTTCAACTTTTCCGTACTTGGTCAAAGCCAACGGATTTTTCCTGCTTCAGACCGACGGCTCGCCCGGCTCCATCCATGTGGGGTGGGTGCAACTGCTTCCGGACGGGGGAACGATCACACCGGCGGGAGCAGGATTGTTCAGCTACAAAACGGGGGGCGTCTTGGTCACCGAATCCGGCGTGCCCGCAGTGATTCCGACCACGCACGCGCTGATTTACGTGGATCTTTCCAACGGCCACGACACAGGACTGGCCATCGGCAATCCCAGCGCCGGGCCGATCACCTTGTTGCTTAAGGCATTTCAAAGCAATGGCAGCACGCAAGTGGGGGCGACCACCAGCCCGGCGGCCATCAATGTCAACGGCCACACGGCGGAGTTTGTGGAACAGCTGGTGTCGGGACTTCCGGCAGGCTTCACGGGGGTGTTGGATATTTCGTGTACCTCTCCGTTCGTGGCGCTGACCTTGCGGGCGCTCACCAACAGCCGGGGCGATTCCTTGCTGACGACGTTCCCCATTGCCGATTTCCTGCAGTCCGCTCCCGCCCTGGTCTTTCCTCAGATTGCCGACGGTGGGGGATTTAAAACCCAGTTCATTCTGCTCGACACCGGCGGAGCCTCCAATCCCACCCTCAACTTCTTTGGAGATAACGGCACACCCATCGCTGTCGGCAAGCGTGCGCCTTGAGAACCCAGGATGCTTTTGATTGAAACCGATCTGAGGGGATCACATGGAGTGCACCCCTAAAGTGAGACAAATAAAATGGGGACAGATTCTCAAAGGAGAAGATCCATGTCCCAGCGGAAGGCACCAGCCTTTTGTGCTGACTATGGTTTCACAGAGCTCGTGCGCTGGGGTTTGGCCTGATTCACAGTCAGCGCGCGGCCGTCCAGATCCTTCCCGTTCAATCCTGTGATGGCGCGTTGCAGGTCTTCACCTTCTGCCAGCTCGACAAAGCCGAACCCACGAGGCGTCCCTGTCACCTTGTCGCAAATCACCGTCGCCGAAGACACTTTAAAACCCCCATTGGTCACAAATCCGCTGAGGGCACTGTCGGTCGTGCTAGGGGGAAGATTCCCCACGAAAAGCTTATCAGCCATTACATCCTCCGATTAAAGGCGTTCCTCTTTGAGGTCCGCCAGATTATGTTTCCATCAACCTTGTTCGAGCGAAAGACGATATCCGCCCGCTCGATCGACGCGTTAGGGACGAAAGTTCGGTTTGTTCAATAACCTTGCCTTCTCTTGTGCGGCACGCTCTACTCCCGCTTCTTTCTTCCGCCGCTCTATTTCCCGCTGGGGAGCTTCTTGCTCATCCAGCCGGATGGCTTCGACAGTCGCTGTTTGCGCCAGACCATCCAGTCTTTTTGAAAAGGCCATTATTCCAAAAGCGGATTTGTAGGATGAACGGAAGAGATTGAAGGAATACAACGAATCTTCCCAGGACGCGATGACGTCGTCGCCATCGCTATAGGTCGCCGATGCGATCGTTTCGGCGGGGGGCCTTGTCGCCTTTCCATACTGCACCGAAATGGCTTCCACCATGTCCTCCACGGTCAGCCCTTCGGTTTTGTCACGGTCATAATAGACCGCCATTCTAAAAAGCTCGCCGTTCAAAAAACTGAAAAGGATCTCCTTCACCGGGTCGACTTGGGACAAAGGACTCTGAGAAATCCTCGGCAGCCAATCGATTTCCTGGATCACCGCCGGACGCGTATGAATGATCGTAGCGGCAGAAGAATCCAAGCCTGCCTGCTTCGTGATCTCCGGCAAAGTCATTCCAAATTGGAATTCCCGGTATCTGGAAAGATCCGGTATTTCCCCGGAAGAGGAAGTCCAAGAAGGGGAAACCCCGGCAATGGGCAGGGCCGGCAGCCCGCCCGGCACGTGAATCGACGCCAGGGGTTGTTGCATCATTTTCATGTCGAACGGTTTCATCTCCTGCGCGCTCATCAAAGACGCCGAGAGCACAGCCCAAGAGATTGAGATGGCTAGAGTGCGAGAGTTGATCATAAAGATCCTCCTGATTTGGCCTCGTCCCTTACTTTTTCTGCGGTTTTCTTTATCAGCGCTGCCCGCACTTCTCGAGCGCGCTCCCGCATAAGAATCTTGTGCCTGCGTTCACGCCCAAATTTGGCTTTGTCACCGTTTCTTTCTGACATAGCTCCTCCCTTCGAAGTTTTCAGCTTCCTCTAACGCGGCATCCTGTCTTCGCTTGATGCGCTAGGCCGCTAAAGCGATTCATTCCCCGGTCTCAAATTCACTATGGAAGGCATCGAGATGAGAGCTTTTCTCTTCAAGACAGCCAAGGAGGCCATAAACGCGACCAACGAGGCCCAGCCCAGCCAGAGAAACTTGGCGTGGGAGAGTGCGAAGGGGGCGATGGGATTGAAAAACACTGTGATTGCCACAAAGGCGGCACCCCAAACGTACTTTCTTGTTCTCAGGGCCTGGATGACAACCGCGAGGGCACCCACCGACACCACAAACTGGAGCACGACCTGGTAACCTTCGCTAAAACGCCACAACAACGCCAAAAACAACATCGCCATGGAGAGCCATTTCATGAATTTTGTAAACATGGGAAAACCTCATTTCCTTTTGTCGTCCATTGATTCGCCTTCGCCGAACGAAGAGGCGAGCCGTTCCTCAGAAAGCCGCGTGGGCCGCGATGATGTGGAATGTCGAGTTGGACACCTCATAACTTTTCACCTGCAGTGTGCCTTCAATCATTTTGGCCAGGACTTTCTGCACTCCCGGAAAGGTGCGGCGGTGATAGGCCTCCGCATCTTCTTGCTCCTCCCACAAGGAGATTCCGATCGCGTCCAGTCCGTCCGGGGCGATGAGCATGATTTCGTCCTGGAATCCTTTCTGCTTTCGGAGCAGGGGAATGACTTGGTCCTCGACGACCCGCCTAAATTCCTGGGCGGTGTGGGGCTTGAGACGCAGGGAGACTTTTCGGGCAATCATGCCCACCTCCGCGGTTGGGATCTAAGAGGGGCGTTTTCAGATAACCTGACTTAGTTCAGATTTTCCGGAGAGTGAAGGAAGTGACCACTTTCGTTAACCAATTTAAGTTAATTTACTTCATTTGTCAAGTGGAATCTGATATATTGGGAAAAGTGAGGAGTGACTTAATCAATTACAGTTAATCTCAGGGGGCCTCCCGTGAATCTTGCTTTGGTCATCCGGAAGCGGTTGCATCAATTGGGCCTCGAACAGCGGGAGTTGGCCAGAGCGGCCCACGTCACGGAGTCCTACATCTCGCAGTTGCTGACGGGCAAAAAAGCGCCCCCCGCTCCGCGCCGAACTGATATTTATGACAAGATGGGAAAGTTTCTGAGGCTCCCCGGGAGCAAGCTCTCCAAGTTGGCGGAGCTGGAGCGCCGCGAAGATCTGGAGAAAAAGCTGATCGGGCCGCCCCCGCCGATGTTCCAAGAGGTTCGGGAGTTGGTGCTTCGGAAATGCCGGCCCGAGAAACTGAAACAGATGCGGGCGGTCTTTGAAAAACAGCCGTTCGGCGAATTGGAACGCCTGGTCACGCAGAAACTTCTGGACGTGGTGAAAAGAATTGCCAAAGAGGAACTGGAAAGTGAAAACTGGCTCCGCCTGATGGCTCGACTCAGCCACCGCAGCTATGAACAGATGCGGGTCATTATTGAGAAGTTTCTGGATGCGGATATTTTCAACGTGTCGGTTGAAGATTGCGTTTCCTTCCTGGATCCGCTGATTGAATCCTGGGACATCGACCTGGCGACTTTCGGCATGGAAATCGTCTTGAACCGCCGCGTTGCCCCGGGCCATCCCAAGAAATTTGAGTTTGTGGAGAGTCAACCCGAACCATCCCACGCGGAAGAACCGGGGTTCACCAAGTTTCTTCAAGACGCTTCTCTGAGCGGCACCGCCAGCGTGGAGGAAATCGAGTTCCTCAGGAAGTTGCGATTCAAAGCAATGCGTCCGACGCCGCTCTATTATTACCGGGAATTGCAGAACCTAAGAGACCCTCTTCACTTCCACGCCCCATAACTCAATGGGGGAACCACCTGCGTTTAACGAAAATAAGGAGGTATTACCGTGAAGAAATTGCTCACACTGTCTTTGATTTTAACGCTCGCAGGCCTGGGATCGATTTCTTGGGCTTCGATAAGCCTCAACTCTTCGAGGAGTAACGTCTACCGACTGTTCTTTCCCCCCGACTTAGTAACCCAGGCCCAAGCGGCGGCTATTCTGGCTGCGTTGGACAAAGCGGGTAAGTCCGTTGCGGCGGGCCAGGTCACGGAGATCATGAAAACGCATGGGGTCCGGGCCGAAGCCATCAAGAAGATCCTGATTTTGCCTCCTGACAAAACGCATAAGGAAATCACGATTATCCTCTTGAAGGATCCCGGGGACGAGACTCAGGCGCGCCACATCGCCGTGGGTGATTCCACGACGACGACTAAGCCCCCTGTGAAGTAGAAAGAGAATACAGCCAGGGAGCTTGGCAGGGCTGGTCGTGCGCTCAGGGGATGAGCGCATTGATTTGTGATGGGATGTTAAGAGAACAGCCGCCACCCGCTGGGGTTGCCATGCTGGAACGTGATGCCCGCCAATCCCTCGGCGTCAGTCAAGAGAGAGTTCTAATATACGGAGGCAAGCTTGGGTTTCCGGGATCCCGCTCTGTGGGATCCCGGAAACGTGTCGTCGCGAGGAAGATCCTATTTTCACGGATAAGACCGGCCACCAAGGCAGGTTTAACTCCATTCAGGTGGAAATTGAAACATCCCCCGACTTCCGCCGGGGGGCTTGGCCTGCAAGGATTAATCCATCCCCACCCCACCGGGCGAAGGATTGCTGTGACCCGAGAAAGCAAAATCACGTGCAAATGATTTTTCTGTCGTCCTCCTGCGGAGGACTTAAATTGTAGGCCATCTGCATTCCCCAGGCTTACGCCTGGGGCTATCCCCCACGGGGGACTGGCGTCCCGCAGAGCGGGACTTGTATTCTCTTCGGTGATTCCAGACTCACGTCTGTGCCATCCCTCACATGGAGCTCGCATCCGTCTGCAGCTGACTTGAAATATTTCTTAATATCATTTCCATCCCCGATTCGTCCGCGAGGGTGTACAGGTCAGGACATGGGATCACGGCAAGGAAAGAAATCAGTCCGGCTCTGCGGGACGAAAGATCTTTAGCCCGGCATGTCAGTGCCGGGAAACTCGTGCAGTGATGAGAATGCAGACAACAACCCGGTGAGTCCTCCGCAGGAGGACGCCAGTCCCCCGTGGGGGATAGCCCCGGACGCAAGTCCGGGGTCACCGAATGAAAGAGGCAGTCAAGTCCGCCGTCGGCGGACGAAAGATCTTTAGCCCGGCACGTCAGTGCCGGGAAACTCGTGCAGTGATGAGAATGCGGACTCGTGAAGTTATGACTTCAATCGACCAAATGGAGATACAATCTGCATAAGACAAACCGCAGGCGACGGTGGAGGAGGCCGAAGTCATGATAAATAATTTTCAACTATCACGAATGAAATGGGTGATCGGACTAAGCCTGCTGCTGGCAACGGGCGTAGCAGCCCAATGGACAGAAATGAGGTACGACTCCATCATGTCCACTTTAAAAGACGCCAAGCCGGGCGATCGAGACAAGCTCATCACGCTGATGGCCCAGGCGCCCTTAACCCAGCAGAAAATCATGGAGACGTACTTGACCCGCTACTCGGCCAAACATGCGTCCTCCTTGAACACGGAGCAGAGTGGAGTCATCAAGGAATATCTCAGTTGCTTGCGCACCGGCCCGAGCGGGAACGGCGTGAAGCGGCAGAAGACGCTTGAGGCCCTGCGACCAAAGGCCAACAAGGCTTTCTCCGAAAAAGGTGCAGAGCGGCTGTTCACAGCTAAAGGCATCCTCTTGTCCGAGTATTTGCCCGCCAAGTGACGCTGAACGGTCGGGAACGTCGATAACCAAAAAGCCCGGGTGGTGGACACATGCGCTCCTAGCATGTGTGCGGAGGGTCGGATGAAAGCAGGTTCATTCTCAAGCAAAGAACTTTGTGCTGATCACCGCACGCCACGATAGATCGGGGTGCGCGCCACCCGTTTCGTATTGTTTTAATGACACCAAAGACTGGCATACGCTTCAGAAGAATGTATTCCGCATCTGATGCGGATCAATTCAGTCATTCTTGGGCCAATGAATAGAAATTATGACCATTCATGCATAAAAACAGCAGTGAGCAAAAGGAGGAGACAAGTAGCTCCGCAGCTATGAGCGAATAGATGCTATGCGGCTATATCTGATCAATCCCCGCAACCCGCTTGTGAGCATCGTCAAAGTCAAAGAGAGCCGCTGGAACCGCTACCGCGTTTGGAAGCCGCTCAGCCTGATGGTTCTGGCCGGCATGACCCCGCCGGAATGGGAAATTGCGATTGTTGACGAAAACTTCGGCGCGCCCGACTATCCATCGATGCCTCGGCCGGACCTGGTGGGCATCACCGCGTTCACCTCGCAGGCGAACCGGGCCTATGAAGTGGCCGCTCACTTCCGGCGTCTCGGAGTGCCTGTCGTCATGGGGGGCATTCACGCCACCATGTGCCTGGACGAAGTCATGGAGCGGGTGGACTCCGTCGTCACGGGAGAGGCCGAAGGTGTCTGGTTGCAGGTGCTGGAGGACGCCCGGCGCGGCTGTCTGAGACGCCGCTATGACGGAGGGCTGGCCAAGATAGACCATGTCCCGCCGGCCCGTCATGATTTATTGGCTCGAGGATATGCCTTCGGAGCTATTCAGACCACGCGCGGCTGTCCCTTGAACTGTAGTTTCTGCAGTGTGACAGCGTTCAACGGCGCCCAATACCGGATGCGATCCATTGACGACGTCGTTCGGGAATTTCGGCTGATCCGCGAGAAACGCGTTCTGGTGGTGGACGACAACCTCGTGGGCACGCGTCCTGACCACATCACCCGCGCCAAGGACCTGTTTCGCGCCATGGCACAAGCGAAACTGGGAAAGGAATGGGTCGCCCAGGCTACGATCAACTTCGCCGATGACGAGGAACTCCTGGCGTTGGCCGCGAAGGCGGGCTGCCGGGGCGTTTTCATCGGCTTTGAGTCGCCGACGCCGGAAGGACTTCGGGAACTCAGCAAGAAGTTCAATCTTCTGAAGGGGCGGGACTTTCGAGCCTCGGTGCGGCGCATCCAGCGGCACGGAATCCTGGTCGTGGGTTCCTTTATCATCGGTTTGGACGTAGATGAACCGGGCATTGGAAAACGCATCGCCGAGGCAGCCAGCCAGTACGGCGTGGACAATCTCAACGCGCTGTTTCTGACGCCCTTGCCCGGCACGCGCCTGTGGAAGCAGATGAAAGCGGAGGATCGCATCGTTCTCAATACGTTCCCGGAAGACTGGAAGTACTACACACTGACCTTTCCGGTGGGCCGGTATAAGCATCTGTCCCTGGATGGTATCATTGACGAAATGCTCTCCTGCGACCGGACCTTCTATTCCATGCCGCGCATTCTACGCCGGGTTTGGGGCAACCTGTGGGGACGCCGCCAGCCGCAGATCAGTCTGGTGGGCAATCTCTCATACAGGAACAACTTTCAACTGAGTTATGAAGCATACGCGACCTTCAAACGTTATCGGGGCAACCGGCACGACAATGTAACGGCATCATGAAAGAAATGATGCTTGGCTTTTTGAAAACAATCCCTTCGGGGGTGGACGCTCGGGGAGAATGTCTGTTGTGGCGCGAGATTTATCTCGCGAATTCGAGTCTTCCAATTCATCCTATCGCGAACTAAAGTTCGCGCCACACAAGCGCTCGCGAGGGTGCTTTCCTGACGCCCGGCTCCTGACACCTAACACCCGACACCTTCCTCAGGTTGACACTGTTTTCTGCGTGTGATACCACTTGCATTGTCATTTGGAGGCTAGAGTCCCCGAGGGTTCGTTTTCTTTCCCGTAGGTTCCTGTAATGTCGGGCGAAGCGATTCGCATGCAGGTCACAATCCGTGTTGGCAAGAGTCGAGAGGAGTGTGTTCGCAGGCCCTGCTGAGTAGATTATGCAGACGTAAAGAAAACAGGTGAACCATTGGTGTGCGTATCCCAGAGATCTTGCAGGAAAGCCAAATATGGGGTTCATCTTGTTAGACGCCAGCACAGCGCTACATGGAATGACTAACTCTAATCCATATCCAGAAAAATTGATTGGCAAGCCTCTTCACGAACTCCTGAATGGCTACCACCAGATTGAACTGGAGATCATTGGTGATCTCGTGAACTGTGCTCAATCAGCGCTCGTGTCCGCTGGTTTTGAGCGGAGAGATCAGAACTATGTAAGGAAGAACCTGCACCTTTCGATACTCGTGGAGTTTGTGGGACTGATGCGCATTTTGCATCTTAAGCTTCAAAACGTGGGTGAAACGGATACCTACCACACAAGAACAGCAACTATCAACCATTTTGGACTTATCCGAGAAATTCACATTGAGGCTCCGCGCCACCTCGACAATGCCTTGGAAGGGCTGTGCAACAGATTACGAACTATGGTAACCCAAGCGTACACGGCGCTTGAACAAGCGTTTATAAGCAGCAATGCCGATCTTGAGATGAAGGTATTCCGCAGGCTGTACGATTGCGTAGAGGCGCAACTGAAGAACAATAACAAATATCATTTGTTCGGAAGGTGCTGGTTTTTCATTTCAGAAATCGAAGAAGGGTTCTATTTTTTTAATGAGTCTGTCTTGCGACGAGTAATTGAGCATTACAAACTGCACCAAGACGAAGCCATTAGCCCGCTAGAACTTACGGTCTGGATTTTGTCAGCCCCTTTGCCTTTTCAGAAGTCGCTAGCAATAGAGGCGTGGAGGCAAAAGAAGTTCTTATCCCTCGAGTGGGTGAAGACTCGATACATAGATGAGGCGAACAAGATTTTCCAGGCGGAGATAAAGCTGTTCGATTCCAAAACCTATACAAGCACGACTCTGTGTGAAAGGCGTGGTTACTATCTTGTGCTTGCCATGCCAACTGAGCTGAAGGATAGGATTGTGCCAGAGATCATGGTGGTTAAGGGTGCGCTCGAAAAGCAATTTGAAGATGGATTGAAAGAATGGTCGCCATATATTCGAATGATAAGAAAGCTCTCTGGGCTGGCGAAAGAGTCAACATCTGCCCCCTTTGTCGGGCAAGCCGTAGGTTACGCCATTAAGACTCTACTGGCTCAACCTTAGTGCAGAGTGTCGATTGCACTGACCTGTTGGGGTGATCGGAAACAAGAAAGTTCAGCGAAATCAGTTACACTTTATTCTATTTTGTGTAAAGACAGAGGCTGACGTACGCCTCGGGAACCGACATTCCACATTTTATGCAAATCAATTGGACCGGTGTTGGCGGATAGAAGATATGAAAGGTCGAATCAAAGCAGGTGAGGGTCCGTTGATTGGGAATGCGGGCGAACACTATGTGATGGCGGAACTCCTGAAACGTGGGGTTGTCGCGGCGCTTGCACCGCGAAACGTCCCAGGGTTCGACATATTGGCGACCCGTGGCGATCGAACCGTTAGCCGTAGTTTTGGCGTCGACCGACTTAGATGATTGGAGGATCAATGGCCAAGAAAACCGAAAACAGGACCAATCCAGAACTGGAAGCCGTTCACAACAAGCTTGACTGCATTCTCGCAATCCTTTTGCGCCAGCTGAATGATGAAGGACTTGCAAAGTGGGACAATCAAGATAAACCCAACATGGTGAAGATGCTTATCGACTTGGGCTTTGATAACAAAGCAATCTCTCGAGTCGTTGGAATGACATATGGGGCAGTTGCTAACGCCCGGTCAAGCTACAAAAAGGGGAAGGCAAAATGAAGCAAGAAATGGGGCAATCACCTCAGGAGAAAGTTTGGACGCAGATAAACCGGCACCTTGATCTGATGACAAAGCTTTTGGCCATAACGGTTACGGACAAAGACTTTTCGTCACACACCCAAGAGCATCAGATAGCGATTCTTGGCCAAATGGGATTCCGCAACAAAGAACTGGCATCGTTTTTCGGGATAAAACCCCAGCAGGTGAACAACGCCTTTCGCAAATACAAGATAAGACGACCTTGATACTGAAAACAGGAAATTACGCTTCACTCATAGTCCTTGGTGCAGGGGCGACAAGAGGGGCCCTTCGGGCAATACGTTCGCCGCGGGTTGCTCCACCTCTGAATCGTGACTACTTCGATGTACTGGGCAAGTTCATAAAGACCGCTGAGGGAGGGAGGTACAAGAAGGCATATGACCGACTCGTGGCTTTCATTGACAACGAAATCGGTCAAAGAGGGATTGATCAGCCTACCATGGAGGAGGTCTTCAATGTGCTGTTCATGTCGAAGGATCTGCCTGAGATATTTCGCAAAGCAAGAGGCAGGAAAAGATCTACGGGATTTCGTCCAGAGGTTAGGGACTTCCTGTCTCTTCTGATCAGGGTATTCCACTTCCTGCAAGCGAACTCTGGCCCCCGTGATAATGTTAAGCATTACGAAATTCTCACTCAGTCTCTGAGTCCGTCAGACGTCATCATGACTCTTAACTATGACACCATGATGGATAATGCTCTCGTGGTTGCAGGATGGAATCCCTCACGAGGGTACGGCTTCAACGCACGAGTAATCTCGGAGCTTCGCAGATCGTTCAACGTCTCCGAGAACTTGAAAGGCGTTTTGCTATTGAAGCCTCACGGCTCGTTCAATTGGTTTGCAAAGGGTTCTTTCAGAAATTTGGAGTCAGTTCTTGAAAGACGACCCGTATCAAGAGTGCTCATCTCGAGATTGCCACGCCTATACGAGAGCAATGAAAAAAGACTTGTGCGCTTCTTTGTTCCGCCGCTTTATACCAAATTCTTCAAAAACAAGTTTTGGTCACGGCTTTGGATACAAACCTATACCGCCGCAAGAAGAGCTGACCGTCTGGTGATAGTTGGGTGTTCTCTAATTGCGACGGATTACCATATTCGAGCAATCCTCTCAAAGGCAATGGCTGATCGGAAAAAGAAGTACAAGGAAATACTTATTGTAGACCGATCGCCCAAAGTGCAGAAGACGTTGAAGTCATTCTTTCGAGGTCGATCTGAAACAGGTTGTACTGTGTTCCCGACCTTCACGCACTTTTGTCGAAAGGCCTTTCCATGACGACGACATAACCCCAGCTGACAGCGGACGCAATGATACGCATTCAACTGTGAGTGGCTCTGTTAGTTGATGCACTTTCTGTGCTGCACAGACTTGATAAAAGTGCGAGGGCGGCATTGTATTGTCGTGCCCACTTTAGCCAAGCGTGGCGAGCAGAGAGAATCCCCATGCTACCGAACATCTGGTTCGCAATAAAGCACGTGCTGGTGGGGCTCGTCGTCATCGACGCTGTGACGGCACCGTGGTCCCTGATTGCTGCAGCCAACCTGCGTCTGTCGCCGCAGGTACCGCGGGCGATTCCCGTCATGGTGGTTTGCATTGCCGCCACAATGGCCCCTTTCGGGCCGCGAGGGCCTTTGGGTCTGTAAGTTCAGAGGCGAGAGGTTGTGCCGAAGATTAATGCACTCGGCATCCCGATCCCGCAAGGCGGCAGCGGGAAGTGCGCCAGTCGGAGTGACAAGCCAAACATTGGATGCCTTTGAAAATGAATCAGCCCTTGACCACAAGAATTAAGTCTACTGCAGTTTTAGCTATGCTTGTGTTGTCAGTTGGATCTGCACATTTTTCTTCCTACGCACAAGACCGAGGTTGTAAGCAATGGCAGATTATCCCCGGAAAATGTCTCGGTAAGATCAACGTAGGCACGAATGAAGCCGATCTCGTTCGGATATTTGGGCGCGGGAACGTTCGACGTGAGGATCTTGATATTGGTGAGGGCGGGACAGTTCCCGGCACTGTCCTCTATCCTGAAGACAATGAAAAGAGGGTTGAAATTTTCTGGAAGAATCAGCAGTGGCAGATCCCAACCGAAGCTCGGATCCGAGGTAATGCTTCCGTTTGGAAGACACGTAAGGGCATATCCTTGGGCATGTCATTGAAGGAGATCGAACGGCTCAATGGGAAGCCGTTTCGACTCTATGGGTTTGGTTGGGATGGAAGCGGACTATGGGGTGACTGCGACAAGGGAAGATTGAAGGAAATGCGTTGTGAAGATTCTCATGGACGAGGTCAAGGCGGAGAAATGAGCATTTCGTTCAGTCCTGACCCAAAATGGCAAGCAAGCCGAACGTACTATCGGGTTTCCGGTGAAAGAATCTTCTCGTCAGGTCATCCTTCAATGCAGACGATGAATCCTCGTATATACGAATTGTCGATTTATCTTCAACCGTAGTTGCTTCAACCTTGACGGGGTGGCGCATACATCGCTGTTTTTGCTATGTGTACGACAGGTCTGAGGGAATAGAGATCCATCGTGGTCTTGGACTCATGGCACTGCAGACTCAAATGAAGCCGGCACTTTGAAAGAGATTAGCATGGGTTTGATGGGAGCCATGTTAAATATTTTCCGACAGAGAAGAGCCGCACACATGCCACAGACGCATGTGTGCGCCACCCGCCCAGTTGTAGGGCGGGGCAATCCCTAGGTGACTGATGATGACGACTCGATCTCTTGCTTCTCTCGCCTTTAAGCTTTTGGGGATTTACATGCTTGTGCTGTCTGTCGAGATTGCGGCGCAGATGTACTATCTTCCCTGGAAGCAAGTTGGGTTCGCTTCGAGTGCCCACATCATTATGCTTCTGCTCCCTTTTGTTCTTGCTGTTACATTCGGAGTCGTCTTGGTCGCAAAGAGCAATCTTTTCGCCAAATGGGCCGCTTCGCCAGAGGGAGAAAATAAAGAGAACGTTCCTGGGGTGAAGGGCATAGAAGCTCAATCGTTTTCAGTCTTGGGTGTTGCTGTCTTCGTCTCTGCGATTGTTGGACTTGTGAGCCTAATAACTATGCTCATGATCCCAAGAACTGTAGGTTTACGGATGCCCCAGGCTGTTTTCGCCTTTCAGGCTTACTGGCCATTACTTGCCGCATGCCTGATTGAGCTAGCAATTGGTGCTTATTTGTTTTTCGGTGTAGGGAGCATTTCCAGATTTTGGCATCGTATTCAATTGTGGCGCCATATTCAGGAGTCAAGAATGCCCCCACTCACCAGGGAACAGAAATCGTAATCGTGTATGCCTAATCCGCGCGTGCGCCTAATTCTCGCGCGATTCGCAAGCGCCTGCTCGGGCGAGTAACTCGCCGGTTGATTGGCAGGACAATTTCAAGGAGGCTGATGATGACAACTCGATCTTTTGCTTCTCTCGCCTTCAAGCTTTTGGGGACGTACGCGCTTGTGATGTCCGTGGCGGGGCTTCGTCAGTTCGCAACAGCTCTCTACTCTTTTCCCAGAAGCCAACCCGGACTTACGGTAGGTACCTACAAAGTTATGCTCCTGCTCCCATTGCTTCCTGCATTAGTGTTTGGAATTATCTTGATCGCAAAGAGCAGTGTTTTCGCGCGATGGTCTGTATCAACGGAAGGGGAAGTTGAAGCGGTGGTTCCCGCGGTAAGGACAATGCAATCCCTGGCTTTTTCAGTGCTTGGGGTCTTCTTTTTTATTTTTGGGGTCGTTAGACTTGTGGGCGTTATAGCTATCCTTATGACGACAAGTCCCGTTAAACCCTCGGTATTCGGGTCCGTTATGGGCTTCCCGTCGCACTGGCCACAGCTCGCAGAAGGACTGGTTCAACTTGCAATGGGCGCTTTCTTGTTTTTCGGCGCAGGAAGCCTTTCCAAATCCTGGCAGCGTTATCAGGCACCTCAACAATGAGTTTACGAAACAAGCTGATTGTAATTCTGGTATTCAATGTCTCGCTGATCCTCCTCGCCTCTTTGATGATTTGCATAGAAGATTCCCTCTCGAAAGGGGATTAGGAAATCGCTACAAGCCTTTCGATCGAAAATTAAGATCAGGTGGGTGAATCCCCCCAGCGGAAGCTGAGGGATGATTCAAGTGCAACCTACTGCAGCACGTTCCCAGGATTCGAATCCCCCCGATCCGCCGCAGGCGGAGGGGATCGTTCAATTCCAACCTGCGTCTCGTGATGCTTCTGTGTAAGCCTCACCTCGTTTGGACTCTGCGGAATCGCCGCTTACTCGAGCCATTTTTCCGATTGCCCTGAAGAGGTAGGAATTGAACCATCCACCACCTACCGGTGGTGGGATTTGAGTTTTGTAAGTGCCCTTGCTGTAGGCTGCATCTGAACGATCCGCCACCTTCCGGTGGCGGGATTCTAACAACCAACCGCAATCTTACGATGGTGGGATTTGGGGTCTGAAAATGGCTTGGCAGTAAGCTGCACTTGAACCAACCGCCACCTTCCGGTGGCGGGATTTCGACATCGTCCAGTCAAAAAGAATGTTGGGGGCATGCCTGAACACGCTGTCGCGCAAACCTGAATCTCGTTTTGGGCAACAACCCTTAAATTTTCAATTTTGATTGTTGACGATGGGGAGAATTGAAAATTTACAAAAGAAAGGGTCAGACCTGGACATTCAATTTTTATCTTTGAAGTGATTGTAGTTTCCCGGGTAGTCCAATTATCCCAAGAAACATAGGCGAAAGAGGACCGGCGCAGACCCGCGAGGGTCTGCGCCAGTCTGCCGCGGGCGGGCAAAGGCAATCGTCCCGGTTGCTATTTGTACGTGAGGTTCGACCAATCCAAGGAATCGCGGTGCCCGCTGAAATCCACCATCGAAACGAATGCCGGGCCACCCAGCGGGTTCATCTTCTGCGCGTCGCTCAATGCGGCGTTGTATTTGTCCAAGCCATCCGCGTTTGGCGCAATATAGACAATCCAGAAACTCTGGACCGATTCCGAGTGGATCGCTTCGGTGTCAATCTCATATTCGAGAATCGTGCCGTCGGCGAGCAACTTCTCCAACAGCGGCACAAAGAGATTCTTGCTCAGCGTCCCAATCGCACCTTCCGACGCATCCGCCTTGAGTTTGTACGACGCTACGCGCGTGTACGCGCCCTTGTACGTGCCCGGACGCCAGTTGTAAAACCGGCTGACAAAGATATTGTCCCAGTGCTTTGTGGCGCTGGCCAGTGCGGGAGAGACTGCACTGCCGTTCTTGTAGAATTGGCCCAACACGTTCACCACTGCGGCCATGGACATCGCCGACCACCACTGGTCGTGCGTTGACCCGTCCGGCTGGTGCACCAGGGTCAGGTCGTCGCCGAAGCCCACGATCGTTCCATCGGCCAGCGCCTTCGCGAGGACCGCCTCCTCGGCAGCGGTGGTCTTGTCCATTTCCGCCCACTGAGCCCGGGGAATGTTCCAGTTCCCAACGTAGCTGTACATGGGCGGCTTTTCTTTCGGTCCCTCCTGCGCGCGTGCCGGTGCGGCCCAGAGGGCCATCATCGCGAGCGCGAACACACCTGCAACTATTCTCCACATTTTCTTGTTCATCATTTTCTCCCCTGTGAGTTCACCGGCTTGTGCGGGAATGCCGGTGTCGTGCTGATCCCCGAACACACATGTCGACTTGTTGTTTTGGTGGCAACCGAAGGCAGTGGGCCCGGATTTGGACAAGCCTGCGCTCAATGTCCAAATTGTTGTTTCGTGCGATATCTTGGAAGCAAAGGATGTTATGGCGGAGAAAGAACGATTGTCAATGAGTTTGTAATTTGTGAAGAATATATCAAGGCCCTGTTGTCGGGGGACCTTGGCATTCTTTTAGCGCGAGAAAAATGCTTCATCTACAAATAGAAAGGGATCCAACCGCGACACAGGACTAACGACTTCAGGCGATCGTAAAATGTGGTCGAAGACTATCACGCCTGGTGTGCGCATGGCGGTGAGTGGCGCAAACAAGCGCTCTTGGCATGTGTGCGGAGAGTCGGATAAAAGCGGGTTCATTCCTAAGCGAAGAACTTTGTGCTGTTCACCGCACACCCCGATAGATGGGGGTGTGCGCCGCCCGCCATCCGCAGCGCCGCGGCGAGGCGCAGCCCAAAGTTTCGCATCGCTTTCCTTGCCAACGTGTGCGCTCACTCGTCATTATTTCGGGCGCGACGGATTTTTATAAATCATCTAGGCCCAGTCTAAAATGAGATCTGCTTGAATCGAAATCTCCCCGGGCGTACAATCCATCGATCGCCAACCGACTCCATGTCGGCCCCCGATACTATTCCGACCAGCTGGCCGCTTGAGGCTTTCAAGAAAAAGATCCCAGTCCTCAAACTGAACAGTCCCGAAAAGGAGCGGAAACCAAAGATCCTTAGGCGGGCGAGGGGGGGCGATTTGTGTCGTCGTCAGGCTACGCATCTGTGTGCGGAGGGCTGCAGTTTATGATGAAGTGTGTCCGAATCGCCCAAAACGGAAATCCCGGTTAAGCGGTGTTCAGATTCAAGTTGTTGGTTCGGCACCAGCGGCAGGGTAATCAGCGGCCCCCAATTGAGGTTCTTGCTGTTGGCGACGGCGAGCCAGCCGGACATAGCAAACTGAAAATTCTGATGTAATTTGCGAAGAAGAGGAGAAATGTAATGAAAGGGATAGGAGCTTTTTCAAGCGTTTTTATGGTGGTGATCGGGCTATTCTTCGCTCAGGCGCCGCGGTATTCCAAAGCCAGCACTTCCGCAGAAAACCCCGCACATGCATCACTCGTGGACATGCACGACGGGACGATCTACGACACAGACACGCAGTTGAGCTGGCTGAAGGATGCCGGAGCAGGAGGGAAGAAAACCTATGATCAAGCTGTTGCCTGGGCTGCGAGTTTGAATGCTGGCAGCGGTTTTGGCGGCTTGAAAGGCTGGCGGCTTCCCAATGCTGATCGTGATTGTGGTAGCGATATTAATTGCACCAACAGTGAGATGGGACATTTGTATTATTCTGAGTTGAGAAATAAGGGCGCCAAGTTTATAAAAATGTTGACCAACACGGGTCCATTTACAAACCTGCAGGCCGACGACTACTGGTCATGCACCGAGGATGATGTGACACATTCGGACCTCGCGTGGGGCTTCTCCTTCTCCGGTGGCGCTCAGATAGACTACCCTAGGAGCGAAAAAAACTACGCATGGGCGGTGCGTCCTGGGGCGAGATCAAAATAAGTGCCACTGCCGGCGGGGCTATTTGCGTTCTTAATTTTCGCCGCCAGGCGCCGTCGTTGATTTCCGCAGACGATTCTTGTTTTTCCAGTCACTCAGCGCAGGGCTCGCCATGGCTCCCATCAGGGCCAACCCAAGCGCTACATCAAAAACCGGGGACGAGAAGGCCAGCACTCCGGCCACAAAAAGAAGAATAATCGATACCCGCCGGGCATGATGAAGGACGTATTCAAAGACGAGAAGCAACAAGCCCGCGGGAACCACTGCGAGACAACAATGAAGCGCGTCGATGAAACCAAACCGATGCTTCAAGACGAAGCGCCCGGCGCCAAGCAGAAACAGCAGGGCCCCGAATCCAACGACGATCCAAGGCCCCCAGGCGATGTTTTGAGAGGTGGATTCCTCTGAGTTCACCACCAAGTACCTGCATATCTCGTTGCGCCCCGGCACATAAGAATCACTCGCAACAAGGTGACCTGCTTCATTGATGACCCCCGCATTTTCAAACGGATCAACTTATCGATTGTGCTCACACGTGGTCGTGCCGATGTTGAATCTTCCGCCACCCACAGAGTGCGCCACCTGCCCGGCAAGGTGTCCGCCATTGAAAGTGATCGTGCTGCCGGTAAACACATAGGTGCCGCGGCTCTTGTTGTCCAGATCGGTGTAGGTTCCACCGGCATAAACTTTGAATCCCAGACCGATCAAGGCGCGTCCCCCGGAACCGTAGCAAGCCCACTCGCCGGTTGTCAGTGAACCACCTCCAGCGTTGCCGGTTCCTCTGGTTCGCGCGCTCGTCATTCGGCTGGCTACGGCCAGCGGAACAGGAGTTCCGGCGGCAGCAGGTGCGCCTTCCAAACCTTCCGCGGAAATGCTGGAGACACCCGCGGCGGGATTGTTTTTGCATGTTTGCGAGCTGAGCGGAGGCGTCATCACACCTTCCACCTTCCATCCCCCGAAGTCATCGGGGAGCATGTAGTAGTCCTGATCCTCGAGTTTGCCCACACAGGTTTGGCCGTAGTAGTGGTTCGCGGGATATCCTGTGCCGTAATCACGCACCACGATGGTGGCACGAAACGGGTAAGCGCCGTCCTTCGCTCTGCCGGCCTGCACGGATACGAACCGGACATCACGCTGGGTGGTACCACCGATCACGAGCTTCTGCAGGCGCTTCGTCATGACCTGCTTGAAGGTTTCCACCGTGGGTGTTTGAGCCAAGGCTTGATACCCGCATGAAAGGAGTACCGCGAAAAAAAGCCCCAAAGAGAAAACAAATTTGCGCATCTCGACCTCACATTCTATTTTGTCATTTTAATTTTTGAAGTGATTGTAGGTTCCAGTGTAGGCTCTTTACCCCAAGAAACATAGACAATAGTAGAGAGGAGTCAAACCTGCGGCTTGGAGAGAATGGAGTTGGCGTAATATGCCAATGAAATCAGAGTTTCAATTGGCGGTAGCCATCAGGCGGTCCGCTCGAGTTGCGGCGTCGCGACGGGGGAAGGCGATTCTGCGGGCTTGGGTTTGAATTTCATTTCCAACGCTTGATAGATCAAATGCAGAATGGGGCGGCGATTTTCAAAAAGGACATGGGCCCATTCCCGCCAACGCATTTGAGGAAAATAGATTCCCCTGAAAGCCAAGCGGACGAGCAGGTGCGTCAAGCGATCCCGAAACGATTTTTTCTCCAGCCAGTTCATCGTGCGGGCGATAGCGGACGGATTGTAGGAAGCTTCCCAAGCCTGTCGTACTTCGTCCTGCGCCTGCTGGGCCGACATTCCCAGAGGCGAGAAGTTCATGGTGAAGGCCTTCGACTGCAGCCAGTGTTTCGGCTGTGTGAGCCGGCCCGATGACACCAACCGTTCGTAGAGCGGCGTCGACGGGAACGGCGTCAACAGTCCGAACACGGGCAACCCCGGCGGCCAGGAACGGATCGCTTCCAGGGTGCGTGCGGCCACGCCCGGACGGTCGCCGTCCATTCCAAAAATGAAAGACGTGATGGCGTAAAGTCCGTGGCGCGCCAGCCGTTCCAGGACTTCCTGATATTCTTCCGGCTTGTTGAATCCCTTGCTCACGCTCTTGAGGTTGTCGGGATCGATGGATTCGAGCCCCATAAAAATCCAGCTGCCGCCGCTTTGTGCGATCAACGAGACCAGTTCCTCATCGCGCAGCAGGTTCATGCTGATTTGCGCCACCCAGGGGATTTGAGCGTTCTGAGCGATAATTTCCCGGAGCAGCGACTTGGTCCGCTTGGGATTGATGGCAAAATTGTCGTCGATGAAGAAGACCGCGATCTTGCCATTCTCCTGTTTCTCCAGCGACTTCAGCATCAATAGTTCGTTGACCACGCTTTCATTGGAACGGAAGCGGATAGAGTCGCCGAAGAATCCCGTCACGGTGCAGAAATCGCAGCCGTAAGGACAGCCGCGGCCGGACTCGATGGGAACCACGTGAAAACTCTCCCAACTCATTCCCACGAGAGAAAGCGCGCGTCGAGCCCACTGGGGAAAGTGGCGGATCAGATTGAATTGATCCAGGTCCATGCGGTCCCACGGAATGATCGGATAGGGGCTCAGCGAGGGTTTCACTTCCTTGCCGGCGGCGTCCAGCGGGGCGTAAATTTCTTTGAGCCTGCCGGCTTCGGCATCGGCGACGATGGCGGGCCAGGTTTGATCGGCCTCACCCAAGGCCACAGCGTCAGCGTGGCGCGGTTCGCCCTCGTAACCTAAAGCTTCGTTGGGTACTTCAGTGACGTGCGGCCCGCCCATGACAACCGGGATGCCGGCGGCGCGAACTACATCGGCCATCCGGTAAGCTTTTTGGATCATTCGAGTCATGGCGCCAATGCCCACCAGATCGATGTGGTGCTTTTGGAGGTAAGCGGTCAGTTCGGCCGGACTCAAACGCTGCGCGTTGCCGTCCACCAGAAACACCTGGTGCTTCGCCGGCGTCAGCGATTTCAAAAGAAACATCCACAGATGCGGCATGAAATTGTTGGTGATTTCATTGTCGGGGTTGTAAAGCAGAATATTCATTAACGCGCCACCTTCGCCTAAAATTAGGCTGGATCTCTTTGACGGCTTGTGCGGCCTCCACATGGGAGTCGTGCGGTGAATGGCAAGGTACTGCTCAAGACGAACTCAGCGAGGACGAGGAACGCTCGCCAGATCCAGCAGAGAAATCAATCCGCCACTGAAACCAGGGTTTGAACTCTGGGCCTACCGGTGTTGTTTTTGTGGGACCGCATCTCTCGGAGCGCCTGGTCCGCGGGAAATCTATCTCGTCCATTCGCGTGGAAGGTTCGAATAACGCTCGTCGCTTTCTTGGACTCGAGGGAAAAACTAGCAGGTCCCGATACTGAAATCTGTTCAATATTGCTCACTTTGCAAATCGCGACTTCGGGGCGAAGAAGCTGAGGTCTTCAGTCGTGGAGGACGATGTTGAGGAGCGAACTATGAACGCGCAAGCCGCCGTTGTAGTCGATGAAGCCGAGCCCGCGAAATTTATTGAGAAAATGACTGACCCGGGAGCGAGTGGTGCCGATCATTTCCGCCAGGGTTTCCTGGCTGATTTTCGGAAGCACCATTTCTTTTCGGCCTTCCTTTCCGAAGTGCGCCAGCAACAACAGAATTCGAGCCAACCGTTTTTCGCTGGAATTGAAGAGTTGGTCGACCAAATCTTCTTCGATTCGAATGTTCCGCAAAAGCAGGTAAGAGGTGAACAGCTCCGAGAATTTCGGGTCGGCATGAAGGAGGCGCACCATGGACCTCTTGGCGAGTCGAACGACGGTGGCGTCTTCAATCGCTGTGGCGGTTGCCATGCGCAGCGGCTGTCCCGCCAGGCATCCTTCGCCGAAGAAATTGTCCGCATCCAGCAACGCCACCACGGCTTCTTTCCCGGCTTTTGAAACCACAGTGATCTTCACTTTGCCTCTTTGGATGTAGAAGACCGCATCAGCCGGATCTCCTTGCGCAAAGATGACCTTCTTTCTGTGGTAGGCGGCAACACTTCTTCCTTCACTCACCTTGGTGAGTACTGATTTGGGATTGAAACTCATGTGTCGTTGATGTGGCATGACTATCTCCCCTTATCCGTCTCGCGCAAGAGGATGACGTTTAACTGGTTTGTCAAATCATGTGGCTTGAACAAGATTTTTGAAGTCTCGATGCTCCGGCATGAGTCCCACTTGGAGGTGGCGCCAGGCGGCGCGGTAACTCACGCGGCCAAGCTTCGCATACATTTTCCCATGAGAAGGCCCATGGTGTCGAGCGACACTTGCGGAATGGATCGTCCGGGCCGGCAGGACATTCCGAACGCGCGTCTTTAACCTTGAATGACGTCGAGCGCGGCCTCCGAACCATGCCACGATGACTCGAGTTTGGCCGTTTGACTTCCCAACAACCGAGTGCTAGTGTGGCGCTGCAAATCACTTTTTATGAGCCCGAAATGCTTCAGTCCGCTGGGGGGTTGGAGCGATTCAATTTCGTTAAATTTCTCAAACGGGAGGAAAACATGAAGAAAAAGTGTCTTCAGATGGGGGCTGCTTTGTTGATTGTGATGGCCTTGCTGCAAGTGACGCCGGTGTGGGCCAAGCCCCCCGTCATTACCATTACGATTGAGTTTGGAAACCCGGACAACAAGTGCGATGGGTGGGGACTTTGTCGTATTACGATTGACGTCAACCTTAAAACGGCGGGCCGGCCAGGGCCGAAGGAAGTAACTGCATCCGCTTTGGTGGAAGGCGACCATATGATGGTCACATTCCAAGGGCCCGTGCCGGCGCGGGGGAAAGAAACCATGCTGCCGGTGGTCCGGGACATGGCTTTGAGTCCTGAAATTTCAAAGGGGCTCGGATTCAAGAGCGTGGTGATATTGAAAGGACATTATTCGATCAACGAGAAAGCTGGAAAGTTCGGGGGCGTCACACTGAATGTGAAGACCGAAAAAGAAGCTGCGGGAACAACTCGCTAGCGAGACGCAGGTTTCAGGTGTCGGGTGTCAGGTATCGGGTGCCAGGGGTGAGGTTGTTAGTAGCCTTGTCCTTGAGGATGGGGGCGCCGCGGGGGTTCGTGTTTCACTGCGAACGGCATGGCGCCAATGAACACAACGGTTGAACTGCCCGCAGGAATTTGTGTGACCGCCGGATTGCGAAATTCCCGGGCAAAATCCACGGTCTAAAACCTGCCGGGGGTACCAGTTCGCTCCTGCAGAGACTCCTTCCATTTGCCACATAAATGGGGCTGATGTTAAACCTGTTTGTTGGTTCTCTGTTCCCGCCCATGAATGGGCGGGCTGAGGAACTGCAGGCCCCGTGAACGTGACCCGATCTCCAACCCCGGATAGCTGGTGTTGTGTCTCGGAAGTTCTTTGAAGAAGTTTCATTTGCTTTGGCCTGATTTGTCATTTGCTTGACGGCCTTTTGCTTATCGACTTATCTGAGAAACACAACACTACAGAGGATGACAGAATATAGTGACACTTCGAGTTCCGCGGTGCAGAAACTGCACCGCGGCCACCCAAGCCATGGCGCGTCGAAAACAGTTACTGTCTGTCGCTATATTTTCTCTTCGTCAATAGTTCCCAACACGCGATATCCGATCCCCAACACCTGATCCCTGATACCTAAACCCCGACTCTTGAAACCCGGTCCCTATTTTTCTCTATTCCACAGAGTTTCCGGTGCGCCTTCCTGGCGTGTACTCCATCGTGCCAACACAAACAAGGCATCGCCCAATCGATTGAGATAGGGAATGACGAGATCGCCGAGGGGCTCTTCGCGACGAAGAGAAACAGCCGCGCGCTCGGCGCGTCGGCACACCGTCCGCGCTTGATGCAGCTGAGCGCCCGCCAAACTGCCCCCCGGCAAGATGAATTCTTTCAGGGGGCCTAAATCGGCTTCCAACTCATCAATTAATTTCTCCAGCTCGTCGATGTGGTGTTGCTCGATGAGCGGCATGTCCTTCCAACGGTCCTGAACGCGCGTCGCCAAATCGCTTCCCACCACGAACAGCTCGTTCTGAATTTTCGCAAGCTCCTTCTCGAGACGGATATTCGCGGCCGCGTCTTGTGCGGATTTTTGAAGAAACGCTCGAGCTAAACCGATCGAGGAGTTTAATTCGTCGACAGTTCCGTAGGCTTCAATGCGCTTGGAATCTTTGGGAACGCGTTGATTGCCGACCAACGCCGTCTCTCCTTTGTCGCCGCCACGCGTGTACACCCTGGTGATTCGCATCTTCCCCGATGAATCTTTGCTCATGATTCAAAGATTGTGCCACAGGCGATGAAGCCGGACAAAGGAATTTGAGTTGGTAATCACGGGGTGGTTGCCGCATGGATGTGCGGATGGCAGGTGCGTGCAGAGCCCGGGTAGCCATGATCCCGCCTTGCGCATGCGCGTCAACCTAAGGGAGCAACAAGCACATGAATAAATTCCAAGGTCCAATGCCCAAACTCCAAATAATCACCAGGTTCCAAATTCCAAGTTGCCAAACCACGCTGTGAAAGCCATCGTCTTGTTTCTAAGTCACGACAAAATTACTCTGTGGGACTGGGAGTGAACAATGGTCACTTGGTTTGGGATTTGGATTTTGGAGCTTATTTGGTATTTGATTCTTGGAGCTTGGAATTTATGAATATCGTCCTTCCGTTGCTTAGGTTGACGCCTATGCGCCTTGCGGGATCGTGACTACCAAGACTGTGAGGATTTCGTGGCGAGCTGCAAACGCAGGTCATGATACCGCGCACGAAGCCCGGTCAATTTGTGACCGCTCCACTGGACACACGCAACCGGGTTGTTATAAATTTCCGGTTTCACATCGCTTGTCAGGGCTCCAAAAATCCTTCGATCTCCTCGAGGTGTTCATGCGTCAACATTGCTTCCTCATCGTTCTTTGTGTCCTATTGGGCCTCGGCTCCTTCTCTTTGGCTGCAACGAAGAAAAAGCCGTCGGCCAAGACTCCAGCACTTCCACCCACGACCAAGACGGTTGCCGTGGCGTCGACGGCTCCCGCGCTCGACGCGGTGTTGCTGGATCAGCTGAAGGCCCGCAGCATTGGTCCGGCCATCATGTCAGGGCGCGTTTCCGACATCGCCTACGATCCCAAAGATCCTTACACTTTTTACATTGCGCTGGCCACGGGCGGTGTAATGAAAACCACCGACAACGGCGCGACCTTCAAAGCGATCTTCGAGAAGGAACCGGTGTTTTCCATCGGCGCTGTTGCCGTGGCGCCCTCGGATTCCAAAATTGTCTGGGTGGGAACGGGTGAAGCGGATGACCGCAATAGCGCCTACTGGGGAGACGGCGTTTACTTATCGACGGATGCAGGCGCCACCTGGAAGAATGTGGGATTAAACGAAAGCAAGGGCATCGCGCGAATTCTGGTCAGTCCTGCAGATCCGATGACCGCTTATGTCGCCGTGGTCGGCGACCTCTGGCAGCCCAGTGCCGAGCGCGGCCTCTACAAGACAACGGATGGAGGCAAGACCTGGAAAGCGGTTTTGCAGGCGGCGGCGCCATACCAAAATCGCGTCGGCTGCGGTGATGTCACGATGGATCCCTCGAATCCTGACGTTGTGTATGCCGCCTTGTACGCCCGACAACGCACCCCGTGGTCGTTCACTTCAGGTCCGGCGGTCACGGATGGAAAAGATGTTGGCGGCATTTTCAAAAGTACCGATGGCGGCGCGACCTGGAAGAAATTGGAAAAAGGATTGCCGGCCGGAACAGGACGCATCGGGCTCGACATCTTTCGAAAGGACCCCAAAATCGTTTACGCGGTGATTCAAAGCGATTTTTACGGAACCAGCGGCATCGATGACGTCATGAGCAAGTCCGGCGGCATCTTTCGTTCCGAAGATGGCGGCGAGAGTTGGACGCGAATGAGCGGCCTCGATCCGCGCCCTTTTTATTTCAGCCAAATTCGCGTCGATCCGGAGAATGACAAGCGCGTTTACGATTTGGGATTCATGTTGAACGTGTCGGAAGACGGCGGAAAGACATTCCGGGAAGATCGGTTCAAGAATGTTCACCCCGATTGTCATGCTTTGGCGATCGATCCCCGCAGCCCCGCACGCGTCATTTTGGGGACCGATGGCGGAGCCTACCAGAGCTTCAATCATGGAGAGGGATGGGCGCATCTGAATCGTTTTGCCGCCGGAGAGTATTACCGCATCTCCTTGGACTCCAGCGATCCCTATCGCATTTGCGGAGGGCTCCAAGACAACATGAATTGGGTGGGTCCGAACAGCACCCGAACGAAGGACGGGATTCTGAACAGCGACTGGACCAGCTTGGGGGGCGGAGACGGATTCTATTGTGTGTTTGATCAGAAAGATTTCGGCATCATTTATACCGAATCACAGCAGGGAACAGTCTACCGCTTCGATTTGGCGAGCGGCGCCCAAAAGAGGCTTCGCCCCGAGGCGCCTGAGGGTCAGAAAATCTTTCGATTCAATTGGACTTCTCCGCTGATCGGCAGTCATTTCTCCGATGCCCTCTATCTGGCGGGAAATCATGTGTTCAAACTCACTGATCGCGGCGAGCATTGGAAAATGTTGAGTCCGGATCTTTCCATGCAAAATCCCGATCGCATTCAAACCACCGGCAGCGGCGCTGAAACTTTTGGAGTGGTGTACGCTCTGGCTGAATCACCGGTCCAAGCGGGCGTTCTATGGGCCGGGACAGACGACGGCAAACTTTGGATCACGACCGACGAAGGCGAATCGTGGACCGATCTGACTTCGAACTTGCCCGGGGAGGCGCTGGGGCTTTGGATCAGCCGAATCGAGCCCAGCCGGGTCGATGCGAAAACGGCCTACCTGGCCATCCAAGGTTACCGAACTGGAAATGACGCGCCCTTGGCTTATCGCACCATCGACGCCGGAAAAACCTGGCAATCCATTCGCTCCAACCTTCCGGACAATGGACCGGTGGAGGTGATTCGCGAGGATCCGAAGAACCCCAAGATTCTTTATGCCGGAACGGAATTTGGTTTGTTTGTCTCTTTCAATCAAGGAGAAAGCTGGACGAAGTTCGGCGGGCTGCCGACCATCCCGGTTCACGATATTCAAATTCAACCCCAGAAGTTGGATTTGGTGGCAGCCACACATGGGCGGAGCTTGTATGTCCTTGACGACATCTCGGTGCTCGAAGAAATGACACCGGAGATTGAGAAAGAGTCGGCCCATCTGTTTCCGATACGGCCGTCTTTGGGATTCGATCCCTTGCCGGGTTTCTCCGAGTGGAATGGAAATGAGGTCTACAGCGGCGCTAATGCTCCATTGGGCGCCATCATTAATGTGTGGATCAAAGCTTACACGGGGAAGCCGGTGTCTTTGGCGATCACCAATTCTGGTGGCCAGCCGGTGGCCAATCTTAAAGCGGAAGGCGTTCCCGGTCTCAATCGGGTGGTTTGGAATCTGAAGCCGACCAAGGATCTTTTAACCGAGTACGGCGGCCAGGGAGAGAAATTTCTGAAGCCCGGCGAGTACACCGTCACGCTCACATACGGCGACATCAAGCAAGTTCAAAAACTGAATATCAGTATTGCTGAAGGGATTGAGACCCGGTAGGGTCGCTATGCACACCGATCACCCAATGAGTGCATTCAATGCACCCAGGTTCGTGTGGGATCGGCGACCGGATGAATGTCCTATCGTTGTTGGCCGTAGATGTGATGATGAACGGCCCGCTGGCGTGTCGCACAGCGCCTTCCATGCGCAAAATCACGCCCTGATTATCCAGCCAACGCCTGACATCGGGAGTGCATCACAAAAAGAAGGTCGCCCGCATCCCCACGGGTAGCTGCATGCGATCCCACATTATCGAAGGAGCAAAAGCTATGAAGTGTATAAGAAGAGTGCTCATTGTTTTGATTGCTGCCTTCAGTCTGGCAGCCACACCCCTAATGGCCCAACACGGTCATGCCTCTGCGGCTCGAGGTATGGGTGGCCCACCCATGGGCACGCCCGCTGCGGCCCCTTCTTCCTCGCGTGGAAATTCACCCAATTTAGGAACGACAACACGGGGAACCGGAATGATGGGAGGGCTGCCTCCCAGCGAAGTGCTCAGCCATAACACCGCTATCGCTGAAAGAGTGTCGTCCCTCACCGGCGAAAGCGCGGTTGCGGCATGCAACGGTTTCAGAAATCTCGGAGATTGTGTCAGTGCGGCGCACGTGGCCAGAAATTTGGGTATTCCGTTTGATGGACCCAACAGCCTTAAATCTCTGACCACGGGCTCAAACCGGGTCAGTTTGGGAAAAGCCATTCAAGACTTGAGACCCAATGCCAACAAAAAATCCGAACTCAAGAGGGCAAAGCGGCAAACTTCAACCGACTTGAAGGGAATGGGATCTTAACCCGCGCCGAGATTCAGCACTATCTGATGGATAAAATGTCCGTGATGCTCCATTCGACCGCGACGGAATGGAGCATCGCGGCTCACCGGTCGTTCTGTTTCCTGCACCCTCACATAAACAACAAACCAAGTTATTTTTCCGGCCCGAGAGCGATGCCGTCGCGCCGCGGGTCGGCCACTCCGGTAAACGTTTTCTTCTTGGCATTGTAAAGAATCGCCTGGACTCCTCCGAAATATTTGTCAGGCACCTTGTATTCTTTAACCTTATATCCTCGGTCCTTCAGCGTTCTTATGATTTCGACGTTTAGCGGCGAAAGCGCCTCGATGCTCACAACGCTTCCGGAGTAGTGGATTCGCGGGGCGAACACTGCATCGTGCAATGTCATCTTCCGGTCCAAGACATTGGTAATCGTTTGGACGATGGCCGTAATGATGCGCGGGCTTGCCGGGCTCCCGACCACCATGAAGAGCTGGCCGTTTTTGAAAATCATGGTGGGTGATTTGGAAGAATGAAAAATGCCATGGGGTTTGATGAAGTACGGGTTGTCCGGATGGCGGTAATCGAAGGTCTGCATGTAATCGTTATAGAGAAATCCCAGGCCGGGCGTGGCGACGTTGGCGCCGTGATAAAGACAAATGGACTGGGTCAGGGAAACCGCATTGCCCCAGCGGTCGGCGGTGGAAAGGTGGGTCGTTTGTGAATCGTCATCCGGTTCGCCCGGCTCGGGGGTCAAAAGCTTTTCATCCAGGGGGTGGTCGAATCGAATGAGCTTGGCGCGCTGCCGGGCAAATCGTTTGTCGATGAGATGCCGGTCTCGTTGGGCCGGGGGCACATTGGCATCGGGATGATTGGCGCGCGAGTCCACCAGCGCGATGTGCATGGCTTCGAGGGTGGCCTGAACGAGATCGGGCGACTCGCTTTTGAAGAACTTAGGTTTGAACGCTTCCAGGATATTCAGCATTTCCAGAACCGTCTCGCCGGATCGGGGGAAGGGGAAGGAGACAATCTCGTAGCCGCGATGCCGGCCTCGAACGGGTTCGCGCTCGGTGATGTGAATGGCGGCCAGATCTTCTTTCCGGATGTAACCCCCATGGCGGATCATGTCGGCTTCGATGGCCTCGGCCATCTCGCCATGGTAGAAAACGTCCGGGCCTTTTTCGGCAATACGCTTCAGCGTGTAAGCCAGTTCCGGCTGAATAAACAGATCGCCCGCTTCCCAAGGATCGTTTCCATTCTTCAAAAAATCTTTTCTGGCGCCTTCCGATTTTCGCAGGTCCTCCAGGTTTTCAATCCAGATGGAATGTTGCAGAGGTGTGATGCGATACCCGTGTTCGGCGATTTCGATGGCCGGGGCCAGAACGTCGGCGAGGCTCTTCGTGCCGTATTGTTGCAGTGCGAAGGTCAGCGCCGCCAGGGTGGAGGGAACCGTGGCGCTTTTATATCCGACCAGTCGATTGCGGCCTTGTTTGAGTTCCTCCAGATTGAAATGTTCCGGGGCAATAGAAGACCCGTCAATGGCCACGGTGCGGCCGTTTTGGAGATGCACCAACAAGTAACTTTGTCCACCCAGTCCCGAGGCCCAAGGTTCACACACGCCCAGAGCAAATGCGGTGGCGACCGCGGCGTCTATGGCATTTCCTCCCGCAGCCAGCATTCGCGCTCCGGCTCGCGTGGCATCGGGGAAAGAAGAAACGACCATGCCATCCGTTGAAACCGCTTCTCTTTCGGCCGCCGGCGGAATGCCCTCTTGCGGGAAAGAAGAAACCCTGAATGGAACAACGACGAATGCCAACAGGATGAACCAAACATATCTCTTACGGAGGGTCATGCCAGCCTCCAGGTTTTGCGCCTGACCGTATGGATCCCGGTTGAGGCAACCACAGGGCACCGGACGCACTTCTTCATCTAGTATACCGCGACCCTGCAGTTCTTTCAGGAAATGACCGGGGGTCCTACCGGTCGCGCCAGTCCTGTTTATCTGCCTCGCTCGCGCTCCCGCAAGACAACTTGTTACATTCCTCCTCTTGACAATAGTCGTTATAACAACTATTATGCCGGTTGCAATGACGCGACTGCAAAAAGAGATTCAACAGAAGAAGCCATTTGAAAGCCTCGAAGCCGAAGTGTTTTTGAGCCTCGAACGCACCGCCGATCAGTTGTTGCGGCGCGCCGAGGCGGAGTTGAAAACTCACGGGCTCTCGCCGACGCAATACAACGTCTTGCGCATTTTGCGGGGGGCCGGTCCGGCGGGTCTGGCGTGCTCGCAGATTGCAGAACGGATGGTGACGCGCGACCCCGACATCACACGCTTGCTGGATCGCCTGGAACATCGGGGGCTGGTGCGGCGGGCGCGCGAACTGAAGGATCGACGAGTCATCATGGTGCGAATCAGCCCGCATGGACTGCAACTGTTGAAGCGTTTGGACGGGCCCATCCGTCGCATGCATTGCCGGAGCTTGGGCCGTCTCCAAAAATCGCGCCTGCGTCTGCTGGTGCAGTTGTTGGATCAAATCCGGGAAGAACCCGGGAACGCGACAGTTCCCTAGATTGTCATGGACTCTAATTTGCCGATCGCGAAGCCTCGGCCCTCAATCTCGGGGGCAGAGCACGCAACAAATTTCTAAGAAAGGAGAAACAACGATGTCTTCTCATCAATTCAAAACAGTTTCCGGGTGGGGGTTTACCATCCTTCGGCTGGCCGTCGGAATTGTATTTTTTGCTCATGGCTGGCAGAAGCTTTTTGGATACGGACTGCACAATGTCTCGGCGTCGATGGGAATGATGCATATCCCTCTGGCTGCAGTTTCCGGTCCTTTAGTCACGTTTCTGGAATTTGTCGGGGGGCTGGCGTTGATTTTGGGAGTGTTGACACGCTGGTTTGCAGCTCTGTTTGTCATTGAGATGTTGGTGGCTATATTGGGAGTGCATCTTCGGAACGGTTTCTTTCTTCCGCGAGGGTACGAGTATCCATTCATGATGTTGGCTGCAAGCTTGGCCTTGGTATTGGAAGGCCCTGGAAAGGCCGCGCTCGACAGGTTGTGGACGAACAGAAAGTGACCGGAGCGATGGAGGAAGTTATGATTACACGAAGACCCGCCAACGAGCGGGGTCACAATCAACTCGGCTGGCTGGACACCTATCACACGTTTTCATTTGACACGTATTTTGATCCTCGCCACATGGGTTTCCGGCACCTGCGTGTCATCAATGAAGACCGCGTTGAGCCCGGCGAGGGTTTTGGAACTCATCCCCATCGTGACATGGAGATCCTGACCTATATCCTCGAAGGCGCACTGGAGCATAAGGACAGCATGGGAAACGGTTCCATCATCCATCCCGGAGAAATTCAGCGCATGAGCGCCGGCACGGGTGTCACGCATAGCGAATTCAACCCTTCAGCCACGGAGCGCGTGCATCTGCTGCAGATATGGATTCTTCCGAACCAAAAAAACCTGGCTCCCGGTTACGAACAAAAAACCTTCAGCGCGGCGGAGCGCTCCAATCAATGGCGGCTGTTGGCCGCGAAAGACGCCCGCGAAGGCGCCGTTCTCATTCATCAGGATGTTGATGTGTACACTTCCATCCTGGACCCGGCAGCCAAGTTGGATTTTGCGCTTTCACCAGGAAGGCATGCCTGGCTGCAGGTGGCCCGCGGGGCGGTGAATTTGAACGGCCATAAACTGAATGCCGGCGATGGCGCGGCCATCAGCGAAGAGCAGAAGTTGCGAGTCATTGCCGTGGATGCCTCAGAGGTTTTGTTGTTCGATTTGGCGTGATACTGGAGCAGGGGGCCAGCCGCACGTTTCTCGGGGGATTCCAGTATTCAATCAACATTCTGGAATGACAAAACATTACCCGGCGAAAAATGCATTCGCCGGGTCGACCTTGATAAATTTTCTCCTCACGGCTTTTCCACGTAGGCCTCGGCTTCAATTTCGACCAACATATCGGCATCAATCAGGCCTTTAATCTCAATCATGGACGTTGCGGGACGGATTTCTCCGAAAAACTCCCGGTGCGCCCGGCCGATCTTTTCCCAGTCCGACATTTTCAGGACAAACATGCGCGTGCGCACGACGTCTTTCATTTGCGCGCCGGCTTTGTGAAGCGCTGACTCGATGTTTCGAAGAATCTGTACCGCTTGGGCGTGAGCGTCTCCAACGCCCACAAGTTTTCCTGAACCGTCCGTGGCTGTGGTCCCGGAAACATGCACCCACGGCCCGATCCTCACCGCCCGAGAATAGCCCACCAGAGGTTCCCACGGCGTCCCGCTTGAAATGTTGAGGCGTTCCATTAATTCGTCCTTTCTCGGCGCAAATTTCTATGACCCAATTGTCGTGCCATCCAAGGCAGGGCTTGCGGATTAAAGAATTGAAATGCATCTCGAAGTGTACTGGGAACCCGAAAAAAAACCAATCTCTCGATCGTGGTTCAGAAGACGCTCTGCTGCAATTCCGCGCTTTACGATGCGCAAATTCTGATGCCACACATTTTGGGGTAGTGGTTCCTTTTGACGAATTCTGCTCAAACTTGAGGAAGTCAGCCGCGGCGGCTCCGTTCACGATGACCGCCAAGTGGAGCCACCACCCATTTTGGAATCCCGTTGAATCGAGGTCCTTGAGCGTGTAGACTGGTCACGATCGCTGGGAAGAGCTGATGAAAGGAGGCGCGGGAGAAAAGGAAACTGCATGGAGAGGCGAAAGCCTGCCGGGGACATTCAAGCAGGTTGAACAGTCCGTCAAAAAATCGTCGTGGCGCTTTTTAAGTATCAATAATTCATAGCCGTTTGAGTCATCATCCCTATTTTCAGGATCGGCCTGGTAACAATTTTGCCTGTCGGACGGTTTGATTTTCGAAAGTCCCCCCCTTTCCTGCTCCGCACAATTTAATTCTCCCGCCACTACCCAAAACCGGGAAGTAGTCGTGTCCTATCTGACCCGGAACGCCGGAGACGGACCCCTTGATTTCAATAATCACCGAAAGCAACGCATAGGGTGTCTGTCCCCGACGTCGATCCAGGGCCTACGGCTATCTTCGCTGATGGAAGGAGTGGACATCATGGTTGTGGAAACAGGCACCATCGAAGCGCTGCTCCGAAGCGCCCGCGATCGAGGTGCATTTGCGCTCCTGGAAGTGGAAGGGTTGGCGATATTGCGGGAACTCGGTATTCCGACGCCTTTCCATCGATTCGTGCAAAACGCGGCTGAAGCGGCGGTTTTAGATATCGAAGAGTTCACCGGAGACTGGGTGGTGATCAAAGTCGTTTCGCCGCTGATTCTTCACAAGAGCGATGTCGGAGCCTTGGCCACGGTGCGAAGGAGCCGGAGGGACATTGCGGCCGCCATCGAGAATTTGGCGGTCAAATTTGTCGACGCGGAACTGGAAGGATTTACAATTCATCAGTTTGTTCCTTACAGCCCGGCATTGGGAAACGAGTTACTGTTGGGAGCGCGGTGGACTGAAGAGTTCGGGCCGGTGGTAACGCTCGGTCCGGGCGGCATCTACACCGAGTTTCTAACAAAGAATTTCAAGCCGGGAAAAGACATCGCCGTGTTTTCTCCTGCCCTGATTCCGTCTGGACGCCTTTCTGAAATATTGAGCCAACCGGCCGTCACAGAATTGATCACAGGAACGCTGCGTGGACAGCGGAGCCGCATTCGCAAGCGGCAAATCGCCGAAGTGGTGGAACGTTTTGCAGATTTCGCACGAGGCACCATGCCGGATTGGATTTCCGAATGCGAAATCAATCCCCTGGTGATCTCCGATGGTGAACTCGTGGCGCTGGACATTCTGGTTAAGCTCAGCGTCCCTAAAAAGCGCCGGGAATTCGATCGACCCATTGAGAAGATTCAGAATCTCCTCCAACCGCATTCAGTGGCGGTGATGGGAGTGTCGGAAAAAATGAACGCCGGCCACATCATTTTGAATAATCTGATCCGCGAAGGATTCGATCGGGATCGGATTTTCGTCGTCAAACCGGGGATAGATACCCTTGAGAAATGTGTTTGTGTTCCTTCTATTGAAGCCCTTCCGTACCGGGTGGATCTTTTCATCCTGTCCATCGAGGCCACACAGGCGCCGCTTGCCATTACGGAGATCATCGAACACCGGAAGGCCGAAAGCATCATTTTGATTCCCGGTGGATTGGAGGAAAAGTCGGGAACGGAAGGGCTTGTGAGAAGCATGCGAACGGCGCTCGAGAATTCCCGTGACACCGAGTGGCACGGCCCCGTCATCAATGGCGGCAACTGCCTGGGCGTCATTTCACGGCCGGGTCATTACGACACCATGTTCATCCCGGAATACAAATTACCGGTTTCGAGGCAGGCCGTGTCGCCGTTGGCGATCCTTTCTCAAAGCGGCGCGTTGGCTGTGGCCAAAGCGAGCAAGCTGGCCCTCCTCAACCCGACCTATTCAATCACCGTCGGAAATCAAATGGACCTGACACTGGGTGATTATCTGATGTTCTTAAAAGATGATCCTTCTTTGGAAATTTTTGCAGTGTATGTGGAAGGCTTTCGACCCGGCGACGGATTGAGATTTCTAAGAGCGGCAGAAGAAATTACTTCGAGCGGGCGAACCGTGATTCTCTACCGGGCCGGACGAACGGCCGCAGGCGCACAGGCGGCAGCCAGTCACACAGCCTCCCTGGCGGGTGATTACACGGTGACTCGGCAGCTGGCACAACAGGCCGGCATCGTGGTTGCCGAGACCCTGGCCGATTTTGAAGACCTCATCAAGCTGGCCGTTTTGTTGCGTCCGAAGGATTTTCACGGATGGAGATTGGGCGCCGTGTCCAACGCGGGTTTCGAATGCGTCTCTATCGCCGACTGCCTCGGAGATTTTCGTTTTACCCCGTTTGGATCTCAGACTCTCGATCGTTTGGAATCCATTTTCAAAAGGGCCCACATCGATCGCTTGGTCGACCTTCACAATCCCATTGACCTGACCCCCATGGCCAATGACGAAGCCTTTGCAGAAACTGTCCGCGCTGTGCTCGAGGACCCTGGTGTGGATGCGGTGATTGCAGGCTGCGTTCCATTGACGTCGATGTTGAA
>JAQUPQ010000005.1 GCA_028716525.1 Terriglobia bacterium | reverse complement strand
CAACGGGTTAACTGCTGGGTTTCCCATGGGGATAGTTCGATGGCGGTCGCTGTTCTGCTCATAGTTCCAGAGCATACCGCCTCCTGGGTAATATGTAAAGCTATTTATGACGCGCTACACTAGTTCCCGGGGATCCCTTGGAATCAGGAGGCACTTTCATGCGACCCATAAAAAGATTGGCGGTCATTCTATTTGTCCTGGCGGGGTGGACGGGAATCTACTGCTCCTCGCTGAGCTTTCTTTTGAAAAGTTTTGCTCAAGCATCGGCGCCCGCTTCAGCCACGGGGCAAAAAAGCGAACCGGTTGCAAAAGGTCAACCCGAGGGCAAGCCTGCCGGGAAATCCGAAAAAGCCAAAGCGGCGTCCAGTTCGGCGAAGGCGGCTCAGATTCTGGATGAAACGTATCAATTGGCATTGAATGCCAAGCCGGCGGTTAAAGTGGAAATCCTGTCGCAAGTCGCAAACACCATGAAGGAGGTCGATAAGACCAGAGCCGGCAAGATTTATCAAACGGCTTTTGAAGCCACTCAGGAGCTGCCTGCCGACGATACCAACAAGCGCGCTCAAGCGCAAAGTGAGCTTGCGGTAGGATTTGCCGATATCGACGTGGAGTCGGCGCTCGCTCTAGCGATGCGGGTTGAAGAAACGCCCCCTGCGGACAAACCCGATATTATGATGTCCCTGTTCGGCCGCGGCAACACAAACTTCCGGGCCCAAGCCATCCAACAGGTGGCTTCTAAGGTGGGTGAAAAAGATCTCTCTCGCGCCGTTCTGTTGATTCTTCCGACACTGCAAAATCGCGATTTTCCATTTGACGCCGTCATGCCTTTGTTGATGAAACTGCAGCGCAGTGCGCCGGATCAGGCCAACACGCTATTTGGAGAAATGATCCGCCAATTCAGCGCCGGCAACCCCTCTTTTATGCAAACCGTGATGTTCGCCACCGCCACGCGCGTCTTTGCAAATGTTAATTCCAATCTTGCGTTGGAGGCGGTCGATGCGGTGCTGCAGAAAATTCCGGAGTTGGAAGAAGCGACGATGAAGGAGATGATGAAGAACGCTCCTCCCGGGTCTTCTCCTCAATCCATGCCGTTTTCGTTTGGCGCGATCATTAAGATGGCCTTGGTCCCGACCTTGAAAAAGCTGGATCCGGCGCGAGGGGAAGCACTGGAAAAGGAAATAAAACCGCAAATGGAATCGATGGACAAAATGACGGGCGGAATGTTTTCGAGCGGCATGAACATGGATTTCGATTCGTCGGAACCCCCCGAAAAACAGCAACAGAAGTTTTTCGATGGTCTGGATCCCCAGAAATTTCCGGAAAGCCAACGTGGGGCCATGAGCAATGTCATGGCGATGAGTCTGGCGGATTTGAATCCCCAGAAGGCCTTGGCCTTTGCGGAATACGCTACGGATGAGCGGCAAAAAACTCTGGCTTTGGCCGCCATCGCCGGCGGATTTGCATCCTCCGACAAAGAGCGGGCACGCAGCCTGCTTTCCGATGCCGCCTCGGCCGCCGAAAAGATCAAGGGCAAGCCCGACCGCGCCGTCATCTTTACCATGTTGGCCGAGAGCGCCGTCAAAATCGATCGAACGCTGGCTCCCGGGTTTTATGCCACGGCTTTTGAAAATTATGAACAGGCCTTTGACGAACTCAGTCAATCGGTGAGCAGCGAAAAAGAGAGAAGCGCGAACACGCAAAAACGCAAGGAGCTTTCTAATCGGGAATCGCGCGCCATCGCGGGTTATGCCAATGTGAATTTTGATGACGCCGTGGAACGCGCCCGGCGGATTGGCGACGAGCGACAAAAACTGTTGACCTTGGTGCAATTGGCGAGGCGCATCCTGGTTCCTGCAGATCTTCCTTCGGTACTGCAGTTTATTGATGCACCGACTCCGCAGACGCTGCCCGACCGCTCGCTGTAACGTTGCGGAGTGCGATGGCGTCGTTAGTGTATCGAGTCCCCGCTAGACCCTCCCGGATAGCGGAGTCGGTCCGAGGGTAAAAAATCGCTCGAAAGGGGTTCTCCTGAGGGGTTTTGATGAAGTTTTTGGCGATCATTCGAGTGGCCATTAAGGCGCTGCAGCGTCACAAGCTGCGGTCCACGCTGACGATGTTGGGCATCATCATCGGTGTGGGCGCTGTCATTGCGGTGTTTTCCATCGGCAAAGGCGCCCAGAAGATGGTCGATGATCAGATTGCCCAAGTGGGAACGAATTTGATTTTCATTTATCCGGGAACTCAAACGGCCGGCGGAATTCACTGGGGCATGGGTTCGATTACCACGCTGGTGGAAGACGACGAGAAAGCCATTGAGCGGGAATGTCCGGCCGTATCGGCCGTCACGCCGGGGGTCCGCACGCAAGGATTGGCGGCGAGTGGCGACCAAAACTGGTCCACCAGTATCGTGGGGCACAATCAATTGTTTCCCACGATTCGCAACTGGCAGGTGGATGACGGAACATTTTTTACGGAGCAGGACGTGGCTTCGGCGGCCCGGGTCGCGGTGCTCGGCCGGACCGTATCGGAAAATTTGTTTGGCGGGTCCGAGGCTGTGGGTCAAACCATCCGGCTTAAGGGACAACCGTTCAAGGTGGTGGGGTTGCTGCAGTCCAAGGGTCAGAACGCCATGGGGCAGGATCAGGACGATACCATCATTGTCCCGTATACCACGGTGCAGAAGAAACTCCTCGGCATCACCTACTTGCATTTCATCATTGCCTCGGCTTCGACCCAGGAAGCAATCCCCTTGGCTCAGGATCAGATTTCATCTCTGCTGAGGCAGCGTCATCATATTCAAGCGGGGCAGGATGGAGACTTCTTTATCCGCACATTGGAAGATATGGCGCGAATGAGGAACGAATCGAACCAGGTGATGACTTATCTGTTGGTGGTGATCGCTTCGGTGTCGTTGCTGGTCGGGGGCATCGGCGTGATGAATATCATGCTGGTTTCGGTAACCGAACGAACCCGCGAGATCGGCATTCGCATGGCCGTGGGCGCAAAATCCCGCGACCTGCTGCGCCAGTTCCTTCTCGAGGCCAGTACGCTTTCACTGGTCGGGGGGTTCCTGGGCATTGCCTTGGGAGCCACTTCGTCTACTATGATATCCAGTCTTCTGCAGTGGCCCACCGCCATTTCAGCGCTCTCCATCGCCTTGGCCTTCACGGTGTCGGCGGGCGTGGGAGTGATTTTTGGTTTTTATCCTGCCTGGAAAGCCTCACAGCTTGATCCCATCGATGCCTTGCGGTATGAATAATTCCACAGCGCGAGGTTTTTCTAGATACGTCCCGAAGAACCGTTTGCGGAAGAACGGCGGCGCTACCAAAATCGTCTTATTCCGCCGGCTCAAAGAACGGCCGGCGCTACCAGAATCATCTCAATCCGCCGGCTACCAGAACGCGACGACGTTAGGAGAGAAGGCAACCCAACATGGCCGAGAATTCAACCCCATGCCTCTTTTGCCGAATTGTGCGACGGGAAGCGCCGGGAAAAATCGTATTTGAAGACGACTTAGTAACGGCCTTCGAGGATGTTCATCCCCGGTCGCCCACTCATGTTTTGATCGTTCCTCGAAAACACATCGAATCTTTGGATGCTCTGGGCTCCGAAGATGAATCGCTGATCGGTCATCTTCACATGGTCGCCGCACAGTTGGCACGCGATCGCGGCATCCAGAAGACCGGATATCGCACCGTCATCAATACCGGCGCCCATGCGGGACAGTCGGTTTTTCACATCCATCTCCACCTGCTGGGGGGTCGCTCCATGGCTTGGCCGCCCGGATAGGCTCAAGGCACGGCTGAGTTGTATTGTGATCTCCCCAATCGTCCCGTCCTTGAATGACAGAGGACCGGTCTGTGTACCTAGAGTTGATCTAAGGTGGTCCTAAGCCGACCACAATAAAAAATAAAGATTTTAGTTGCAATTGTCCGAGAAGTTTGCAAGTATATCCCCCGTTCACCCCCAGGAACGAACCACTGTAGCACTGAAACAATTTCTTCCAGACCGCCAAATGAAACCAGCCTAGGACAAGAGAAGGATGAAACACGCCGGATCTTAGAGATATTTTATTGCACCTAGAAGGCAGCGGAGTGGGGAGAAATTGAAAAGGTGAGAGAAAGTCGCGCCCGCAAAACCGCGGAAGGTCATGCGGTTCAGCGGCGGCGAGATTCCAAGTCAGAGGGGCTTTCTTGTGCTTGTGGGGCGGGGGAAGGAGGCTTCCACAATGCTGTGCATGCCGCCGCGCGTTGTGAATTCTCCCCGCACTCGGGCCCGGCGAGGCTTGCAGGCGGCCACCACGTCGCCCAGTATTTTGTTGATGGCGTTCTCATAAAAGATCCCCAGATTGCGATAGGCCAGGAAATATTCACGCAAGGACTTCAGCTCCACGCAATGCTTGTGAGGAACGTAGTGAATGGTAATGGTGCCATGGTCGGGAAGACCGGTTTTGGGACAAACCGAGGTGTATTCGGTGTTCACGATGGTGATTTCATAATTCGGAAATTGGTTTGGCCACACCTCAATCTTGGGGAGCTTTGACTTGATTCCGGATTGGGCGTGCGCGGCAGTGTAATCCATGGTCGACGGCCTCGGGCAATGTAAATGCAATCTTGAAGTGCCGCCCCTATTGTAATTTGTGATTCTTGGATTGTCTACGGAGTCGGCTTTCCTTCATGGGGATGGGAGAAGGTTTACTCCGCAAGCGATTTTGACAATAACAGAACCCGCGCTAGAGCGTGGAATCAGCTTGGGTTGGTGATTCGTGGACTTATGGGGGGGTCTGCTGTATCGTCCAGCCTGAGGGAGGGGGGATTCCACCTTCACCCGGGTGGGTCCCCTCAAACCATTTCAGAAGCGTCTCTTCAAGATTTCGCAATTCATCGTATTCACGGCCACCCTCTCGACGGCTCCGAAAATGGGAGCTCTCTTTCGCCCCTGACGGGGCTGGGCGATAAGGTCCTACACCCTACCCCACCCTTGCTCTCCCGCAAAGCGGGACGAGCGGCGGGTGGGGCTGCCTGAGCAAAGGTCGTTTGGGTAGCGCAGCCCAGTCCCGATTCGTCGGGACGAAGGCTGCGGTGTTTGCAAACCGAAATTCAAAATTCGTCTTGCACCGCATGATTTCCGCATCGCGATGGGAAATGCCCCGCCCTGCGGGCGAGCTACCCTCTAACCGGACCTCCGGGCCTAACCGAATCGGACCTCTTCATTTTCATGCTCCCGGGTGCCCTAATCCATCGGGGCATGAGGAACTGCTCCGAAAAAAGGTGTCGGGTGTCCCCGGCCCGTTCCCGGAGCGAAGCGCCGGGGCAGGCAGGTGCCGGGGAGGGTCTTTTACTCAGAAAACATCCGGAAGGTTCTCTGCGCAGTCTCGGCGACCTCGGCGCCTCTGCGGTGAACGGTCGTCCAAAGACCGAATCATTTGTTTTCATGCCCCTGGGTGCACCGATCTATCGAGGCATGAAGAACTGCTCCGTAATTCCTTCCTTTTCATTTCTTTCAAAACGCGATGTCCGCCTGACCTCTTGCTACCGGGCCGGGTGTGGCAATTCCAGTGTGAATCGACGTCACCGCTGTTGTAAAATCACGCCGTGGGTTGGGTGATGCGAACCACCCACAACACTTCCTTTGTGGAAGGATTTCCATGACTCAATTGAAACGGATGAAATGGCTCAATGTGATACTTGCGTTGATCTTTGCGGTGGGGGGCCTGGCGTCCACGTGGACAACTTCAACCCTCGCCCAGTACACCATGGGTGGCGATAAGAAGAAGAAGGACAAAGATGAGGATAAACCTCAATTTCCTTACCGCAAATTCAAAGGGACGGTCCTCACGGTCAAGTTGGAGGAGCGGAGATTTTTACTCGACAGTGAAAACCTGGCGGTGCTTGTTCAAGTCGACGACAAGACCAAATTCAAATTCAAAAAGGAAAAGAAGGGGGCTTCTGACCCGGTCCTCGATGATTTGAAGAAGGGGGTCGAGGTCGAAGTGAGCGGTCAGCTGCCGCCTTCCCGAATCCTGCAGGCCGAAAAAGTCATACTTCTGACCGCAGTTTCAAAGTAAGTCACACGATTTTTCTGATCGAGATCGGATGAAGGAGTGGATCGATGAAAAGGTCGATTTGTGTCGGAGTGGTATGGATGGCCCTGGTCGGCACGGCTTTTGGCCAACGGGCTGCTTCTTTTTCAAAAGCGGTCAAGGATTTTGTTGTTCTGGATGCGCCTGTGATTGCCTTAACCCACGTGCGCGTGATGGATGGAACCGGCGCACCCGCGATGGACGATCAGACCGTGATTATTCAAAACGGGCGGATCCGTTCTATCGGGCCCGCCGGACAGATTGCTGCTCCCCAGGAAGCCGTGATCAAAGATTTTCCCGGCCATACCGTGATTCCGGGATTGGTGGGAATGCACGATCATCTCTTTTATCCGGCGGGTCAGGGCCATTACAACGATTTGGCCATCAGTGCGCCACGACTTTACCTCGCCGGCGGTGTGACCACGATTCGAACCACCGGGAGCATCGAACCCTACACCGATCTCAATCTCAAAAAACTGATCGATGCCGGAAAGATGGCGGGGCCAGACATTTATGTGACCGGACCCTATCTCGAAGGGCCCGGCTCGTTCACACCGCAGACGCACGAGCTGACCGGACCGGACGACGCCCGCAAGCTGGTGGAGTATTGGGCCGGGGAGGGCGTGACTTCGTTCAAGGCATATATGAATATCACTCAGGCGGAGTTGAAGGCCGCCATCGAAGCGGCGCACGCCCGCGGGATCAAGGTGACGGGACACCTGTGTTCGATCGGTTTTCGTGAAGCCGCCTTGTTAGGCATCGACGATTTGGAACACGGCTTGGTCGTGGACACGGAGTTTGATCCCAACAAGAAGCCGGATTTTTGTCCCCCCCAGCAGGAAACCGCCACCACCCTCGAGAAACTCGACATCGAAGGCGAGCCGGTGCAGGAAACCATTCGCGACTTGGTGAAGCACGGGGTGGCGGTTACATCAACGCTCCCCGTCTTTGAAACGTTTGTTCCCAACCGTCCACCACTCGATGCACGGGCACTGGCAGTTATGTTGCCGCAGACCCGGATTGATTACCTGAGCACACGAGCGCGCCTGGGTGCGGCGCCGGCCTCGAGCCGCTCGGCCGGACTTAGAAAGGAAATGCAATTTGAAAGGGATTTTGTGAAAGCCGGAGGATTGCTGCTCGCCGGGCTCGATCCCACGGGCTATGGAGGCGTCGTCCCCGGGTTTGGGGATCAACGCGAGGTGGAATTGCTGGTGGAAGCGGGGTTCAGTCCCGCCGAGGCCATCCATATTGCCAGCTTCAATGGGGCGCAGTTTTTGGGCGAATCCAATCAAATCGGATCCCTGGCCGTCGGCAAGAAGGCCGACTTGGTGGTCCTTCATGGCGATCCATCCAAGAGTATTTCGGATATCGAGAAAGTGGTTTGGGTGTTTAAAGATGGGATTGCCTACGATTCCGCCAAATTGATTGAATCGGCTCGAGACAGCGTGGGATTACATTGAAACTAGTTTTGGCTTTGATCGTGGAGGTCGCTTAAACGCGATTAGAGTGTTTTGCGAAGAACGAGCACTTTTTCAAAATCACGTTCCGCTCTTTCTTCGAAGTGACCCGGTCCAGGGTGGGATAGAGAATTTGTTTTTCCCTCTCGTCATGATGTTCCAGCAGCCAGCGGAACATGGCTTCCTGATAGAGGATTTCGATGGCGTGCCGGGAAGCGGACCTCTCCCGCCCCCTTTCTTTCTGCAGAAGGGCCTTCAAGCGGTCGATAAACTCCTCGATGCGGCGATGCTCCCCGATGAAGAGTTGCGGTTGTCCTCCCGATACGTTTCCGGCTCGCGCATAGACCGGCATCAACCACCGCTCTTCCTCCTGAATGTGTTTTCGGATGCGGCGTTCGTACTGGATGAGCCTTCGGTGGGCTAAGCGAAAGTTGCGCTGAAGCAGCGCCTCCTGGTGGAGAAAGAATGACTGCATCATCCTTTGATGGGTGTCCAGGAGTTGAAGAAAGGAAGAATCCTTCTTGGCGGCATCCGCCTCGTTTGGACCCCGCAGCCGTTTCATTTCTTTCCGGGCACTCAGTTTTTTCAATCTGGCTTTTGGCATCGATCCAGGCCCCCTTCGACGGACTTTAAGACCTAAATAACCCTTGCCGCAAGCGTTTTGAATCGTAACCGAGAGGTGAGGGAGCCAGACGGTAGGCCGTGAGGCCGGTCACAACGCTTATCTAAGAACCGTGTTAAATAATCTTTTCACAAGGAATGCGTTGGCCAATGAATTGGATGACGGCAGCGCGCGGAATTCCAAGAAATACCTTTACTTTGGCCGGCGCTTTTCTATAATTGCGCCATTGGGCAGATAAAATAATTAGTCTGGAACGGAGGTTTGAAACCTCCGGCGATTCTCTTTTCTAATCAATTCCTTATTCGAACTACTTGCTTTCTGCGGCTCAAGGCAGCGGGAAGCGCGCATTGGACGCATTGAAGCCCGGGTTGTGTTAAACCGAACCGCTGCGACCCGGTCTAAGTTGATGGAATAAATTCCATCACTGATTGCACGATCTTTCTCCGCCTCGTGGGGGAAGACGGTTCGATGGGCCCTCTGTGAAGCCGCATTCGACAGGAGTGACGCCTATGAAACTCCGAGCGATAGCCTGTGTCTCACTTTTCGTGTTGATCGCCGGCCTGTGTAGTGCCGTGGGGATGGCGATTGATCAAGCCGGTATCTTTGAAAACGGCCTGGTAACGGCTGAACAAGCCGTTCCTCCGCGAGTTTTTGGAACCAGCGACTGCACCTTCTTCCAGGAAGGACCGCGCGCCTTCATCGATCCGGGCGCGGGCCATCGAGCCCTGCTGTCCGAGACCACTCAAATGGTGAGCGAAAAGACGGGACACCCCACAGGCGGGGACACGGGCAGCATTGTTCGTAGAAATTTCATCGACAATTTCATCTTCAATCAGATGCAACAGGACGGCGTGCCACCCGCGGCGATGTCGACGGATGAAGAGTTTCTGCGGCGGGTCACACTCGACTTGACCGGCCGCATTCCCACCTCCACGGCGGTCCGAAATTTTCTGGCGAACACGTCCACCACCAAGCGGGATGATGTGATCAACACCCTGCTGCAGTCGCCCGAGTTTGTCGATCGTTGGACCATGTTCTTCGGCGATCTCTTCAAGAACACCGCCACTTCCAGCAATGTGAATCGTTTTATTGACGGCCGCACCGCGTTTTACACCTATCTAAAGAATTCCATCAGCCAGAACAAGCCCTACGACCAAATCGCCACCGATCTGATCGTCGCCTCGGGCGACAGTTATCAGAACGGTCCTGTGAATTTTGTGGTCGGCGGAACCGTTCCCATGGGGCCGGTTCAAGACACCTACGACGGCCAGTTGGTTCAAACCGCCAATGTGTTTCTGGGCATCAATGTGTTTGATTGCTTGCTGTGCCACAACGGCTCGGGCCATCTGGATCAAATTAACGTGTGGGGCGCCACCAAGATTCGCATGGACGGATGGCATATGTCGGCGTTTTACTCGCGGACCCAGATGCAAAATCAGCGCTCTGCACCGGGCTCCCAAATTCAAAAATGGTTTGTGTCGGATCGAGCCAGCGGGAATTACCCGTTGGGAACCACATCCGGAAACCGGGTGGCCCGCATTGATCCGAACGGCGCCACCTCGGTTAATCCCCTGTATATTTTCAGCGGCAAAGCTCCGGCCAGCGGCGAGAACTTCCGTGTCGTCTTGGCCAAAAATCTCACGGGCGACATTCAGTTTGCCCGGGCTGCGGTGAACTATTTGTGGGCGCACTTTTTCGGGATGGGGATGGTGGATCCACCCAACACCTTCGATCTGGCGCGCCTGGATCCCAATAATCCACCTCCGGCGCCGTGGTCGTTGCAACCCACGCATCCGGAGTTGTTGCAGGCGCTGGCCCAGGAGTTTATTGCCAGCGGCTTTGACCTCCGGCACATCATGAGGTTGATCACCGGGTCCAGTGCCTATCAGCTTTCGTCCAACTACGATCCCAAACTCTGGCAAGACGCTTACATCCCTTATTTTGCCCGTCACTTCGCCACGCGGCTGGATGCCGAAGAAATCCACGACGCTCTCACTCAAGCCACCAACGTGTCGGGCAATTACACCATCCCGACCACCTTCAACGGCACCAGCTACAACACCACGACGGTGCAATGGGCCATGCAGCTTCCGGACACTACGGAACCCACCAGCAACGGTCAGGTGCGGGCCTTTCTGAACACGTTCCTGCGAGGCGACCGCGACACCAAACCGCGTTCGACGGATCCCTCCATCCTGCAGGCCTTGAGCTTGATGAACAACAACGTGGTTATCTCCCGGATTCATTTTTCCGGCGCGGCGGGCGCCTCCAATACGGTTTCGAAGTTGGTAAGCTCCGGGATGAACAATTCCGATCTGCTGGATGAATTGTTTCTGTCGACATTGAACCGATTTCCGACCAACGCGGAAAAATCCGCGTTGATGAATCTTCTGAATACCTCGACCAACCGCGCATCCACTGTGGAAGATATCCAGTGGACGCTCTTGAATAAGGTGGACTTCATTTACAACCACTGAAATCCAGGAACCGCAGCCCGAGGGCGCGGATCGCGGGGAGGGAGCGAACTCCATGACAGCTGAAGAAAAGAGAAAATGTGAATGTCAGAAGTATCATGGTCGGAACCATTTTTGGGACGGGCCGGGACTGAGCCGCCGGCAGTTTTTTGCCCTCAGCGGCACGGCTCTGGCGGGCTATTACTTTCTGCCCGTCCTGCGCCCGCTTGAGACGCGGGCCCAATCGCCGAGCGTCAGTCTGTTGAACACGGCCAAGACCTGCATCTACATTCACCTCGACGGCGCTCCCAGTCACGCCGACACCTTTGATCTCAAGGAAGGATCCTGGACGCCCTCCAATTTCGCGCCGACCTCTTACGGCAATATCCGCTGGCCACAAGGATTGATGCCCAATCTGGCAAAGCAAATGCCGCATCTCACATTTGTTCGATCGGCGCGCGCGTGGGCGCTGATCCATTCTCTGGGGCAGGTGTGGAAACAAATCGCGCGCAACCCGGCGGCGGCCTTGGGCAAGATCTCGCCCAACATCGGGTCGGTGGTGGCTTATGAGTACGATAAACATCGCACCGCGGGGCAACTCCTGCCGGGTTTCATTTCGCTGAATTCGGGCTCCAATCTGGTCGGTTCCGGCTATTTTGCGGCCCAATATGCAAATTTCGACGTGGCCCCCTCTCAGAACGGCTTGGCGAATGTGACCCATCCCGACGGTCAAGCCCGCTTCAACACCCGCTGGAGTTTGCTCCATACTTTGGACGATTCGCTCCGCCAGAATTCTCCTATGGGGCGCCGCGCCGAGGATATGGATCAGTTTTATACGGACGCCCAGAGTTTGATGTACAACAGCACCATCAATAGCATCTTTTCGTTCACATCGACCGACCACACGGCTTATGGCGGCAGCTCCTTTGGCGATGCCTGCATCGTCGCCAGAAATATCGTGAAGTCCAATCAAGGAACACATTTCATTACGATCAGTTTGGGCGGATGGGACAACCATCAGAACATTTACGCCGCCAACGGCATCTATGGCTCTATGAAGCAGTTCGATCCCGGTTTGGCGGCGCTGATTTCAGATTTGGCCGGACAGCCCGGCTCATCGGGAGGGAAGTCGCTTCTCGACGAAACGCTTATTGTGGCGGCCGGCGAATTCGGCCGCACGGTCGGCGCGCTCAACAATCAGAACGGGCGCGATCATTATCTGCAGTTGTCGATTCTGTTTGCCGGCGGGGGATCCAAAGGAAATGGCCAGGCCATCGGCTCCACCGATGCCACAGGATCGGCCACGGTGGATCCCGGCTGGTCACAAGGCCGCGACATCAAACCCGAAGACATTGCCTGCACGATTTATTCGGCCCTGGGAATCGACTACACCTCGGAACTTCAGAACGACCCGCTGCATCGCGGATTCGAATACGTTCCTTTTGCCAAATTTGGCGTTTATTATCCCGTGAACGAAGTATTCTCGTGAGCCAATTTTGAGGCATCGGCGCGGCCGGTTTCCTGGAGCGGGTAACGTTTCTGCGCTCGACCAACGAGTTTCGGCCCGAGTTTTTCCTCACTGTTTCATGGCGTTTCTGCTAGACTCTTTCCCCGTTCGAAATTCTTCTCAGATTTGAATAAGGTGATTCAAGACATCCCAAATTCGCTCCGTTGAAAGGAGAAAGTCGTTTCTTCTCGGGCGGGCTTCAGCCGCTCGGAGATTCGCGAGGATGTTATGGAACGAGATCTCAGTCATGAATTTTTGAGAGTGGTGGAACGGGCGGCCATCGCTACCGCCCACACCATGGGTCAGGGCAACCGCAAGATGTCCGATCAGGTGGCCGTCGAAGAAATGCGGCGCGTCATGGACACCCTGGCGATTGACGGCACGGTCGTCATTGGTGAAGGGGAGCGCGATGAAGCCCCCATGCTTTACGTTGGAGAGAGGGTGGGACTGGGCTCGAAACAGAATCAGGTGAAATACCAGGAAATTGATATTGCCGTGGACCCGCTCGAGGGAACCAATCTGTGCGCCACCGGCGCCGCCAATGCCATCGCTGTCCTGGCCGCTTCCGACGCCGGCGGATTGCTCCATGCGCCGGATTGCTACATGGAGAAAATTATCGTAGGGCCGGCCTGCAAAGGGGCGGTCGAACTGGATGCTCCCGCCAAAGATAATTTGAAAGCCATCGCACGCCGTCTGGACCGGGACGTCGAGGACTTGGTCGTGATCGTGCTGGATCGGCCGCGCCACACGGATTTGATCAGCGACATTCGAAAAGCGGGTGCCCGGATTCGATTGATCGGCGATGGGGATCTTTCAGCCGGCATTTCGGCGGCCGTCTTGGGAACCGGTGTTCATGCCGTTATGGGCATCGGAGGAGCGCCGGAAGGGGTGTTGACCGCAGCGGCGCTGCGCTGCTTGAACGGCGAAATCCAAGCCCGGCTGGTGGTGGCTAAGGAAGGTCAGCGCGAACGTATGGAAAAGATGGGCATCACGGATCTCAAAAAAGTTTATATGACCGAAGATTTGGCGCCGGGGAGAAAAATGATCTTTGCCGCCTGCGGCGTTACGGACGGAAATTTGCTGAAAGGCGTGCGCTACTTCGGAGACGGAACCCGAACCTCCTCGCTGCTGTTGACATTGGAGGATCGCAAGGTGCGGTTTGTCGACACCGTGCATTTGGAGCGCCGGCCGGACATCAAGGTGCGGTTTTTCTAAGCAGGTGTCAGGTGCCGGGTGTCAGAAAACAGCATTCAGCTCTCAGCTATAAGCCCTAAGCTCCAAGCGAACAAAACGGATTTAAGGTGTTTCCATTTTTTTCAGTGGTTTTTGCTTGCTTCGGGCTTATGGCTTGAAGCTTTTGGCTGAAAACTGATTGCTGACAGCTGTTTTCTGACACCCGGCACCTGACACCCGCTTCATTGTTCCCATGACTGATCGAAAAAAACTCTTCACCGTTTACTTCCTGCTTCTCGCTGCGGCCGTTCTTTGGAATGTCGCGATTGTGGGCGCTCCCTGGGCCGCCGCCCGCGGGTATCGAACGGTTGCTGCCTGGCTCTATCTTCTCTTCTCACCGCTGTGCCACCAAAGGCCTGAACGGTCTTTTCTGGTTTTTAATCAACCCTTTGGAGTGTGCAACCGCTGCACCGGTATTTATTCCGGAGCACTTTTGGGCATGGTACTTTTTGCCGTTTGGGGAAAATCGCTTCGGCAGGGAATTGACCGTGACGAGAGAGTTCAAACGCCGCGAAGAGTGTATCTCTTTGTTGCGCTGGCGTTGATGGCAGCCGACGTGGGTTCGGAGCTATTGGGGATTCGATCGACCACTCCCTGGTCCCGATATCTGACCGGCGCGATTTGTGGTATAGTGGCGCCGTTCTATTTGTTACCTTCATTCTTCGATCTGTTTTTACCGAATCCTGAGAAAAACAAATTCCGGTCCGTGGTGAATCAAATGGTCGACCGCATTTGAGTCGCCGTCGCGCGTCTCTCTTTCGACCGGGAATTTAGGGAGAATTCGGTATTTGAGACTGAAGAACAAGCAGACCAAAGAGTAAACTCAGCGAGGAGGCAGTACATCATGGCAGTCTTTTGTGGAAAATGTGGAAGCCCAATCGATTCGGGATCAAAGTTTTGTCCCAATTGCGGCGCCTTAGCTCCCCAGCCCGCTGCCGCACCCGTGGGCGCTGCTCCGCCTCCGCCATCGCAGCCTTGGAGCACCCCCGGCCCGCAGACCGGCATGCCTCCGGCTCCACCGCAAAAATCCGGCGGAGCATTGAAGGTCATTTTAATTGCCTTGGGAGTTCTCGTCGTGTTGATTGTCGTCGGGTTGGTCGGCGCCGGACTGTTCATCAAGAAGACCGTGCTTGACAATGTTTCAGTGAAGGAAGGTCCCGGCGGAAAGGCCGAAGTCTCCATCAACACCCCCGGGGGACAAATGAAGATCAACGCCCGCGATGAAATCACCGAAGAGAAACTCGGGGTTGCTATCTACCCGGGAGCCAAAGCCGACGAAGGGGCAGGATCGGTGACCTTTAGCGGTGAAGGTGGCAAGGGCGGAATGATCGGCGGGGCCGCTTTCACCACGTCCGACAGCGTTGATCAAGTGGTATCTTTTTACAAAGGCCGCCTGGGCAGCAAAGCCACTGTTCTTGAAACTACAGCCGAGGGAAAACACTCTGTCGTTTTGAATGTGACGACCCAGGATTCGTGGAAGACCATTGTGGTTGAAGATGAGGGCAATGGAACCACAAAGATTTCGGTCAGCAACATGACGGGGAACCGGCCGCAGTAATTGCGTGGGGCATGTTGCGGCGGAACTTGGGTTTTCAAGAGATTCGATTGTTCCAACAGTAAACCAACGATCATTTCAGGGAGATCACTATGCCTGCCTTTTGTTCCAGCTGTGGAAACCGTATTGACGAAGGCTCTCGTTTTTGCCAGGTCTGTGGGATACCCGTGGCAACTCAGGCCGCAACTCCTCCACCGTCGACTCCGCCGCAGTGGACACCACCTCCTCCGGCTCAGCCGGCCCAACCGCAGTGGACGCCGCCCCAACAGCAACAACCCCAGTGGGGGGCTCCGCCTCAATATGGGGCTCCGGGATCTGTGCCGCCCAATAAAATGAAGGCGGTGCTGCTGGGCGGTTTGGTGGCGGGTCTGTTGTCAGGAATTCCGATCATCTCTGCCGGCAATATATGCTGCTGCCTGTGGGTGATTGTGGGGGGCGCATTGACCGTTTATCTATACAGTCGTGAAGTCCCCGTCGTTCAGAGCGGCGACAGCGCTCTGCTGGGATTGCAAAGTGGAATCGTGGCGGCAGTGGTCGCGACGATTTTGTCCATCCCGGTGAGGCTTATGATGCACAACATGATGAGCTCGATGAGCCAGCGAATCATGGACCAGCTCGGCCAAGACTCGAATGTTCCGCCTCAACTCCGAGATATGCTGTCGAACTTCTTTTCCCCCGGATTCGCCATAGGAGCCATCATCCTCGGGTTGATTGTTTCTCTGATCCTGTATTCCATTTTCGGGGCTCTGGGTGGTCTGCTGGGAAAGGCCATGTTCAAGAAGAAAGGTTGAGGAGGATGGGTGGCCCCGCCTGCTTCATAGGTCGGGGATGCCGGATTCAAGATCCTTATCATCGATTTGTTTCTCAAGAGCCCGCGGCTTGAAAACGTGCCGCGACTACCAAACCTTGGCGAAAAAAACGGCGCTCCTTCTTGGAGCGCCGTTTTTGTTTCAGGGTTTGATCTGAAGGCCCTGCAGCGGACCGATCTTGATTATTCCATCTTTCTCCCGGTCAAGCGTTCAATCCGTTTAGCAATCGGGGGATGCGTCGAAAACAGATTTCCCACGGCGTTCATCAAACCTCGGCCGGTGAAAGGTTGCACGATGAACATGTGCGCGGTCGAGGGCGACGCCTGCATGGGCAGTCGCTTGGAGTAGACATCCAACTTCTGAAGAGCATTGGCGAGCCCGTAAGGATTGTGTGTCATTTCAGCGCCGCTGGCATCAGCTTGATATTCGCGCGAACGGGAAATAGCCAGTTGGATCAACATGGCGGCAATCGGCGCGACAATGATCATCAACAGTCCCGAGAAGATTCCGCCGCCCCGCTCGTCATCACTGGAGCGTCCGCCGAAACCCCCGAATAATTCCGCCCAATAGGCCATGCGCGCAACCATCGTCAAGGCGCCGGCGATGGTGGCGGCGACGGCACTGATGAGGATGTCGCGATTCTTCACGTGGCTCAACTCGTGCGCAATCACACCTTCCAATTCCTGCTCGTCCAGAATTTTCAGGATTCCTGTGGTAAAGGCCACCGAGGCGTGCTCCGGATTTCGTCCCGTCGCAAAGGCGTTGGGGGAATCCGTTGGAATTGCGTAAATCTTCGGCATCGGCAGATGATTGTTGGCGGTCAATCGCTCACAAATCCGGTACACCATGGGCGCATCTTCACGCGAAATTGGTTTCGCCCCGTTCATCGCCAATGCGATCTTGTCGGACCAAAAGTAGCTGGCGAAGTTCATCACGACGGCGATGACCAAGGCCAGCATCATGCCGTTTTGTCCTCCTAACGTTTCGCCGACAAACAACAACAAACCCGTCAACAAACCCAGCAACAAAACCGTCTTTACGCCATTCATGAATTCAAACCTTTCTCTTGTGCGGAGGGTACGATGCCGCCGCAATATACCTTGGTGCTTCAATATTGAATATTAAGATCGAAGGCGACATTGTCAATGTCCTGAGGTAACAGGTGTCGGGTGTCGGGTTTCAGGGGTTATTTATCAGTCGTCAGCATTCAGCTCTCAGCTATAAGCCCTAAGCTCCAAGCAAACAAAACGGATTTAAGGTGTTTCCTTCTTGTCAGTGGTCTTTGCTCGCTTCGGGCTTATGGCTTGAGGCTTGTAGCTGAAAACTGATTGCTGACAGCTGTTTTCTGACACCCGACACCTGACCCCTGGCACCTGCTTCAAAAACAATCCATAAATGCACTCACTGAGAACACCGCTCTGCCCAGGCCGGGTTCACCGTATCCCGGCGGAGGCGACAACTTATATTTACGAATTAGAGAATGATAAGTTTCCAGCAGTCGCACGTGATATTCGAGCGGGGCCCCTTGCGGATTTCTTTGTCCCAATACGCTCAGCGGTTCGGGACACCAGGTTGTGAATCGCGGTTTGATGCCGTGTGACATGAAGAATTCCAGGCCTTCCGCGGTCGAAGCGATCGCCTCGTCTACAGTTCGAAATCCATCCGGTTGCGACATCTCGATTCCGGCCACGAAATTTGGTATGACGTAATCCGGCCCGAAGACTTTCGCGGCATCAATGATTCGCCGATGCCACTCCTCGCGCCCGACGTAACGATTTTTTCCCGCACAAATGATTCCAAACAATCGGTCGTCCCAAACTTCATAGTTGGGGTGGTAGATTTGAACCCCGGCGTCTTTGAACCGCTTCACGTCGTCCAGCGGCAGGGCTTGCACCACCAACTTGGAAATCCAGCGACCTGGAAAACGCTTTTCGATCGCCAGCGGATAACGCTCGTAGAAATCCGCCTCGGTGTGACCGCGCAGCTTTGAAGTGATGGAGCCCCCGGTGACGGTATAGGCCCGCGCAGTTTCATCCATCTCGGCGATGATCTCCAACGCTTCGAGAATCTCTTCCGGTGTCTTTACGATTTCGTAGGGGCGGCCTGCTGCAATCTGTTGTCGATAATTTTCGTTGATATCGCAAAACCGGCACTCTTCTTCGAATCCGAAGTACTGGCACTTGCGGTAGACCGTCAGGTATAGCAAATATCCCCACTCGATGTTGGGAGCAACTTCGTGGAGCGGGCGGCCGCTGGCAAGTGTCCGCGCATAATATTCCGGCAAAGGGCGATAGCTGACTTCAGTAACAATCGTGCGTTTTGGATTTCCGTTTTCCGATCCGCTTTCGACGGTCAGCACCATCTTGCCGTCGTCGCTGATCTCGATGCGATAGGGCGAAGCGGGATTCAATCGCACCGAGACGATGGTGCGACGGAAATTCGAGGGCCCGCCTTGGAGACAAATCTCTTCCGGCGCGTGAAGATCGTCGCGCCGCTCGCCCATCTCTTTGATGGGAATCAAATCGAATGAAAAAATGAAATAGGACTTGGGTTGAAAACCGGCGGCGACGCGCAAGGCGTCGTCACTGAAGGCCACTCCTCCGCGCAGCAGATCTTCCTTGACGATGGCTTCTTGGGGCACCGTCGGATGCGTCGCTATCATTTGTTCAAGAAGATCTTTTTTGTTCATGCAACTCGCATTGGTCATATCTAGTCGTATAGGTCCTGTTTTTCGCGACATCGCGACCCATAAGACTATCACTAAGCTCGACTGCAGGGAAACTGGGGCGCGGATTTTCCGTGGGGAATGAGAGCGTTGGGTCTACAGAAGGTTATTCAACGCCGAGACGCCGAGGGCGCGGAGATTGCGCAGAGAAATCCTGCTCCTTAGCCCACCCGGGCGTGGGTGGTGGGTGGCACACACATGCGTGTATGGCATGTGTGCGGCTGGGAATTTGCGTGTTGCGATCGAAGGGGTGAAGCGCTCTCCCACGAAGCATCGCACACCCCGATAGGTCGGGGTATGCACCCCACCGGCGCGGCCATTTCATTCAGGCCGCTCCGGCCACTCGGCGTCGGGGCTTGCGGGCTCCGACTGATCCGAACCGAGCCGATCACCGCTGATTGATGCAAACACGAAGTTCTCAGGCGGCACGGGCGAGCCGGCCAAGCGTCGGAGGAGAGCAAGTTGACCGGCATGCGTCATGGCATCCGAGAACGGACCTTGGAGCAACTGCTCCTCCGTGATCCCCCGAAGCGGTGTACTGCCTGCCAAAAGCGTGCCGAGTTCCTGCAGCATGCCGTGAAAGCGTTGTTCCTCGGCCGCCAGCGTGTCGAGCGGCTCGGGCCGATAGACACCGCCGAGAAAGAACGTCCGTGCATACCCCAGGACGCTGGTCATATGGCGAACGAGTTCTCCCGGAGGACGCACTTGTGCGCCCGGGTCATAATCACCAAAATCCGGCGGTGCGCCGCGTAAGGCCTTCTGCGTGCGATAAGCCAAAGCGGCGAGAAAGTGCCTGAGGAGAATGCGTTTAGGATCTTCCGAGTTTGACATATGAAACCTCACCGTTCCGAGATACCTATGTGCTGACGAAGGCTTTGCGCTTCAGCAGCTTGTAATTGGCTTTGGGCAAGGAAAATGCCATTCGGAAATACATTCCTAGCATTTGATGGTATGTCTACTAGACTTTTTTCCTCTCCAAGCACTCAAGTATGTCAGAAGAGAGAATATTAATGCGGAATAAAGTATGAGTGTGCAGACGAAGCCGAAATACGTCCAACCAAACAGTGAACCAGCATTCTGGAGGAATTTCGCAATCCAGTTGTTTGCTCGCCAATATCTGAGAGGTTGCCCCTCTTTAAACCAGTAGGACCCAAACGCTAGAATCGTTACGAAAAACCATCCCAGCACAACTGATACAAAGACGCGAATCGTGATTTTTGTTGATTTTCCCATTTGGAATTTCCTTACTCACGGTTGTTGGGGTCGGCACCAACAATTTCCTCGGCAAGATTGCATATTTGACTCTTCGGGCGTTGAATAACGCGAGCAACTCTTTGAAGTCGGGCTGAATCTCCAAAATACTGCCTCCGCAAGTGTTCAACGGCCGCGATGCGTTCTTCCGGCCTTTTGCTCAACCAGTAAGCCAAATCTTCGCGTACGGAGTCCTGATTCTTCAGATGACGTTTCTTCACCACTTTTTGGATCATGCAAATATCCTATCACGCTTCGCTTTGCAGAACCGCTGATATTCGGTTATTCAACGGCAAGAGCGGTTCTTAACTCACGCGGGCGCGTTTGGCGGTGGGGTGGCGCACACATGCGTATGTGGCATGTGTGCGGTTCTTCTTGGTTGGAGGATAGTTGAAACGGCTCGCATCAAATGCACATTTACTTGCCTTGAAGCACCAGCTTAATTTGAATCTTCAGAGCTCTCTCCCCAAAACCGTTGCGGAGCACCATTCCCTCAAACCTGCCGCACACCCCGAATGATCGGGGTATGCGCCACCCTGTCAGCATGGGTTCTCAACTCACGCGGGCGCGTTTGGTGGCGGATTTGGAAGCGGGGGCAAAAATCATCTCGCCACGGGTGAGATCCGCGTCGATCTCCAGCCGATCGCCGGTCTTCACTTTGCCTTCCAGCAGTTGCAGAGACAGCGGATTGATGATCAATCGCTGAATCGCGCGCTTCATGGGGCGGGCGCCGTACTGTGGATCGTATCCCTCGCGCAGCAGCAGCTCCCGGGCCCGGTCGGTCAAAGAGATTTGCAGGTTCTTTTCGGCGACCAGGCGCTCCAACTGAAACAGTTGCAGGTCGATGATCTTCTGGATTTCGTTCCGTCCCAGCGAGTGGAAGACAATGATGTCGTCGATACGGTTCAAGAATTCCGGCTTGAAATGTTCGCGCAGAATTTGCAGCACCTGGTCCTGCAGCCGGGATTCGATATCACTCGCCGTGACGCCGTGCTTGCGGTCTTCTTTCAAGGACTCCCCGAACTTGGATTGGAATTCCTGAATCATCGAGGAACCGAGATTGGAGGTCATGATCAGCACTGTGTTCTTGAAATCGATGGTGCGGCCTTTGCCGTCGGTCAGCCGCCCGTCGTCCAGAATCTGCAAGAGAACGTTGAACACATCGCTGTGGGCTTTCTCAATTTCATCAAACAGAACAACGGAGTAAGGGCGCCGCTTGATGGCTTCGGTGAGTTGACCGCCTTCCTCGTAACCCACGTAGCCCGGCGGGGCGCCGATCAGACGCGACACGGAATGTTTTTCCATGTACTCGCTCATATCGATACGCACCATGGCATGTTCGTCGTCAAAGAGAAATTCCGCCAACGCCCTGGCCAATTCAGTTTTTCCGACACCCGTGGGGCCCAGGAAAATAAATGAACCGATGGGCCGTTTCTGATCCTGCAAGCCGGCGCGGCTGCGACGGATGGCATTGGCCACGGCCACCAGTGCTTCATCCTGTCCGATCACACGGGCACGCAAGCGGTCCTCCATTTTCACCAGCTTGGCCACTTCGCCTTCCAACATTTTGGAGACAGGAATTCCGGTCCATTTGGAAACCACGGAGGCAATGTCTTCCTCGTCGACTTCCTCTTTCAGGAAACGGGTCCCCGTGGAGATCGATTGCTCCTTGAGCTCTTCATTCAGTTTGTCGAGTTCCTTTTGGACCGTGACCCGCTCGCCGTAGCGAATGGCGGCCACACGCTCGAAATTGCCCTCGCGCTCGGCCTTTTCTTCATCCAGTTTGAGGCGTTCGATCTTTTCCTTCAGTTCGCGAATCTTGGCGATGGAGTCTTTTTCCGCCTGCCAGCGCAGTTTCATCTGGCTGGACTTCTCGCCCAGCTCGCTCAACTCCTGATCGATCTTTTTCAGGCGCTCCTTGGAGGCCGGATCCTCTTCGCGCTTGAGCGCCTGTTTTTCGATTTGAAGTTGCATAATCTGGCGCTCCAGCTCATCGATTTCCGTCGGCATGGAATCGATTTGGATGCGCAACGAAGACGCCGCTTCGTCTACCAGGTCGATGGCTTTGTCCGGCAGGAAGCGATCGGTGATGTAACGATTCGAGAGTGTGGCCGCCGCAATGATGGCGCTGTCTTTGATCTTGACGCCGTGATGTACTTCGTAGCGTTCTTTCAAGCCCCGCAGAATGGAGATGGTGTCCTCCACTGACGGCTCGCCGATATAGACCTGCTGGAAACGTCGCTCCAAGGCGGCGTCTTTTTCGATGTACTTCTTATATTCATTGATCGTGGTGGCGCCTATGCAGTGCAATTCGCCGCGAGCCAGCGCCGGCTTCAACATGTTGGAAGCATCAATGGCGCCTTCTGCGGCGCCTGCACCGACGACGGTGTGCAGCTCATCGATGAACAAAACAACCTGACCTTCCGCCTCGTTGATTTCTTTCAGGACCGCCTTCAAGCGATCTTCGAACTCGCCCCGGTACTTGGCTCCGGCCACCAGCGCGCCCATGTCGAGAGCGACCAAACGTTTGTTCTTAAGGGATTCCGGAACATCGCCGGCCACGATGCGACGCGCCAGTCCTTCCACGATGGCGGTCTTTCCGACCCCCGGTTCGCCGATCAAGACGGGATTGTTTTTGGTGCGCCGCGACAACACTTGCACCACGCGCCGAATTTCGTCGTCACGGCCGATCACGGGATCGAGTTTTCCTTTGCGCGCCAAGTCCGTGAGATCGCGGGCGTAACGCTCCAAGGCCTGATACTTGTCTTCCGGATTTTGATCGGTGATCCGCTGGGTGCCGCGAATCGAAGTAAGCACTTTCAGAATGGCGTCACGTGTGACCCCGTGCTTCTGCAGAATGGTTTGTGCGGCATCTCCTTTGCGGTCCGCGATCGCCAGCAACAGATGCTCCGTGGAAACGTATTCGTCCTTGAACTGATCCGCTTCTTTGAAGGCATGCTCCAATATTTGATTCAGCGCGGGAGAAATGAATTGTGAGGCTCCGCCGGATACCTTGGGGAGAGTTTCCAGAGCTCGTTCCGTGTCGGCTACAACGGCGTTCGACGGGGCGCCCAGCTTTTGCAGGGTCGGCAGGACCACTCCTTCGGGTTGCAGCAGCAACGCCATCAGCAGATGCAGCGATTCCAGCTGCTGGTGGTTCTGTTTGGAGGCCAGGTCCTGTGCGGCCTGAATGGCCTCCTGGGCTTTCAAAGTGAATTTGTCGAATCGCATAAACAAAAAAATAGGCCAAAGGACCGGGACGGAGCGACGAACGCGCGACCGGTGTGGTCCTTTAGCCGGGTCCTTTCTTAGTTGACGCCCACTTTGATCTGCTTCGGCTTGGAATCTTCGCGCTTCGGCAGCGTCACTTTCAAGATGCCGTCCTTATATTCGGCCTTGACTTTGTCTTGATCGACCGTCGAGGGCAGCGTAAAGGTGCGGCAGAACGCTCCGTAGGAGCGCTCCACGCGGTGATAGTTTTCTTCCTTGGTTTCGCGCTCGAATTTGCGTTCACCGCGCAACGTCAAGGTGTTGTTCTCGATGCGGATGTCGATGTCCTTTTGATTGATTTCCGGCAATTCCGCCTTCAACACGATGGCCTGCTCGGTTTCATAAATGTCGACCGCCGGCGACCAGGCACCGGAATCCAGAGCCTCATTGGCTCCACGAACATGCCCCACACTTTCATCGAACATGCGATTCATGCGCTCTTGCAGCGACATGAGATCACGGAACGGTTCCCATCGAACAATTGCCATAATGTCCTCCTAACCAGGTTTCATCCCATGAAGGGGATTGTTTTGATTGAACTCAAACTGCACCCGAACCATCGGCTCGGGAGCTGTTTCAAGTCAAACCGTCCAACCACGACTTTCGAATCGCATACTAAGATTGAAGGAAAGGGCTGTCAAGGAAGGGAGCGCCGGAGATGCGGCGAGCAGGCCCACCAACTGGGGGGATAAATTCCAAGCTCCAAGCACCAAAATCCAAATAGGCTCCAAATTCCAGATTCCAAACAAAAAACACTTTGGACGCAGTTGCCCTTCAAGACAAATCCTGGATTGTGGACTTTGATGATTGGAATTTATTTGGATTTTGGTGCTTGGAGCTTGGAATTTAAATATCCACACGGTCATTCCATCGCCTGTTGTCCTTCTGCATTGTTAGTCAATTGCTTGCAGGATGGCGCATTTGAGATACAGCGTCTCCGGCATGGAGAGGAGGAAGGGATGGTCGCTGGACTGGGTGCGTTTCTCCAGCACAGCGAAATGGCGGTAAGCATCGGAGGCCGAATCCGATAAAAGATTCAGAAAATCGATTTCAGAAATATGTTGCGAACAGGAGCAGGAGATCAGCACGCCGCCGGGTGAGAGCAGTTTCATGGCCCGGAGATTGATTTCCTTGTAGCCGCGCATGGCGCTGTCCAGATTGGCGCGTTTTTTGGCGAAGGCCGGGGGGTCCAGGACGATGGTATCGAATCTTTCCTGGGCGCGATCGAAGGCTTTCAATTCATCGAAGACATTCGCTTCTTTGAATTCCACATTTTGGACTCCATTGAGGAGAGCATTGCGCCGGCCCAAATCCACAGCGCTTGCGGAGCTGTCGATCGCCAACACCTGACGGCACGTGGCGGCGAGATGCAGGGCAAACCCTCCGGCATAAGTGAAACAATCCAGCGCCTGGCCTCGGGCGTAACCGCGTGCGGCCTGATGATTCTCACGTTGATCGAGAAAACTTCCGGTCTTCTGTCCTTCCAGTAAGCGCGCGATGAACCGGATGCCGTTCTCGCAATATTCCATTTCTTCCGGCACTTCGCCGGCGACGAGCTGTGAAATGAGAGGCAGTCCCTCCAGCTCCCGCACCCCGACGTCGTTGCGCTCGGCAATGCCGGCGGGATGAAATTCTTCCTGAAGAATTTGGATCAAATCGGACTTGACGGCATCGGCGCCCTGGCTGAGGGTTTGCAATACCAGGACGTTATTGAATCGATCGATAATGATCGAAGGCAAGCCGTCGCCTTCACCGTTGACGAGGCGATAGGCGCTGGTCCTGGAATCAAAAGCAGGGCGCCGCCGCGCGGCCTCTTGAATGCGCCGCCTGAAAAAGCCGGCGTCCGGGCTCTCGTCTTCGCGCGTGGTCAGCAGGCGCAACGCAATTTTCGATTTCGAACTGTAGAAGGCACGGGCTTGGAAACGCCCGCGCTCGTCCCGAACCTCCACAATGACGCCCGGCTCTGCATTGTCTAACCGCAAAATGTCGCTCTTATAAACCCACAGATGTCCCGAGCGGAGACGAAGAGCCGCTTTGCGATTGATGACGGCAGTGGGATTTGTATTCATCGGGCCGGTACTTTAGCACAAATGGGGGCGGGGCGGCGGCTGATGAGGAAGAAGCCTCACCGAAGAGGAGTTGCCGGAAACCACCGATGAGAGTTTCAATCGGGGATTTCGTTTTCGAGCTGAACCGTGTGGCCGCTTCATTTGACAACACGTTCCCCTCCCTTTACCCTCGTCGGAATGAAGGTTTCCGATTTTGATTTTTATCTTCCGGATGAATTGATAGCCCAATATCCGCTCCCTCGGCGTGACCTGGCTCGGCTTATGGTATTGGATCACGCCAGCGGGGTAACTGATCACTATTTTTATGAGTTGCCGGACCTTCTGACACCGGGTGACTTATTGGTTTTGAACGACACCCGCGTGTTGCGGGCGCGCCTGTTCGGACATCGTTTGGGAACGCAGGCCGCCCCCCGGACCAAAAAGGCGGACCTGAAATCTCAAATCGAAGTGTTGTTGCTCAAGCCTCAGGAAGGGCTGCGATGGGAAGCCCTGGTCAAGCCCGGACGCAAGATGCGGGTCGGAGAAGTGGTGGTGTTTGGGGAAGGGGAATTACGGGCTACCGTTGTGGATCGCGGCGAATTGGGTTGGCGCCTCATGGATTTCGAATGCCCCGGAGATTTTTTTGAAACGCTGCAGCGCCTGGGGCACGTGCCCCTGCCGCCTTACATCCAGCGTCCCGACGCGGCTCAGGATGAAGCCGATTACCAAACCGTGTACGCGCGGTCCTGGGGAGCCGTGGCGGCGCCTACCGCCGGTCTTCACTTTACCGAGAAGCTGCTCAAGCAACTCCGTGAGCGGGGGATCGATCATTGCGAAATTACCTTACATGTGGGGTTGGGAACCTTTCAGCCGGTTCACGTTGAGGATGTGGAACAACACGTTCTGCATCGGGAATGGTTCGAAGTTTCGGAAGCTGCGGCGGAGAGGATTCAGAAGACCCGCGAGCGCGGAGGCCGGGTGGTGGCCGTCGGGACCACGGCCGTGCGGACACTCGAACAGGTGGCGCAGAAGTACGGCAGCGTGCGGGCCGCACAGGGAGAAACCGGGCTCTTCATTTTCCCGGGGTTTCGGTTCCGCGTCACCGATGCCCTGATCACCAATTTTCATCTTCCCCGATCCACCCTGCTGATGCTGGTGGCGGCCCTAGGGGGCCGGGAACGCCTCCTCGAAACCTATCGTATTGCGATACAAAGAGGGTACCGGTTCTTCAGCTACGGCGATGCCATGCTGCTTCTGGGACCCCCATCAACATTGGAGAATTAGGCCCTTCTTTTTGTTTTTATCCCTGTTTCTTCCCTTTAATTTGGAAAACATTTCACAAGACCTTTTTCATTTTCTTCTTGACAAGAGCCCGGCGCGGGATTAAAACAACCCAGCATCTAGTATTCCGGAGAAGACCAAATACAATACATGGGTTTCAGGCACTGCATCCAGTCTGTCGTGTTGTCGGCATTTCTGTCGTAAGCCTCGAGGTGGTTTCAAAATCGTTGCAGGGATTTCCGGAAGGCGGCGGGTTGCCCTTTCCGGTCGTGAGCGGGTCGCGGGTTTCACTGGCATCCTTGGTGGTCCTGAAATTATCAAAATAATAAAGAAACTGGAGGGGTTGTCATGGCCACGTCCGATCTTCGAACCAAAATTCAAACCGCCGAACAGGTCCCGCCCGCCCGCATTCCGTTTGAACCTCAGCTGAGCGATAACGCCATCAAAGTTTTGGAGCGGAGGTACCTGATCAAGGATCCGGACTGCCGGGTGGTGGAAACCCCCGCGGAAATGTTCATGCGGGTGGCTGAAAATCTCTCCCAGGCGGAACTGCAGTACGGGGCGACCGAGGAGCAGCGCCTGGAGATGCAGAATCAGTTCTATTCCATGATGGCCCAGCTCGATTTTATTCCCAACTCACCGACCATGATGAACGCGGGGCGGGAGCTGCAGCAGCTTTCGGCCTGTTTTGTGCTGCCGGTCCCGGATTCGATCGACGGAATCTTTGAAGCGGTCAAACAGGCCGCCCTGATTCACAAAACCGGCGGCGGCACGGGTTTCGCGTTTTCGCGCATTCGACCGGCCAACGATATCGTCCTGACCACGCGCGGCGTGGCCAGCGGCCCGGTCAGCTTCATGAAGGTCTTTGACGCCGCCACGGAAACCATCAAGCAGGGTTCCACGCGCCGCGGCGCCAACATGGGCATCCTGCGTGTGGATCATCCCGACATCCTGGACTTCATCCGCATGAAAGCGGACATGAAGACCTTGACCAATTTCAACATCTCGGTGGCCATCACCGAGAAATTCATGGAGGCCGTGGAAAAGAACGAGGAGTACGACCTGGTCAATCCCAAGACACAGGTGGTGGAGGGGCGGCTCAACGCCCGCGAGGTCTTCAATCTCCTGATCCGCAATGCCTGGAAGAACGGCGATCCCGGGATCATCTTTTTGGACCGCATCAACCGAGCTCACACCACCCCGCACGTCATGCCGATTGAATCCACCAATCCCTGCGGCGAACAACCGCTGATGCCGAACGAAAGCTGCAACCTGGGTTCCATCAACCTCTCCAACATGCTGAATGAAACCGCCACCCGGATCGACTACGAGCATCTCCGCGCCGTGGTGCAAAAGTCGGTTCGCTTCCTGGACAACGTCGTTGATATGAACAAGTACCCCGTCGATGCCATCCGCGAGGTGACGCTGGGTTCCCGCAAAATCGGATTGGGCGTGATGGGCTGGGCCGACATGCTTTACAAAATGCAAATTCCCTACAACAGCGACAAGGCCATTCAGTTGGCGGAAACGGTCATGGGATTCATCGAAGACGAGGGCGTGCGAAGTTCGCAAGCCCTGGCGGAGGAGCGCGGCGTGTTTCCGTATTGGAAGGGATCGGTGTATGAAAAGCGCGGCCTCAAGATGCGTAATTCCACCGTCACCACCATCGCTCCCACCGGAACGATTTCCATCATCGCGGGTTGCTCCGGCGGCATCGAGCCGGTGTTTGCGCTGGTGTTTTTCCGGAATGTCATGGACAACACCCGGCTACCGGAGGTTCACAACTACTTTAAACAATTGCTGGAGCGCGAGGGCATTTATTCGGATGCCTTGATGGAGAAAGTGGCGGAACGCGGGTCGGTCCAGCACCTTGATGAGATTCCCGAGACGGTGCGGCGCGTGTTTGTGACTTCGCACGACATCACACCCGAATGGCACATCCGGATGCAGGCCGCATTTCAAAAGTACACCGACAATGCCGTGTCGAAGACGGTGAACTTCCCCTCTTCCGCCACACCGGAAGAGGTGGAACGCGTGTACATGCTGGCCTATGAACTGGGTTGCAAGGGCGTGACCATTTATCGCGACGGCAGCCGCGACAATCAGGTGCTCAATTTAGGGAAGGTCAAAGAATCACCGGCGGTCGCTGCGCCCGAAGCGGCGCCCCCGGTTGCGGAGACCGCCACGCCGGAAGTGGCCGTAACGGCGGGCAATGAGTTTGTGCGCCCCGATTCCATGGACGCCAATGTCAAGCTGAAGCCGCGACCGGATGTGGTGAACGGCAAAACGTATCGCCAGCAAACCCCGCTCGGGACGGCCTTCGTCACCGTCAATTCCAACGGCAACGATGAGCCCTTCGAAGTCTTCACGAATATTGGAAAAGCCGGGAGCGACACCGCGGCCGTCGCGGAGGCCATCGGACGGCTGGTGTCGCTGGTGCTGCGTCTCCCGTCGCAACTCTCCCCGACGGAGCGCATGAAGGAAATCGTCAAGCAACTTTCCAACATTGGTGGCAAACACAGCTTCGGTTATGGACAGCGGGCTATTCGCTCCCTGCCGGATGCCGTGGCGCAAGTCTTGGGACAACACATTGGCATGGTGGAGGCGCAGCCCGGCGGCAGCACGTCGGCCTCAGCCCGCATCGGCGATCTCTGTCCGCAGTGCGGCAACGCCACGCTGGTGTATCAAGAGGGCTGCCAAAAGTGTTACTCCTGTTCACACACGGAGTGTTAATCTGCCGAGCGCTCCGATATGAAAGCATCGGAGCGCTCTTTTTTTGTCTTCACGAGCACTAGCTATCAGCCATCAGTAATCAGCCCGCAGCCTGCGCGTGACCCTGAACATTGCAGTAAAAGGCAACCACTGGATATTCAGAGTGTCAAATTCCATACCCCAGTTAAATTCCAATCGTTAACTTCCAAAATCCAAAATGGTCCTTGATAGAGGGTAATTTCTCAAGATCGCCATCGTTTGGAGTCTGGAACTTGGAGATTATTTGGAGTTTGGCTCTTAGGGCTTGGAATGTGTTTACCTGTTGGACTCAACGCAATAAGTCTCGACCCTATGTTATGCTTGTCCATTGCGCGGCGGCTCTGGAGCTGGTTGCCGGGCAACTTCGTTCACCCTTCATTCTGGCTTCAGCTCTGTCCTTTTGATGGAGGCATAACTCATGAAACGCCGGGGCATTTTACTTGGATTTCTGTTTTGCGGTTTGGCAGGAGCGAGTGTCATGGCGCAGGGATTAGGCAACGTGCCCTTAACCCCGCAGGCCCGGGTCTGGGTGGAGTCCACGTTTAAATCCATGACTCCCGATGAAAGAATCGGACAACTGCTCGTGCCGGTGGCGACTGCCCAGTTCACGGCTGTCGATAGCGATGCCTTTGAGAAAATTCGCGAAAACATCGAAAAGTATCATGTGGGCGCCTATCATGTTTTCGGCAACGAACTGGTCAGCGGAGCTTTGTTGATCAATCGCATGCAGGAACTGGCCAAGGTGCCGCTGCTGATTACGGCCGATTTTGAAGGCGGGGTGGGATATCAATTTCGAGATGCCACGCGACTGCCGCGCGCCATGATGATCGGGGCCACCGGCAATCCCGAGTTGGCGTATGAAGCCGGCAAGGTGGCGGCTGCGGAGGGCCGGGCCCTGGGCGTCGGGATTAATTTTTATCCGGTGGTCGATGTCAACAACAATCCCCGTAATCCCATCATCAACATCCGATCGTTCGGTGAGTCGGTCGATTCAGTCGAAAAGATGGCGCTGGCATATATTCGCGGCGCCCACGATGGAGGCCTGCTGGCCACGGCCAAACATTTTCCCGGCCACGGCGACACCAGCGAGGACACGCACCTGCAGTTGCCGACCTTGACCATCGACAAAGCGCGCCTCGAGAAGGTGGAGCTGCCGCCGTTTAAAGCGGCCATCGATGCCGGTGTGGATGCCGTCATGAGCGCGCACATTTATTTTCCCGCTTTGGAGCCGGAAAAGGGCGTCCCCGCGACACTTTCAAAGAATATTTTGACGGGCTTGCTGCGCAATGAATTGAAATTCAAAAATCTAATCTTCACCGATGCCATGGATATGAAAGGCGTCACCAGTGGTTTTCCCAACGATGTGGCCACCGTGCGGGCCGTCCAGGCCGGCGCTGACTTCGTCTTGTTCACCCCGGATGTGGCCACGTCCTTCAATGCGCTGAAGAAGGCCCTCGAAACCGGGGCCATCACACAGGATCGCATCGACCAGTCGGTGCGTCGCATCCTCGAAGCCAAGGCGCGGCTGGGACTCTATGAGAACGACAAGACCGATATCAGCCAACTCGACGCCATGGTGTCCACGCAGCCTCATCTCAAGGTGGCGCGCGATATCGCCGAAAACGCCATGACGTTGATCAAGGATGACAAGAACGTTCTTCCGTTAAAAATGAAGCCCACGGACCGCGTGCTAATCCTGAATGTGTACGACAGTGCGGGAGGCTGGCGCGAGGGCAAACCCGGCGGAACCTTTGTGCGGGAATTTCAGAAACGACATCCGGCTTCCATGGTTTTTGAAATATCTGATCTCAGCACGCTGCCGGAATTTGATGTCATCCGAAAGGTGGCGCCGGATTTCGACTGCATTCTCATCAACACCTTTGCGCGCGTGGCCTCTTATCGAGGCTCCATCGATCTGACCCAGAACGAAACGTTTTTTTTGAAACAACTGGCGACCCTCAGCAAACCGGTCGTGACCACCGTGTTTGGAAATCCCTATATCCCCATGTCGGTTCCTGAACTGCCGGCCTTTGTGCTGACGTTCGAAATTTTTCCCGATGCGGAAGTGGCAGCAGTCGAGGCCTTGACGGGGGAGATTCCTTTTCGGGGAAAATTGCCGATCAGTTTGCCGGGGATGTATGAGATGGGTTGGAGTGTGAAAAAATAAACGCCAAACAAAATGAGATGAGGAAGCCAGGAAGCCCAGAGGACCAAACCCAAAGAGGTTAACGAAGAAGATTTTCCGGGGTTCTTGTTCTAGACCTTGCTCTCCTGCATTCCGGGTTTCCTGATTGATTTCAACTTCCGTGATTAACTCACCGCGGCCGGTTCCTTCATTTCGGCCAGCTTGGGCTCCATCGAAGCCGATTCCTTGATCAAATTGCGTGCAATCACGAGGCGCTGAATCTGATTGGTGCCTTCATAAATCTGCGTAATCTTGGCATCGCGCATGTATTTCTCGATGGGATAATCTTTGCAGTATCCGTACCCGCCGAAAATCTGCACGGCGTCGGTGGTCACTTTCATAGCCGTATCGGTGGCGAACACTTTGGCCATGGCGGCAATCTTGGAGACATTTTTGGCGCCGGCATCGAGCAGCCGGGCCGAGTAGTACACCAATTGTCGTGCCGCTTCCACCTGCGTCGCCATGTCGGCGAGCATCCACTGTAATCCTTGAAACGATGCGATGGCCTGTCCGAATTGCTCCCGACCGCGGGCATATTCTAAAGCCAGCTCCAAGGCGCCTTGCGCCAGCCCCACGGCTTGAGCCGCCACACCGGGCCGGGCGAAATCCAGCGTCTGCATGGCATGAGCAAACCCCAAGCCTTCCTTGCCTCCCAGTAAATTCCCCTCGGGAATTCGGCAGTTGCGGAAGTGCAGGTTGTGGACACTGACGCAGCGGATGCCCATCAAATCTTCCTTCCGCCCGATCTCAAATCCCGGCATTCCTTTCTCGGCCACGATGGCGCTGATGCCACGCGTTCCCCGTTCCGGGTTGGTGACACAGAAGATGGTATAGATTTCAGCAGCGCCGCCGTTGGTGTTCCATTTCTTGTCGCCATTCAAAACGTAGAAAGCGCCGTTTCTTTCCGCGCGAGTCTTAAGGCTGGCGGCGTCGCTTCCGGCCGTGGGCTCCGAGAGACCAAAACTGATGAGGCGTTGGCCTTTCGCGATGTCCGGCAGCCAGCGCTGTTTTTGGTCTTCAGTTCCCCCAAAAATGATCGGAAACGAGCCCAGCGCGTTGACGGCATAAGCCACACCCACGCCGCCGCAGGCGCGCGAGAGTTCCTCGACGATGATGCACAAATTCAAAACTCCGCCGCCTCCACCGCCATATTCCTTGGGAATCCATTCGCCCATGAGCTGATATTCCTTGAGCCGCTCCACAATTTCCCAGGGGTAGCGGGCCTCCCGATCCAGCTCGGCGGCGATGGGACGGACATACTTCTCCGCGACTTCGCGGGCACGGCCGCGATAATCCAAATTTTCTTTGGTCAACAGTTCATCCATGGGATCTCCTTGCAAAGCCCAACCGGTCAGCCGCCTCAGGGTGAGGGGCTCGAGCGTTATTGTTTTTTCTGCGTGCCCTTCAGCGCGGATTTGATTACAGCCTCCCTTGAAGGGTGGTTCATCATAAGGGTTTTAGGAGGGCCTTTCAATTGGAAAAGAAATGCTCGCGGCGCTGAGGGATAGCGGCCCTTTTAAAACGAATTCGCGCCACACGGCAGGAATTCAGTATAATAAATTCTTTCACAAACTCCGTCTCGCACGGAGGAGCGTTCCGTCCCCGCCGAGTGCGAGTTCGAGCCGACCTTTCAAGGAGAAACGAATGGCCTCCAATACGCTGACGATCATCGACAATCGCACCGGGAAGAAGTACGAAGTGCCCGTTGAGAACGGCGCCATCCGCGCCATGGATTTGCGCCAGATCAAGGTGGGGGACGACGATTTTGGTCTGATGACCTACGATCCGGCCTTCATGAATACGGCAGCCTGCAAGAGCAAGATCACCTTCATTGACGGCGACAAAGGCATATTACGGTACCGCGGCTACCCCATCGATCAGTTGGCGGAGCAGTCCACCTATCTGGAGACGGCCTACTTGATCTTGTACGGGGAGCTGCCCACCCAGGCTCAACTCAACGAGTGGCACGACAACGTCATTCATCACACCATCATTCACGAGAACATCAAAAAGTTGATGGACGGATTTCACCACGATGCTCATCCCATGGGCATGCTGGTGTCGACCGTGGCAGCGCTGTCGACATTTTATCCCGATGCCAAGAATATCTTTGATGAAGAATTGCGGCGCAAACAGACCTGGCGGCTGATCGGCAAAATGATTACGCTGGCCGCTTTTGCCTACCGACATTCCATCGGGATGCCCTATGCCTATCCCGACAACGATCTGAGTTATACCGGGAATTTGCTCAACATGATGTTCAAGATGACGGAGGTAAAGTACCGGCCGCATCCCGTGCTGGAGAAGGCCTTGGATGTCCTGTTTATCCTGCATGCCGACCACGAGCAAAATTGCAGTGCCAATGCCATGCGCAGTGTGGGCAGCTCCCACGTGGATCCTTATTCCGCCATTGCCGCCGCGGCAGCCGCCCTCTACGGACCGCTCCATGGCGGGGCCAATGAGGAAGTTCTGCACATGCTCCAGCAGATCGGATCGATCGACCGGGTTCCGGAGTTCATCAAGAAAGCCAAGGCCGGGGAAGGCCGGTTGATGGGATTTGGACACCGCGTTTACAAGAATTACGATCCCCGCGCCAAGGTGATTAAACGCCTGGCCGATCAGGTATTCGAAGTGACCGGCGTCAACCCATTGCTGAAGATTGCGCTGGAGCTGGAGCGGATTGCGCTCGAGGACGAGTACTTCGTCAAACGCAAGCTCTATCCCAATGTGGATTTCTATTCCGGTTTGATCTATCAGGCCATGGGATTTCCCCTGGATATGTTTCCGGTGCTGTTTGCCATCCCGCGGGCTTCCGGTTGGATCGCGCAGTGGGAAGAGTTGATCCTGGACCCGGAGCAGAGAATTGCGCGTCCGCGGCAGCTCTTCCTGGGACATGCCGAGCGGCCCTACGTGCCGATTGTGAAAAGGAAGTAGAGAATGGAGTTCTTTTACATTTCATTCACCGCAAAGGCGCAGAGGGCGCTGAGATTTACTCTGCGTTTCTCCGCGTGCTCGGCGTCTCTGCGGTGAGACTTTTTTAATCCAGACTTTCAACCTTTGAGATATTCTGCTTCTTGTCCCGAACGATCTTGATGACGCCCTTTCGTTGGGCCGCTTCCAGAAACTTTCCGAAGGTCTTGTAACCCAGGCCGTTCTCGTCAAATGCCGGGTTCTTTCGAAGCATGAATTGTTTGACGTGGGAAAAATGGGGTTCCGCAATGCCTTCCCGTTCGAGAGCGGCCATGGCGTCACGCAATAATTCGAAGTGCGGTTCCGGGGCAATGTTCTCGCGCCCTCGTTGTGCCGGCCGCCGTCCGCTCTTGGCGCGCACCAAGGCATCGTAGAAGATGAACTCATCGCACTGATCGATCAGCAGGCGATTGGTGGTTTTTTGGTGTCCGAAGCCGATGACCGTTTTGTTGTATTCCCGCAGCTTGGACACCAGCGGTGTGAAATCGCTGTCCCCCGAGACGATGGCGAAGATATCCACATAATTGCGCGCGAAGGCGGTTTCCAGCGCGTCGATCACGATCTTGATATCGGCGGCGTTTTTCTGCTGAATGCCGCGCGTGGGCATTTCAATCATCTCGATGCCGTTTTCCTGGAGAGGGCGCTGATACTTCTGAAAGCGCGTCCAGTCGGCATAGGCGCGCTTGAGAAGAATTTTGCCCTTCTCCTTCAGCCGATCCAGAATGAGTTCCACTTGAAATGTTTCTTCTTCGCGCAAGCTCAGCACCATGTTGTCGAAATCGATGTATACAGCGATGCGGTTGTCCATGAGTCCCCTTTGTTGGCGCCTGACTGAACCTTGTTTTGGGCATCTTAATCTGGTAAGGTGTGAATCGCAAGTCTGCTTAATGCCGTTCCCCCCAGACGTTTGGTCCCCCGAAAACCTACCCCCGCAGCTGCGGTGATTCTCTGTGCCGCAAAGGAGCGTTTATGAAATTCGTCAAAACCCTGCTTTTGGCGGTCGTCTTTCTCACGGTTCTTACGACGCTTTCTTTATCCCATCCGGCTGTTGCGCCCGTCGACCCCGCCGGTTCGCCGTCTCTGATGACACCTGACGAAGCGACGCCCAACGATGCCTCGTTGCAGGCGGCCATTCAGGAGAAACTCGCGAATGCGAAATCCACTCAGGGACAGTCGATTCAAGTTGCGGTGAAAGAGGGAGTGGTGACATTAACCGGAAAGGTGGAAACCGGTCGACAAAAAGGCGCCGCCACGCGCATGGCCAAGGCTGTGGCCGGTGTTAAGAGTGTGGAGAACAAATTGGAAGTCACCAATCCCACACCGATATCCCGTTCCAAATCGAAAAAATCCTAATTTGAGAGTTGCAGTCCTCCTTTCCCGGTGGAGGGGTGAATCCACCGGGGTTTTTAGAATTCCTTTAACCGCAAAGACGCGGAGGGCGCAGAGGTGGCGCAGAGGATTCTTGATGAGTGAAAACATAAATTTGATTACACAGAAGATCATCGGAGCCGCATTGGAAGTCCATCGTAAGCTGGGACCGGGGCTCTTGGAATCCGCCTATCAGGAGTGTTTGTGTCGGGAGTTGTGGCTCGGAAACATCCGGTTTCATCGCGAGCGTGCTTTACCGCTGGAATACAAGGGAATCCGATTGGAGTGCGGTTATCGAGTGGACCTTGTGGTTGAGGGCTTGGTCGCCGTCGAAATAAAGGCGGTGGAAGTGCTGGCTCCGGTTCATGATGCGCAATTGTTAACTTACCTGAGATTGGGTGGGTGGACAGTAGGGCTTCTTATTAATTTCAATGTTCCGGTATTGAAGGACGGCATCCACAGAAGGGTATTAAATTTCAAGGAATAGCTCTGCGAATTCTCTGCGTCTCCGCGTCTCTGCGGTGAGGGTTTTTTCAGGGAGCACTAATAGCTTTGACCACTGCATCGGTAAACTCTTCCGTCGTGGCCCTGCCGCCGACATCGCGCGTCAGGTGCTTTCCCTCGCGATAGACCTGCTCGATGGCGTTTTGCAGGCGTCGGGCCGCCTCCGATTCCTTGAGATACTCAAGCATCAGCACCGAAGTCAACATCACAGCCGTGGGATTGGCAATTCCTTTTCCGGCGATATCGGGCGCGGAACCATGCACCGCCTCGAAAATGGCTCCATCGATTCCAATGTTGGCGCCGGGAACCAATCCCAGCCCGCCGATCAGTCCGGCCCCGAGATCGGAGATGATGTCCCCGTAGAGATTCTCCAGAAGCAGAATATCGAATTGTTGCGGATTCATAACCAGCTGCATGCAGGTATTGTCGACGATCAGTTCGCGATACTTGACGTCGGAATATTCCTGCGCCACCGCCCTGACGCAGTTCAGAAACAGGCCGTCGCTCAACTTCATGATGTTGGCTTTGTGGATGGCGCAGATCTCGCGGCGGTGGTGTTGGCGGGCGTAGTCAAAGGCAAAGCGCGCAATGCGCGTCGATGCTTTCTCAGTAATGATCTTCAAGCTCTCCACGACTCCCGGCACCACTTCATGTTCCAAGCCGGCGTAGAGATCTTCGGTGTTCTCGCGGACGACGATCAAATCCAAATCTCCGAAGCGGCACGGAACATTCGGCAGGTTCTTGATCGGCCGGAAATTGGCGTACAGATCAAACATCTTTCGCAGGCGGACGTTGAGACTGGGAAATCCCTCCGCGACTTGAGTGGTGATCGGCCCCTTCAGGGCGACTTTGTTCCGTTTGATGGCTTCCAGCAACTCCTCCGGCAACAGCTTGCCGTATCGCTTGAGCGCCTCTCCGCCGGCATTGATTTCTTCCCACTGGATCGAGACTCCGGTGGCTTCAATGACGCGTCGTGCCGCCCCGACCACCTCGGGCCCGATGCCGTCGCCGGGAATTAATGTAATGCGATGAGTCATGATGTAGCTCTCAGCCGTCAGCTTTCAGCAAAGAGAATCAGCCCCAAGCTCTAAGCAATCAAAAATAACACAAGATCAAGCACTTCTCTGAGCGGACTTCGGCTGAATAGGCATTTTCTTTAATTAGAAACGGTAGTGTAAATCTGTCTCCTGTTTGCTTCCAGCTTGGGGCTTAGAGCTGATAGCTGAAAGCTGACAGCGGTTTTCTGATACCCGATACCCGACACCTAATTCCTTTCTTCACACCCGTTCAAACCTCGCCGTAAAGTGCCGCAAGAACGGCGCCTGATAAACCATCTTCAAACCGCGGATTTTGTCGCGGCGCGACCACACGTCCAAGATGGCTTCCACAACATAATCGATGTGCGACTGCGTATAGACGCGTCGTGGGATCGCCAATCGGACAAGCTCCATGGTGGCAGGAATCTCTTCTCCGGGTCGGGGTCCGGGTTTGCCGAACATGACCGACCCGATTTCGACGGCTCGAATTCCGCCTTCTAAATAGAGTTCGGCGACCAAAGCCTGTCCGGGATACTGGTATCTCGGGATGTGCGGCAGAAATGCTGCGGCGTCAATATAAATGGCGTGGGCCCCGGGAGGTTGAACAATGGGCACCCCTTCGCGAGTGATGTGATCGCCGAGGTAGCGGGTCGAAGCAATGCGATAATTCAAATAATCCTCGTGCAAGGCCTCGTTGAGTCCCACGGCAATGGCCTCAAGATCGCGTCCTGCCAAACCTCCGTAGGTGGGATATCCTTCCGTAAGAATCAAAAGATTTTTTTCTTGTTGGGCCAAGGTGTCGTCGTTGGTGGCGAGAAAGCCGCCGATGTTGGCCAGTCCGTCTTTCTTAGCGCTCATGGTGCACCCGTCGGCATAGGAAAAGATCTCACGAGCGATGTCGAGCGGGGCTTTCGCTTTATATCCTTCCTCCCGCAATTTGATGAAGTAGGCGTTCTCGGCAAAGCGGCAGGCATCGATGTAAAGCGGAATCTGATGCTCATTACAAATCTTCCTCACCGCGCGAATATTGGCCATGGACACCGGTTGACCCCCGCCGGAATTGTTGGTCAACGTCAACATCACCAGGGGAACGCGGTCGCGGCCTGCTTTCTGGATGGTGGCGCACAGAGCCGCGATGTCCATGTTGCCCTTGAAGGGATGGAGCGTGGCCGGCTGTTTTCCTTCGGGAATGACGAGATCCACCGCCTCGCCGCCCAGGTATTCAATATTGGCCCGGGTGGTGTCGAAGTGGGTATTGTTGGGAACCACGTCTCCATTCTTGACCATGCAGCTGAAAAGAATGCGCTCCGCGGCACGGCCTTGATGCGTGGGGATGACATGTTTGAACCCGAAAATGTTCTGAACGGAATTTTTGAAACGAATCCAGCTGCGGCTGCCGGCATAGGCTTCATCGCCTTGGGCGATGGCCGCCCACTGCTCGGCGCTCATGGCCGCGGTGCCGCTGTCGGTGAGCAGATCGATCAAAACGTTCTCGGCGTCGATGAGAAAGGGATTGTAACCGGCCTCCTCGAGATAGCGTTGACGTTCCGGGGGGCTGGTCATCTTGATTTGTTCGATCACCTTGATCTTGAACGGTTCAATGATGGATTTGATCATGGGGCCCTCGAATTATTGCCGATGAATGGGCTCGAGATGTGTGCATCGCATCCGTGAAAGGCGAGCCTGGGGATTGCGCCCGTGTAAAGATCTTGCGCCACCGGACGACAGTCCGCGGCGTCCTGGTTACGATGAGCAGGCTCACAGGTGAATTTCTGGTAAGTGTGTGCCGTTTCTCCATCGTGTAATCGATTCAGCGCTTCTCATCATAATGGAATCGCAAGAATTTTTCATCTGAGCAAAGTAAGCCAATTGCTTCTCTGCTCCGTTTTCGTTACAGTGTGAGCTTGGGCCCGACATGCGTTATCTGGTGATCAGCGATATCCACTCCAACTGGGAAGCTCTCGAAGCAGTCTTGGCTGCAGCCTCCGGAAAATTTGATGAGATTCTCTGCTGCGGCGATATTGTCGGCTACGGGCCCAATCCTCGAGAAATCATCGATAAACTGCAACACTGCGGCGCTCGGCTCGTCCGTGGGAATCATGACAAAGCCGTGTGCGGTCTTGACGATGCCGCCGACTTCAACGATACCGCCCGGGAGGCGATTCTTTGGACCCGGAAAATTCTTTCTCCGGATCAACACCAGTATCTTCTGAACCTGCCGCACGGCCCTCTTCCCGTGGAAGGGGGAGCCTTCCAATTGGTGCATGGGGCCGTTCACGATGAAGATGAGTATCTTTACGATCCGGCCGAAGCTTTTGACGACCTCCATGTGGCCCGGCTGCCGTTGACCTTTTTCGGCCACACCCATTATCAGTGTGTGTTCAGTTTGAGTCCGCAGGGAGAGTTTGTCAGCACGTTTCACGAGCCGGGAGCACCGCACCCGGTGATTGAAATGGAACTGGAAAAAGGATGGATCTATCTGGTCAATCCCGGTTCGGTCGGACAGCCCCGCGACGATGATCCACGGGCAGCGTTCGGATTATACGATAGCGGGACACGCCGCCTGGAGTTGAGGCGTGTGAAATATGACATTGAATCGGTCCAGAAGAAGATGCGGGAGTTTCGTTTGCCGGACTACCTCATCAAGAGGCTGTCGTTTGGAAGGTGATTTACAGGGGGCGGAAGCCGGCGGGGTAACGGCGCGCTAGATCAACGTAGATTTCCTTGAATCGTTTCCATTCTGCTTTGTAGTTTTCATCCACACTTTTTTCGAGGATCTTGGCCGGAACCCCCACGGCGATGCGTTCGTTGGGAATTTCCATGCGCTGTCGGACCACCGCGCCCTCGGCCACCACGGCCCATCGACCCACACGCGCCCAATCGCTGACAATCGATCCCATGCCGATGACGGCGTAGTCGTCAATCAGCGCCACGTTGTGAATCACCGACCCGTGGCCGAGCGTCACCCAGTTTCCGAGGGTGCAGATCTCGCCGGGCCGGGCGTGGATGACTACATTGTCCTCAACACTGGTGCAATCGCCGATGATGATTCGGCCGTAGTCGCCCCGGATACGCGCCCCCGGGCCAATCCAGCATTGCCTTCCCACCTTCACGTTGCCGAACACGTCGGCACTGGGATGAACATACGTCTCGGCGCCAATTTCAGGCGTGTATTCTTCAAAGCGGTTGACAGCCATGTAGACCTCCAAACATCCAAGCGCGCCATCATACCAGAGGAAAGGCATTTGATGATTTGAGATTAGGCGAATTAAAATCATTTGGATATTTGGATATTGCGCGAAATAAAAACATTTGTGATTTGAGAATGCGCGATTGCGTGATTTGAAAACCGATGACCTAAAGAAATGCGGTTTGTAAATCGCGCATTCGCGCAATACCCAAATAACCAAATGTTTTTATTTGGCCAATATCCAAATCGCGCAATATTGAAATATCCAGATGTCACACGGTGGAAAGATTGATCAGGCTGCCTACGGTTGACTTGCTGCCATAATTGTTGTACCACGGACCGCGCTATGAATGCAGATTTCGAAAAAACCGGCTTATCCCGCATCTTTTCAATAACTCCACATCGTTTTCCATTTTCGATGGCAACGATTCTCTGGGTCTTTCTGTGGTTCTCTTGGACTTCTTTTATTACGGCGGCCGACCGTACAACACCGGAAGTGAAAACGCTGGTTCAGCAGATGGAGCAGCACGCCCGCGAACGTGATGCGCTGCTGAAGAACTATTCGGTCGACCGGGTTTACAAGGTGGAGAACAAGCGGCTCGGCATGGTAGCCGAGGAGAGTGCCGCCATGATCTTCCTGGCGCCGGGAGAAAAACTGTTTGAAATACGATCGCAATCGGGTTCGACCTTCCTGCGTCGAGGAGTGATTAACCGGATCATTGACACGGAGCAGAAGAATGCCGTACCGGCAGAAAAACCCAAGACGGCGATCACCTCAGACAATTATGAGTTCGAATGGCTGGGCCAGGAAACCGTTAACGGACGGCCACAATACATCCTTCATGCCAAGCCGCGGCGAAAAGATCTGTTGCTGTTTGACGCCAAAATTTGGGTCGATGTTGAGGACTTGGCGGTGACCCGCATCGAAGGGCGTCCCGCCAAGAATCCTTCCTTCTGGACGCGCAAAGTGGAATTCACTCATGAGTATCAGAAATTCGGGCCATTTTGGCTGCCCGTCCGGAACCATTCCGTCGCCCAGGTGTTTCTCTTTGGAAAAACCACGACCGAACTGGAATATTCCAACTATCAGATCAACCAGCCCGGTTTGGAGGAGCGGGCCGCAGAAATTCGCAAACGCGGCAACAAGCTTGAAATCCAGATTGATTCGAAGGACAAGCGGTAGAGATTATTTCGCGATTTGGATATTGCGCGAATTAAAACCAATTGTGAATTGAGATTGCGCGAATTACATACCGCATTTCTTTAGGTCATCGGTTTTCAAATCACGCAATCGCGCAATATCCAAATAACCAAATGTCTTCAATTCGCGCAATCCCCAAATCGCGAAATGTATTTCCTCGCTCATCCTCCCGCAATCGCAGGAATAATGGCCACCTCCGCGCCGGCGGGGATTTTTGTGGCCAGTTTTTCGAGAAAACGAACATCTTCGCCGTTCAGATAGATATTGATGAAGCGCCGCAATTCTCCGTTGGGTTCGCAAATGCGATCGCGAAAACCCGGATGCAGCGTCTCAATTCTCTCGATAATTTCCCCGATGGTCTCCGCTTCCACGTCGATGCTGTCCGCATTTCCGGCAAAACGCCGCAGCGGTGTGGGCAAAACGATTCGATGGCTCATGGGTTCTTCCTTTCTCAGGTTGTTTAAAAACTCGGGCTACGCCTGGGCAGCCGCCGAAGCACGCGAAGTCGAATGAATTCCTGCTGGCCCCGAAAAGCTTTTCGCTAAGCGCTCGAATTCGCTCAAACTCGGCTCGATGACCGGTGGCGGGGGCAGCTCAACCGCTTCCAATGTTTTTAGTCCATTTCCGGTAATGGCCAGCACGGTCAGGTCCTGCGGTTGGAGGCGCTGTTGCTCCACCAGTTTTTTAGTCACGGCTACGGTGACGCCGCCGGCGGTCTCCGTGAAAATGCCTTCCGTGGATGCCAACAAGCGGATGCCGGCTCGAATCTCGTCGTCGCTCACATCCTCGGCCCAGCCGCCGCTCTCCGCGATCACTCCCGCGGCATAGTAGCCGTCGGCCGGATTTCCGATGGCCAGCGATTTGGCAATGGTGTGAGGTTTGACCGGACGAATATCGCGGGAATTCCGTTGGACGGCTTCGACGATGGGATTGCAGCCGCGCGCTTGCGCCCCGTACATCCGCGTGTGGACTTCATTCTCCAACAGACCCAGTCGCTGGAATTCGCACAGACCCTTGTAAATCTTCGTGACGAGCGATCCGCCGGCCATCGGAACGACCACGGCGTCGGGGGCGCGCCATCCCAGCTGCTCGGCGATTTCGTAGCCGACGGTGCGCGAGCCTTCCCCGTAAAAAGGGCGCAGGTTGACGTTCACAAAACCGATGGGGAAGCGGTCGGCGATTTGAGTGCACAGGCGGTTAACTTCGTCGTAGTTTCCCCGCACGGCCACCACCTGGGCGCCGAAGATGGACGTCGCCGTGATCTTGCTCCACTCCAGATCCTCCGGAATCAAAATGTAGGCCGCAAGTCCCGCCGTCGCCGCTTGTGCGGCCACGGCATTCGCCAGATTTCCTGTGGAGGCACAGCCCACCGCTTCCAATTGAAATTCGAGCGCCTTGTTGATGGCCACGGCCGTGACGCGATCTTTGAAGGAAAGCGTCGGGGCATTGACGCTGTCATTCTTGAGATAAAGATTCTTCAACCCCAACGCGGCGCCCAATCGTTCGGCCGGCACCAAGGGGGTAAAGCCGCTGCTGCGCCCGACCGTGGGTTCACTTTCGAGCGGCAACAGTTCGCGATAACGCCACAGGGAAGGCCCCCGCGCGGCAATGCGCTCTCTCGACAGCGCCCGCCCGATGGCTTCGTAGTCGTACATCACTTCCAGCGGCGCAAAACATTCGGCACATCCGCCCTGCGGTTGGAGCGGATAAATCTGCCCGCATTCGCGGCATTTCAGCCCCGTTACAAAACTCATGTGGTTATTCTCCTTTTGTAGAAAATCCTGGCAACAGGGCGGCCAATCGGAAATTCATGGCCAAAATGAAAAACCCCACGCTAAACGGCGTGGGGTTTCGAAACACTCCCTGCTGTTTAGCTGTTTTTATGGTGGAGCAAGTTGCCTAAATCGCCACCCGAGCCGTTATCAAAGAGCCCTAAAAACAGAAAAGCCTTGCGCCAATCTGCGCAAGGCTTGAAAAATCCCTGAGCGGTTTAGCACATGTTTAACGTGGAGCAATTTGCTTTAAATCACCACGTCGCGCCAAAAGAAGCGTCACCTTACAACTTCAGTATCGCGGATGTCAACAGGAAACGCCCCCCGGAGACACATTTTTGCTTTGCTTGACTTTCGCTTTTTATTCGCCTATGATGATTTTTTGCTGAAACGGTGGAGGAGTGATGACGAGCGTCGAGGTATCGAAAGCTGAAAGTAAGCCGTGGAGCCTGCCGGCCCGCGGACTGATTCTCTTTGAAGGGGAGCGGACGACGGCCCGCCTCAGTCATTATTTCCTGCCCGGGCTGATTCAAGAGGGCAAAAAAATTCTGTTTCTGGACGGGGCCAATGCCGTCGATCCGCGTTTGATGAAGCGCTTGGGCGAACAGCGTGGAATTGGTTTTGAACAGCTCAATCGGGAAATCGAAATTGCCCGGGCCTTCACCTGTTTTCAGCTGACCGAACTCATCGCCCGCGTTCCCCGTTTTCTGGAAACCTTTCCGGCGCAGGTGCTCATGATTACCGCTCTGCCGGAGCTTTATTTTGATGAAGACGTGCGCGACGAGCCGGCGCGCGCGGCTTTCGACCAGGCGCTGGAGCATCTCGACGAGCTTCAGCAGGGAGAGCGGCCTTTGACGGCGGCGCTGTTTTCTTCGGCCGAAAGTTTTTCGCCGCTGCCGGCCCGTCGGCCGTTTCTTCTTCGAGTTCGGGCCCTGGCAGCGGAACGGCGGAAATGTGCGGCCGACCTCGAGGGCCACATTCAATGGCGTCTGCAGGCGCCCGGGGACGCGCCGGATTTGCCGCGCCCGCTTCGGCCGGTCGAACGTCATGTGACGAGGTGATTTATGGGACGAACCGTTGCCACGTTTCGCGATTTAATTGAACAGGAATTGGAACGCTGGGAGCGCACCTTCGGCCGCGCCCTTCGCCGCGAAGAACGGGAACAGCTCGAGCTGATGTTTCAGCGCGTCCGTTTGTACATTCAGGCGTGCACCTATCAATTTCCGGCGCATGCCATGGACGGCATCCAGGTGGCGGTGGCGCTCGATCACGAAATGCGCCTGCGAAGAATCGAAGCGCTTTTGGGGATTCACCTTGATGCTGCATGGATGGCTCCTCGATCTCTACCCGACGCATCACGGGATGGCGCTGTGGTTGATCACCTCTGAAGGCCGGCGATACCGCCTGCTGGACCGCTCCTTCGCGCCTTCTTTCTACGTGGCCGGACGGGAACGGCAGCTCTCGCGGTTGTCGCCGCTTTTGGAAGCCCGCGCGCCCGTGGCGTGCAGTTTTACGGAGAAGCGGAACCTCTGGGAGGATCAGCCGCTCCGGGTGCTGGAAGTGTGCGTGCCGCATCCCCTCCAATTTTTCGGGCTGGCGCGCCTGGTGCGCCGGCTTGATTCCACCCTGCAGCTATTTAATTCCGATTTAATGCTGGCGCCGCTGTATTGCTGGCAAAAAAAAGTTTTTCCACTGGCCCGGGTGGAAGTGGAGGTCGAGGCGGGTGAAGAGGCGCGCAGCGCGGGCCGGGAAACACTTGGCGTCAAGGCGCTGCACTGCCGCGACGATGAGTGGGTGCTGGATTTCGAGCTGCCGCCGTTGACGATGCTGTCGCTGCGGCTGGAAGGACTTTCGCGGGTGGATCCTCAACACGGCCGCCGCGGAGCCCTGGAGGTGGAAGTGAGCCGGTGGGAGGGCGAGCGTTTCTCCGCCTCCCGCACGCTGCTGCTCGACGACTCCGAAGAGCCGGTGGTGTGCGGCTTTGAACGATTGCTGCGCCGGCATGATCCCGACATTATCTTGACGGAGTGGGGCGACTCCACGTTGTTTCCGGCCTTGATGGGGCAGGCCGAAAAACGCGGCGTTCGATTGAGTTTGAACCGCGATCCCCTGCCCATTCAGCGGAGCCGGGCCCGCAGTTACATGAGCTACGGGCGCATTCTTTTTAAAGAAAGCGCCACCACGCTCTTCGGACGGCTGCATGTCGATACCCAAAATTCTTTCATCACGCATCAGTGTGAGCTCGACGGCCTCTGGGAATTGGCGCGGCTCACCAAGCTCCCGGTGCAATACGCCTGCCGCACCACCACCGGCACCGGTATTTCGCATTTGCAGATGGAACTGGCTTATCACGACGGCGTGTTGATTCCGGAGCAGAAAGCCGAGCCCGAAAGCCCCAAACATCCCGATGAGTTGCTCAGCGCCGACCGGGGCGGCCTGGTGTTTCCGCCACGCCTGGGTTTTTTTGAGAACGTCTGCGAGCTCGATTTTGTGAGTGAGTACCCGAGCATCATGGCGCGGTTCAATGTTTCGCCGGAGACGGTGAACTGCGCCTGCTGTCCGGAAGCGCCGCGCATTCCGGAATTGGGTTACCGCATCTGCACCCGGCGGCGCGGCATCACCAGCCGCGTGGTGGAGCGTTTGATCGCCAAACGGCAGCGCTATAAACAAGCGGCGCGCGAGAATGCGGCTCGAGCGCCGTCGTATCTGCTGCGGCGCAGCGCCTTGAAGTGGCTGCTGGTGTGTTGTTTCGGTTACACCGGCTACAAGAACGCGCGCTTTGGAAAAATTGAAGCTCATGAAGCCATCAACGCCGTCGCCCGCGAGAAACTGTTGGTGGCCAAGGAAGCTGCCGAGGAGCGCGGCTATCGCGTGCTGCACGCGCTGGTCGATTCGCTTTACGTGCAGAAAGAAGGCGCCACGTCGGAGGATTACGAGCGGCTCGCGGTGGAGATTGAATCCATCACCAACCTGCCGTTGGCCGTGGAAGCGGTCTATCGGTATGTGGTGTTTCTGCCGTCCAAACAGTATGCCGAGATCCCGGTTCCCAATCGCTTTTTTTGCGTCGTGGACGAGGACCACGTGAAGATCCGCGGGCTGGAGTGCCGCCGACACGACACGCCGCGTGTGGTGGCGCGCATGCAAAACGAAGTGCTCCACATCCTGGCGGAAGCGCGCGATTTTGAGAGTTACTGCGTGAAGCTCGAGCAGGCGCGCGAAGTGTTAAATCGATACTTGGATGGTGTCACGAAAGGGGATATGAATCCGGAAGAGTTGCTGATCACGCGGCGATTGACGCGCCAACCCGAGGCTTACACCAAAAATAACCACACCGCCATTGTGGCGCGGCAGTTGGACCGGGCCGGCGTGCAGTTGCGCGCCGGTGAAAATATTCAATACCTGCTGTGCCGCACGGATTCGGCGCTGCCCGACGATCGCGTCCGCGCTTGGACATTGTGGGAAGCCTGGCGCGGCTACGACATCGGGGAATATCAGCAGGCACTCCTCGAGGCCTTCCAACCTTTCACACACTATGTCGATCGCCTTTATGAGATGCCCGGATAGCCGAAATGTTCCGCTTCTTGGAACATCCCGGTCAACTGATCCATCCGACACTCTCCAGGCTCCTACCGTCTGTTTGGGTTTATCTCGCACCGCGGGAGCAGCGGTGTTTTATCGACGAAGATAGAATATAGGGACAGACGGCAACTCCCCTCGAAGCGCGTTGGCTTGGGTAGCCGCGGTGCGGTTTCTGCACCGCGGGCCTCGAGGCGTCACTATATTCTGTCATCATCTGCAGATAGAAAGCTAAAGCACAATTCACGATTGAGAGCCTGTGGGCGTTTCAAGTGTGGAACACGAGTCCAAGCCCCGCATCTCACTGTCCCTTTCTAAATTAAGTTGTGTTCTGAATTTCGCCTGTGGGGAAAAAGTCCATTGGTGCTAAGCTTGTTTATCTCGAATCCGGAATCGATGACATCCAGGAGTTCCAGAAGCCCGGCCATTTTTCCTCTGCAATAAGGAGCCGCTTTATGGCGACGATCGTGGTTCATGGAACGATGACCCTTACGGCGGCGCAATTCACTAAGTGGTGGTGGAATTCGTGGGGCAAGATGGGGTTTCTAGATGCGGTGTCACGCGGAATGCTGGAGGCGTCAGGAAGACATGATGTGTGGCACATCGGTGGACGAGAGGTGTCCGAAGTCCCGGCATTGAATCCGAAATGGAGTGTGTGGTCCGGACGATGGGGGCAGTTTGGTCAACACCGCGGTCACTTCATGTGGGATGGGGCGGATATGGGCATTTCACGAGAAGCGGCGGCTTATCAGCTGGTGAAGTACATCAACACGCTGCATCAAATCTCGCCGCAGGAGCCAATCCGCATCGTGGCGCACAGTCATGGTTGCAATGTAGTCAAGCGGGCCAGCGCGGATAAGAAGCTTCTGCCCGGGATCCGCTTTCCTCAGGCGGTTTTCCTGGCTTGCCCTCATTTTGTGGGGGCCGATGGAAAGACGTTCACCTACCGTCTGGCGCCGCAGCGCTTCGGAACGATTCTTAACCTCTATTCGCCGCAGGATTCCGTGCAGACCTCTTTTGCTGAAACTTTTCAGGGTCTGCCGGGTGGTCGAATGGCCGATTGGATCCCATCGTCTTCTCACAGGATGGAACAAGACGTCCGGGCCCGGGCGGTGTATCGCGATTACGAAATTCCGACTCGAGATGCAGGAGTCCATGCGCACACCGCCATGCATGGGGCATTGGTGGGCTACGTGGTGGGACGGTGGTTGGTTCAAGGCGGGGACTTCGGCGCTGCGGTGACGCATGTTCCAAGAGAGTTGTGGCCCGTGGCACTCGGAGATTTTGGAGAGGGGGTTTAGCGAAGTTTCTCTTAACCGACTGCTCATAATAGAGTTTGTACACTGATTGGCAATAGATTCCTACCGAAGGGGCAAAACGTGCAACGGAGCTGGGTCAAGTCGAGCTATCGGCGTTGACTACGGCCGATTTAGATGAGGATGGGACACCGCCTGTTGAACCCTTCGGGAGGGGCGATTGCAGCCGCTCTATCCTTCTTTGGAGATAGCAGCACTCCTTTGCCACTCAATTGTAGGTGCCAATCAAAGGCATGGGTGCACTATTAAGTTCTAATGCTGCGCCAGGGAACAGATAACAAGACAACCGGGTCTTCTGTTCTGTGCGGCCCATTTTCTTCGAACCCACCTGAGGATATGTTTTTGGGCAACGATCCAAGGGAGTACAATCTGATACACTGATCTTCTGCATGGCCGAGCGAACTGAAATGATGCGACGCCGGACTTTCATTACACGAGTCGGAGGTTTCGGTTTGGGTGCTTTGATTCAACCCGGGGTGCCCGACTTTGCGGCGCCTGCAACGCCGATTCGACCTCTTCAATCCATCGGAAGCCCGGTCCTCGACAGCCTCCTGCCGGTCATTGAAAACTCTCACGACGTGCGCACGCACGTCGACAAGATCGTCGAACACGCCGGCTGGATGGCTTATGAGGAGTTGCCCTTTCCCGATTTCATCCTGCCGTTCGGCCTGGGCGAAAATGTGGACCAATCCATCGATTTCGCGATGGCGGCGAATTGCATCAACTTCGCATTCACCGACTTTAGAACACACATCAAATTTGCAAGTGAATATGCCGGCCGCACATGGTCGGATTCTGACGGCATGTTCGCCGCCATCAAGCGCGCTCTGGATGAAGGTATTCCGTTTCTGGATGGAAAATACCTGGCCCAGGTGACCCGTAAAGATTTGGAGCATGTATTTCGCGGCAATATTGAAATGCCCATGCTGGATGAACGGGTGGAAATTTTCCATTCCGTAGGGAATGTTCTGGAAGCCAGGTACAAGGGGCGTTTCCATCACTTCGTCGAATCCTGTTCACCGCGCCTTTACGATAATGGCCGCGGCATCATCGACAAGCTCGTAAAGGAATTTCCTCGTTTCAACGATGTCAGCGCCTATGAGGGCCGCGAAATCAAGTTTTATAAGCTGGCGCAGCTGAGCGTGTGGGTCAACTATCAGTTTTTGAGGAGATCCACTCGTTTTCCGATCGAAGACCTCGCCCACATGACGGCCTTTGCCGATTACATTGTTCCGGTCGCCCTGCGTGTGATGGGAATGATTTCGTACTCTCCCTCTCTTGAGAAGGCGATCGGAAATTATCAGCTCATCCCCCGCGACAGCACTCAAGAAATAGAGATTCGCGCCCATTGCCTTTACGCCACGGCGCTGCTGCGCGAGGAAGTCAACAAGCGCCGCCCCGCCGACCGGCAAGTGATCATTCCGCAAATTGATGCCCGGCTGTGGACGCATTTCCACACCACCCACTGGCCGCACCATCTGACCCGGACGATTATGTATTGACCGCCTCGTGTGGTTTCCCGCGGCAGAGTTTCAACGATGGGGGACCGTCGTTGATTTTTGGCCAAACCCCGCAGGACTCCCCCGACGTTTCTTTTCCCTTCGTTTAACCCTTTCTTCTATCGGCTTTGGTTCCGGCGTTGTTTCATGTCCCGGCGGGCTTTGAGCGGCTTGAGGTTCAAAGGGGGGCTCGTTTTCGATTTCACTCGAAATCGTAAGGTCGGTTTAACCGTGAAGGTCGCTAAGTATGCGCCGAGGATGCCGGGAGGGGATCCTGAGTTTTTGGCGCTCCCGGCGCCTTCTTGCCGTTCTTCGCGGTTCTGTTTACAAGGGCTGGCTGCCGGTGTGGGATTTTTCTTGACACTTCCGCAGATAAACTTCACAATGAAAATGATTGTCATTATCATTTAGGAGGCATGCGGAATGTTTCTCGAGTTTCTCCGTGGTTTTTTCGAAACCCTCCCCCGGCCGTCTTTCGCGGGACATCAAAACCGCAGGGCCGGGCACCTGCGCCGGGCGGCGCTGCTGGCGGCGTTTCTGGTTTTGACCCGGCCGGTCCGGGGAGATGATCCCTATTTCGTCACCTACAGTCACCACATGGAAGAGCCCGGCAACCTGGAGGTGGGCTTCAACCCCTCCTTCGCCAAGCCCAAAGGCGGGAATTCATTTCTGGGAACGTTAACCGAGTATGAGTATGGAACCCGCGCCTGGTGGACCACGGAGTTTTACTTGGAAGGGGCAGCGGTGCGGAACGAGGGCAGCGCTTTCACCGGCTACCGCATCGAGAATCGCATTCGGCCTCTGGCCGGTTCTCATTGGATCAATCCGGTGTTCTATTTTGAATTTGAAGACATTAACGCCGCCAACAAGTCGCTGAAAGAGGTGGTGGGGTTTGATTCTCAATCGGATCTGGCAGAACCTGTATCCGAAGCTCGACAAGAAAAGGAGCGAGAGCTGGAGTTGAAGCTCATCCTGGGAAGCGATTTCAAAGGATGGAATCTGTCGGAGAATTTCGTGGCGGAAAGGAATCTCACCCATGAGCCATGGGAGTTCGGATATGCGGTCGGTGCCAGCCGGCCCTTAGCCTTGGAGGCGTCGCCGGAAGAGTGCACCTTCTGTCGCGAGAATTTTCGAGTCGGCCTGGAGATGTATGGGGGATTGGGCGATGCTCATCATTTCACAGCCCGGGGCACATCGCATTACTTGGCGCCTATGGTGAGCTGGGAACTTCCCGGCGGTGTGACGCTTCGCCTGTCACCGGGGTTCGGATTAACACCCCATAGCGTTCGCACGGTCCTGCGCGTGGGTGTGTCTTATGAAATCCAGGATTTCGGTCGAAAGGTTCGGAAACTTCTTCATTAATCTGTAAAACTACAAAAGGGATGAATAGGAGGCGGGGTTGAAGACTTCAATTCGTTGGGTCTTGAAGATTTTGATGGTTTTGACTTTTACCTCCGGCTTTATCTATGGAGCCGCACCGAATCACTCGGATCATTTTTCGAATGTCCCTTCGTCCATGTTGGCGAAAGCAAATCCATACAGCGGCCATCCCCAAGCCGTTCTGGCCGGCAAAAAGCTGTTCGATCACCACTGTAGCGCTTGTCACGGACGCGGAGCCGAAGGCTCCGGCCGGGCACCTTCTTTAAAAGGCGATGTCATCCAATACACAGCACCCGGGGCGATTTTGTGGTTTTTGAAGAAGGGGGATCTGAAACACAGCATGCCGGCGTGGTCGCAACTTCCGGAGCCGACGCTGTGGCAAATTGTCACCTATCTCAAGACACTTCCATGAGGATCTCACTGGGAATCGGGTACCGGGTTTCAGGTGTCGGATGTCGGGAAAAGAGTCCTTGTATGAAAAGCGGATTGGGGAAGAATTCTCAGTGAATTTCCGTGGGTATTTTAAAAAGCCCACGATCCTCCGCGGGGGATCGTGGCTGCCAAACTCTCAACAACGCCAAGGATCAATTTTCATCGACCGATAACCAAACGACTCAGGCTACTTCTAGTCAGTTTGATGCTGCGGCCACAGGAGGCGGCGCCGTTCTTCGCATTTCCTCCGCCATCGATTTGATTTCCGTCAAATCGCGCTGCATCTCGCTCCAGCCGTACCACAGGGCATAATCCGGATTGTTGTGAAAGGCGCCTTGAAACGTCCGCATGCGGTGTTCCAGGAACATCACAAAGAGCCGTTGCTCGATGACGGTTGGGGCGTCGTGAAATGTCAGAAGGTCCGGGAAGGCGTAAGCGTAGTTCTTAGGCTGTTGCACGATCCCATCCTTGTACAACCCGGCGACGATGCGAATAGCCTGTGCCATGAGATGATCGGCGTCGCGGATGAGCTTGTCGCCTTTTTCCAATTCGGTTTTGGCAAAGCCGGCCGAATGACACTGAGCGCAGGTCTGCAGCATGCGATCGCGATCCTTCTGCCAATCTTGTTGAGTGAGCCGAGCCACATCCGCCGCCTTCACCACGTCGAGTCGAGCGGTGGGCTTTCCTGTGGGATCTAAAACGTCCAGCGCCTGCAAAATCGTGGCCCGGTCGGAAGCCCACTGCGCATCTTCCGGCATCGGAAGTCGGACCGCGAGAAAACCCCAACTGGTATGAACGGCGTGATCACCTTCCGGCATGTGACAGGTTTGGCAAGTCGGGGCCGCCGTGCTGGCGGGCAAAACGCCCATTTGTTTCATCTCAGAGCGAACGCCGTGTTTTGAGGCCGAATACATTTCCCATTGAGGATGATCGAAACCCATATGGCAGGTCTCGCACGCCTGCGGCTGCCGAGCCTCCTGAACCGAGAAGGTGTGGCGCGTATGACAGGCGTCGCAAGAAGCGTTGCCAAAAGTGTTGCCTTCGGTTTGTAATTGCTGAATCTCTTTTTCTGATTTGATTCCGATTTTATGGCATCCCCCGCAGCCTTTCATGCCGTCGGTCAACATCATGGGCTGCCAATGGATGGTCGGCATAGCCGTCATTGAGGCCCAGGCCAGGGCATGCTTGCCCTTGGAGAACTGACCCGCTTGTTTGTCATGACAAGGAGCGCAGGTCTTATAGGTGGGAATTTGAGCTTTGGAAAAATCAGTGGCTGTCTGGTGTTGATCACCGTGACAGGAAGAACAATCAATGTTGTTCCGGCTGTGCTTGCTGGCTTGCCAATCAGCCACAATCTTGGGCGTCGCTTGGGTGTGGCATCCGACACACGTATCGGCCGGATTGACGGTGGGGACGAACATGGCTGCAAGAAAAATGACGATCGTCAGATAATGAATGAATCGCATAAGGCCTCCCGCCTCGCTTGAAGAATTTGCCTCCCGCCCCATGCCGTCGGCGGGAAAAGAGTTCTCGTGGACTCGCTTCTTGTTCGATTACGACAGGGATCAATCGGCGGTCAAACCGGATGATCTAAGCGAGCCTCAGGCACTCACATTATTGGTAAAAGTCTTCCATGAGAGAGGGGAGGTGTCAAGCCGGAATGAAGGAGGTGGTATCCACGTCCTGGAAGAGATTGTCTAACGGGATTCGGTTTGCATCATCTGGAGCCGCAAATCGGATTTCAGTTCATCGAGTTGAAGGGGATTCAAGAGCGGCAGGTTTTCCTCTGCGAAGATTCTCCAACGCTCTAAGACTTCGGCCAAGTCGATGATCCCGAGCGGGGCCGGGTGGGATATGCGGCGGCGAAGTTCAAAGGACCAACGAACCATTTGGAATCGTATCGCAAAGCGAAATCTTTCTCGCAACACCACCCATTCATAGTAGGCGCTCAAACGCCCGGCACAGCGAGCCAGATATCGGTGGACGAACAGAATGCGATTGAAGTCCTCCCGGACGGATTTGAGGAAATCCAGCACGGCGGTCATGCGTTCTTTTCGAAAGCGCTCTATTTCCGCCGGAGGAAAAGACTGTCGGCGCAGGTACTCGAAATCGTCGCGGTCGAACAATCGAGGCAAATACTCGATGTCGGAAGACTGGGTCTTCAAAAATGGCCGAAGGTCCATCTTGTGATCGTAGCGCAGGGGAGCGGCCAGGGCGCCGGGGCGGCCGCGCTGTCTGGCGAAGAGCAGCAGCAAGACCACCATAAGCACTGCGGAAATGCCAAGATATAACCACGGAGCCGTCATTTTTCCAACCAGAGCGAAAGGCGCGAGTTAATTCTACACAAACCGTCAATCACTTCAGGCATCAGGACCGCGTAGCCGGTTGCCTCGGAGGAGCTCGACACGGCGCTGATCGGGGCGGCGACAGTCGAAAGTGAAAATATCCAGATCAAAATGGCGCCCATATACGTCAATACCGAAATCATCTGCCACAACGCCGTCAACTGCGGCCCTTGGGAGGCAAAGAGTGCGGATATCGCCACCGCCACAATGTTATAAAAGGCCAAGCCGAACAACAAACCCTTCAAGTTGCGGTTTAACGGCACCTTATAATATCCCACAATGGAGAGAATCAGCATGAGAAGCAGGGCGACAGCAAACCGGATGTTTTTTCCAAATTCCATCATGGTCATGGTCCACCACTGTGAGCCCAGCGGAAATTTGGTGGCCGCGAGGATTAAAGGCCCGACAAAGAACAGTAGCAGCAGTCCCCGGAAAAATTTGTGAATGGCGGGAAAGGGTTTGAACACCTGGTGATAAAGATCGAAGACAATCCCGAACAAGAGGATGTAAACAACCAATTCAATCTTGTAGTAATAATTGTAGAGGGGGCGAGCCATGAAACCGTGGTAAATGACCAGAAAGCCCCAAGCGTCCCGAACGAACACCACGGTGAGGTAAATATAGAAAATGAAAAAGGAAACATACAGCCTCCGGGTCAAGCCGACGGTGATCAGATAAATCTCTCCGAGCATGCCGGCGATCCCCAGGATGTATTGTGTAACGGTTAGACTAACTGGTATCATTCGACTAGACCCGCCCGGGACTGGGCCACTCTTGGAAGTATATCACAGCCCAAGAACCAGCCCAGTCTGGGGGTTTACGAATTACACTTCGGGGGGCGGGGGCGGCGGTGGAGGCAATACGCCGTCGGTCCAGGCGCTACCCAAGGGGTTTGAGGGTACAGCCAGCGAACAGGTGGAATAGGTTTTAGCGTTTGGCCTGTGAGCGCTGGTATAGAGAGCAACTATAGGAGTTGCCAGAAGCGCCAACAAACCTACTGTTACTGTTAGTTTGGACATTGCATTCATCTCCTTTGTGATTGGTGTGGATCCCCATCGAAGGTGAATGCAATCTAGAAGAACTAAAGAGGAGGCGGGGGACGGCGTGTAGGAATCTCAAGATGTTGACAAAATCAGCGGAGTGAAAATCTCTTCGTAAAAAGGATGTAGACTTTAGGTGTGAAGGCTGGAGGAAAAATGTCACAGGAAGGTTCGGTCCCGGATTTCGAGAGAGTCGTCGAAGACGTCTATCGACATTCGCTGGGACCTTTGAAATCCGAATTTGAGCGGCTGGTGTTTCTGAGTTCGCTGCGGCCGTCGGGAGTGTCGGCCTATCAGCATGAGGGCCTGTCGATGCTTTACGGCACAGATTCAGCCGTTCAAGCCTTGGAACGCTGCCACCGAGAGGTATTCAGGGGATTAATGAGTCTGACGCTGGAGGGACAACACGACGACTTGGAACGCTGTCTTGCAGAAACGGAAGAGGACCCGCGATCCTTATCAAAACACTGGCAAGATCAACAGTTTTATCGGACGCTCGTTCCCGATACCGCCACACCCCTATTGAAAAAGATCTTCATGCTCAACTGCGAACGTTTGCTCCTGCTGGTTCAAATGAAGAAAAACCCGGCTCCTTCCCGGAATCATTCCCGGACCCACTCATAAATGAATTGTCATCGCAGCGGAGAGCATTCGCAGCTCAAGGCGTAGATGCGACCAACCGCATGGTGACACCGACCACTTGGCCTACCACGGTCACCTCGGCGGGATAGCTCATGACTTTCGCCTTGCATGGGGAAGCGGGATGAGGAATCAAGTGCAGACGGCTTTCCTCCAAACTGCACCAACAACAGGCATAGCGGTCGCGGAGTTCCAGGAAATATATGGGACGATCAAATTCACTCGCCCAGCCTTCCGGCGCAATCTTATTGCGTTTAACATCCACCTGAACGAAAGCGCCGGGTTTGAGAAGCGGGAACATCATGTAGTCGTCCAAGCCGATAAAGCCATACACGTGATGCTTCAAATCCAGCTGGGCCAGCAATCCTATCGGGACTTCTTTCCACGCCTGAACGAGGCGTGTTAGAAAGTTCGTGTGGCGGGGATCGAAGGATGGATCCAGCCTCGCGGGAACAGCCAACGTCTTTCCTTGTTGGATCATTTCCACGCGCAGGTTGACCAGGTGGGTTTTGTCCACCTTGACGACAGCCTGCAGTGCCTTCAGCTTTTCGGTGGAGATGCCGTACCAGCCCAGAATTTCATCTATATCCAACCGGTAGATGGCGCACAAGGAATACAGCTTGTAGATGTTGGGTACGGATCGTGAATTCTCAATGATCGAAAGATGGCTGTGACGGATGGCAAATTGAGGATTGTCTTCGCGGTGCGCAATTTCCAGGCTGGCTTCCTGGATGACTTCCTGCGTCAAGCCCAACTTTTCACGGATTTTTTTAAGCCGGAAGCCACCATCCGAGGGAGCCATTGGTCAATGAACCTCAGTCGATCTGCACTAGAATGTCAAAATCTTGACAGGCAAGCCCTTCTTGTCGGCCGGTCTTTTTTCTAAATATTTCGTCCACCGACAGGATGTAAGCATCATTTCATTTCCACATGCAGGCGCCCGTGTGAATGGCGGCGACTGGCTATGATTTATGATTGAAGAAAGAGGCCGACAATTCACAGCAGGCCACCGCGAAATTAATTTTACCACACATCTCGTGTGGCGTCGCAGGCCACGATAACGAAAGGCGCGACGAGCATTGGAGGCGGACCAAAAAGATGGGGCATTCGAATCGTGTAAGCCAAAATCGGGGCTAAAAGCGGTGTCTCGACTTTCCGTTTTCACCTCTCTTGGATCTTAGGATCTACACCAAGCCGCCCAAGCCGCACAATGCGAGTGGCGTTGGGAATGAGGGTCGGCATACTTAACCGCAGTTGTAAAGTCAAAGGATAATCTAGGGCCTCGAGTAATTTTTCTCTAAGGCAAGTGGCGAAGCGGAAAAACGGGGTTCCGGTTGACTCTCTTCGCTTCGGATATCTCCTGTCAGGATATCGACAAAATGCAGCTGAGGCTTTCAATCCCTATTGGTTTTGTTACCTTACGGCAGAGTCGTACTGTACGTGGTCCCAAGCGAGGGTGAGTGTTTTGCTTTGTAGTTCTAATCCCCATTAGAAGGCGACACTTCCCCTCGCCTAGTGATCCCTGGAGTCCGGGATATAGAACGCACCTTGGTACCGGGATCATTGGGAATCGCCGGGCGAAACGGAAATTTATAAATTGATGGATTTGCAGACCGAAGACTGATTCAGGCCAGCAGTGGTCGGCTGGATTCCGACGGTCCCGATGGAAGCGCTTTTGTGATATTCAAAAAACCGCAGCGTCGAACAGGGATATTCAAATCGCGCATCATTCAACTGCACGATCAGAGCGTCGTCCTCGATGAGGACATTGCGCAGCTACAGGGCATGAAGACCAGCAGTTTCAATCGCGAAATGAAACGCCACCAAAATCTGTTTCCTCCCGATTCCCGTTTCAGACTGACTCCCGAGGAATTCAAGTCTCTAAAATCACAATCCGGCGATTCGAAAGCTCAAGGAGGCCGGCGCTATCCCCCTTATGTCTACACCGAAGGCGGGCTCGAGATTGTGTTGAAGGTGCTTAAGAAAAAACATTCCGCCCAAGTGGGCGTTGCCATCAACAAAATCCTGGACAATTTAAATGAAATTCAAAAGTCCACCAGTGAGTTGGCCCGCAAACTTGAAGAACTGGCCAAGACCAATATCTTGCCGTTGAAAATCGTCAGCGATGCTCTTCCGGGACTTGTTCAACTTCCAGTTCAGCGATTGGTCGGCTGTTCCCGATTGAATTCCCGGAGCGACTGAAGAGCTTCATCGCGAGGATGTCCTCTGATTTAAACGCGGGTGCGATTGTAATCTCCGACTGACTACCAAAAAGGAGCGCTAATTCCCATGGACGTGAAACGATTGGTTCATGTTGTAAAAGAGATCGAACGTGTTGAACGAGAGCTGGCGTCATTGAGAGACACCTCACGAAGGCTCGAATGTTCCTCGGCTGCGGGCCTTGAACCCCGCGGAAAAAACAATGGAAGAGTGTTCGGAGAGCATCGGGGTCAGAGACAAAAGTATTGATTTGTCTTGGTGCGATGCAGGTTCGGGCTGCTCCGTGGTGTGGATGGCTGTGGAAGATCCTCTGATGAGCTTTACACCGGGATTTTTCGGCAGCGCCTCAGGGTTTTCCCGTCGTTTTGAATGAACCATTCGGCAGCGGGTCTGATTTGTTTCTCAGGCACCGACGATCGGTACAAAACCCTGCCCGCTCCAAGTTTCAAACCAGCCCCAACTGATTCTATTCAGTGCAAATTCTCCCCCATTCCCGGTTTGATCTTGGATGTTTCTGCGGGGATTTTTGAATTTGTGGTTTTGAATCTAATACCGCGGGGGTAATGGTGACCGGCGAATTGAGGATGGTCTCGATAGGGGATTCCGTTGCCTGGGGTCAAGGCCTTCGAGACAAGGAAAAGTATGATGTTCTTGTGGGAGATACGCTCCGTCGACATTACAGCAAGGTGACGCTCCAGCGCCTGGCGCATTCGGGTGCGGTAATCGGGGCGTTTTCAGCCAGTGGCCCCATCGCCAAAGGAGAGGTTCCAGTCGCGCGGCCCACCCTGCTGGAACAGTGTGAAAGCTTCAGTGACTCTCCCGAGAAAGTGCGATTGGTTCTTCTCAGCGGAGGAATCCACGATATCGACATTCGAACGATTCTGAATCCCTTGGTCCCCAGGGCCGTCCTTTCCGCAAAGACGCGGGCCTTTTGTGGGCAGTCCATGGCCGAACTCCTGGAGAGAGCCAAAGCCCGGTTTAAGCATCCTCATTGCAGAATTATAGTGACGGGGTATTACATCATATGGAGTCATCACAGCGAGATCGGTAAACTGGGCGATTTTCTTAGAATTCACGGCATTGCCCAGCCTTCGTTTATTGAAGACCAATGGATGGGTTCTGCAGTAGCGGAGCGCTGCCGGCAGTTTTACGAGGAATCAACTTTTTGTATTCTAAAAGCTGTCCGCGACACCGGGGATCCGAGAATTGTGTTTGTCGATTCCGGTTTCACGGAGGATAACGCTGTATTTTCTTCTCACACTTATCTGTTCGGCTTGAACGACGACTTCGGCTTGAGTCCGGAAGACCCCATGGCGGCGGAGCGCCACGCTTCCTGTGACGCTACGTTTGACCGCTTGCACATCTTGGAGCGGGAACAGTGTTACCGGGCATCTGCAGGACATCCCAACCTCGCGGGTGCACAACAATACGCTCACAGGATCCTGGGAATGTTGGAAACCCTTGGGTTGACTGGGTAGGAATGCGAAGACTTTCCTCGGCATCGGAAGTCACGGCACAAGGGCACTATTAGATTAAGGGCGCTTCCGTTTTAGTGCGCTAATAGATCGAGCACTTCCGAAAATTGAGTACCTCGTTCAAGAGGTAGAAGAGTCCGCATTCAGCCCTTCGCCTAAAGCCAGTCCGCCTTGTGCGGACGGAGTAACCGTAGCCCCGCCCTGCGGGGCTACAATTATTTCAGCTCGATGAATCGTGCTTGCAACAAGGCCGGCAACTCCGGAACTTATCCACTATGACACCCAGTCCCTGCCGGCTAAGAATAGGAAGGACGGAAACGCCTTAAATTGAATCACTACCGTAAAGTTCGGGGTTTCATATTTCGCTTGTTTTCCCTTTTGTGGCAGACCGCAAGCTTATCGCGTCACACGCTTGCTACACCCACAACTTCCGGATGTGCCAGATTATAATACAGCTTGAAATGACACTACACACCAGCTCCTGTGGCTAACCCCTGTATTTTCAGCGCTTAGATTTAAATTCCAGATCGATCCCCGAATCTCCCCTCAACTAAACACCCTGTATTCAAATCCAAAAACAGCCCCTAGGCGTATTAGGAGATTGAATACGATATTCATGGTAATCATCCAGAGGATGGGGATCTTTGGCACCAGGGCGTAAATTCTGCCAAGACAAATTTTTGCTTTGTTTTCAATCTCGTTTTTGGTACGCTTCGCCCACTTCAAACTAACGCGCATGTTTTGGCTCGTCGGGCCCCTTGGGAGCACGGCGGCTGAAGAAGTGATCAAACCTCTCGGAGGTCAAGACCAAGGCGAGAAGGCTTTTTGTCCTTATTTTCTGAGCTTCCAAAAGAACAATTTTTGCTGTTCATTTCAATCAAAAAGGAGTCCGAGAAAATGAAAAAGTCGACTAAATCACTTCTTTCCGCGGCGGCTTTTGCAGGCTTGCTGGCTGGTGGCACCCTCAGTCTTCAAGCCGCTCCGCACAGCAGTGGTCCGAATCCGAATACCGATAAGGACAAGACTGCGGCCAGCGGCAAGAAGGCTACCAGCAAATCCAAGGTCGAGAAGCACGCTTGTAAGGGGATGAATTCCTGTAAGGGAAAAGGCGGCTGCGGATCGACCAAGGGTAAGAACGATTGCAAGGGCAAGGGGGAATGCAGGACCGACGGAAAACCGATGGACAAGTCCAAGTAACCTGAAAATTTCTCAAGGCGGGAGGGTCGGCGTAGCTGCTTTGCAGACCCTCCGTCTTGTCAAATATCATTTATGCCTGCAAATCGATTTAACGGATACACCGACTACGGTGTGGGTGTCGGACTTCGAATTCCTCATTACAACTACATCTTCGAGAAAAAGCCGCCGGTCGATTGGTTCGAAATCATATCGGAAAACTTCATGGTGGGCGGCGGACGGCCGCTCCAGGCGCTCGATCAGATTCTTGAGAGCTATCGCGTCGTGCAGCACGGCGTCTCCATGTATTTCGGGTCCGCCGAGAAGTTGAATCGCGATCACCTCCGGCGGCTGAAGGAACTCGTCCGGCGAACCCAGACTCCCTGGCTCACGGACCATCTCTGCTGGGGGAGCGTGGACGGCCGCTACACCCATGATTTGTTGCCCCTGCCTTATACCTTGGAAGCGGTGCGCCGGACCGCGCAGAAAATTCAAGAAGCACGGGATTTTCTCGAAGTTCCCATTGCGGTCGAAAATGTCAGCAGCTATGCGGAATTTCAGGATTCCCGCATGACGGAATGGGAGTTTCTCACCGAAGTGGTGGAGCGGGCCGATTGTGGAATCTTGTTGGATGTGAACAATATTTACGTGTCATCACAGAATCACAATTTTGATCCGATGACTTATCTCGACCGCATTCCGGCTGAACGAGTGGCACAAATTCATATTGCCGGTCACACGAAATACCACAAAGTGATTCTCGACACGCATGATCATCCCGTGATCGACCCCGTATGGAAACTTTACGAGCGCGCCATTCAGCGTGTAGGCAACACCGCCACACTGCTGGAATGGGACGATCACATTCCTCCCTTCGAGGAAGTGCATCGTGAAGCGCTTAAAGCCAATCGATTTTTAGTTCCCCTGGCATTGGCCAACGCCTCATGAACCTTCAAACCCTACAGCGGACCATGGCTCGGGTCGTGATGCGGCCCTTGACGGCGTCGGATCGCATGCAGCGATTCACGCCCACCGGCCAATCCATGCAAGGCTACGCGACCCGCTTCATCAAGCCCAATGACCGCCTGACATCGTTTCAACGGCTTCAAATTTACAATCAGCAGTATTGGTGGCGGGTCATTTCGAGCTTGATGGATGATTTCGTCGGGCTGCGCGCGGTGCTGGGCGACAAACGATTCGAAGCAATGTGCAAGGCTTATATGCTGGATTGCCCTTCCCGATCCTACACCCTGCGCGATCTGGGGTCGAATCTGGAAACCTGGCTGCGCCGACATCCTCAGTGGGCCGGGCGCAAGAAGATTCTGGCTGTGGATTTGGCGAGCTTGGAGTGGGCGGAAATAGAAGCCTTCGACGAGAGGTCGGAGCCGGCCTTCCTCCCGGAGCATGTGAGCGGGCTCGCCCGACTGCCCGCGCACCTGCGCCTCCAACCCTATATTCGGCTTCTGCATCTGCGTTACCCGGTCGATGAACTTCTGATCGACTTGCGGGAGGATGGCGATGAAACCGATGTCGCGAGCAATGCCGTTCTGGAACGACGCAAGCGGAAGCGAATACGAAAGATCGCAACGCTCCGGCCCCAACCGATCTTTCTGGCCGTGCACCGTGTCGACAACTCCGTTTACTTTCGGCGGCTGGAAGCGGGAGAATTTGCAGCGCTGCAGACCCTTCGGGAAGGGAAGACCGTTCAGCAGGCCATTCGGTCGGCGGTTCGCGAGACCCGCAACTCGGCTGAAGAAATGGCCTCTGCAGTGGAACGCTGGTTTAGAAATTGGACGGCCCTCGGTTGGTTCTGCGCCCCCGAGAAGGAGAGCTCCAAAGCCGGAGGCCGTTAATTGAATTGGGAATGTGGGGATTGATGAATTCCTTGTTTCATCGATTGAGGCACTGGCACGACCAGTTTTTCCGCGGAGTTTCCTTCCTGCAATCGCCCTTTCTCCTGTTCGTGCGGCTTTATTGGGGTTGGCAGTTTATGCAAAGCGGATGGGGCAAGCTGCACAACCTTTCCAATGTGGCCGATTACTTCACCAGCATCGGACTTCCGCATCCCGGCCTCATGGCGCCATTCATTTCCTCGTTGGAGTTTTTCGGGGGGCTTCTTCTTTTTCTGGGTCTGCTCTCCCGGCCGATCTCCCTGATCTTGACCATCAACATGATCATGGCCTATGTCACGGCCGATCGGGAAGCACTCCGTTCTTTCTTTTCCGACCCGGGAAAATTCTATGCGGCTGATCCCTACACTTTTCTTTTTGCCTCCATGTTGATCCTAATATTTGGGGCAGGAACATTTTCGCTCGACACCCTCCTGGGTCGCTGGATCGGCGTTTCCAAGTACTCGCGATAGATCCCACACGGGCTGACTAGTCCTCCGGCGCGATCACGTCTCTGGAATTCACACGACCTCGTGTCGAAGGATTTCAAACCGTGTTCTGCGGTGCCCAGCGCTAAGAATAGAATGTGATTGCGGGGTTTGATGCAGCCGTGAGATAGAACGAACTTTTCGGTCGTTGGGGACGTTTAAGATTTTTGACACCCGGGCAGTGAGTTGACTTTTCTCAGGAGATGCGGTGACCTCAACTCGAGTTTCTGTGTTTGGATTTCAAGTGATATTCGCACTCATGATGACCCGACCACTTTGTGGCGCGGACCTTTCACCCGAAGCGCTCATCAAAGCCGACCATTGGAAACGGGCTCGAGCGGCCTTGGAAGCGCAATCGGCCGCCACTTCGAACAATGCCCGAACGCTTTATCTTCTGGCGGAGATCAGGGAGGCTTTTGGAGATCTGGACGGAGCCCTTCAGCTGGCGCAAAAATCGGCAGCCCTGGACGGCCGAAGCGCCGACACCCACGTTCTGCTTGCCGACATTCAAGGGCAAATCATGGAGAAGGTTAGCCGTTTTCGCGCCATGATGATGCTGGGGACTTTTAAAAAGGAATTGAACACGGCGCTGGCCTTGGATCCCAATCACGTGGAAGCCAAAATGGAATGGATTGGATTCCATTTGAATGCTCCCGGGTTGGTGGGCGGGGACAAGAAGAAAGCTTCAGAACTGGCCGATGAGATCCGGCGTATCAATCCGGAGCGGGGTTACCGGGCAAAGGCCTCCATCGCCGAAGCTGAAAAGAATGCTGCGGCCGCTGAAGACAACCTTGTCAAAGCGGAAAACTCCAATCCCAGCTCGTATGGAGCCGATATGGCTTTAGCGAATTTTTATGCTTCACAGCCGCCGAAACGGCCTCTGGCCGAAAAGTATGCCCGAAACGCACTGCACCTTGACCCCGGGCGCGTTGGGGCTTATGTGACTTTGGCCCGTATTCTGGCGCAACAAAAACGCTGGCAGGAACTGGAGGCCGTGCTGAGGGAGGCGGAGAAAAAAGTTTCTGACGACCTCACTCCCTATTATCAAGCGGGACGTGTCCTTTACTCCGAAGGATCGGATTTCAAACGGGCCGAGAATTACTTTCGAAAGTATTTGACCCAGGAGCCGGAAGCCGAACGACCTTCACCGGCTCGTGCTCACTGGCAGCTCGGATTGGTACTGGAGCGAGAAAACCGCAAACCCGAAGCGGTGGCAGAACTGCAAACGGCCGTGCGCATGGATTCCAATTTCGAGCCGGCCAAAAAGGATCTGAAGCGTTTGCAGTGAATTGGGATGTCGATGGGGTCGGACTCGTTTTGAGAGATCCCTCAATTGCTTTGTGAAAGATCCTTTGGTCAGGTCAGACCCCCAGGGTTCCACTTCAGGTGCACGGGCCTCGGGTTACTTCTCTACAATATCGGCCTTCAACTTGGTGAGAGCCGTCAACAGGTCATTCTGCTCTCTTTCGGGTACATTGAATTTGTTCAGTGTTTCGACAAGATGATTTACGGTCACGTTCCAGTCGTTGTTGGTGATGCCCAATCCCGCGTGGGCCGTCTTCATGGTGCGACCGGTATAGACGCAAGGGCCTCCGGTGGCTTCGCACAGTTGGTCGACAACATGTTCGCGAACGCGCTTCTTCGAATCCACGCTCAGTCCGCTAAAAAAACGGCTCAGCTGCGGATCCGTCGCCAGCCGGCCGATAAAGTCGTCGGTTACGGCGGCGATGGCGTCATAGCCTCCCAGCCTGGAGTACAAGGATTTTTCGGGAGTTCCCGCCGCCCGGATAAGGATTGCGTTCCCGGCTAATCCGATCAAGAGAAACAGAATTAGAATCGTACGTTCCCAACGAAATGCATCTTTCATGGTTCCAGCTCCTTTGCTAGTGAAAGAAAGTGTCCAGCCATTGAATGGCCGGGCAACCCTATTGGTGATGGGTTCATTAGAAATACGACCGGGATGGTCGGTTGGATTTCGACCGGGAAATTTTTTGTGACGAGGTAAACGCCGCGATCCTCGGCGCCCTCTGCGTCTTTGCGGTGAGGCTTCTTGAAGGGAACGACATGTATTCCTTGATTTTCAAAACGATCACCGCTGTGAATCGGGTTTCGATATACCGGCGTCGAGCATCCTCCGCTTGAAAATTCATCAAGTCGAGAGTAACGTTTTGCTCCGCGCGTCTAATCCTTGGCGCCATCTCCCCCCTAGTTAAACCGGTGGAGGCGCCCAGCTTAGGATGATACTCATGAAGAAATACTTTTTCATTTTAGTTGTCGCTTGCTTTCCTCTGGCGATCCAAGGCGCCCAGAACATGGAAGTCTCACGATGGGAACGTGAGGCCCGTGCCGTCACCCTCGTTCGAGATGATTGGGGGATTGCACACGTCTACGGAAAAACCGATGCCGACTCCGTGTTCGGAATGGAATATGCCCAAGCTGAAGACGACTTCAATCGCGTCGAAACCAATTACATCAATGGCATGGGACGGCTGGCAGAGTCGGAGGGTGAGTCCAAGATTTACCAGGACCTGCGAATGAAGCTGTTCATCGACCCGCAAACCTTGAAAAAGCAATATGCCGAAAGCCCGGCGTGGTTGAAGAGTCTGATGAACGCCTTCGCCGACGGCTTGAACTACTACTTGTACAAGCATCCGGAAGTGAAACCCAAGGTCATCAAGAAATTCGAACCCTGGATGGCGCTGAGCTTTACGGAAGGAAGCATCGGCGGCGATATCGAGCACGTGAACCTCGCCCAACTCGAGGCCTTTTATGGCAAAACACAAACAGCTATGGCGATTTCATCAAGCGTTGACGAAACACTGGACCCCGGCGGGTCCAACGGCGTGGCGATCGCTCCCGCGAACACCGTCGACCATCACGCTCTGCTGTTGATCAATCCGCACACGTCGTTTTATTTTCGGTCGGAATTACAGATGGTTAGTGATCAAGGATTGAATGCCTATGGTGCCGTTACTTGGGGACAATTTTTCGTGTACCAAGGATTCAATCCCCGCATCGGCTGGATGCACACTTCCAGCGGCGTCAATGCCATAAGCCAGTACCTCGAAACAGTGGAGAAGAAAGGGAACCGTTACTTTTATAAGTACGGAAGCAAGGAACTCCCGGTCATTACCGAAGAAATCAAGGTTCCTTACACGACTGATCACGGAATGGCTGAGAAAACATTTACTGTTTACCGTACCCCCCACGGCCCTGTCATCGGGGCTCGTGAGGGGAAGTGGATCACCATCCGCTTAATGCAGGAACCCATCAAAGCGCTCATTCAGGATTTCACGCGCACCAAGGCCACGAATTACAAATCGTTTCGGCAGACGATGGCTCTGCATACCAATTCATCCAACAACACGATCTTCGCCAGTGCCGATGGCGACATTGCCTATTTCCACGGCGATTTTATTCCGCGACGTGACACGAGATTCGATTGGACCAAGCCGGTCGATGGCAGCAATCCGGCAACGGATTGGCACGGACTGTTGACACTGGATGAGACGCCGCACCTGCTGAATCCACCAAGCGGTTGGATCTACAACTCCAACGACGCACCGTGGTCCGCGGCCGGTCCGGGAAGTTTGAAGAAGGAGAACTTTCCAATTTATGTGGAAACCGGCGGAGAATCCGCGCGCGGCCTTCACGCCTTGCGCGTCTTCGATAAGAAGAAAGATTTCACGGTCAATTCACTCATTAGTGCGGCCTTCGACAGTTATCTTCCCTGGTTTGAAAAGACGCTGCCGGCGCTGATCAAAGCTTGGGATCAGGAGGCAGACTCGGATCCGCTGAAAGCCGGGTTAGCGGAGCAGATCAAAGTTCTGCGGGAGTGGAACCTGCGATGGGGAGTAAATTCCATCCCCACATCGCTGGCTGTATTTTGGGGTGAAGAGATCACCCGCCGCGTCGCCCGTGAGGCTCGCAATTCCGGCGTTCCCATTTACGACTATGTGGGCACCAAGGTGCCGGCCGCGCAGCTGCTGCAATCGCTGGAGGCGGCTTCGGATCGGCTAACGAAGGATTTTGGAACCTGGAAGACACCGTGGGGAAACATCAACCGTTTCCAGCGCCTCGATGACGACATCGTTTCGCACTTTGATGACAGCCAACCCAGCACTCCCGTGGAGTTCACTTATTCGGCGTGGGGATCTTTGGCCTCTTTTGCAGCGCGTCCGTACCCCAATACCAAGAAATGGTACGGCACTAGCGGAAACAGCTTTGTGGCCGCAGTGGAATTTGGAAAGAGGGTGCGCACCAGGGCCGTGACGGCCGGCGGCGAAAGCGGCAATCCGGCGTCCCCCCATTTCAATGATGAAATCCAGCGGTACAGCACCGGCGACTTGCGAGAGGTCTATTTCTACCGCTCTCAACTCCAAGGCCATACGGAGCGAACCTACCATCCCGGCGAGTGATCTTGTTTCAACTCAACGGTGGGCTTATGCATGCCGGGCTGGCGAGACTGGCGTGAGGGTGGCACGGGCACGGTAGTTCCGCTCCGTGCATCGCGCATGTACCGATCATATCGGCCTCGCCAGTCAAGTCTGCAGAATTTCCATCCGCCAGCCGCATTTATGCGGCTTGCCTACCTCAGCCCGCCCCTTCAGGGGCGGGAGAGCAGGAACCTTTCTGCTATATCGAATGGTGTTATTTTCTCCAGTCCCGCTCTGCGGGACGCCAGATTAAACGTTCCTGCTTCGGCGGTTTGTCGCAGGACAGACGGTTTAATTTCGATCGGCGGAGTCCGTCGTAGACGGACGAAAGATCTTTAGCCCAGGACGTAAGTCCTGGGTATGCGAATCAAAAGGGAGATATCAGTCCCGCTCTGCGGGACGCCGGATTAAACGTTCCTGCTTCGGCGGTTTGTCGCAGGACAGACGGTTTAATTTCGATCGGCGGAGTCCGTCGTAGACGGACGAAAGATCTTTAGCCCAGGACGTAAGTCCTGGGTATGCGAATCAAGAGGGAGATATCAGTCCCGCCCTGCGGGACGACAGACGGTTGTCCGCCGGATCAAACGGCGTTAATATCCCCTCCAACCTACCCCCGGAAAGCGATTCTCACATGTCTCACTCCTTTACCAATCTCTTAACCCATGCTGTCTTCAGCACCAAAGATCGGATCCCGCTTATCCCCTCCGACATCCGTCCTCGTCTTCATTCCTACATGGGCGGCATCATTCGCAGATTACATGGAAAGGTGATCACGATTGGCGGAACGATCGACCACGTTCACTTACTGATCCAATTGACTCCCACCTTGGCCCTGGCCGAGGCCATCCAAAAACTGAAGGCCAATTCATCGCGCTGGGTCAACGAAACCTTGCACCTACCAACGAAATTTGCCTGGCAGGAAGGTTACGCGGGATTCAGCGTTAGCATGTCCAACGTGTCCCGGGTGGCGAAATACATTTCAAACCAGGAGATTCATCATCGCAAAAAGACGTTCCGAGAAGAAATGAGGGAACTCTTCATGAAACACCAAATTTCATTAGACGAACGGTCGATGTGGAACTAGGAATCGTCTGTCGTCCCGCGGAGCGGGACTCGGTCTTCAGCTTGCGGACGAATCCCAGGACTCACGTCCTGGGCTAGAGATCTTGCGTCCCGCGGAGCGGGACTGGATCTTCAGCCTGCGGACGAATCCCAGGACTCACGTCCTGGGCTAAAGATCTGTCGTCCCGCGGAGCGGGACTCGGTCTTCAGCTTGCGGACGAATCCCAGGACTCACGTCCTGGGCTAAAGATCTTGCGTCCCGCAGAGCGGGACTCGGTCTTCAGCTTGCGGACGAATCCCAGGACTCACGTTCTGGGCTAAAGATCTTGCGTCCCGCAGAGCGGGACTGGAATCTCCCTCTTGATTCGCATATTCGAACACGTCAACTTCACCGGAGGATCCGATGAACCAGGGCTGTTCCAGAATTTTGGTCCAGTTGAACAAACGATTCGCTTTTGCTATCATGGCTTGGTTATTTGGCAGGAATGAAGCTGGAGGCTGCTTCCTGCCGTCAGACGCTAGAGGCAAGTTTCCAATCCAAATTATTTAGTCCACATTTTATACATTCCCATCATTCTCGTTGGCTGGTTTGTGAGACCCACCGCGTTTTTTTAGCTTTCTGCATAGGGTAAATCTGTGTTGAGTGCATAAATCTTCCTCCTGAAGTGTGAGGACGGATGCGACGACGAAACCAACAATGGTTTTGGGCCACTTTGGTCCTTTCCAGCATCACCATCGTGACCTTTGTTTTTGCGATGTGGGAACTGATCCAGAACCGCTTTTTCCAATCGCTGGATTATCGCACTCTCCATTTTCTATATCTCAGCCGAGGGATTGTCTCTTCGCTGCTGCTGGCCACGTGGGCGGTGTGGTATGTGCTGCGGGAGAGGCGCTTTCATGAGGAAGAACTGCGCCGATCACGCGAGCGTTATCGCGGCATTTTGGAAGGATCGCCGGATGCCGTGGTGCTTTATGACGATCAGCTCATCGTGGTGGAGTGGAATTTGAGTGCCGAGCGTTTGTTCGGCTTCCAGAAAGAGGCCGTCATCGGTCAAACGCTCCCGACGATTCCTGCAAGCCAGCGAGCCGAAGCCCTGAAAGGGGTCGCCAAACTCATGCGCCAGCAGCGGCTCCTGGATCTTGAAACGCTCCGGTGGAATAGCGCGGGTGAACCCATCTGGGTCTCCGTCAGCTTATCTTCATTCAGCGATGAAGTGAGCGGGCGTGTTCATGTCCTGGAGGTGGCGCGGGATATACGGGAAAAGATTGCCCTTCGGGACAAGATGGTGGAAGTGGAGCGGCTGGCGACGATGGGGCAGATGGCGGCCGGCATTGCGCACCACTTGAATACACCCCTGGCGGCCATGCTTTTGCGCGTTCAGATGTTGAAGGAGAATTCCCAGAAGGAAACAGGGCGGGCCGATCTTGAGCACCTGGAGACCGGAATACATTCGTGCCAAAATTTTGTTCAACGCCTGCTCCACTTTTCCCGCCGCATCCCGGATCAAAAGAAGCCTGAGGAAATCAGTCAACTCATTGAATCCGTTGTCAACTTTCTGCGCCCGCGTTTGACCATCAAGCGTGCCAAGCTGGGTTTGCGGCTGGAAGGAGCCCAGGGCCGAAGGGTCATGGCGAACCGGGGTCAGTTGGAAGCGCTTCTGTCCGCAATCCTGGTAAACGGGGCCGATGCTATTTCCGAAGGCGGCAATATTGAGATCACCGCTTATCCGACTGAAGATGGACAACGGGCTCGAGCGGGGTTCGCATCCAACGGCGGAAATAATCACGACGATTTGCCCTTGGAGGGACCATCATCTGCGCCTTCGGCCCGGAGCGTGGAGATCACCATCGAAGACGACGGATGTGGCATTTCGGAGAGCGATATGCCGCGCCTCTTTGAGCCGTTCTTTACGACCAAGCCGCCGGGCCAGGGAACCGGTTTGGGTCTTCCTTTGGCTCGCACCATTGCCCAGGAACACGGCGGATCGCTGATCATCCAGAATCGATACCCGCCGGCGTGGGTTAATTCACCTTCTTCCGGGCGCGGTACCTGCGTGGTGTTGCGTCTTCCCTTATGTGAATGAACACGATGAATGGAAATCCAGCATTGAGGATTGTATTGTGAGCACTCATTGTAATGATTCCTGCGCCATTTTGGTGGTGGATGATGATCAGGAGTTGCTGACCACACTCGGCGATGTTTTATTGTCGCAGAAGTATCGAGTCAAGATGGCCTCGTCTGCACCGGAAGCGCTGGCCGTATTGAAGCAAAGCAACAACTCGGATTCCATCTGCCTTGCCCTGATCGATCTCATCATGCCTTTGGTGGATGGTCTGAGTCTTCTCGAGGAGATTCGCAGTTTCCGCACCGACATCCCGGTTCTCATGATGACGGGTTTCGGAACCATTGAAATTGCTGTGGAGGCGATGAAGAAAGGGGCGGAGGATTTTTTAATAAAGCCTTTTGAAAAAGATCTTCTCCTGAAAAAGATTGCTCAGGTCCTGGATCTCCATCGCCAACGCGAAGCGGCAAGACTTCAGTCTCCCGACGCGACTTCGGGTGAGGCACCACAAAACTTCAAGACTATCATTGCCCGTTCACCGCGAATGCGAGGTGTTGTGGACCGGGCCCGGGCCGCCGCTCTCTCCGACCTCCCGGTATTGCTTTTGGGAGAGACCGGGACGGGGAAAGAAATGCTGGCACGTGAAATTCACGCCGCCGGCAAGAGATCCGGCGGACCCTTCATTCCGGTCAACTGCGGCGCTCTTCCGCGGGATCTGGTGGAAAGTGAATTGTTCGGCCATCAACGAGGATCGTTCACCGGAGCGCTGTCGGAAACCATCGGATTATTTCGAGCGGCGGATGGAGGAACCATTCTTCTCGACGAGATTGGAGACCTTCCGCGAGAAGCTCAAGTCAAACTCCTCCGGGTGCTGCAGGAAGGGGAAGTGCGGCCGATCGGCGGACCTTCTTCCGTCCGAGTCAATGTGCGGACCATCTCTGCTTCCAATAGCTCCTTGTCTTCCATCCGGCAGGAACACCTTCGCGAAGACCTTTTTTACAGGGTTTCGGCCATCACCATCGAGCTCCCTCCGCTGCGCGAACGGCGAGAGGACATCGCCCCGCTGCTCGAACATTATCTCCGGCTTTTCAATGCCAAGTATGGGAGAACGATCTCTCTGGACCCGGCAGTTCTGGATTGGTGTCTTTCCTATTCCTTTCCGGGCAATATCCGGCAACTCGTGAACGCCTTGGAAAGCGCCATGGCCACCGCCCCACCGGACCGAACGGCTCTTTCTGTTGCTGATCTTCGAGCCGTGGCCGATCCCACTTCTGAAATGACCTCGGCATCAGCGGGGCAGAGGTTGCCGTTCAGCAAGACTCGATTGAAACCGGCGCCGGATGTGAGTTTGTTGAGCATGGAAAGCGTGGAAAAATTTGCCATTCAACAGGCGCTGCACTTATCGGGAAATAACAAATCCCGAGCTGCAGAAATCCTTGAAATTTCGCGCGACTCGCTCTACAGAAAATTACGGCAGTACGGTCTGGACACCGATAAAAGAGAAGGATGAACCTTCGCCCGGCTGTGTGCGTGTACTAAAATCAGGCAATCGTCGCATTCATTCACTTTCAGTAAGATAACGCCGGGTGTCTGATTCTCGTACAACCACGGGTCCGAACTTCCAAGGTGGCCCAACTTTCCCTCCGTTAAAAAACCGTTCATTATTCCCCTCGACTCGTTCATAGCTTCATGAAAACAATCACTCCTTCAAAATGAATCCATGGAGATTTCACTCCGCCTGATGCCGGCGCAGCAAATGGCACGACACTTGCATCTTCAAGAGCGGAATTCTGTTGATGTGTTTTCGCCGGAGGCTCCTTCTCTGTGAAATTCTGGCCTTTCTTCTGGGGGGTGAATCATGCCCCGAAATCAGGCACTCTCCTGAACCGCTCGACACAAGGACATAATATGAAAATCCCGCATCATGTTTTTGCGCTGTGCGCGCTCGCTATTGGTCTTCTCGGGGTTATTCCGGTAAGAGCCGAAGTAGACCGGTCTCTTGATGGCGATAAGAAATGCACCACCTGCCACGATGAGAATTGGAAGGTGCCGATCCTCACCATCTATCAGACCAAGCACGGCGTAAAGGGCGATTCACGAACGCCCGGCTGCCAATCCTGCCACGGTGAGAGCCTCGAACACCTGAAGGATCCGACGGCAAAGCCGGCGGACATTGTTTTCCGTACCAAGTGGAAAGGTGTGTCGTCGGTGGAGGCGAGAAACGGAGCCTGTCTCAGCTGCCACGAGTCTCGCGTTCTTCCCCGGACGAACTGGTCGGGCAGCGCGCATGAATCCCACGGCGTCGCCTGCACCGATTGCCACGAGTCACACCCCGTGGAGCAGCGGGTATTCAACAAACTGACCCAGCCCGAAGTCTGCTTTGCCTGCCACAAAGCTCAGCGCGCGCAAATTCATCGTTTTTCGAGGCACCCCATCCTGGAAGGCAAAGTGACATGCTCCAATTGCCACAATCCGCACGGTTCCAATGGTCCCACGTTGCTCGTGAAGGATTCGGTGAACGAGACCTGCTACACGTGTCATGCGGAAAAGCGCGGTCCCTTTCTTTGGGAGCACGCCCCGGCGGTCGACGATTGCACCAACTGCCACACGCCCCACGGTTCGAACATAACCCCACTCTTGAAGATGCGGTCACCGATGCTGTGTCAAAGCTGTCACAGCGGTGACCACGGCAAAAATCTTTATAGCGGTGCCAACCTGCCCACCGGAAACGTGACAACGGTCAATGGCCAACTCCCGCTGGCGAGCCAGAGCCCACCGGCTCAGGGAAATGCCCGAGGCTGCTTGAATTGTCACTCACTCATACACGGCTCGAATCATCCGGCCGGTGCCAAGTTTCAGCGATGACCTCACTGAATCGGGAAGGATGCAATCATGAAGGAAACCCTTACAAATAAACACGTGGCCCGTTCGCTTCAGGTTTTGCGCGGCACGCTTATCGCCCTCGTTCTGATGTCAGCCGTACTGGCCGGCGTTGGTGTGAACTCACCGGCGCAAACCACTGCGACGAGTCAGACCACGCCCACCAACAAAGTTGAAGCCGGTATTGGCGGTGTCAGCAACAACTCCTTCAAGTTTGGTGAATACAACGGCCTGCAGAATCAAGGCCCCTTCGGCATCGGCTTTTTCGACCTACGAGGCGGGGCTGCCTATGACAGCGATGGTACCTGGCGCTGGCGCCTCCGCGGAACCAATCTCGGTCTCGGAACTCGCTTTGTGTTCGCCGAGTTCGGAAAGCAGGGCCAGTTTCGATTCAATATAGGTTACGAGGAAATTCTCGCGAACCGCTCGGACACTTTCCAGACGCCATACCTGGGCGCCGGTACCAATAGCCTGACTCTGCCGTCGAATTGGATTGCCCCCAAGGTGCCGCAGGTCAGTTCCACCGCCGTGAATTTTCGGTCGTTCGATCCGATTGCGGGTACGGGGAGCGTTATCAAAAACGGCGTATTGACTCCACCCACGGCCGATCAGCTGGCGGCCCTGGCGAATATACGGGCGGCCGACGTTCCTGCTTTTCACAATGTCGATCTCAAGACCAAGCGCACCCGAATTGATGCCGGGTTCAGTTATAGCCCCGACCTGCATTGGGATATCCCCGTGAGCTTCAGCCATGAGCACAAGGAGGGCGTCAAGGCGCTGGGTGCCGTTTCATCTCAGGTCAGTGAGAATGCCATCATCATGCCCGATCGCGTGGACTGGGATACGGAACAGGCCAGCGCCAGTGTCATTTACAAGCTCAAAAAAGTCTTCGTGACGTTCGGTTATTACGGTTCGTTCTTCAACAACCACGTCAAGTCCATGACCTGGCAGGATGTGAACGATCCGACCAAGTCTGCAACTATGGCGAGCGCTCCCAGCAATCAATTCAATCAGTTCAATTTGAGCTTGGGCTATAAGATTTCACCCAAGATCAAGCTGGTCGTGACCGGATCTTACGGCCGCAGCACACAAAACGACACTTTTCTGGATCCCTCGACCGCGTCCAACGGACAGCTGGCCTTCGGCCTGCCGGTCGCTTCACTCAACGGGTTGGTGGTCTCAAGCAAGGTGAACGCCAAGCTGACAGCAAGCCCGAGCAAGAAATGGAACTTCAGCGCAGCCTATAAATTCGACAACCGTGACAATCAAACCCCGGTCAACATCTTTCTATTCCAGGATGCGAACGAATCAAAGAGCGGCGTCTCACCCTTTGCCGGCATCGACGGACTCCCGGCGAACCTGGGAAGCAATACCAACATTTATAACAATCGCGCCTACAGCAGACAGGTCAACCAGCTCAACTTGCAAGGTGAGCGTTCCGTGGGCAAGAGGCAATATCTCGAGGCCGGATATGACTGGCAAAGAATCGGCCGCAGCTGCACGGACTCGTGGATCAATTGTGCAGACGCCCCGGTAACCAATGAAAACACGCTGCGAGCGGAGTGGCGCACCAGCAGGGTGGGGAATTTTAACGCCCGATTGGGTTATGCCTATTCCTGGCGCAGGGGCAAATATGACGAGGATGCTTTCCTGGCGCTGGTGCCCATGGCCAACTTTGTGCCTGCGGGCGGCGCAACAACAAGCGTTTTGGGCTACCTGACCGCGACGGGGCTTACCGGGTTCGGCCCCTTGGCGGGCTTACCCCCCGCGCCCCTCACCGGCAACGCCTCCATTTTTTCACCCAACAACAACATTGTGCCGCAGTCACTCTACGGCAGCCGCAACAACATCAATGAATTGGTGGGCATGAGAAGGTATATGGTGGCCGATCGAAATCGCCACAAGGTGCGCTCCTCCCTGGATTGGCAAGCGTCGGAAAAGTTCTCGCTGCAGAGCACCGGGGATTTTAACTTCGACGATTACATGGATTCGATCTACGGTTTGCAGAAAGCAACCAGTTGGGCGGCAAGTGTCGATCTCACGTATGTGGCGAGTGATAACTTGGTTGCGGATCTGTTCTATACCTATGACAACCAGCGTTATCTCACGGCAGGCGATGCTTATGGCAGCAACAGCACCGCGACATTTCAAGGTCAAGCGGGCAACACGATCATTTCAGGCGGCTGCTTCACGACGATCGCAGCGCGAAATGCCAACGCCAAGATGGATCCGTGCCTGAACTGGTCCAAAAATAGCCGTGACAAGATCGATTCCGCCGGCTTCGTCATCCGAATGAAGAATTTGATGTCCGGAAAGCTCGAATTGACGGGCGAGGCCGTGTACACGCGCGCACGGACCGACACCGCAGTCAATGGCGGGAGCTACGTCAACAATCCTTTTGCCCAGGCAGCGCCGGCCCCCCCCTTGCCCGCCGGGACGCCGGCCGTATTTTTCATTCCGGCCACTAATTACCCGACGCTCAGAAACGACGAAATCACGCTGCGGCCGAGTTTCACCTACACGCTCACCAAAGCGGCTTCGCTTCGAGTGTTTTATATGTTCCAACGGCTCTCGGATACCGACTGGGCTTACGCGGGATTACAGTTCGGGACGGGTACGAATTATCTCCCCACGAACGAAAGGGTGCCCACTTATAAAATTCATGCCGCAGGCGTTTCACTGATCTACACGTTCTAAATTACGTCAGGACTGTTGTTTTATGAGCACCACCGCTTCACAAAGCACTAAATATTTTTCCGGAGGAACGAAATGCACAGACCTTGTGCGATGAATCGAATGAGGAAGCACGGCACAGCGCTCTTACCCTGGCTGGGCTTGATGGCCCTGCTGGCCGTCTTTGTCCCCTCACGTGTCACCGGTTCTTATGTCGGCGCGGGCCGATGCCGGCCCTGTCATTTGCAACAGGCGGAGTCGTGGAAAACCACCAAGATGGCGAATGCTTTTGACCTGCTGAAGCCGGGTGCTCGGACGGCGGAAAAGAAGTCGGTGGGTCTCGATCCACAAAAGGACTACACCCACGATTCTTTGTGCCTGTCTTGCCATACGACCGGCTACAACCAGCCCGGCGGTTTCAAAACCATCGAAAGCACCCCGCAACTGGCGGGAGTTCAATGCGAGATGTGTCATGGCGCCGGCGATGCCTATCTCAAACCGAGTTTGATGAGTCTTCAGAACAAGGAATTCAAACGTGAAACGGTGATGGCGGCGGGGCTCGTGATTCCCAATACGGGAACGTGTCTGAATTGCCATAACGACAAAAGTCCGTTTGCGAAGAAGAGCGGGCATTTCAATTTTGAACAGCGCAAAGCGCAAGGTACCCACCAACACTTGGCGTTGAAGTATCGCCACTGACATTCGTTCGGGTAGCCACATCGGTTGTAGTCAGGAGGTCATCCATGGAATCCTGGCGAAAGAAGGAATTTCTTTTTTGGGCGGCGGCTGCCGTTGTTGCGCTTCTGCTGTTCGTTCTCGTGTTGAAGTATGGGAGGGAGTTGCGGAATCGAAATGACCGCGCCTTGAGTACTTTCATGGCCGGAGATCCCCACGAGGGTGGACGCGTTTTTTCCGACAAGGGCTGTGGTCGCTGCCATGCCATCGCGGGTGTCGGGGGAAGTCAGGGCGGAGGAAAAGCGCGTGATCTGGCAGAAATGCCCAACGAGAACTTGAGCTTGAACGAACTGGCGACCGCCATGTGGAATCACGCGCCTGATATGTGGAAACGCATGGGAGACGAAAAACTCGAGTATCCGCGCCTCAGCGAAACGGAAGTCACGAACCTGTTCGCCTTCCTCTATACCATCCGGTACGTGAATGAAAACGGAAATCCGGATCACGGTGCGGAAGTCTTTTCGAGCAAAGGATGTATTCAATGTCATGCCATCCAGGGTCAGGGTGCGCGCGTGGGCCCGGATCTGGCGAACAATCCCTCTTTACAGCTGCCCTTCATTTGGGCGCAGGAGATGTGGAATCATGCCCCTCGCATGGAAGAGTTGATTCGGCAGAAGCACCTGCCCTGGCCTAAGTTTGAAGATAACGAAATGGTGGACCTGTTGAGCTATGTCCAAAACATGAACGCCGGCGTGCGTCAGGGTTTTGAAGTGTTTCCGGCAGACTCGGCTCATGGACAGGAAATCTTCCGTGAAAAAGGATGCATTGTGTGCCACGCGGTCGACGGGGAGGGCGGAAAGATCGGGCCGGATTTGGGACAAAATCAAAAGGTTCCCCACAAGGTCACCCAACTGGGCGGATGGATGTGGAATCATTCGCCCGAAATGTGGCAGATCATGAAATCCAAGGGAATCGAACGGCCCCGGTTTGAGGGCCGGGAAATGCCCGATCTCATTGCTTATCTCTATACCATTCACTACTTCGATGATCCGGGAAACGTCCAGAGCGGGGATGAGGTCTATAAGAAAAAAGGTTGCGCCATGTGTCACGGCGAGAACGGCCAGGGCGGCAAAGGGGGGCCCGCCATCCAACAGCTTAAAGGAAAATTCTCCGTCGTTCGAATGGCCTACACCATGTGGCAACACGGTCCTCAAATGTATGCCCGGGCGCAACAACAAAATATCCCGTGGCCAAAATTTCAAGGGAATGACATGGCCAATCTGATCGCGTTCCTGAACTCGTCAAAACTTTGAAACTCAAGAGGGAAATCTCATCGGAGTTGATTTGAATTCATAAGAGGGGGCTTGCCGACGTTGTGATGAGTCATCATTCTCTGAACTCTCCGGGCCAGGCGGGTCTTAAGAGTTTTTTCCGCAGCCGTTACTTCTTCCTGGGATTGGTGGTGTTCTTTATAGGTGGGATGTTTACTCTGTCCCGGTGGGTAGTTTCTTCAGGACCACAACCCATCCAGTTCAATCACTCTAAACATAAAGAAGCGGGCCTGAACTGCACCGACTGTCATAGCGGAGCTTTGGACCAGGCCGAGGCCGGCTTGCCGCAGATGTCCGTGTGCCTCGGTTGTCACGAGGCTCCTTTAACACAGAGCAAGGAAGAAGAAAAAATTCGAACGCTGGCGGCTGCCGGGAATGAGCTGGCATGGATCCAAGTGACTCGTCTTCCTCAAGACGTCTATTTTTCACATCGCCGCCATGCCCGCTTGGCGCATTTGGAGTGTTCCGTGTGCCATGGAGGCATCGGTGAAAGTATCCGCCCGCCGGTGCGCCCAGCCGTGACTTTTTCGATGTCCCGATGTCTCGACTGCCACCAGAAGATGCATGCCTACACCAATTGTTACGGTTGTCATCGATGAGACCCGTGACAGGCAGAGGAAAGAATGTTTTCCCCGGACAGGTTCAAGAAGAGGTGGCTCGTGATCATTCCTAAAACTGATAAGCAGAGAGCGCCAGCTCGACGGCTGTTTGAAAAGCTCTGCGTTTTGGTGCTTTTTTGCACGATGTTTGGAATAGCCATCGCCGCCGCTAAAGGGAGCGGTGGGGAGAGTTCTTATTTCCTCCCCGGCAATCCCCGGACCGGGCTCCGTGTGTTTACGGAGAAGGGTTGCATTCGTTGCCACGCCATCCAAGGAGAGGGAGGACGGAGCGCTCCCGACCTGGCCCGATCTCCCGCCTCGTACACCAGCGCTTCACAACTGGTTGCTGAAATGTGGAATCACGCTCCTCGCATGTGGGAAAAAATGCGAATTGAGCAATTGCCGGCCCCCCACTTCGAAGAAAGCGAAATGACGGATCTGTTCGCCTTCCTTCTGTCCATTCGTTCCTTCGACGATCCGGGAAATCCCGAAATGGGGCGCCAAGTCTTCGCCAGCAAAAGTTGCTCTCGATGTCACTCCATTCAGGGAATGAGCGGTTCAAAAGGTGGACGGATCGGCCCTGACCTCGAGCGTTGGACCAATCTTCGAAACGCCGTGCAGTGGGCCCAGACCATGTGGAACCACGCCGCTGGAATGAGGAAGGAGATGACACGGCAGGGACTGACCTGGCCGCAGTTCCAGGAGAATGACATGGTCAATCTCATCGCTTATGTCAGGACCCAATCCAGCGAGGCAGGTAACCTCGTCTACATTCGTCCTGCCGATCCCGTTGCTGGAAAGTCGTTGTTTCAGTCCAAGGGATGTTCACAATGCCATAAATCCGTTCACACCACCGCAGTGAAATCCGTCGGAGCGCCGGAATTGGGGCGAGCCGCCCTGCCTCGAACGGTCGGTCAATTTGCGGGATTGATGTGGAATCACGCCCCCCGTATGGCCGAGCGCATGCAAAGCCTCGGGATGAAACAGCCCCTCTTCTCCGACAAGGAGATGGCGGATCTCATCTCCTATCTTTTTTCTTCCCGATATTTTGAAATTTCAGGAAACGGCAAAGAAGGGAAACAGGTTTTTCAGAACAAGGGATGTGCGGGCTGTCATACCTTGGGCTCCGGTCCCGCAGGAGTCGGGCCCAATCTCAAAGACTGGCAAGGAGAGCTTTCACTGACCCGTCTCGCGGCTGCCCTGTGGAATCATGGACCCTCCATGTTGGAACACATGCAGCAACAAAAGATTGAATGGCCTTCGTTGCGTCGCGAGGAGATAGAGAATCTCATCAGGTTTCTGGAAGCCCCGGTTCCAGACGAACCTTCGAAGCCGGGAAGGAAGAAATCATGAAACCCGAAAAATTACTCGGAGATTTCAATCGCCGTGACTTCTTCCGACTTGCCGGAGGCGCCGCCGTCGGAACGGCAGCCGCTGGTGTGACGTTAAAAGGCATCAGCACACTGTCTCATGCTTTGACGGTGGATCGACGTCCCCCGCGCGGCCCGGAACGCTGGGTCGCGACCACGTGCCAAGCTTGTGCTGGAGGCTGTGGCCTCATGATTCGCATGATCGGCAAGCGTGCCGTCAAAGTAGTGGGAAATTCCAACCATCCCATCAATCGAGGCGGAGTCTGCCCGAAAGGACAGGGCCTCCTTCAGGCGCTTTATCATCCCGACCGCCTTCGACAGCCGCTCTGGCAATCCAAGAAGGGGTCGGGGCGATGGGAACCGATTTCGTGGGACCAGGCGGTCGAGCGCGTCGCAGACCGGTTGCTGTCCCTCAGGAAAGCCGGCCGCGAAAAACAAGTAGCGGTGCTCGACGGTGCCCGAGCGAGCGTGTCGACGAGTCTCTGGCGCCAATTCCTGGGAGCCATCGGATCTCCAAACTATTTTCCTTACCCGGGTGTGCAGGACGGCCCCAGCCTGGCCGCTCATTACATGATGGGAGCAAAAGCCGCCCCGGCTTACGATCTCAAGAAAGCCAGCTACGTTTTGAGTTTTGGTGTGAATCTGCTTGAGGGTTGGGGTTCTCCCGCTTATGCAGCACATGTTTTCGGTTCGTGGCGGGCCATGGAAGGACAGCGAACCAAGTTCGTCCAAATTTCGCCCCGGCTCTCCATCACAGCCGCCAAGGCGGATGAATGGGTTCCCATCCGACCGGGAACCGAGGCTGCCCTGGCTTTGGGCATCGCCCATGTCATCATTTCAGAACGACGATTCAATGAACCCTTTGTGTCCGAACAAACTTTTGGATTTGACGAATGGACCGACGCGGCCGGCCGGAAGCATACGGGTTTTTCAACGGCGGTTTTGCGGGACTACCCGCCCAATCTGGCGGCTGACGTGACCGGTGTCCCCGTGGAAACCATTTTGAGATTGGGACGCGAGTTTGCCGCCAATCCGCCGGCTCTGGCCCTGGGAGATCAACCGGGAAACATTCAGCCGGGAACGCTCAACGGTTCCATGGCGGTCTTGAGCTTGAATGCCTTGGTGGGAAATTTTGAGCAGCCGGGCGGGGTCTTGACGCAGGAGGAGAATCTGCCGGCCACCTCCGCCGGGAAAACCGCAAGCGCTCGAATCGATTCGGGAATATCGGCAACAGCTTCTCTCCAAACCGTTCAGTCCGCCTTCAAGGGGGAGTTTTCCGATCGACTTGCCGATGCGGTTCTCAACGAGAAAACATCTCCGCTCGAGCTTCTCATTATCCGTGAAGCCAATCCGGCGTACATGTCCTCGGACCCGGAACGTTTTTCGGCGGCCTTGGCAAGAATTCCCCTGGTGGTCAATTTCGCTTCACTTCCCGACGACACGACGGAGCAGTCGGATCTGCTTCTGCCCGTGCCCACTTTTCTCGAGACCCAGGATTTGTGTGAGAACGCGCCTGTCTTTCCGCACGCCATCGTCGGGCTTACTCAGGCAGTCGTTCCCCCGCGCTTTTCAAGCCGATCCTCGAGTGATGTCCTCCTGGATATAGTCAAGCGCATGGGAAGCCCCATTGATCAAGCCCTCCGCTATGACAATTTCGAGCAAGTCCTCCAGCTTCGATCCAAGGAAATATACGCTGCCCAGCGCGGCAATTTGTTTGGTTCTTCTCTCGAAGAAGTGTGGGACAAGTTGCTTGAGAGAGGCGGCTGGTGGTCGCCGGAGTATTCGACCGCAGAAGAGCTTTGGGAACAAATGAAGACCAAAGGCGGCTGGTGGGATTTCACCTATCCCTACGGCCTGCGGGAAGGCGTCTTTCAAACACCTTCGCGGAAGTTTGAATTTTTTTCGCAAATTCGATGGAACGAATGCCTGGCCAAAGCGGGAAGAAACTCGAATGCGGCTGGGCTTTCCAATGCCGAGCGACTTTGCCTGCCCCATTATGCGGCAACGGTCTCCGGAGATGACGCTGCGCTGAAGGCCGGTAGCGACGGGCAATTTCCCTTGTCGTTATATCTTTTTGAAGTTTTGCCTCTCAGCGAGACCCAGGGTGCCGACCTGCCCTACATGCAGCAGATTCTGGGGCAACATCTCTATCAAAAGTGGGACAGCTGGATCGAAATTCATCCGGAAACGGCTCACCGGCTTGGAATCGAAGATGGAAGCTGGGCCTGGGTGGAAACGCCCAATCACAAGTTTCGAATCCGGGCGCGTTGGTACGAAGGATTGCGGCCGGAGGTCGTGGCCATCCCGGTCGGCCTGGGGCACCACGGAGGATCTCGCTGGAGCCGCGGACGCGGGGTGAATCCCTGCGAGGTGTTGGCAAAAGGGAAGAGTGACTCGATGGAATCTTCGGGCAATCAGTCGCCGTGGATTAAGACTCGAGTTCGGATTTTTCCGGGATAGGTGATCTATGGCTCGATGGGGGATGGTGATCGATTTGGCGAAGTGCAGCGGCTGTCAGGCCTGCGTGGTGGCTTGTGCCGCTGAAAATAACGTGCCGTGTGCGTCCCCGGAAGAAGCGGGTCGTGGACGGACTCTCGCGTGGATCAAAATCGTTCCCTTTATTGAAGGAGAATTCCCTCACGTCAAGATGCGCTTGCTGCCCCTGCCGTGCCAGCATTGCGACAACCCGCCCTGCATCAAGGTGTGTCCGGTAGACGCCACCAACATTACCCCCGATGGAATCGTCCGCCAAATCTTCGGCCGATGTATTGGCTGCCGCTATTGCACCAACGCCTGTCCTTATACGGTTCGTGTTTTCAATTGGAAGGCGCCGGAGTGGCCGGAAGGAATGGAGGAAGCCCAGAATCCGGATGTTTCGTTGCGGCCCAAGGGTGTGGTTGAAAAGTGCACGTTCTGCGTTCACCGATTGCAGAAAGCGAAGGAGGTGGCGGCGTCGCAGAATCGCCCTCTGGCGGATGGCGAATATATTCCCGCCTGCGTGGAAACGTGCCCGACGCAAGCGATGTACTTTGGAGACTTGGAGGATCCGAAGAGCAAAGTGAAAGAAATGAGCCGCAGCCCTCGAGTCTTCCGGTTGCTGGAAGAACTGGGAGCCCAACCCAAAGTCTTCTACCTGGCGGAAGGAGAGTGGAGTGGAAAATCATAATCTCGATCCGGGACCAGAAGCGGTTCTTCTTCGGCCCATTCAACAGACGACCAGCCAGTTTTACAAGGTCATGGGCCTCTTGATGCTTCTCGGGGCAACCTGTTTGTTTGCCTGGGTTCAACAACTGAAGGACGGCCTGGTGGTGACGGGTTTGAATGTCCCGGTATATTGGGGAGTGTACATCACCAATTTTGTTTTCTTCATCGGCATCAGCCACGCGGGAACGCTCATCTCAGCCATCCTGCGGTTGGTTCAAGCGGAGTGGCGGCGTCCCATCACGCGCGCCGCGGAAGTCATTACGGTGTTGGTGCTCTTCTTTGGTGCCGGCAGCGTCATCATGGATCTGGGTCGACCCGATCGGCTGCTCAATGTGTTGTTTCACCCGAATTTTCGGTCGCCTTTGTTGTGGGATGTCTGCAGTATCACGGTGTATCTGACAGCCAGTTGCATTTATCTTTACTTGCCCTTGATACCCGACATTGCCATTTTGCGCGACTACGCGGGCAAGCGACAGAAGTTCTATCGTTTGCTGTCCCTCGGTTTCCAAGGCACGGACAAACAGAAACACCGGCTGGAACGCCTCATTGCAGTGATGGCCATCCTGGTCATCCCGATCGCCGTCTCCGTTCACACCGTGGTTTCCTGGGTGTTTGCCATGACCGTGCAGCCGATGTGGCACAGCACCATCTTTGGACCTTACTTCGTCGTCGGCGCGATCTTCTCAGGCATTGCGGCGCTCATCATCGCCATGGCCCTCATTCGGCGCATGTATCACCTGGAGAACTATCTGAAACAGATTCACTTTAATAATCTGGGTTTGCTTCTGCTGGTAATGAGCCTGCTGTGGTTCTACTTTACTTTCGCCGAATTCCTGACCACCTACTACGGATCGGAACCGATTCACCTGGCGGTGTTCTATTCCAAAGTGACCGGGCGATACTCCGGAATGTTTTGGACCATGGTGGTGAGCTGTTTTGTGATTCCCGTTTCCATTCTTGGGCGGAGAAAGACGCGCACGGTGACAGGAACAGTCGTGGCTTCGGTGTTTGTGAACATCGGCATGTGGCTGGAGCGCTACGCCATCGTCGTGCCCACGCTCTCCCACCCCCGGCTCCCCTTGGGCCGGATCAACTATTCACCAACCTGGGTCGAGATCGCCATCACGCTGGGCTTTTTCGCCACCTTCATTCTTCTCTACATGGGTTTCACAAAGTTGTTCCCCATCATCTCCATTTGGGAGATACAAGAAGGCCGCCGAAACTCCCTCCAAGGAGTCGAAGAGAGAGTGAAAGGTTATCTTCCAGGTACGGAATAGAGGCGGCGCACACCCCGATCTATCGGGGTGCGCGGTGAACAGCGCAAAGTTCTTCGCTTGGAGATGAACTCGCCTTCATCCGACTTTCCGCACACATGCCAAGAACGCATGTGTGCACCACTCAGCCGGGATACGCGAGATGCCGCGTATCCCGGCTACCAGAAAGTATAATCCTCACTCCGCCATCCGCACACACGCCAAAAACGCATGTATGCGCCACCCAGCAGGATTTGGAAATGTAATACGCCACTCCGCCCGTTGCTAGTTGCGTTAACCGATTCAGTAATTGCCCTGCAAGGGCAATCTTCAATAGCCCAGGGCATCGCCCTGGGATCGAAGACTCTCTCGATTAGGTTCTTGCCCTGAAAGGGCAATCTAAGAATCGTATCTTGAAGAATTCGATGTCGGCGCCCGCAGCACCCAAGCCCAAATGCGACCCCTCACTCTCATGTAGAAACGGGTCTTCTCCACGCGCACAAGAAACCGCTGCCTGCGCCCGCCGAGGCGGACTTGGCATCGCTACCAAAACCAAGTGTGATACGAAGAAGAAACCAACAACGACCAGATTGACGATATGGAGATTTCAGGGAACTCGAGTAGTCCCGGTCTGACACCATCTGTTTACGGCGGGTCGAAACTTCCCCAAGAAAACAATTGACACCTGGCCAGCGGCGTAGTAAATAAGCGGAGTGATTTGGTCCAGTTTCTTCGCGGCCGTTGATCTTCAGCTTCCCTAATACCCGCCGCGTACCCAGCCGGCTTTATTTGTCGCTTTATGTTATGTCTCGAGTTCTGACAACGGCAATATCGTAACTCCCATTCCAACCCATTCCTGCAGGACCGAGACTAGGAAACCAAAGTAAAACATTAGGCCCGATCGCTTCTTTTGTAAGCGGAGGTTTTATGGCGACCGGGAGAATCCAGCCACCGGGTTATGGAGAACATTTCACTGAGACCGGTTCTGCACATACCCAATTACCCTGAGAGCACTGCGCCTGCTGGTGAGATTTAGCGCACCGGCGCTGGCAGCACCACTTTTTTTCGACGAGAACGCGGCCGTGAAAATCGAAAGCCATCGTGCTGATTTCGAAAGTCTCGGCGAACGAAGTACGAAACGAAAGGCGCGATCCGGATCCGGGTTTGCGCTGACAAAACTGGAGGGAAGTATGACCAAAATCAAGGGTGCGATATTCGTGACGGCGACCATCGGTCTTTTACTCTCCGTCAGCTATTTGCGGGCGGGAGATATCGTAGGCGCGCTGGCTGTGCCGAAACCCGACCACGCGGTGGTGTACATCGAAAAAGTCCCGGGAACATTCCATGGCGGCAATGCCAAGATGGACCAGCGCAGCAAGGTTTTCGTTCCTTATGTCCTCCCGGTGGTCGCAGGTGCCACCGTCGAGTTCCACAACAGCGATAACCTGCAGCACAACGTGTTGGGTGTGGGTGCCGACAAGTTCAACCTGGGGAGCTACAGCCAGGGGATGGCTCGCAGCAACACCTTCAATAAACTCGGTGAAATCGCCATTCTCTGCAATATCCATCCCGAGATGGGGGCGTACATCCTGGTGCTGCAGAATCCCTACTTCTCGCTGCTGGACGGCGGCGGCAAGTTTCACATTGCCGATGTGCCGCCGGGCGACTATGTGATCAAAGCCTGGTACCAGGACAAAACCAAGCAGCAAAACGTGAAGGTACCGGCGAAAGGGAACATCACCATCAGCTTCTAGTGCCAGCCTTCGTACAGATTGAAAGCGTGAAGGAGGAAGCATGAAACATTTGATCGATTCGAAATATGTGCGCCTTGCAGTGGTGATCGTTCTGGGCGGACTTGCGGGGTTTTTGTTCACTGCGTTTCACCTAGCACCCCCTCAAGACCGCAGCATTACCATCACTGCTCACAAGTATGCGTACGATCCGCCGGTGCTTCAGGTGAATCGTGGCGACCGGATCCATCTCCACCTGGTGGCCCAGGATGTCACGCACGGTTTCTATCTCGAGGGTTACAACCTGGAGGCAAAGATGCGCCCGGAAAACGATACCTTCTGGGTGCGGCACCCTTCACAGGGCGGGGACTTCGAAGAGGTTGATGAAGTCAGCTTTGTCGCCAGCCGTCCGGGCAAGTTCCGCTATCGCTGCTCGATCACGTGCGGCTACATGCATCCGTTCATGCAGGGAGAACTGATTGTCCGTCCCAATCACCTTTTCTCCACTTCGGTGGGACTTTCGATGGGTTTGCTGCTTGGCATGCTGCTGGTTTTTCGTCCTTCGTCGCAAGGAGTGAAGAAATGAGCACCGTTTCGTCGGACGTTTGCCGTGGCCCGTTACTTCGAGCCATTCAGATTGAAGCCCGCAACGCTGAAGTCTACAACTCTCTGGCCCAGCTCTTCGTGGGCTACGAGGATTCAGTGACCGCAATCTTTAGCGAATTGGCTGCCGAAGAACGCCGGCATGGCATGGAACTCGAAAAGCTTTATCGCGAGCGCTTCGGTGCGGTGCCCTCTCCAGGAGAGGAGCCGAAGGAAGTGATCGAGGCGCCCGACTTAGAGGACCCCGAGGCGCTGGTCTTTGACTCGATGACCGTCGAGCAGGCCCTCAAGGCGGGCTTGCGAGCCGAGCAGATGGCAAGGCAATTCTATAGCCGAGAATCGTCGCGTACATCCGATGCGGAGTTGCGAAAAGTTTATCGGGAACTCGGTGAGTTTGAGAATGCGCACGTGCGTTTGTTGAACGACCGGCTGGCGGAAAAGGGCCGCGCCGGCGCTTCCAATGCGAGGTGAGACAATGGCAACGGCAGAACGGATCCTTACAGAGCCAGTTCCCCAGGAGATAGAGAAAAAGCCTTGGCGCTTTGACGTGTTTGCCCACTTGCCCTGGTTGAAGGGCCTGGTGCGCATGCGCAGTTTCCAGTTTTTGGTGATCCTTCCCAATCTCTTCCTGTTCTACCTGTTCTTGATCGCCGGCTTCTTCGGGACCCCGATCGGCAATCGCAACATCATTATCGTGTTTGTGTGGATCTTGTGGTGGTTCGTGCTGATTGCCGTCATGATGCCCTTCGGCTCGCGACTGTGGTGCACGATGTGTCCCCTGCCGTTCTTCGGCGACTGGCTGCAGCGGCGGTCGGTGGTGGGGGTGCGTTCCGGCAAGAGTCCGGGAACCTTGAACAAATTCTTCGGGCTTCAGAAGCGCTGGCCCAAGCGGCTGAGCAACATCTGGTTGCAGAACTTCGGTTTTCTCTTTTTGGCCACCTTCAGCGCCTTGCTGGTAACGCGCCCGTTAGTGAGCGCCATCGTCTTCGGCGTGCTGATTCTACTGGCTGCCGGAATGGCACTGGTGTATCGTCTGCGGACTTTCTGCAACTACATTTGCCCCATCAGCGGTTTCCTCAGCCTTTATGCCATGACCTCCACCGTGGAGCTGCGGTCCGCGGACAAAGAGGTCTGTCTGAAGTGCACGACGAAATCCTGCATCCGAGGCAGCGACAAAGGATGGGCGTGTCCGTGGAATGTCTATATGGGCAAGCTGGACAGGAATAATTATTGTGGGCTCTGTTTTGAATGCGTCAAAAGCTGCCCCAACGATAATATTTCTTTGTACCTTCGGCCATTTTCAACCAGCGACGTGGCTTTGCGGGGCTACGATGAAGTCTGGAAAGCTTGCATTATGCTGATGCTGGCCTTCAGTTATTCCATCGTGCTGCTGGGTCCTTGGGGATGGTTGAAGGATTGGGCCAATATCTCCGAAAAGCACAACTGGGGCGGCTTTGGCATGTTTGCAGCAGGTCAGGCGCTGCTCGCCCTAGTTATTTTTCCGGCGCTGTTTTACCTTTCGATTCGGTTGGGGAAATGGTACGCCCGAGCCGACGATGTTTCCACCAAAGAACTTTTCCTGAAATACGCCTACATGCTGGTGCCGATGGGACTGCTCGCCTGGATTGCTTTTAGCGTTCCTCTCATCATGGTCAACGGGTCGTATATCGTTTCCGTGGCTTCCGACCCGCTCGGCTGGGGGATGAATTTGCTGGGCACGGCAGAGTTTCCCTGGAAGCCGCTGTGGCCCCAGTGGGTGCCCTTCGCCCAGGTGCCCATCCTACTTGCCGGTCTCTATTTCGGCCTACGCGGCCTCCACAAGGTCGGAAGTCAACTCTTCAAAGATCCCACGCAACTTTTTCGAAGCATGATTCCGCCTGCAGTTCTGCTGCTGGGCGTGACAGTGCTCTTTCTAAAACTCTTTATCGGGTGATGCCATGCCAAAAACAATGAAATGGAAGGAAACCGCCGGTGTGTTGGCCGTGCTGATCGTTTTGTTGGGTCTGCCGATGATGCTTAAGTATTGGCGGACCGTCGGAATGATTCATCGTTATCCACCCAACACCAAGGTAATCCGACTCACTGCCGTTGCCGACGGCGGCCTTTGGACGCAGGATGAAATCGTGGGTTACAACTACTGGTGGCGAAAGCCAACCCGCGCCGGGGAGATCGCCTTGAATCAGGGTGACCACGTTGTTGTCCAACTGCACAGTGCCGATGTGCTTCACAGTTTTGCCATTCCCCTGCTGCACATCGGACCTGTGGAGGTGCCTGCAGGACACACCGTCGAAGTAGCGTTCGACGCGAACCGCCCCGGCGACCTGACATTCCTGTGCTGGCAAGTGTGCAGCCCGGAACACTCGAAGCTTCAGGGCGACTTCATTGTGAAGTCCAACGGGTCGGAGGACAGCTGGTAAACAAGACATCGCGATGGCGAGGAGGAATCCATGTTTCCGGCCGAGATGCAGCGAAAGTTAGACTACTTTTATTGCGACGTGTGTAATGTCCATGTGCCGTGCATTCGTTTGGAGCCGGGTGTTTGGGAAGTGCAGTGCCCAAAATGCGTGGGCGAATGCGCCTCGTGCGGATGTCACCTAGTGAACTACTGTTTCGGGAATGTCGGCGCCCCCGTTCAAATGAGGCTGCGGATGGTTAAATCGGAGCCCGGGGCTTAATCGAAGTGAACTTCCGCCCCGCTTTGGAGCAGCGCGACGGCGGGCAATAACCTGGTTTTCCCCTCCTTTATGCAATTGTAACTTGACCGCCGTTTGCTGAAACCCTTCGACACGCCGGATGCGACGGAAGGCACGATGCGTCGTGATTGCGACGACGCTCGCTGAGCCGACCTCGGGATCTCAATGAGCGAGAAGACCAACCAGAAGCACACACCCTTAGCGGACGGGGCGACCGTCGTCGTCATCGGTGGGGGCCCGGCGGGAGCCCTTTTCTCTGTTCATCTGCTCCGCCGGTCGCAGCAGTTACAACGCCATGCGAAAGTTGTGGTCATTGAGCGGCGGCGTCAGAAGTTTAGCCACAACGGCGGATGCTCCACGGCGGGCTTGCAGGGCTGCAATTGTTGCGCGGGCGGGCTTTCACCCCGGCTGAATGATGTGCTGCATCGATTGAACCTGCAGTTGCCGGAAGAGGTCGTTCAGAGCCAGATTCATTCGATCACGGTCCAGGGCTATTGGAAAAACATCGAATTGCAGGTGCCCGACGGACGGGAGATGGTGTCGGTGTTTCGGGGCGCGCGACCTGCCTCGCGACCCGACCGACAGCACAATTTTGATGCCGTGTTGCTGGAACGTGCTCTGGCTGAGGGCGCGACTCTGATCAGCGGCGAGGTGATTGACGTCGAATACGCGGAAAGGGGCCGACCTCTGGTGCGCTTTCGCACGGACGGCGCGGAGAGAAAGCTGGAAGCGGACTTTGTCGTCTTTGCAGGCGGGGTCAACGAAGCTGCCGAAACAGTCGGGTCAAAACCGTCCTTGACCCGCGTGTTGCGCCGGCTCGCTCCTGATTACCGGCCGCCGCGACTGCGACCCGCCTTGATCTTTGAATTGGAATCACCGCCGGGTGTGGCCCCGAACCTGGAGGGCCATCTGCACTTCGTGGAATATGGATCGGCGTCATTGCAGCTTGAGATGTGTTCGCTGCTGCCTAAGCGAGGCTACATCACGGTAGTCCTCGTGGGTCCCAGCATCGACACCTTGCCCGGGGTGAAGGGAAATCAACGAATCATCCACGAGTTCCTTGAACTCCCCCACATTCGCCACCTCCTGTTGCCGGGCACACAACTGCGCACGGCCTGCGTTTGCAATCCCCGCTTGGTGGTCGGCTCGGCGCGACAGCCCTTCGCTGACCGAGTCGCTGCCATTGGTGACATGGCGACCGCCCGGCTTTACAAAGACGGGATTCTTTCGGCGCACTACACGGCCAGTGCTCTGGCCGAGACGCTCCTCGATCGGGGCGTGGACCGGCGCAGTCTTGAGGAGGGATATGCGCCGACCATCCGCAGTTTTCGTCGCGATAACCGATTCGCCGCTCTGGTGTTCTTCTTGCACCGCGTCGTCTTCAGTTCATCGGTCCTTAGTCGGGTTCTCTACCAAGCCGTCATCACGGAGCGAAAAGCCAGCATCGCTGAGCACCGGCGTCTGGAACAAATCCTTTGGAAAATTGCCAGTGGTGATGATCGGTATGAAACAACCTTTCGGGCCATGATCCATCCCGCCACTCTTTGGTTGATCTTAAGTGGCGGGTTGGCGATCACGTTGCGCAACTATCTCACCGAATGTTTCTTTCACCTCAGATGGGAGGGGTTTGGCCGGTTCACAACCGGCGTGGCGAAGGAGCAGTTCGAAACCAAACGCGCTGTATTTCGGCGTGAGTTGGCCGAATGCCAAGTGGAGGTACCTGACCCGTTGGAGTTTGAGCGGATGTACACCATTCGTATCCGGGGCACGTGCCCCGCAGTGCTGCGCCAACTGGGCCGCTTTGGCGAAACGGACCGGGGTTATTTCCTTCCCCGTTGGGTCCGCATCCGACGCATCCTGGGCCAAGCGAATGAAGTGGGGTGTGTGATTTGTTATGAGGTCTTCGCCCGCCGGTTCTCCTTTGATGTGAAATTAGAAAGGATCGCGGAAGGCCATCTGCTGATTTATCGCGTGCAGAACGGCTTCGCTCGCGGCGGCGTGATGTTTTTCGAAGTCGAGCCGGCCGGCGAACAGCTCTGCAATTTGTCCATTTACGTAGCCTTCCGCTTCCAGCGGGGGCGGACGGCAATCACGCGGCTATTGTGGTGGTTCTTTCAGCACTTGTTTCCCGCTTTTGTGCACGACGTCATTTGGAACCATTCGCTCTGTCAGCTCAAAACCATCGCCGAGACGGACACAAAGGGAAAGCACAACTGGGGCACTCGAAATATCGCTGACGCCACAGGCAGCGGATTCAAGATGTGACCGTCGTGAAATGGCGAAACCGTCAACGATGCCGAGACCGAAGAGAGGCGGGTGGCGAAGACATGCGTTGGTGACCCGCCATGGCGGGCGGGTTTCGAAGGGGCACTCACATGATCACTGCATAACGAAACAACGTTCATCGCAGACATCTTGAAAAAATCGATGTCTGCGCCGCTAGCGCCCAAACCCAAATGCCAAGACCTAGCCCTCGAGATGTTCGACACTTATCCAGCTTTCCGCGCACATGCCAATAACACATGAGCGGGCCACCCAGCCGCATTCATGCGGCTTGTCTGCCTCAGCCCGCCCCTTCAGGGGCGGGGCAAAAGACCCGTTGTAATAAATCACAGTTTGTTTTCTTCTCCAGCCCCGCCGGGCGGGGCGGCAGATGATGATCTGCTAGAAGGGATCCAATCGAAATTGTCGTTTGAGTTTCATTTGCTCCGGGATCCCGCTCTGCGGGATCCCGGCTACCAGAAAATATAAGCCTCACTCCGCCATCCGCACACATGCCAAGAACGCATGTGTGCGCCACCCAGCCGGACTTGGAAATGTACTATGCTACCCCGCCCGTTGTTAGTTGCGTTAGCGAATCCAGCAATTGCCCCGCAGGGGCAATCTTCAATAGCCCAGGGCATCGCCCTGGGTCTGAAACCCCCATTTTGATTACTTGCCCTGAAAGGGCAATCCAGGTTCCGAATCATCAACGAACTCAATCGGGGAGACCCAGCGACTTCCAGGCAGGATAACGCTTCAACTTTCCTTCGCACACGTTGGCCACATATCGGTTCTCGCATCGAAACTGCAAGATTCGATTTCCCTGACGTGCGAGCAGTGCCCATTGCGAGGTGGTATGAGGATTTTGCTCGATGCCGATGAGGTGAAAGTTTCCATAATTGAATTCCACATTGCGGAGATTCTTGGCGCGAAAGAGTTTGACGGTGCTCGATTTTCCTCCCAACTCGACCACCTTCTTGCCGTCAATGAGCGTTTGTTGCCATGCCGAAATGAGAGTTTCTTCGAGAGTCATATCGCCTTGCCCACACATCGTGTTTCCTACCACGTGTGCGATGGTCGTCCGAAACTATTGCCAGAGTTCGCCGGTGCGAATCAGGATCGTTGCAAAGATATCGATGCCATCCCAAAGGTTTTGAAGTCGGAGATTTTCGTTAGGCCCGTGCTGGTTGTCGTCATGGTTGGCGATGGGTACTCCAATCACCGGCGCCTTCAGAAGATCCACAAACAGATACATGGGAACGCTTCCGCCCAAGGTAGGCATCTTGATGATCGGCGATTCGATGGCTTCATCAACGGCCCGGATGAGCGCCTTCGAGCCAGGAAGTTCCATGGAAGTTCGCGCTGAGGGGTATCCCGGACCCCACGTCAGAAGAATTGTTTTCGGGAAGCGCAGTCTTTCTTCAGTAGTGGGGGTTCGATGTACGATATGAAAACCCTGTCGAGCGATGAAAGCTTCCACCAATTTCTTTACTCGCTCTGGAGTTTGATCCGGTACTAGGCGAAAATCGATAGAGGTGGTCGCTTCGGTGGGGATGGCGTTGGTGGTTTTCTTGCCCACGTGCCCACCTTGGATGCCGCGGAGATTCAACGCCGGCAAGAGAATGCTTTCGGCCAGCGATCGACCGTCTCCCTCGCTCCACGCCAGTCCAAATTCATGACGAAGTTCGGGGTCGACGTCCGGGATGGCATGAATGGCCTCCATTTCGGAAGATGAAGGGGGCCTGACATCTGCATAAAACCCGGGGATTAGAATCTTCCCGTTGTCGTCACGCATGCGGCTGAGGAGGTTGGCCAAAAGCGCAATCGGATTGGGGGCCCAATTTCCGTAGTGGCCGCTGTGGAGGGCGCTCGTGGGACCATACAACGTCATTTCCACTTCCGTCACGCCGCGGGCACCGAAGTAAATTTGCATGCGGCGACTCTGATGGACCGGCCCATCACAGATTAGCCAGAGATCGGCGTGCAGTTTGTCTTGATAGCGTTTGAAAATGTCTTCCAAGTGCGGAGAGCCGGCCTCTTCTTCCCCTTCAAAGAAAAACTTCACATTGACTGAAGGAGTGCGACCCAAGGCTTTGATGGCGTCGAGGGCAGAAAGCCAAGCGATGAGGGCGGCCTTGTCATCTCCGGCTGACCGTGCATACAACCGCATTTCCCCATTGTTGTTCAGAGAATCAATCGGCGCTTCAACGCCGCCGGCGTCCCGAGGTTTGGTTGTCAAAACCGGTTTCCAGGGGCTCCCGGTCCAAAGCGCCTCGTCGACGGGCTGGCCGTCGTAATGAGCATAAATGCCCAAGGTCTTTTGCGCTCCGGGCTCATTCAATTCTCCGAACACCGCCGGGGGCGCTCCCTTCACTTGAAGCAATTCCGCTGAGACGCCCCGTTGTTCCAAGGCTTTCACGAGAAAGTCGGCGTTCCGTTGAATGTTGGGATGATCAGAGGCGACATTGGGAATGCTTAAGAGATCTGAGAAGTCCTTGACGATGGGAACTTCTTGCTCCCGAACAAAACGGCGCACTTCATCTTGAAAGTTGGATGCCGGGGATTGTTTCGTTTGGGCCACTTCCCCAAAACCCGAGCCCAACAACCCCGCGAAAAGCAGAATTAGGAAGAAAGTCTTGAAATCATTTCTCATGTGAACGTTTCCTTGATCGCAGCAGTGGTAGCCGGGATGCTCTCCGTCCGCCACCCGCGGAGAGCATCCCGGGTCGGCAGTGGAGAGATGAAGCTGAACGATTCATTTGCCGTTCGTGGTCGGGGATCCCGCTTCGCGGTATCCCAGCAACCAGATAATATAATCCTCACTCCGCCATCCGCACACATGCCAAGAACACATGATGCGCCACCCAGCCGAAACAACGTTTATCGCAGACATCTTGAAAAACTGGATGTCTGCGCCACCCGACCAGAAAATGGAATGTTCACTACGCCACTGCCGATAAACCAATTGCCCCGCAGGGGCAATCTTCAACAGCCCAGGGCATCGCCCTGGGAGCGAAGCCCCCTCGATTAGGTTCTTGCCCTGAGGGGGCAATCTAAGCGCCACCAGCGCCCAGGCCCAAATATCAAATGCTACGTCCTGACCCCGTAACGAAGCCAGTCTCTTCCAGACGGGCCAAAAGCCGCTGCCTGCGTCCCCCACGGGGGACTTGGCATCGCTACCAAATCCCAATTTTAATCGAGAACGGAAATCAACAACGACCAATATTGATGGAATGGGAATTTCAGTGAATTCGAAAAATGTGCAGAACTGTTTGAAAGAATTGGTGAGCCGTGCTGGACTCGAACCAGCGACCCTCTGCTTAAAAGGCAGATGCTCTACCTCCTGAGCTAACGGCCCACACGCGGAATGGAATAATAGGCGGAAGGGGTGAAAATAGTCAATTGGAAGAGAGAGCAGATTAGAATTAAAAATTAAGAATTAGGAATTGAAAGTTTGGAACTGAGAATTGGTTATTGGGGATATGCAGAATAGCTGTCAGGAGAGCAGCCGTCAGAATACAGCCTGAAGCCATAAGCCCTAAGCCCCAAGCACACAAAACCGCATTCAGCCATTTGAATTATCTCTTTCATTTGCTTTTGTTCGCTCAAGGCTTATGGCTTGAAGCTTATGGCTGAAAGCCGATAGCTGAACACTGAAGTCTGACCGCTGTTTTCCTGACACCAGACACCCGACACCTGACACCTACCGTTTTCCAAACAGCGTCCAAGCATTCCCCGGCATGTCGCGCAGGAATTTCTCCTGCCAGTTGTATTCGGGATGTTTGGCAAGAAAATCTTTCGCGACGAAAGTCTGTCCGCAGGGATGTCCCATCGAGGCCCAGAACGACATCTGACTTGCCAGCGTCGAGTCCATGGCCTTGGCTTGCACGGTTCCGCCGGGATAGAACTTCTCCCACCCCCATTCCGGGGTTCCTCGCGGATCGCGGTCGACGTGTCCGCACAACGAATTGGCATCGCCATCGCTGGTGTGCCGGAAGGTGTCGACATGATCGGATTCAAACTGTTTGGCCAGCTCAATATCGATTTTGCCTTTGTTTTGCTTCATCAAATCTTCCCAGCGAACCCGCCGCGCATTGGGTGAAGTGTTTTTGGCCTTGGGATCAAAGGTGGTTTCTTCTTTGAGCACCTGCGGGGTGACAGGGAAGTTGGAGCCGACAAAATATCCGTCTTTGGTACGCTCGAGGGGCGTGTATTTCAAACCCAGCTCCAGGCGCGCAACTTCGCCGGTTTTGTTGTCGGCCAGCAGCCAATCGTTGGCGTAGCCGCCGTTGTTGCCCTCGCGCATGGTGGCCACCCAGTCGTCGATGGAGTTGGCGTACTGAATGGCTTTGCGGGCGCGGACAAACTCCGCAATGCCGTTGGGATCGAAACCCTGAAATTGCGTGATGGTGGTTTCGGTGACCATGATGCCGGCGTCGTTCACGTTGAAATCGTCGCCGCTGTGAATGAAGCCGGGCATGGCATCCATCAGGATACGGTGGCCCGTCTTCGGGACGATGTCCATGATGACGTTCCAGCGCTCGCCGGTGACGTAGCTGGTCCAATTGTTGTGCGCGATGACCGGCTTTCCGTCTTTCGTCCAGGAACCTGTGGCGACAAAAGCGCTGCAATTGCCCGGCGCTTTGTTCTCGCCGGCCTTGGGATTGGTTTTCGATTCCAGCCAGGGAACGTAGTAGTAGGCCATCTCTTCCATGGCATTCATGGCCACAATGTCGCCCCGCGTGATTTGATTTCCACCCAGCTTGGCATTGGCGCCGCTGACAATCCCGTCGATTTCCTCCTGGTATTCTTGCGGCGTCTTTGCCCAGAAGAGACGCAGCGATTCACTTTGATACCAATCCCAGCCCTTTTTGGTTTCGTGTTCCAACAACATCGACAAGGTGTTGCGTAAATCAAGAATCTCGTTGGCCAGCAGATTTCCGTTTTGATAGCCGATCTTCGCTGGCTCGCCTTCGAGGTGCACGAAGATCCAACCGTTCTTGTCGTAACGCGAGGATCCGGCAAGCAGTGCGGAGGATGCGGCCTGGCTCGAATCCGTTTTTGTGGGCGCAGGTTTCGATGAACAGGAAAAAGTGATTGTGGCGGTGAGAACCAATAGAAAAATGCGGCAACACAACCGCAAGAGGTTCAATCTTGATTTCATGAGTTCTCCTTGGGAAAGCATTTCTTCCCGGCGACCAAGTCAGGCCTGTGAGGCTGAAGGCGGGACAGGCGCTGCGTGGAGTGAAAAAGAGTAATGCTTGTCTTGGGGAGAGTAAAGGAGAACTTTGTCATACTTGCGGATCTTCCGGATTTGATCCGATATCGAGATCCGCCAGGAATTCACCGCCCCCTTTCGAGGGCATCAAAAAACCCGCAAACTGCGCTCATTTGCTGACCCGCTCCAGCGGTCGGCTTTTTGCTGTACGCCTGCAGCCCAGTTGGACAGAGTCCGCCGGCAGCGGAAATCAGAAGGGCCGGTGTTCGAATCACCGAACCTTTCATTCGCAGCGCAGCGCCACCATGGGGTCCACGCCCGTCGCGCGGCGTGCAGGTATGAAGCAAGCGAACAAGGCCACGGCGCAAAGAAGGAAAGCAACGCTCAAAAACGTCAAGGCATCGGTGCTCGTTATGCCAAGGAGCAAACTACTCAGGAAGCGCGTCAGAGCGAACGACAGCCCCAATCCCACACCGACGCCGGTGAGGATCAACCGAACTCCATGGCTAAGCACCAACCGGAGCACGTCTTTCTTGGTCGCTCCAAGCGCCACTCGGATGCCGATCTCATGGGTGCGCTGACGCGTGGTGTAGGCCGTTACCCCGTAAATTCCAACGGTGGCCAGAACCAACGCCAGCAGCCCGAATGCACCGACAAACGTTCCAGCAACATGTTGACCGAAGCTGGCAAACTGATTGCGCGATTCGAGCGAGGTGATGTCGAACACCACCAGATTGGCATTCAGTTGGTGAGTTGTTTTCTCGACCATCTGGCTGAAAGCCAACGGATCTCCGGCCACGCGCGCGCAGATAATCATGTCCGCACGAAAAACCTGATACAACGGCAAAAATACGAAGGGCACAGGCTTTTCATTGAGGTTGCTCACTTTGTTGTCGCGCGCCACTCCGACCACCGTGAACCATTCATGCGTCAAGTCGGAGTTGAGTTTCTTGCCGAGGGCTTCCTGATGCGGCCAGTAGCGATTCACGAACGCTTCGCTGACAATCACCGCCCGCTGCGAGCTCTTGTTGTCCTGCGGCGTGAAGTCGCGCCCCTTCACAATTGGAATCTGCAGGGTCTGGAAATAATTCGGCGTGATGATGGCGTCCTGTATTTCCATCGACTCGTTCGTCTGTGCGACGTAGCCTTCGGGCTTCACGCTGGTCGAACCCCCGCTAAGCGTCAGCGGCATGCGGTTTGCCAGGGCCACCGACTGAACACCGGGAAGCGCTCCTATTTTCGCGACAAGCTGGCGATCGAATTCCGCGCCCTTCTCCTCCGAATATCCCGCAGGAAACAGATCGTAGGAAGCGATCAGCACGTTGTGGGAGTTGAAGCCGGGATAGATTTGCTGCGCGTTCCTGACGCTGCGAATGAACAATCCCGCACAGATCAGCAGAAGCAGCGACAGCGAGATTTGTGCCACCACCAATCCGTTCGCGAGGCGCGCCTTCCTGAGTCCAACCGATGTGCTCCCCGTCTCCTCTTTCAACACTCCGATGGGCGCTTCTCTTGAAGTCCGCAGCGCCGGCAAAATTCCGAAAATCACGCCGGTGATTATCGAGATGACCATGGTCGCCAGCAAGACCGCTCGGTCGGTCCGTAAGCTGAGCGAGAGCGGGATATCCGACGACATCGGCAGGAAGTCCATCAATGTTCCCGCCGTCCAAACCGTGATCAGCAGCGCCACGACGCCTCCCGCCAGCGCCAGCATGAGGCTTTCTACCAGGAGTTGCCTCACCAGCCGCCAGCGGCTTGCACCCAGCGACATTCGAATGGCAATTTCACGCCGCCGCCCTACCGAGCGAACCAGCATCAGATTCGCCACGTTCGTGCAGGCCAACAGCAACACCAGGCCCGCGATGGACATCAGTGCCGGCAGTAAAAAGGAGAGAAACAGATTCAGACCAAACGGGTTGCGCCACAGCGGATATACCGTCACCGTGTCTTTGCCCCGGTGCTCCTCGGGATAGTTCTTCGCCTCCGGCTTCAGTCGCAGCGTCATTTCAGCCTGCGCCTGCGCCAGCGTGACGCCCGGCTTTAACCGCCCAAACGCTATCAACCAGAAATAGTGATGGTCTTGAAGCAGGTTGCCCTGCGGTGTCACTTGCTCCTCCATCATGATTGGAATCCATATCTCGGTCCGGATACCCGTCTGGCTTCCCTGAAACACCGCCGGTGTCACACCCACAATGGTGTATGAGTGCTGGTTGATTTCAATCGACTGTCCCACGATATTGGGATTCGCGCCGAAATGTGTTTGCCACAGCCGATAGCTGATCACCGCCACCGGTGCGCCTCCGGGTTTCTCGTCCTCCGCGGGCAGAAAGGCCCGCCCCAGGATCGGCCTCACGCCCAAGACATCGAAATAGTTCGCCGATGCTACCATGCCCCAGACACGCTCCGGTTTGCCTTTCCGGGTGAGATTCATCGTGGCGAAATTGCACGCCGCGATGCCCGTAAAGCTTTGTTGTCCGGTGCGCATCGCTTCAATGTCGGGATATGTAAATCCCAAGGGAGTGTCCCCAGGCTTGCTCAGCGTCAGTGACACCACCTCGCTCGACCGAGTGATTCCGGGAACTGGATTCAGCAATGACGAATTGATCCAACTGAAAATCGTAGTGTTCGCGCCAATACCCAACGCCAGCGTCAGAATGGCAATCGCCGCAAACCCAGGCGCCTTCAAGATCACCCGCAGGCTGTACTGTATGTCTTGCCAGAACGAGGTCATCAGCGCACCTCCAAAGATGCCTTAGAATGACAAGAGCATGTTTGTGCCCATCCTAGGCACTCACTAACCGACTGCTCGCGCATGACTTAGCAGACCCGGACCATTTGCGATCGCGCCCCACTGTTCATTCATGGGACGCCCCCACAACGAGTTCGAACATCCGATTGAATTCAATTGACCGGCGGGAGGCGCACACCCCGATCTATCGGGGTGTGCGGTGGAAAGCACAAAGTTCTCCGCTTGGAAATGAACACGGTCATCCGACTTTTCGCACACATGCTATGAACGCATGTGTGCGCCAGCCGTTGAAGAGACCAGCCCAAAACGTACGACGGTGAGTTGAATCTTTTCCTCCGAACCGATTCCGATTGTGCCGCAAACTGCCACAAAACCAGTCCCGGAGGGACGGTGTTTAGTAGCCCGGAGCGTAAGCTCCGGGAAGGTGGCGATAATGGACGCATAGCCCCAACGGGGCGACATAGCTCTGGATTAACCGCAAAGAGCGGAAAGGAGGCGCAGAGTGCGCCAGGGAATAACAATTTCCTCTCAGCGCCCTTTGCGGATACTTTGCGTCCTTTGCGGTTAAAAACGCGTTAAATAATTTGCATGATCCCCAGAATGAGATCTTCCCCAGAATCAGAATCGCTTCAAAAATCCCATGAACTATGTTAATTTCCTATGCCGCTTTGAAGGAGTTGTTCTTTTGTGCGCCCGTAGCTCAGCTGGATAGAGTCCGCCTGCGGCGGAAATCAGAAGGCGTGGATTTGAATGATTCTCTAAGCCATTCAGGGTCTCCAGAACCGCCCTGCGATCCGCATTTTGGGACTTCAGTTTCATTTCAGAAATTTCGGGTTCTGTGATAATTTTCTTAACCGCTGTTGTCGGCTACAACCATTGTGCGCCCGTAGCTCAGCTGGATAGAGCGTCTGACTACGAATCAGAAGGCCAGGTGTTCGAATCACCTCGGGCGCACCACGATTTTTCCCCAAGTTTTCAATAAAACATATTCACCGTTTATGAATCACCTCGGGTTCACTGATGGACATTTCCCCTTATGTCGCCCCGTCGGGGCTATGCGTCCATGATCGCCACCTTCCCGGAGCTTACGCTCCGGGCTACTAAACACCGTCCCGTTGGGACTGGTTTTGTGGCGGTTTGCGGCACAAACTGAATCGGTTCGGAGGAAAAGATTCAACTCACCGTCGTACGTTTGGGGCTGGTCTTTTCGGAGATTGCAATAATATTGCAAGCCGTTCGAAGGTAATAATTCTTCGGATTGTCCTAGTGTTGTGTTTCTCAGATGCGCCGATAAGCAAAAGGCCGTCAAGCAAATGACAAGTCAGGCCAGAGCAAATGAAACTTCTTCGAATAACTTCCGAGACACAACACTCGGGGGTTGCGAAAAACTGAATTTCCAGGGAGGCGATGGGCCATTTTGGAATGCGCCGCCTGCGGCGGCGCTTTGGATGGTGGCTCGCAACTCCTTGATCCCGGTCATGCTCTTCCTGGCGGCTCTCTTTTCGATTCGAGAATCCAAAGCGGCGTCGCGTCCGCCATCGGCGGACTTGCCTCCGCACTCCAAAATCTGTTTTTCAGCAACCTGACAGGCTATTCCTCTTGCCGGGCAGCTCGAATGAAGCGACTTCGGTTCTTCGGTGTATTTTTGGGCCTGAGGTAAAAACTCCACGGGCAGATCGGCGCAATCTTCAAAGGTATTGTCCCGAAGGCTTAGAGCCTATTTGTAAGGCTTTTGAGAACCAAGTCCCAAATTCACATAGGAGAAATTGGTTTCGCCCGGCTCGTGCATGCGTGCAGAACCCCGGTTTCCGACCGGAACCACAAATTACCATCTTCAATCTAAAACGACAGTGATAGAATTTGTCTTCGACCCAGGGTACATTCTCTGAAGTGATTGGGAATCGTTTTGGGGAATCAGAAGCAGTTCAAGTGCGGTGATGAATTCTGGCTGGTGCCTCAACCTTTTTTCCAGAACCCAAAGGGTGAGATTTACAATTTAAGAAATCGTCTCGCAATGGAATGAACGTGCTTTTCAAAAAGAAATGCATACTGTTTGCGCTGCTCCTCGCGGTGATGTTTCCTTTGAGGAGTGTTGCGGCCTCGGCTTCAGATTCCAACAGCTTGGCGCGGCAGGTTTTCGATCTGCTGAATCGAGAGCGGGAAACCGCACAGTTGCAGAAACTCAATTGGAACGAGCGAGCAGCCGGGACGGCTCTGGCGCATGCTGTGCTTTTGGCGAAGAACAAGCGATTGTCGCATCAATTTGCAGGAGAGTCGGGCGTGCCGGAACGGTTGGGCCATTCGGGTGTGCGCTTCATCAGTTCAGGCGAGAATCTGGCTCTGGTTGATGATGTCATAGAGGCGAATGTGGCCTTGATGAATTCGCCGGGACACCGTGCCAATATCCTGAATCGGGATTACAACGCCGTGGGGATCGGGGTCGTTCAGCGCAACGGTCGGATGTATGTCGCAGAAGACTTTGTGCACTCCGTTCCGGTCTATTCGGAGAAGGAGTTTCTCGAGGCCGTGGTGGGTGCATTTAACCGTGCTCGAGATGCGAGTGGTAAGACGTCTGTGGAGGTTCGCGGCGATCTGCGGCTTCATAATTCCGCCTGTGCGTCGGTGGGCATTCCGACGCTGGTTTCCACAAACTTGGCGGGCGCCCTCGAAGTGGTGGTGTTTACCTTGAGCGAGCCGCATGAACTCCCCGAGCGCCTGGCTCGGCAAGCCTCCGACGCGATGTTGAAGCGGATGAACATCGGCGTTTGCTTCCGGCCGGATCGTAAACTTGGAAATGCCAATTTCTGGGTGGCCGCGGCCTTCGGACGATAAACACGTCCACATCTCTTGAAAAACAATGAATGAACTGGAAATCCAGAAGTTTTGGAATGAACACCCCTGCGGCGATGTGCACATGGGAGGGATCCAACCGTATCTCGGGGACTACGAAAAATTCTTTTCGGATTACGACCGCTACCGGTATCGCAAAGAGGGACACATTCTGCGTTGCCTCGACCAGATTGATTTCCGAGGGAAACACATACTCGAAATCGGCTTGGGACAAGGCGCGGATTCCGAGCAAATCATTCGACGCGGCGGCCTCTGGTCGGGCATCGACCTCACCCCGGAGTCGGTGGAACGGGTGCGGACGCGTTTTTCCCTGCGTCAACTTTCATACCAATCATTAAAGCAGGGAAGTGTTCTGAAAATTCCGTTCGACGACCATACATTTGACATCATCTTCAGCCACGGAGTGCTGCATCACGTTCCGGATGTGGAATCGGCGCAGCGAGAAATGCACCGCGTCTTGAAGTCCGGCGGAGAGCTGATCGTGATGGTGTACGCAAAATGGTCGCTCAATTATCTGCTTTCAATTTATGCGGTGCGTCGGCTGGGGCTCATGGCACTCTTCCTGACCCACTATAATCCCGGCGGTATCTTCGGGCAGCATCTTGCGAATGCCCGGGAGATGGGGCTGTGGCATTACTTGGAGATGAAAAACTTCATTCACAAGAACACCGATGGTCCGTTGAACCCTTATTCAAGGGTTTACGGTTTGCGCGAGGTCAGGCGAGATTTTCCAAACTTTGAGATTGTACGGTGTCATAAACATTTTATGCACGCGCCACCGCTTCCTGTGGGATGGCTCCCTTTAGAAGGTTTACTGGGTTGGCATTTGTGGGTGCATATGAAACCCATATGACAAGACAGTTCTGAAATTCCGGTTCTTCATTTACACAGTGAAGAATCCGACTGGAGGCAATTCTCTTAAGCCCTTGAATAGGACCACGAGGACGAATAAATCATGAACCCAGTTGGTCATCCCTGGTTTTCGCCTTCCTTCTTGGCTAGCGTGTTCTCAATCAAGTTGCTGACCCATTCCGCCCGTGCGTCCCAAGTACCGCCGGCAACGGCCTCTTGACGATTCTGTGCAGCCTTCGGATCTGATTCCGCCAGCGCCTCTTCAACCAGGCGAAAGAAATCGTCGTGGTTGCGGGCAATTCTCAGAACGGAACTCATCGGCTCGTATTCCGCGAGCGGCGAAATGACCACGGGTTTGCCTGTTGCCAGGTACTCTCGCACCTTGATGGCAGACCCGTAGCTCGTGAAGGCCCTTTCCGTTTCCCACGGCAGCACGCACACATCGAATCCGGCAGCGTAGCGGGGCAGTTGCTCATAGGGCACCGGCGGCAGGAAATGCGTATTGGGAAGCGATTCAATTTCCACACCCGCTGATTTGTTGCCTATAAAGATCCAATGCCATAAAGGCCGTTCACGGGCGGCACGTTTGATTAATTCCTGATCGATCAGCCAGGGCTCAATGGCTCCGAAATACCCGAGCCGCGGGCGAGGAATGCGGGCTATCTCTGGAGCCACTTCAAGTGTGCCCCGAGATACCTGCGACCAATGCTCGAAATCCACAGCCTGTTCCAGCAAGTGGGAGCGCTCGCGACCGCGCACAGCCTCGGCCAACAGCTTTCGTCCGGAGTAAAAAATGATGTCGGCAGCGTCGAGGGCCTTGTCATGTAGATGCCGAATCGCAGCCGGGTCGGTGGCATGGTCCATGATGTTGGCGTCGTACTTGTCGGACACCTGATAGATGACCAGCGATTCATCCAAGCGACCGATCATTTCGGCCGCCGTGGGAATGGCGATCCACAAAATCGGGCGCGTGATGCCGACGCGGCGCCCGAGTCGCCGAATCTGCGCGGTCAGCAATTGTCGATTGATCCGGCGCGTCAAGCGGCTGCCAAAGAAGGGAAGCGCGAACGGCGAAACCACCGTAATGCCTTCCGGAGTCCGGCGCGCTCGTTTTGCATAGGAGCGCAGTTTGCGCGTGATCCGCGGCAGAAGATCTTTGCTTTTGAGCCCCGGCAGTCCCATGGAGATGGAGTTGATGAAGAGGACGCGATTGCCCGCGCGGGCAAATCGCTTCATCAAGTGGGTCTTGGAGTGCGGATGGTGATACCACCAATCCTCGCCGCCGAAACAGATGATGGAGTGATCTCTAATCATTCTTGGAAGTTGATGATTACAGTTGACGCGCCTTCAAAATATTTTTCCAGCGCGCGAGGTTCTCTTCCGCTTCGCGCTGAAACACTTGCGACCAATGGGCGATCTCTCGGGTGTCCGGCACAAACAAGGCCTTTCGAAGATAGGTGGTCAACTTCTCCAGATCGCCGAATTCATAGAGCCACATGCCGCGACTCTCCTCGCCCTGGGCTGCGATGACCGGGATGCCTTGCCAGATGGCTTCAATCCGGGACAGGCCGTAGCCTTCGTGACGGAATCCGCGAACAAAGACATCGCTACGCCGAAAAATTTCCAACACCTGGGGGTGTGGCACGTTTTCGAAGACGGCGATCCAATCACGCCCCTGCAATGTTGCCGCCCGGTAGTTTTCATCACGAGCAAAGACACCGTCAATCAGAATAAGCCCGATGTCTTCCCCGGTTTCGCGCCGAAGATTCTCGACCGCTTGGGCGGCGTGATCGAAGCCGTAGGTCGGAATAAAGACGCCGGTGGAAATCACGCGTTTGCGGTGTCGAACCAGAGCCGACTCCATTTCCTTCGGCAAGGCGCAAGTCAACTCGCTCGGCGGAGTCGGGAGCAGGGCATTGACCGTGAGGATATTCTGCCGCACGCCCATCTGAAAGAGAAATTCTGCAATCTCGCGACTGACCCCAACGAATTCATCAACTGACCCGATTGCAAACTTAAAAGCCAACTTTTGGAAGGCATTGAACCGGGTGTACCGCGACGGCAGTGAACCGTCGTGGATCACCTTGATCCATTCAAACCGCAGCAGGATTTTCATGAGCACCCATAAGGAGGCCATGAGGATGTTTGGGTACTCGATGAGAAAATAGAAGGAATCGATAAGGCGGGCTCGGATTCCGCTTTTGATCAGGAGAAGAATAAGTCCGAGGCGTTTGTGTTTCAGGACCTTGATGCCCGGGCTCGGTCGGAGGTTGTCGCCCGACGCCCATAATTCCACATCTTCGTCCTTTGTGAACTCAGAAAGTTCTTTTGTGAAGATGGCCACACCGCCATAAGGCGGTGGAATGGGTCCGAGGAGGACGACTTTCCGTTTCCTTTTCAGATCGAAATCCTTTCGAATTTAGCGGAGTGCCCCGTAGGCAGTCCGTACTCAGAATTGCCTTCCTTCTTACTTGCGGGGTCGGCGTAGAGCAGCGCCGGTATGGTACTATCGGTCATCGGGAGCCAACGAGCCAAAGCTCATGAAGATCTGATCGTTTGACATCCCGGCGTCTGTGGAGAATCTCGATCAAATCGAACGGCTGAAATCTTCCGCGTCCGGAGGCGCCGGGCGTGTGTCGGTCGTCGTCCCATCATACAACCACGCCGCGTTTGTCGAGAGCGCGCTTCGCTCCATCTTTCGGCAGAAACTGCTGCCCGCCGAACTGCTTGTGATTGACGACGGGTCAGCGGACGGTTCGCCCCAGGTGATTGAGACAGCGCTTAAAAACAGCCCTGTTCCGTGCGAATTCATGGCGCGCGCGAATCGAGGTTTGTCTCAGACCCTGAACGAAGGGCTCGGGAGAACGCGCGGTGAGTACTTTGCCTATCTCGCATCGGACGATTTATGGCTTCCCGATTTCCTCTCCGCCCGCGTCGCGTTGCTCCGGGAGCGCCGAAATGCGGTGCTCGCCTACGGCCACGCGTTCTATATCGACGATCAGGACCATATTATTGACTGCACCTCGGATTGGGCCGGTTATGTCGACGGCGATGCGGGCCAGATGTTACTTGTTAAAAACATCGCTCCGATGAGTTCCACGGTCGTTTATGATCGCGCGGCGCTGGAACGCCACGGTTGGAACGAGCAGGCGCGATTGGAAGACTACGAGCTTTACCTTCGTCTCTCGGCAGACGGCGAGTTTGCTTTCGATCCCCGGGTCCTCTCTGCCTGGCGCTGGCACGAATCCAATACCAGCCGCGATACCCTTTGGATGCTTGAAGCGCGCCTGGCTGCCCAGAGAAGCGCCGCTGAATACCTGCATTTGAACTCCGCCCAATTGCAGTCGGCTCAACGGGCGCTGCGGTTCGCCGTCGCCGAAGACCTTCTAAGACTGGGAAAAAAGTTCAGCGCGCTCCAATGTTTGCGTCAGGGTTGGCGTGGAGCTCCTTCCGCGGCCGCCCTGGGGCGAATTCTTTTCCGGTTTATCCTTCCCAGCATCTGGGTTCGGCGGCGACGAGAGGGACAGCAGGGCCGCGCCCAACGTCGCTACGGCCAGCTCCCCTTGTGATTAGAGCCGTGATGAACCGGGCTCAATCCACCGATCATACCAAAGACTGAGATTCAAAAGCGTCCAAAGGTGGAACTCCCAATCCCGCGTGCCCCGCCGGTGCTCGTCAAAAAGATGTTCAATAAACCGGTAATCAAACAGCTCGCGCCGTCGTAGCGCGGACTTCATGACAAGGTCCTCGAGCTCAGAACTGTTTCGTCCGCGGAACCATTGTGCCACGGGCGCACCAAAGCCGCGCTTGGGTCGATAGAGCAGATCGCGAGGAAGAATTTCTTCCAGGGCTTGTTTCAAGATGTGCTTGCCACTCTTCCCTTGCACCTTCAAAGCTCGCGGGATGCTCATCGCATATTCCGCCAGTTTATGATCCAGAAAGGGCACACGGGCTTCGACCGAATTGGCCATGGTCATCTTGTCGACCCGCATCAGCAGCAACTCGGGAAGGCGCAACTTCAGTTCGAGATACGTCATCCGGTCCAGGAAGTCTGAAGAAGGGCGCTCGCGCTCGAGGGCTTCAAGTAATCGTCGCACGATCGTGTGCGACGACAGAGTGCTCCATGTTTGCCTCCCTGCCGAGGAGAGGAGCGGTGCCTTCAAAGTCTCGTCAAAGACCACCGCGGCCCCCCAAAAGAGCTCTTCATCTGCACCCAAGCGGCGAACAAGTTCGGTTGCCTCGAAGTTCCTCGTGACCGACCGAATCACAGGGCGCAGCGCGCCGCTGGCGGCACGGCGCACGAATAACGGGAGATGCCCGGCAGGACGCCAGAAGCGCTCGTAGAGGCGCAGGTACTTAATGTATTTGGCATAGCCGCTGAACAATTCATCAGCGCCTTCGCCGACCTGAACCACGATGGTGCCGGAGTTTCGCGCCAGCTTTGAAACGTAATACAGAGGCACGCAGACGGGATCGGCGATGGGCTCGTCCTGGTGGAAGACCATATCCGGCAAGAACTCGCACACTTGATCTTCACTGATCCGGATTTCATGGTGATTCGTACCAAAGCGCTCGGCAATCTGGCGCGCTGACTCCAATTCATTCAGTTCCTCGTTATCTGTGAAACCCACCGTAAAGGTTTCTACGGGGCGTGACATCTGCTCCGCCATTAAAGCCACATTAGCTGAGGAATCGACACCTCCGGACAAGAACACACCGAAAGGCACATCAGACATCATTCGCTTTTTGATGGATTCGCGAAGCAAGCGCAGAATTTCCGAACGACGTTCTGCATCGGTCGGGCCGGACGAAGGGCTGCTGGAACGCTCCGCCGGCAAGGCATCCCAGTATCGGGTCGAATCGACACGCCCGTCACGATGACAGACGAGCAGGTGTCCGGGAGGAATCTTCTGAACACCATGAAACAGAGTGCTCGGTCCGGGGCTCACCAAAAACGAGAGATAGTGATAGAGCGCTTCGGTGTCCACTTCTGCCGTCACGGATGGATGAGCGAGGATGGCCTTTATCTCGGATGCGAAGATTAGTCGCCCGTTTTGCTGATAGAAGTAAAGCGGCTTGACACCCATTCGATCACGCGCAAGCACCAGCCGTTCTTGCTCAGGGTCCCAAATGGCAATGCCGAAGTCGCCTTCGATCCGTTGAATAAAATCGAGGCCGTATTCTTCGTAAAGATGAAGGATGGTTTCGCTGTCGGTGCGGGAGGTGTAATGATGCCCGCGTCTTTCCAAATCGCGGCGCTGCTCTTCGTGGTTGTAGATTTCGCCGTTAAAAACCAGCCGCACAGGGCGGTGGGGACATCCGCCCATGGGCTGATGACCGGCCGGCGACAAATCGATAATGGAGAGCCGGCGTGAACCCAGTCCCAATCGACCGCCGTCGAGAATCTCTGCCCCGGCGTCATCCGGTCCGCGGTGGATCATGGTGTCGCGCATTCGCTCCACCGTGGCCGGTTGCACGGTTGTTGCAGACGCCCCATATTCCCACACACCACAAATGCCGCACATAATTTGAGAACCTAGCCCTCAGATTTCATATTGACGCTCATGCTTCCGGCTTGTTCAATCAAATGAAAAACTCTGGCTTCGTCAACATCCGCGTCAAGCGGTAACAAGAGCCAGCGGACCGAAATCGGCACCTCGGCCCGCAATGTCCAACACGCTGCTGTGCTGACCGATTTCGATCCGTAATGGTTTGAAGAGCCGCGCGGTTCGAGCGTCACGCCCGACGGTGAATCCAGCGATGCGATGAACAGACGCGCGCCGGATTCGGCGTGTCGAATTTCAATCACTTTGTCGTTGAGCAATCGGATTTCCCGCCCCGGAGCGGTGTGAAAGAAGAAGCGAATGACGTGCGTTCCAGCGCCCGAGAGGGAATCTTCAATCAACCAGTGCTTATCTCTTTTATCGAACCAGACGGCGCGCCGATGTGTTACCTGGCCCGCGGGCAAGGCATGATATCCGCGGTGTTCAGCGACCGCAAGGTCATGGCCGTCATTCGATTCCCAATGAACAATTCGCGGTTTCGCCTGGTCGGGCATAAGGAATGGGCTGTCGATTGCGATAGCGTTCTGTTCTTGGCCGTCCATTTCGATCGTCGAGTGGTAGGAGGTGGATCGAAAGCCATGCCGCGCGCGGACGTCGCCCGTATAAATATACGATCCCGGATCCCTCAGGAAACTGACACCGAAGGCCGAGACTTCAATGCTGAGGGCATCGTTGTGTCCGTGGGCGCCGCGTCCACGCAAACCCGCACCTTTGGCGCTGAGGAGAAGATACAAATCCCGATCTCGAAGCACGCAGGTCCCTGCCTGTTCGAAGGCCTTTGATCGTGCAGCTTGGGGTCCGGCGGTTTTCAATTCTTTGAAGGCGTGAACTCCTTTGGCGCCGAGTAGCCAGAAGAGTTCGGGAGAGACTTCCTCTTCAATCTTGAAGCGCGATTCATTGAAGAGAACGGCGCCGAGGCCAAGGAGGTAAGCATGTTCGTCGGCGGCTCGAGGATAAAGTGAAAGCGCCTGGCCGCCATCGGAATCACCAATCAACGGGGCCCTTCCGTCCGGCCGTAAATAGGTTTGCATATATTCGAGCATTGAGGTGAGGCGTTGCCAACACTTTTCCTCGATCACAATTCCATTAGCGCGACAGAGGATGAAGGAATACAGGAAAAGCTCCGTCACGAAACGGTGATAGCCGGTGGAAGCCTCACAATCTGCGCCATCGGGGAGCACCTGATTGTCCATTTCCCGCAGCAACTCTTTTAGAGCAAACGGGCGCCAGGCTGCAGCCGCTTGCAGTTCCGGCAGGTAAAGGCTGATCCAGAGTAATCCGACAATATCTGAGAGATAGTGATTACCGGTGGCGATAAAAGAAAATTCCAAGTGTTTTCGAATGTATGTTCCATGTTCTTCAAACAGACCCAGCAGGGCAGCCAGCCGCTGTGGATTGAGGGCTGTAGATTGCCGAACAAAATGAAACGCTGCCATCAAATTCATGGCGCGCAAGGCCACTTCCATGGCGCAAGCCCAATTGGGTCCGTATCCCAACGGATTCTGGTTTCGCCAACTTTCAATGTCGGCAAAAACTTGCTCTGCGAAGCGCTCCTCGCCGCTCACGGCGTAGGCCTGGCCTAAAGTGACCAGGTGGCCGAGCCGGTTCAACTCCCACAGAACCCGCACATCTGAACCGTCACCGCGTTGGAGATTCAAGTCGCCATGGTAATCCAGCGGCCAGCGCACGCCGGATACGGGATCTCGTAGCCAGTCTATCTTGGCACCGAAATCAAACTTGCCGAATCCCAACAGCGGCCATTGATGCGAAAGAATCTCCCGAGCACGATTGAGCGGTTGAGATATGTCAGGCAGGAAGGTACGGTCTCCAATCGTTGGGGCAGAGAGGCCCTCAAAAAGATGCGGTATCTGGCACTGCCGGAAATGAGCCAGGAGCTCGTCTGCATTCATGCCGCTATAAGGCGACAGGAGATTGGCCAGGTCGGCCTTGAACGAGGGTTGGTGTTGCTGCTTGCCCAGTTGCTTCCGTTCGAGCTTCTGTCGCCCGGCTTGGTACAGCCGTCGCAACGCTTCCAGCAAAACAGTCCAAACGTTTACTTTGCCGCGCAACGCCAATTTGATTTTGCGGGTGAAACTCATGTGGTTTTCATTTCTGAAATGAATGGCAGCACCGCTGCAGGCGCCGGGAGTTCATGGAGGACCGGCTATTCGGAACGATAAGCGCTGTTTCGTTGTTGCTATCGTCTTACGTCTTATTCCAACGCACCGGACGGAGCTAAGATCGGGGACTCACTTCCGTAGTCCACATCAGGAGCGGGCGCACGACTCCTGGAATTGGCCCGATGAAATCACCGCGCGCGGAACCTTCCTGTTGATTGTCGACCGTCTGAAAGGCTACGACATTTCGTTCTTGGGCATGAAGGGCGGTGGCGGGCGAAAAAGATATGAAAGAGACGTCGACAAGGAAATTACCTTCCGACAGCAGGTTCCCGGGAATCCATGCTGTACTGGTGTAACTTCCGGACGCCCTTGGTTTTCGCTGCCATTCAGAAGCCGTGTCGTGAGTGCTGAAGAGATGAACTCCTTCATCGTCGTGGACATCGAGAACCGGAGTAAACGCATGACCCGATTTCAGCGCTTCGTAGGTGATTTCAATTCCCACCGGGTGGCGAATGTCGACGGCGGCTATGGTTTCGCCCGCTTCATTGCGAATGCGCGCCCGCCGCAGGCGCACGACTTGGTTGCCGGGAGATTTCGAGGCGTCGGGCCAATCGCGCTGGGCGCCGATCCGCCATGTGGCGCTGAGATATTGGTTAACGACCTGTTCCGGTGGACCGTCGCTGATTATGGCGCCCTCATCCAACAGTATCGCCCGCTTGCACAGGCGTGTGACCGCCGCCATGTTATGCGAAACGAAAAAAATGGTCCGTCCCTGTTGCCGGATCTCATGCATCTTATCAAGGCACTTCTGCTGAAAGGCGGCATCACCCACGGCCAGGACTTCGTCCATCAGGAGGATTTCCGGTTCGAGGTGCGCGGCTACGGAGAAAGCCAAACGGACGTACATGCCGCTGGAATACCACTTGACTGGTGTTTCGATGAATTGTTCGATCTCGGAGAACGCGACGATCTGGTTGAACTTGCGCTGGATTTCGGCGCGATGCATTCCCAGGATGGCGCCGTTTAAGAAAATATTTTCGCGTCCCGTCAAGTCGGGGTGAAAGCCCGTGCCCACTTCCAAAAGGCTCCCCACGCGGCCGTATAAAGCCACCCGTCCTGTGGTGGGTTTGGTGATGCGCGAAAGAATTTTCAGGAGCGTCGATTTGCCGGCTCCGTTGCGGCCGATGATGCCGACCAGTTCGCCTTCTTCGATTTTGAGATTGATGTTTTTCAAAGCCCAAAGCGTTTGATACGTCGGATTGTCCATGCCGCGCAGGGCCCGGAAGGGCGCAAAGAGCGTGTCGGCGACCATTTCGCGAAACGTCATGTAACCGGGATGCAGTCCGCCGATTGAATAACGCTTGCTCAGTCGTTCAATTAGGACGATGGGTTTCATAAGACATCAGATGAGATCGGCAAAGGTGTCTTCGGCGCGGCGAAACACGTAAATCGAGAGGACCAAAAGTGCCAATGTGATCCCCGCAGCGATCACAATGTCGTGCCAGCCGAGAGCCGCACCGGTGACCGAGGAGCGAAACCCTTCAACGATCCCCGTGAAGGGATTCATGAGCATCACCCAGCGCCATTTGGAAGGCACAATCGCGAAGGGATAAATCACCGGCGAAGCGAACAACCAAAACTGAATGATGAAAGGTAATGCATGACGCAGGTCGCGATACCTCACGGTCAAGGCGGACGCCAGCAAACCGACTCCCAAAGCCAGCAAGGTGGCCAGCAGGAAGAAGACGGGCATGAGAAGGAGGCTCCAGCTCGGACGGATTCCGTAATGGAATCCCAGCACGAGCAAAAAGACGGACGCCACCGCGAGATCCACCAGCCCCGCTCCCACTGCCGCTGCGGGGATAAACATGCGCGGGAAATACACTTTCGTGATCAAATTCGTGTTGCTGATCAAGCTGGTCGTGCCGTTGATGACGGCATTGGAGAAAAAAGTCCACAACAGTAGACCGGCATACGCAAAGTAAGGATACGGAATGTTACCGGACTTGAGGCCCACGAACTTGTTGAAGAAGAGCGTGAACAAGATCATGGTGAACAAGGGTTGGACGATAACCCAGGCTGCACCCATGAAGGTCTGTTTGTAGCGGACTTTGATGTCGCGCCAGGTGAGAAAATAGAGAAGCTCGCGATACTCCCACAACTCGCCCAGTTCGAGATGGACTCCCGATTCGCTGGATTCGATCAAGATACGCGGCTTGTCCTGAAGGGAAGGTAAGGCAGCCTCTGGAGATTGTGCGCCGGAGCTCGTATTCAGATCCTTTCGCGGACGCAATCTGACTTAGGATCGTCAGTCTAGCCATCAGGCGAAGAAGCGTCAAGACCGAACTCGCGGAGTTGCATCCCTGGCCGTGGTGGCATGGCCCGCGTGGAGGCCCGAATCCAACAGGTCTGTAGTAATCTGTCTGATTCAGTTAGAATCGTGCCGGGTCACCAGCCTGTGCTACCGTCCTTGGCGTCGCTGTCTTGAATTAATCCGGGCATATTGGGAGTTGGATAGTCACGGCAACAACGCGAGTGGGATGGAATAAATCTAATCATTCGGAGTGCAGAGAACTCTGATGTGCGGCATTTGCGGAACGGCCGGTTTTGCGGATCGGGCACAGCTCGAAGCGATGAATTGCGCCTTGATCCACCGCGGTCCCGACGATGGAGGAGTTGAAATCCTCTCGGGTCCTTCCGGTTCGCCTTGGATCGGATTAGGCAATCGGCGGTTGTCAGTCATCGATCTTTCGCCGGCGGGCCATCAGCCCATGTCCAACGAGGACGGCAAGGTCCGGATCACCTACAACGGAGAGATTTTCAATTTTCCCGAACTCCGTCCGGCGCTCGAGTCCCAAGGCCATCAATTCCGCTCCCGTACCGACACCGAAGTGTTGGTTCATCTTTACGAGCAACACGGCATCGATTTCGTGAATCGCCTGAATGGGATGTTTGCCCTGGCGCTATGGGATTCACAGGAGCAACGGTTGTTGCTGGCACGCGACCCCTTCGGTATAAAACCGTTGTATTACCTGCCGCTTGAGGGTGGGCGACTGGCATTTGCCTCGGAAGTGAAATGTTTTTTGGAGAGCGGGCTTTTGAAACCGGAGATCGATGAAGAATCATTGCATTGTTATCTGAATTTTTTATGGACTCCCGGCCCCAAAACTTTATTCAAAGGTGTTTTCAAATTAATGCCGGGCCATGTGCTGCTCTGGCGCCATGGGCAAATTGAAGTTCGAAATTACTGGGATGGGCGACCGTCATCGGAAAACCAAAAGAAATCGGAAAGGGAATTGACCGAGGAGTTGCGGGAGCTCTTGTTCGCGGCCGTGAAGCGCCATCTGATCAGCGACGTGCCGCTGGGGGTTTTTCTGAGCGGGGGATTGGATTCCAGCTCGCTCCTGGCGCTTGGCACCCGCGCAGCCAACCGCTCGATGAAGGCCTATACCATCACGTTTCGTTCGGAGGATGCGCGCTTTGAGCAGTCGGATGAGGACCGGAAGTATGCCCGCCAGGTGGCGAAGCAGTTTGGAGCAGAGCATCATGAGATCGAGGTTCATCCTGACATTGTCGACCTCCTTCCCAAAGTCGTGTGGCATTTGGATGAACCTGTAGCCGATCCCTCGGCCATCAATTCCTATCTTATCTGCAAAGCCGCGCGAGAACATCTGACGGTGATGCTCAGCGGCCAGGGAGGCGACGAAATATTCGGCGGATATCGGGTGCATCTGCAAGACCGGTTTTCAAAGCCACTGGCGATTCTCCCCGGGTTTGTTCGTCAAGGCTTGATGCTGCCGCTTTGGAATTCGCTCCCCCGGTTCAAGGAGCGAATTCCCGGAGTTCGTCCCGGAAAGATCATGGCCTTTCATCGTTATTTTCGGAAGACTTTGCAGGTGGCGAACTATCCGCCCGCGGAACGATATATGTGGCACCGTTCCTACTATTCCCCGGGAGAAATTTCGACGATGTACGCGCCTGATTTTTGGAATCGGGTCAAATCGCTCGATGTGGGAAAGAGCTATCAGACGTACTTCCAGCAGGTGGCGGGTCACGATTTTGTAGATCAAATGCTGTACGTTGATCAGAAAACCTTTCTGCCGGAGCTGAACCTGACGGTGTGCGATAAAACCAGCATGGCGGCTTCCATCGAGGCGCGCGTTCCTTTGCTGGATCAGGAGTTGACGGCCTTTATGCGAAGAATTCCGGCGCGCTACAAGATCCGTGGACTCAAACAAAAATATCTCTTCAAACGCGCCATGGAAGGCATTCTCCCACACCGGGTTATCTGGCGGCCGAAGGCCGCCTTTGGCGCTCCCGTGCGGAGCTGGCTGCGACGAGAACTTCGAGAGATGGTGCATGATTTGTTGTCCGAAGAAAGTGTGCGGCGGCGAGGCATTTTCGATCCGGTCGGAGTGGAGCAGATGATTCGCGCTCACGAGAAGGGCGAGGCCGATAGCCCGCTCCAAATCTGGGCTCTCCTGACTCTGGAGATTTGGGCGAAAACGTTTTTGGACCGGGGGCCGAAGAATCGGTCTTTCAAACCATGAGGGAGCACGCGATTCTCAGCGTGGATCGACAAGATTGAACGTTTCTGAATTTCGCATCATTCCGGGTACAATTCCAGCTAGCTTCGCAGGCCGGCGTGCCTCTTCAGCCGGCTCGGTTGTATTTTGATGCACCCAACGAAAAAGTGACCGGGCGAATACGAAAATGAAACAAGTGATTCAGACTCAGCGCGGAGGAGAACTACGGCTGGAGGAAGTTCCTGTCCCTGTGGTCCGTCCCGGCGGCGTGCTTGTGCGCACTGCTTTCTCACTCATCAGTTCGGGAACGGAACGCGCCAATGTCCAGGGGGCCAAAAAAAATCTTCTGGCCAAAGCGTTGGAACGCCCCGATCAAGTCCGCCAGGTATTCGAAAGCATTCGTCAGGTGGGGCTGGGAGCGACGTTTCAAAAGGTGATGGGGCGCCTCGAGACCTTCACGCCATTGGGTTACTCGTCCGCGGGTGTCATTGTTCAAGCGGGAAGTGAGACGAGTGGGTTCACACCGGGCGATAGAGTGGCTTGCGCGGGCACGGGATACGCGAATCACGCCGAATTTGCCTTTGTTCCAAAGAATCTGGTCGCCGGCATACCCGGTGGTGTGGGTCTTGACGAAGCAGCGTTCGCCACCGTTGGCGCCATTGCCATGCAAGGCGTCCGGCAGGCGGGATCGTCATTGGGAGAGACGGTCGGAGTGATCGGCTTAGGATTGGTAGGCCTTCTGACAGTGCAAATCTTGAAAGCTGCGGGCTGTCGAGTATTCGGAGTGGACATCAATCCGCAACGATGCAAGATCGGGGCTGACCTCGGAGTCGATACCGTCACGACGCCGGATGACGAAGCCCTAACCACCAAGGTTCGACAACTGAATCCGGCGGGCTTGGATGCCGTGATTGTAACGGCGGCGACCGAATCCAGCGCCCCTCTGGAGTTGGCGGCGAAAATTTCTCGCGACCGGGGCCGAATCGTCGTGGTGGGATCCGTGGGGATGGAAATCCCGCGGGCCCCTTTTTATGAGAAAGAATTGGAAGTTCGTCTTTCGCGCTCCTACGGGCCGGGTCGCTATGACCCGGAGTACGAGGAGCGCGGACATGATTATCCGGTGGGTTATGTGCGTTGGACCGAGGGTCGAAATCTGGAAGCCTTTCTCGATTTGATCGCCCGGCGAAAAGTCGATGTCAAAACGCTCATCACCCATCGCTTTCCGCTTCGAGGATTGCAGCACGCCTATGCCTTGATCGAGGGCAAATCGGAAGAGCCTTATTTGGGTGTACTGCTTGAGTATGCTGCTCCCGCCCCGGCTATGGAAGTCACTATGCAGCCACCCATTCGAGTCCGGCCCGAGGCGCGGCGAGGCGGGAAAATCGGAGTGGCGTTGATTGGTGCCGGGGATTATGCCCAATCCATGTTGCTTCCGCACCTGAAACATCATCCATCGCTCCACCTGCGGACCGTCGTCACTCCCAGCGGGCTGACGGCGCGCTCGGCGGCAGAGCGGCATGGTTTTGAACTTTGTGCGGCCGATTCGGAATCGGCGTTTGCCGATCCCGAGGTTCAGCTTGTCATCATTGCTTCGAGGCACGACAGCCATGTACAACTGGCGTCCCGTGCTCTCGCCGCAGGAAAAGCGGTTTTTCTCGAGAAGCCGTTGGCCCTGAATCGAGAACAATTGGGTCAAGTTTCTGAGGCGTATCAAGCTGCAGCATCTCCATTTCTGATGGTGGGATTCAACCGGCGCTTTGCGCCGCTCGTGGCCGGGCTGCGCGATTTCGTTTCTGAGATGCGCGAGCCGATGCTTCTGCAGTATCGAGTCAACGCGGGTTACGTCCCCTTGGAACATTGGACTCAGAATGCCGACGAAGGCGGAGGCCGCATTGTCGGCGAAGTGTGCCATTTTGTCGATTTGCTCATGTATTTGGTGGGACATCCTCCTCTGGAAGTAGCCGCCTATGCGCTTCCCAACCGGGATCATTACAACCAGGACAATCTCGCCATCACTATCCGGTATGCCGATATGAGTATCGGGACGATTACGTATTCGGCCAATGGTGATCGGGCAGTTGAAAAAGAGCGGTTGGAAATTTTTGGAGGAGGTCGCGCGGCCGTACTCGAGGACTTTCACACATTGACATTGGCAGCTGCCGGAAAACAACGAGTCTTAAGATCCAAATCCGATAAGGGTCATCGCACCGAAATTTTTTCCACAATTGAAGCCTTAAAACAAGGACACGGGGCCCCAATTCCTTTCGAACAGTCCGTGTTAACATCCGAAGTCACATTTGCCATTCTCCAGGCCTTGGCCACAGGACAGCCCGTCCGGGTCGATGCCAGGCGATGAAGATTGCTTTGGAGTTCGTGCCGCGGCATCCCCCATGCAAAACATCGGTAGTCCACTGCATGGAATCTTTAGGCGGCCTGACAAGAGTTTGGCCACGACCCGTTCGAGCTTTCACCAATGAATTCTCCTCAAGAGATCATTCAAACCCTTGATCGGATCATCACCGAGGCAGAATTCCGTGGATACGATCCCTACGATGTTCTTAATGGTCCATTATTCCTGTGGATGGCACACCACAGCAAGTGGTCCGGCGTAATCCTGACTCAAGCGTTTCGATACTTTCCCTTCAACCTCAGGCCCATTCTGCGCATTCCGCCAACGACCAATGCCAAGACGATGGCCCTGTTGGCTCGCGCCTACCTCCGGCTGCATCAGTTTTCACCGGATGCCGGGTACCTCCGGAAAGCACAAACGTGTCTCACCTGGTTGGATGAGCATCGTTCTTCCGGATTTGAGAATGCCTGTTGGGGATACAGTTTTCCCTGGTGTACCGTTCGACAATTTCTGGAACGAAACGTTCCTTCCACCGTTTGCTCCGCATTTGTCGCGCATGCCTTTTTGGACGCCTATGAACTGATCGGTGAAAGTCGATATCTGAAGGTCGCCCGTTCGGTTTGTGATTTTATTCAAACAGACGTTGCACGGATCCCGGGAGCTGGAGGCTTCTGCTTTAGCTACAGCCCCGTCGCTGCTTTGCCGGTTCACAACGCCAATCTCCTTGCTGTTTCGGTCCTCGGACGAAGTTATCGCCATACCGGCGAGAAGGAACTTCTGGAAGGAGCGACTCCGGCCTTGGAGTATACTCTTCGCGATCAGAATGAAGATGGCTCATGGTACTACCACGGTCCGTACGCCGGTCGCGATGGAACGATCGATAATTTTCACACCGGCTTTGTGTTGGAGTGCTTGAGACAGTTTCAACACGATACGGGAAAGGACGTTCAGCAAGCCGTCGATCAGGGTCAAATGTTTTATGAACAGAGGCTGTTTGATGCCGGCGGTGCGCCTCGAAGAAAAATCGGGATGGCTTATCCGGTGGATATTCGCGATCCCGCCGAGTTCATGGCGATGATGGGAAGAATGGAACGGTTGAGCGCAGATCAAAATAGTCTTCTGGCCAAAGTTTTTCGATGGACCGTGAAGGAGATGCGGAATCCCGGCGGTTACTTCTATTCGTTGCGATGGCGCGTCTGGCGATACTCGCCCATGTACTTACGTTGGCAGGCCTGGATGCTTTGGGCGATGTCGAATCTGTTAACCCATTCTGAGGACCTGAAAATCTGAGAATGATCCTGGCGGATGACACCCCCGGGGCGAGGAATCATCAGGCAAAAAGGAGTTGGAGAGCATTGCGAATTGTGAATGTGGTGGGCACGCGGCCGAACCTGGTCAAAATCGCGCCGTTGATGGCCGAGATGCGAAAATTTCCGGAAATTGATGCGGTCTTGGTGCACACAGGACAGCATTATGATGAGAACATGTCCCGGGTGTTTTTCAGGGATCTGGGAATCCCGGAGCCACACCACAATCTGGAAATCGGCTCCGGCTCCGGGACCTGGCAAACGGCGCGCGTCATGTTGGTTCTGGAATCCCTGCTGAGGGAACTGAAACCCGATCTGGTGGTCGTCGTCGGCGATGTAAACTCCACTTTGGCCGGTGCCTTGGTGAGCTCCCGCTTGCGTGTGCCTCTGGCGCATGTCGAAGCGGGGTTGCGAAGTTTCGACCGGACCATGCCGGAGGAGATCAACCGGATTCTGACGGATGCCATTGCCGACTATCTTTTCACAACAGAAAAAAGCGCCAACGACAATCTTCGCCGCGAGGGGATTGCGGACGCTAAAGTTTTTTTTGTGGGAAATGTCATGGTGGACACGCTGCTCCTGCATCAGGACCGGGCCCGCAAACTCGATATGGCCGCCCGGTTCAAACTGCCTGACAAGTCTTACGCTGTTCTGACGTTGCATCGACCCTCCAATGTGGACCGGCCTGAGGTGATGGAAGGTTTCTGTGAAATCATGGAGCGTGTCCAGGAGCAATTGCCGCTCATTTTTCCGGTGCATCCTCGAACCCGGGCCCGCCTCACGGAACACGGGTTGCTGCCGCGGCTCCAGGGAATGAAAAAGCTCAAGCTGGTCGAACCGCTGGGATACCTGGAGTTTCTAGGACTCATGGCTCAGGCCCAGCTGCTATTAACCGATTCGGGAGGAATTCAAGAGGAGGCCACCATCCTGGGAGTGCCCTGTGTGACCTTGCGCGAAAATACGGAACGGCCGGTGACCGTGGAACTCGGCATGAACCGTATCGCCGGGACTCGACCGAGCCGCGTACTTCAAGTCGTCCGGGAAGTTCTCGGGAAGAAAATGAAAAACGGAGTGCTTCCTGAATTTTGGGACGGTAAAGCCGCCGCGCGCATTGTCAACGTTCTCTTGAACCAGAAGACTCCGCAGCCGGAAGCTTAATGAACATCTGGATCGATCTTGCCAATTCTCCGCAGGTTCTTTTTTTTCGCCCCATCATCTCTCATCTCAGATCGCTCGGGCACGAACTTGTCATCACCACCCGACACTACGCCCAGACGGTGGAGTTGGCGGATGTCTTCGCGTTAAATCACACCCCGCTGGGGGGTCATGGCGGGAGAAGCCGCAGCCGGGCCGTGTGGTCGAACTGGGAGCGGTCCAATGAGTTGCGTCGATTCGTGTCGGGGAGAAAGATTTCGATGGCGTTGAGCCACAATTCCTACAGCCAGATTCTGGCGGCATGGAGAATGGGTATTCCGGCGGTGACGGCCACGGACTACGAACACAATCCGTTAAACCATCTGGCCTTCCGATTAGCCACTCGAGTCATCGTCCCCCAGGCGTTTCCCCAAGGAATGCTGCAGAGGTTTGGCGCAGGCTCCAAAAAAGTGAGACGTTACTCGGGAATTAAGGAACAAATTTACCTGCAGGATTTCGAACCCGAAAAAGACTATGCCGCCCGCCTGGGACTGCCCCGGGATAAAGTCCTCGTGGTGCTGCGACCACCCGCCGATTGGACGGTTTATCATCCGAAGCGAAACAAGCTGATGGATCGCCTCATGGAATTCTTGAGTGCGGACCCAAACACCTTCGTCGTATTTCTTCCGCGCATTCCCGATCAACGCAGCATGATCGATCCGTGGAAGGGAATGAACGTGTGGATCCCGGACTCGGCGGTGGACGGGCCTAATTTGATTTGGGCTGCGGATTTGGTGATCAGCGCCGGGGGCACCATGAACCGGGAAGCTGCTGTTTTAGGAACTCCTTCTTACACCATTTTTGCAGGAAGGCTCGCCGGGGTGGATGAGTTTCTGCTGAATAAAGGAAGAATGAAAGTTATTCAGAATGTCGAAGATTTTCCGCCGCTCCGGCGGTCAGGAGAAAAACACGACCGGCTGAAAGGAGAAAATCTGCTGTCCGAACTCACGCTGATGATGTTGGAGGCGGCGCAGGGAAGCACAGGGAAGCATTGATCCGGGAAGAAATGGCTACGCACCGCTCCGTGAAACCGATGGTTCTCCAATAATCCTGGCGTACGGTGCGCTGATGAAGAACAGGAACAAAATCAACACCGGGGAGTGCACAAAATTATATTCGAAGAACCCGGCCACAAATAGAGCCGACGTCCCCAGAAGTCCAGCCAGGCATGCAATTCGCAATTCCACCGGGTTTGATGTTTTCCGGCTCCCCCGCCAGAATCGAACGATCAATTCCACAACCAGCCACAGGTAAGCTAACAGGGCGAAGATGCCCCGTTCCACAGCAATTTGCACAAAGTTATCGTGCAGATGCCCGGTATAGAAAGGGGGATGATATTCACCCTGAGAATGTAAATAAGCGATGAACTCCGGTTCGACACGTTGCGGTCCCACGCCAAACCAGGGATGTTGTTGCCACAGATGCCAGCCGGCGATGGCCATCTCCAATCGACCGGCGGCGAAAGGCGGCTGCGTGGCTGAGGCCAAGCGCTTATAAATGGCGTGGGGGAACAGAAGGACGGCCACGATGATCACGGCAGGAATGACCAGAACGATCTTGCTTCGGAACCAGATTAACACCAGTCCCAGAATGACAAACGTGGCCAACCAGATGCTCCGGGTGAAACTGAGGGTGATCGAGGTGGCGACGATTCCGGTCACCAGTATCCACAACCAGGTTCTTTGCTTGGGAAAGAGAACCAAAAAAGCCAGGACCGCCGACATCACCAGAACCTGCTGTCCGCTGAAGGTCATCCAGTGACCCACGAATCCGTGAATGCGGTCAAGCATGAAAGGGTTGTCAAACACATTGCCGGTGTGGCGGTAGTGCAGCCACTTCTTGACGAACTGGCCTATTCCCACAAAGCTCGCTGCGCAGCCGACGAAGATGACGGCGAAGAACGTACGCTTCACCCACGTCCAGTCGAAAAACCGCATCACCAGGAAGATCAAGAAATAGAGGGGGAATTTTCGAACGACGGTCATTCCCGCCAGGGGGTCTTTGGAAAGAAACAATGAAATCAAGCTGGCGGCCACGAATAATTGGATGGGCCACCAATAAGAGGGCCAGAAGACGGCCAATCGTTTTTGTCTCCGGCTTTCTTCGACGCCCACCGGAATCCACAAAAGAAAAGCGATGCCCAAAAATGTTTCGGCAGCCGCAATTGAAATCAGGACCGAAACGATGCTCAGAAACGTGAAGATTCGAACACCTGAAATTAATGTACTCATCCAGGGGGAAGGGGAATCAACTGCAGGGCCCGTCATGCACACTCCTTCTCGTTGATTGTCCGCAGAAGGCGCGCCGGACAGCCGGCCACCACGGTGCCGGCTGCAACATCTTCCGTGACCACGCTTCCCGCTCCCACCACGGCCAATTCGCCGATGGTCACCCCGCATAAAATAGTGGCGTTGCTGCCGATAGAAGCGCCTCGTTTGACCTCGGTGGGAACGACCTTCCAGTCCGCGTCCGTTTGCAGGCGTCCTTCCGAATTGACGGCACGAGGGTGTTTGTCATTAATGAACATGACACCGTGGCCGATGAACACTTCGTCTTCCACGGTCACCCCTTCGCAGAGGAAGGAGTGGCTGGAGATTTTCACGCGTTTACCTACCCGGACCCCTCTTTGAATCTCTACGAAGGTCCCGATCTTGCTTTCGTCCCCAATCTCACACCCGTACAGATTGACGAAGGCGTGAATCTGCACATCCCGCCCCAACTTCACGTCGGGCGCGATTCGAATGGTGGAGGCGTCTGTCATGCGGAAAGACCCTCCCACCCGCCGCCGTTAAGAAGCGATTTTTGCGCCATTTCCAAAACCCGGACGACTTTCACTCCCATCCAGGCGTTGCTGACGGGCAAGCTCCCGGTGCGGACGGATTGAACGAAGGCTGCGCACTCCAAGTTCAACGGTTCCTGCCAACTCACCGGGACGACTTGTTCTTCTCCGTGGCGATAGGAGGCTTGAAATTCTTCCATGGTATCGGAATACGGTTGGACGTCGACCCCTTTGTCAAAAACAGTGACCTTGTTGTCGGCCAGATCGTCGTACACCAGCATTTTCTTGCTCCCGACGACCGTGATCTGCCGGATCTTGACGGGGTCGAGCCACGACAGGCGCAGGTTGGCCAAAATACCGGTGGGAAACCGCAAGGTCATATAAGCGACTTCATGGATGCCGCGAATTTTTTGCACAAACATCTCGCCCTGGGCGCTGACGGCGTGGGGATCGCATCCGAGAACATGCAATAGGATGGATATATCGTGGGGCGCCAAGTCCCAAATGACATTGATATCGGGTTGAAGCAAACCCAGATTCACGCGGGTGGCATTGATGTAATACACCTGTCCCAGCTGGCCGGAAGCGATCACGTCGCGGACGGCATTGACGGCGGGGTTGTATTGGAAGGTGTGTCCCACCATGGCAATCAATCCCAGTTTGTCCGCAGTCTCTGCGATTTCTGTGGCGGCCTCCACTCCTGCCGCCAGCGGCTTCTCCACCAAAACATGTTTTCCGGATCGGAGCGCTTCCATGGCGACCGCGTGGTGCAGCCCCACCGGGACAGCCACCACCACCGCGTCGATGTCGGAAGACAGCAGCTCCTTGTAATTCTTCGTGGTGCGCACTTCCGGGTAGAGCTCCTGCATGTGGGCCAGCCGGTCGGGGCGTAGATCCGCCACCCAGGCGAGATCCGTTCCCTGCAGACCATGAAAATTGCGGGCCAGCTTCGGTCCCCAGTACCCGCATCCGATGACCCCAACTTTGGTATTCGTCACTATGCTTCCTTGTGGATGGCGTCTTCCATTTTATCCTGCCCCGCGCCCCGTGAGAACAGCCATGGGAGTAAGAAGAAGAATTTTAATGTCCAGCCAGATGGATTGGTTTTGAATGTAATCCAAGTCCATCCGGACCATTTCATCGAAGCTCACGCGATTTCGCCCTTTGACCTGCCACATGCCGGTCATCCCGGGAATGGCTTCAAAGCGCCGCCTATGCCAATCTTTATACAGTTCCACTTCGTAGGAGATGGCGGGGCGCGGCCCCACCAAACTCATTTCCCCACGCAGCACGTTGATGAGCTGCGCCAGCTCGTCAAGGCTGGTCTTCCGAATGAATCGACCCACGCGGGTGACGCGGGGATCGTTCACCAACTTCAAAGTACGCTCACTGGGAGCGGCTTCGGGATCAATGCCGGCATTCTGCTCGATCAAGTGGGCCACCCGCTTCTTATGGGGTTCGGGGTCCGATCCACTCTTCATCGAGCGGAATTTCAGCATATAGAATAGACGACCGTTCTCGCCAACCCGTTGCTGCTTATAGAAGACCGGTCCCTCGGAATCCAGTTTGATGGCCGCCGCCAAGAGCAGGAGGATCGGCGAGAGGAGGAACAAGACGGTGGAAGCTGCCACGGTGTCAAAAATTCGTTTGAGACTTCTTCGCCATCCGTAAATCCCCGGCTCTCCCAGATCGATGACAGGAATCCCGCCGAACCCGTCGAGGGTGGCGCTGGGAAAAGAGAGCGCAAAAAGATCGGGAATCACATACACGCGCACCGAAAGCTTTTGGCAGGTCTCGGCGGCATACACAACGCGCTCGTGGGCGCGCAGCGGCAGGGCGAGGACGGCGACGTCAATGTTCCGGCCTTTCACGATCCCGATAAGTTGATCCAATGTCCCGATCACCGCCACGCCTTCAAACTTCTGGCCTTGCCGATTCGGGTCATCGTCCAGGTATCCGACCAGGTTGATGTTGGCCCAGGAGTGCTTGGATAACTCCTTGACGGTGTTTTGTCCCACCAGGCCGGCTCCGACTACCAAGGCATTGCGGCGGCGGGAATGCCATTCGATGCGCCAGCGTTTACGAGCCGTCCACAAAATAACGCGGGAACCCAGCAGAAGCGCCACGTCAAATACAAAAAACATGACGAACAGAACACGCGCGATCCCGCGGTACGTCAGATACAAGGTGGCGGCCAGGGTGATGGATGAGGCGCAGATGGCCAGAAAGACGTTCATCAGTTCGGCCTTCAAGCGGTCATTGCGGCGGCCGTCATAAGCGGAGAAGACGATGAGGTAGAACGGCCAGATGATGCTGACGATTGCAAACAACAGGGGGAGAGAAACCAAATCCCGGAGCGCCACCGGGTCCGGCACGCCGCCCACCGGGATCCGCAGGTCTCGCAAAAGAGACGTCAAGCCCGCGGGCAGTATCCAGAATTGTGCGCGCAGGCGCGCCGCCAGCACCAGCATGCCGAGCGTGCCAAGCCAGTCAATCAGGAAAAATCCGACAATGCGCCGGGTGCTAAATTGGCTGAGCATGTGCTTTCTTCATCCAGAAACCGTTACAAGATGTAACACCCATGGTCTTCACTGCAGGGTCCTATTCAATCACAATCACTCAAAAAGAAAAATTACAAATCCGCGCCTCGAGTGCAATGGGGCCGGCTCCGGGACGTGGAGTATTTCGGCTGTATACGGGCTCGCTCATGACCGAATTGACGTTTTCAGATTTTCGACCACGAACTCGATCTGGGTGGAAGTCAGCTCCGGAAACATGGGAAGCGATAAGACGCGCGGTCCCAGATCATGGCTGACCGGAAAGTCCTCATTCGGGTGTCCCAAGTGCTGGTACGCCGGCTGCTCGTGCAAGGGAATGGGATAATGGATACCCGTGGCAATCCCCGCCTGCTTCAAAACATCTTGGACGCGGTCTCGTTGCGGCACCTGAACAACATATAAATGATACACAGGTTCGGAGTGCGGGTGAAGCCGGGGTGTGATCACGCCCGGGATTCCATTCAAAAGTTTGTCATAGAGGGCAGCATGTTGCCGTCTCTGGTGATTCCATTCATCCAGATGGGGAAGCTTCACTCCGAGAACAGCAGCTTGAAGGTTGTCCAATCGATGGCAATAGCCCTCGACAAGGTGAGTATATTTATCCCGCTGACCATGATTTCGCAAGAGGCGCACGCGGTCCGCAATGGCCTGATCGTTGGTCACCACCGCGCCCCCATCCCCGTAAGCACCCAAGTTTTTGCCGGGGTAAAAACTGAAGCAGGCGACATCGCCAAAAGTTCCGACCCTTTGTCCGTGAAACCTGGCGCCATGGCTTTGGCAACAGTCCTCGACGATTTTCAGTCTGCGGGAGCGGCAAATTTTACTGATGGAATCCATGTCGGCTGGTTGTCCGTAAAGATGAACCACCAAGACCGCCTTCGTTTTTGCTGTGAGGGCGGGTTCGATGAGGTGGGGATCCATATTGTAAGTGGAGGGATCGACGTCCACCCAGCGGATGGTCGCACCGGTACGGGTGATCGCTTCGCACGTGGCGATGAAAGTATGGGGGACCGTGATGACCTCGTCGCCCGGTCCAATCCCGCACGCTAACAGCGCCAACTCGAGCGCGTCTGTACCCGAGGAAACACCCAGCGCATGCCGGGTTCCGATGTAAGCCGCAAAGGCGCGCTCAAAGGCATCATGCTCCTCACCCAGAATGAATGCGCTTTGCTCCACAACGCGCTGAAACGCAGCGTCGATTTGCGGCTTTAAAGCCAAGTATTGGCTATGCAGATCGACGAAGGGAACCTTCATAATCTATCCTCTTGAGGCGTCTGGCCAGCCCGTCTCTCCCTGGACCCTTCTGCAATATTCCTGTATCCGTTTTGAGAGTGATTCCGCCCCCGCCGACTTGAATCTGTGGCGACGATTCCGGAATGGTTCGGATCCATTGTTCTGGTCCGTGTGGTCTGAAATACCAGTCGGAGAGCTTCGCAGGTTGCTGGGATGCGAAAAAGACGGCATTGATCCATCACGGTCCGCATCGCGTCAAGCCTCTTAGGATCAAAGACAACGGAGCGGCAGCTTGTTCGTGACTGGGAGCCAGCAGGAGGCATTATACTCCGGAACCAACTTGCGCGGGGAATGGGGTCTCAATACCAGGATTTGGCGGAGGGCTTCAGCGGTGTGTTGCGAACGACTTGGAATAGTGGTTCAATCCCACAATCTCGCGAAGGAAGCATGGTAGAATTTGGAGTGAAGAAGTGCCTCTATAGAGACAACACAATGAGACACCGGGCGTCTGCTCCTGGTGGGCAAGGTTATTTTTGGTCTAGCCGTCGTGTTTATGAAAGTCTTCACGGCGGTTACCCGCTCCTTCTGCCGGAATTTTCCAAATTTCACTCAGTCGGGGGCCGTTGACTTGATCGATCCCAGTTAAGGCTTCACAAGTGATGTCTGTGGCCTGGCGCTCCTTGAAAGTGCAATACACACCAATTGGGTCATCCGTGCATCATGAAAACGACGATCTATTTTGCTCTGACTCACGATTGGGAATTGCGCGGTGACGGCTCGGGAGACATCGAGCAGATTCAATTTGCGCCGATGAGAAAACTCCTGAAAATTTACGCCAAGTTCGGTGCCCGCGTGACGTTTCTTCCCGACCTGATGCAGCAACTCAGTTTTCGACGCCTGGAAGGCAAACATCCGGAATTGAAACGCTTTGCCGATCGCTGGGACGAGCATGTGCGCGAAACTTTTCTTCGAGGCCATGACGTGCAATTGCACCTGCACCCGCAGTGGCTTAACGCGGAATATGAAAATGGACGATGGTGTCTGAAAGGCGATTGGTCGATTCTGACCTACGACCGTGAAGCCGCTTACGCGATGATCGCCGAGGGGCGGCAATATTTGGAAAACCTTCTACGGCCCCTTGATGCGGCCTACCGTTGCGTTGCCTTTCGGGCCGGCGCTTTGGCCGCCGCCCCGTCGGATCATCTCTTGAAGTCCCTCGCCGACCTTGGCCTGCAGTTGGATGTAAGCACCGTCGGCGGTCTATTTGTCAGCCATGGCCACGTACAGCTTGATTATCGTCATTGTGAAGAAACGTTTCTTCCTTTCTATCCCTTGATGGAAGACGCGCGTAAGGTATCAGACAAGCACGAACCGATTGTTTGTGTTCCGATCCACCATTTTTACGGGTCGCGCCGTGCGGTCACGCAACGGAATCTGTCACTGGCTTGGCGAGAAGTTCGACGGCATCGCAGGGGCGTTGAACGGCCCGGCAGCGCGGCTCCTGTGAATGGACGTTTGAGGAGCGAGCCTTCACGAATCGGGCAAGTCTATACCAAGCTGATCCTGCCGCTAATGAAACGAACACATTTCGTGTCCGACACGGGCAATCTGAATTATCCCTTGATGATCGAGATGCTCAAATCGATCAGGGAACAGGCCGAAGCAAGTGGTTTGGCGGAGCTTCCCGTAATGTTAACAAATCACCCCAAGGACATTCGCGACATCAACGCTATTGAGCACCTCCTGGCCGAGGTTTCACGAACCGAAGGCTTCAAGTTCATTACCTTGGCCGAGATGGCGGAGAAGCTCCGAGGCGGTGCGTTTTACATTCGGCGCCGGGACAACCGCGAAACCGATAACAAGTGATTTCAGGACCCCGGGGAGCCGTTGACTGGTGGTTGTTTGTCGGCCGCCGGGCGCAACCTACTTCCGTTTTCGATAGACGGATCGCGGGTAGGTGGTGATGCCCTGGGCGGCGAGCCGCAACAGTTCATCGAACAGCTTGGGTGCACTGGCGCGGAAAAACTTCATCCCCCGGACCCTGAGGTCACAACACGCTTCGGTAGAGACATGCGTTTTCATAAAGCGGGGCATATCCGGATGAATCACGCGGTCCATATTGTGCGCATAGGTTCTCACGACCACGTGTTCCCCTTCCGTGTTAATACATCGCGCATCGAAAATCCGATCGTGGTAGACCTGCACGGGAAACTCTTCCTTGAGGGCATCATCCACACAGTAAATGAATGAAAGGTAATTCGTGGAGGCTCCCAGGCCGAGAATTTTCGCGCGGTGCTCGATCAATTTGAAATAAGGGCTGCACGTGTCGTAGGGATAAGGGGAGCAATGATGCGTCGCGGTAATTTCCTTGGCCACACCTCCGATGGCGCAAACCGATTTTGTGGGATGTAGGCTGCGGATGGCGTTTCGTTGCCGGCGCGCAAACTCGGTCAAAATCCCCGTGTAGGAGGGAGTCCGGCGTACGTCAAAGACTCTCCCCTGGAGTAGATACTCATACGAGGATATGCGATGGTTGGGATAAGTGGGAAAGAGCACGGTTCCGGCGGGGCTAATGACCTGCTGAATCAAAAACAGGATTCGATAAAACGGGAAGGCGAGATGGAGTCCATCCATGCCGCTGTGCACGTAAACCACGTCCCCGGTGCCCAGGCCCAACTCGCCGGTGAGAATGTCTCGGAACTCATTTTCCGTCAGCGGGGTGAGGGAAGCTACTCGGTGCCTCTTTCGTTCCCACTTTGCGCGGCGCAGGGAAGCCAGCGCGCTTGCAGGCAAGATTGTTCTGACGATCTTTTCGATGGTCATTCTGGCTATGCAATCTCAATCATCGCCGCGCCCCAGGAATAACCGACACCGAAACCGACCAGGGCAACACGGTCGCCGGGCTTCACGCGGCCCTGCTTCCGGGCGCTCTCCAGAGCGATCGGTATGGTTGAAGAAACCGTGTTACCCGTCTCTTCCATCTCAATCCAGAATTTCTCATGGGGTATTTTCATCTTGTCGCGCAATCTCTCGAGCATGAACTTGTTGGCCTGGTGCAAGATGACCATATCCACTTGATCGAGCGTCAAAGCGCATTTTCTCAGCAGTTCCTCCAGTACTGGCGGGACAGTTTTCAAAGCGAAACTGAACACATCGGCCCCGTCCATATAGAGGTCTTGCTCGGACCGCCAGTTTCCGCTGCTGTCCTGCTTTTCGACTGCCGTCGAAGCCGTGGGGGGACAGCGGAGGCCGCCGGAAGGAACAATGAGCCGGTCGGCTCCGCGACCATCCGTTCCCAGAACGAAAGGGCCGATAAATTCTGAATCCGCCTTGACGGCTTGAACTAAAGTCGCCGCAGCGCCATCACCAAACAGAGTGCGCACCGACCGATCGCGGGGATTGATGAATCTTGTGTAAGTATCGGCAGTGATCAACAGCACATTGGTTGATGTGGCGGTCTCGACCAAACTCTTTGCCATCGCCAAACCATAGACATAACCGGAGCAACCTTGATTGAAATCGAGCGCTCCACAGGTGGTTTTTAAGCCCAGGCGATGCTGCATTACACACGCGCTTGAGGGCAGAAAATAATCTGGACTTTGCGTACAGAAGAGCAGAAAATCCACGCCTTCAGGGGCGCACGCACCGCTTTCGAACAGACGCTGGGCGGCGGCCACGCCGAGATCCGAAGCGCACTCATCGGCGGCTGCAACGTGGCGCACGGCAATCCCTGTTTTTGAGAGAATCTGGGACGCATGCCAGTTGCCGAATTGTTCAGCTAATTCTTCGTTGGTCAGTGTTCCCGCCGGCAGGAAGGATGCAATGGCTTTGATAGCTGCTCTCGGATGCATGAGTGTGGTGCAAGTGACTCACTTGCGGCGTCATTATAGCAAAATGCCTCATCCGTGTTTATTGCAGAACAGACCCGCATCGAGGGCGGCCTAGGGTTTGACAGAAATCTGCGCTCCGTTCGCTTCATCTTCGGGACGGCCCGGATAGGATCCATCAACCGAGGGAAGAACCATGGACAACCGCGATAGAATCAAGACGGCCGTTTACAGCGCAGTGGATGAGCTCAACCGACAGCTTTCCACGAAGGGCGCCCGGATCGAAAAATCGATGGATGCGCCGTTGTATGGTCCGTCCGGAAAGCTCGAATCACTGGACTTCGTTACGTTGATCATGGAAGTCGAGGAAAAGGTCAAAGCTGCATTCGGCGTCGAAGTTACTATCGCTGATGAGAATCTGTTGTCGCGAGAAAAGAGCCCTTTTTCGAATATCAGAACACTGATTGATTACCTCGACGAGACTCTCAAACAACCGAACTAGTGGTTGAACCCCAACGGTGCTGCAGTCCATCTTCCTTGCCCCCAGCCTTTCAGAATTGAAATCATTCCAACAATGAGTCGATTGGCGGGTAGAGGATGAGTTGCTGTGATTTCCCGAGCAATCGAAAGATCCAATTAGGCCGGAGCAGCCGCACATCGGCGCAACAAGAGGGGCAAAATATCAAAACGAAGTCGCTCCTCGGGATTCTTAGAGTAGTGTCAACCCCAGGGGTTCCGCCGCAATTTCAAGCCGTCTTGTAGCCAGTGCGGGCAACGGTAAGGCTCCAACGGCAGATTTCCTCAAGTTGCCGGTCCCTGTGACCGAGCGTATACTTTTTTTGAAAATGATTCGGTAAGAAGGGTTTGTCGCATAAGCGATTGAGTCAGAGTTTTCAGGGTCTCGATAAGAACAACTCAGAATCGCCATGAGCAGGATGTGGCTGAACGACCTCGTCAAAGTGCTGCAGGAGACGACTCCATGTCATATGCAAGTGTCAATACCGCTGTTGGTTTTCTAAAACACCTTCAAGTCTCCATTCAGCAAGAACCCCGCCTTCGAGATTACGAAGCCTGGTGGACCTCACAGGGAGACGCCATCTCGGAATCAATTGATCGCGCGGGAACACCCTGGTTGAGGATGTTTGATCAATGGGGTCAACGCATCGACGAAATTCTCTATCCGCCGGAGTATTGGACGATGCTCAAACGCGGCTATCGCGCCGGCGCGGTGTGGAGTTGCTTCGAGGATAAATCTCCACTGTCCTCTTATCTTATAGGTTACGTCACGGCCTTTCACGATCCCGGCCTTTACTGCCCTTATACGGTGTCGCTATCGACGGCCATTCCATTGTCAAAATACGGCACACCGGAACTTCGAGCCAGGTTCCTCGAACCGATGTTGCGGCGGGATGATTCCGCTTGGCAGGGCGCCACTTGGATGACCGAAGCCAAAGGAGGATCGGATCTCGGTGCCAATGTGGAAACAACAGCACGACCCATCGGGGATCGATGGTTGCTGACCGGAGAAAAATATTTTGCCAGCAACGCCGGAGCCGAATTGGCCGTCGTTGCCGCCAGACCTGAAACGGCTCCTCCCGGGGTGCGCGGGCTGGCATTGTTTCTTCTGCCCAAATACAAATCCGACGGCACCCTCAATTATTACATTCGCAGGATGAAGAACAAGATCGGCACCCGGTCGGTTCCTACGGGCGAGGTGGAGCTCAAAGGCAGTGAGGCCTTTCTGCTGGGGAAGGCGGAGTGGGGGATCTACCTCATCTTGGAAGTATTGAATCTTTCAAGGGTCGCCAACAGTGTCGGAAGCGTCGCTCTGACACAACGCGCCATTTCCGAAGCTTGGACGTTTGCGTCCCAACGAGTGGCCTTCGGGCGGACCATTTCTGATCATCCTCTGTTGAAGAAGCAATTCGAAGATCGCTGGGCGGGGCTGAAACTGGCGTTTGCCCTGGCCTGGGAGTCGGTGCAGCTTCTCGACGAAGTGTGGCAGGAGATACCACCCCTCAGCGATCGTCATCATCTCTTTCGGCTGGTCACGCATCTGGCCAAGTACTGGACGGCCGAATTTGCGGCGCAGACGGCGAAATGGGAGATGGAGGTCCATGGCGGGATGGGTACGCTGGCGGAGTATTCCGCAGAGCGCTGGTTCCGTGAGGCCATGATCCTGGCGGTTTGGGAAGGTCCGGCTCATCGTCAGATTCTCGACGGGCTCGAAGTCATGCAGCGCAAGCATGCCCACCGCCTGCTCTGGAAACATCTGGAAAAATGGGCGGAGGGTAGAGAGCTCAAAGAGATTCAAGAGCATGTGGAGCAGTACTTGGCGTTGGAGCCGGCACGTCAGGAGGCGGATGCGGAGATTTTATTCCGTCATCTCGCCCGGTTTGCGGGCCAATGCCTCTTGAAGAAATATGAGTCCGGCGAGGGAAGTATCTAAGTTCAGGAAAGGGAACTGCGTCGAATCCGAATCCACAGCAAGAAGGCGTTATTGATGACGCCCTTCTTGCTGTGGTCCGAGATTCCTTCAAAAATCAGATTGATGAAACGAGCCGACTATTGATTGTCGGTGGTTTTCTGAATTTCCCGCCACAGTGCCAGATAATCTTCCGGCGTTTGCAGCAAACGTGAAGCTCTCTTGGAACCCGGCCCTAACGGCCACCAGTCCTTGTGTTGCTCCTTCAAGTAAGGGAGAAACGCCAGGGTGGAGTTCACGCTGAATTCCGGATGACATTGATATCCCGGTTGGGCGCCGCTGACACCGCAGGAATAGGGCAGGTTCTGTGCCACTTTCCAGTCATGGAATCGCTTCGGAACCGTGGTGTTCACAACCGTTCCGTAAACCGCCATGTGACAATCGATGCAACGAACACCGGCATTGTACATCCGCTGGAAAGCCACGTTGGTCTCGTTATGGCGCTGGACGTGACAGTTGAGGCAAAGCGTGTCCTCTTCACCTTCCTTAACCACGGTATAGGAAGAGGCGAGGTTTCGGTCGGTCCCAAACTTGTAGATTCCCAGTCGACGCCCCAACGCCGCCGCTGCGGTGTGCGAGGGGTGACACGTGGCACACACCACTCCTTCAGACTTTCCATCCGCGATCAGATCCGTGTTTTGGAAAAAGCCGTTATTGAAACTGGCTTGAGGAGTGGCTTGAAGTGGTGAATGGCATTTGGAGCAGAAGGTGTTCTGGGTGGAGCCGTGATTGGATTGGGAGTGACGCGCCGCCAACCAGCCGCTGCCGGTGAGAGAGAAGGCCGTATTGGCAGAATCGATTTTAAGTCCAACCGCCTCCATGTTGTGATCACCGTTCGCTCCCATCGTAAAGTGGCAAGCTGAACAGGTGTTCGGCTCCGTGCGGTCGTACCGCGGATCCTCCAACGGAAGGGGAGTGGGATTCGCCGCCCGGCTGATTATGCTAATACTAATGACAAGCAAAAGAATGATTGAGAATAATCGGAGTTTCTTCCACATGGTCCTCGTTTCCTTTCTGAATTAATGTGAATTTCTTCACAGACGTACCGATAAAAAACGCAGGGTGTATTTGAACGCTAAGATTTATGGATAAGAGCGTTACGTATTATGATTTCAAACGGCCCCATTGCTGATGGGACTTGCTGGGGAAGCCGAAAGTCAGCCTACGGGGTCTGGATAAAAAATCCTGATGCTTACTCGAGGTGCCTTCTATATTTGACTAACGGGAGAAAACAAAATCTCAAAAGCCTCCACAACAGGTGTCCTTGTGCAATTTTGGACAAAGTCAATCTACTTGGTCGGTTTATTGTTGTCAAGAGCAAGTATCGCAAATTAACCCTGAAGGTATTAATTTATATGACCCTTACGGAACAATCTGTTTGAAGCTTTGAAACATCTCAAGAATTGACGAACTTCGAGCCTGGAATATGAACCATTCCGACAAATGGGAGGTGAAATCAGGCGGAGATTCACTTTCACCTTCGCCCGAAAACCTGGGGTCTTGACCGCAAAGAGCGGAAAGAATGCCTAGAGATCGCCAGAGACTAGGAATTTTTCTGCTGCGTGCTCTGTTATCTTTGCGGTCGAATCCCATAGAAATTCATTCGATCTATCAAGACTTGATTCGAGCTTCTTACTGCAAAAGTTTTGCCGTCTGTCGGGGCTGTGCAATAATTTGTGAGGCGCCGGATTAAGCGTCACACTCCGCTATTCGAGGCACTCCTCATATGAATCCCCGTCGCATTCACGTCATTGATTCGCACACCGCGGGTGAACCCACGCGTGTTGTCATGAGTGGTGGACCCAATCTGGGAAGTGGCCCGCTGGCAGGTCGAGTCGAACGATTTCGGAGCGAATTTGATTCTTTTCGCTCCGCCGTTGTCAACGAGCCCCGCGGTTCGGATGCCATGGTGGGCGCACTCTTGTGCGAACCGGTGGATCCGACGTGCGCTGCCGGTGTCATTTTTTTCAACAATGTGGGATATCTCGGGATGTGTGGGCACGGAACCATGGGGTTGGTCATAACGCTGGCCTCTCAAGGTCGTCTGGAACGGGGCGTTCATCGCATCGAAACTCCTCCCGGGGTGGTCGAAGTCCAACTGATATCGGATCATGAAGTCACTGTGACCAATGTGCCGAGTTATCGCTTCGCAGCTAATGTGTCGGTCGAAATTCCCGGCACGGATCCCGTCACCGGCGATATCGCCTGGGGTGGAAACTGGTTTTTTCTTGTAAAGGCCCATTCCCTCGCGATCGCGTTTGAAAATGTTGAAGTTTTGACGGACTTTGCCTGGCGTATTCGGCAGGCGCTTTCCGATCGCGGTATAACCGGCGCTCAAGGCCAGGAAATCGATCACATTGAATTATTCGGCCCTTCTCTCAAGGAGGGTGTCGACAGCAAGAACTTCGTCCTTTGCCCGGGCAAGGCTTACGATCGATCACCATGCGGCACGGGAACGAGCGCCAAGATGGCGTGTTTGTTTGCGGACGGCAAATTGAAGGAAGGCGAATTGTGGAGGCAAGAGAGCATTGTCGGGTCGGTGTTTGAAGGACGTGTCCGGAGATCCGGCGAGAAAGTAATTCCCACCATCACAGGAACTGCCTTTGTGAATTCAGAATCCACCTTGATTCTCGATGAGGCCGATCCCTTTTGCTGGGGCATTCCAAAATGACAACCGCGGGATTTGATGTGGCGATTGTAGGCGCCGGAGTTGTGGGAGCGGCGTGTGCCTTGGAATGCGCCCGTGCGGGGTTGCGGGTGATCGTTTTGGATCGCGACCCTATCGGAGGCGGGACCACCGGCGCCGGCATGGGACATCTCGTCGTCATGGATGATTCCGAGGCTCAATTCGCTCTGACCCGATTTTCATGTTCGCTGTGGAATGAGCGGGGTGTCGAATTGCCACCCGAGGTCGAGTACCAGAAATGCGGAACCATTTGGGTGGCTGCCGATGAAGTGGAAATGGCGGAGGTTCATCGCAAGCAGGATTTCTATTCATCGCGAGGGGTTGCCGTGGAGGTTCTGGACTACCGACAGCTGGCCGAAGCGGAGCCGAATCTTCGGGAGGGATTGGTGGGCGGCCTGCTGGTTCGTGATGACAGTGTCCTTTATCCCCCTTGCGCCACGCGCTTCTTGATTGAAAAGGCGCAGCAACAAGGCGCTGTTCTTCGACTGAATTCGACGGTGGCGTCGCTGGGAAGCCATGGTCCGGTCTTGAGCGACGGGAGCGTGGTTTCAGCAGGAATCACGGTGAATGCCGCGGGTATTTCCTCACCCCAGTTGGTTGCCGGCATTGAGGTGCAACCACGAAAAGGGCATCTCCTGATCACGGACCGTTATCCCGGATTCCTGAATCACCAGGTGGTGGAGTTGGGATATTTGAAGAGGGCGCATTCAGTGACCTCCGATTCTGTGGCGTTCAATGTTCAACCGCGAAAAAACGGGCAAATCTTGATTGGATCCTCCCGCCAGTACGGCAATCGTGAAAAAGGAATCGATGCCCTCCTTTTGAGACAGATGATCCGGCAGGCCACCGAGTATATGCCGGAACTAAAAAATCTCTCGACCATCAGAGCCTGGACCGGCTTTCGGCCGGCCACACGCGACAACCTGCCCTTCATTGGACCCCATCCCAACAATGAAAATATTTGCTTGGCCACGGGACATGAAGGCTTGGGCATCACCACCTCTTTGGCCACGGCCGAATTGTTGGTTGATCAACTGTTGAAGCGCCCCTCGAAAATTCCCTACGAACCATATCTGCCGGGGCGAAGCGGGGAGAGACGCGCCGATGCCTGAGTTCGTCACCATTTGGATTAACGGTTCGGCAGTTCGCGTTCCTGCGGGAACCCCGGTATCGATTGCTGTGCTCATGGCCGGCCACAGCGAATTTCGCAGGTCGGTGAGTGGGGAACCACGCGGGCCACTCTGTGGAATGGGTATCTGCATGGAATGTCGTGTCCAAATTGATAACCAGGCCCATTGCCGCAGTTGCCAAATTCTCTGTCAAGAAGGAATGACGGTTCGAACCCATGATTGAACAACGCTACCGCACCGACATCCTCGTCGTGGGCGCCGGGCCCGCGGGTGTGGCGGCCGCCTTTCGGGCCGCCGAGAGTGGAGCACGAGTCTTGGTGGTCGACGATAATCCGCAGTGTGGCGGTCAAATCTGGCGCGCCGATTCGAAAAAAGCCTTGGATAAGGACGCCACAAAATGGCTGGATCGGATCCGGGACAGCTCCGTGAAATTTCTCGGGGGTTTGAAAGTCTTTGACCGACCTGAGCCCGGCGTCATGCGCGCCGAAGGCTTCGACCAGGTGGTCGCATGTCGATTTGAAAAATTAATTCTGGCCACAGGAGCGCGAGAGCGTTTTCTGCCTTTTCCGGGTTGGACGCTCCCCAATGTGACCGGCTCGGGCGGACTTCAAGCCCTCGTTAAAGCCGGGCTTCCCATTGAGGGAAAGAGGATTGTGGTGGCGGGAAGCGGCCCGCTGCTACTGGCCGTGGCGGGATATCTCAAAGAGCGTGGGGCGAAGATCCAAATCATTGCCGAGCAGACCCGCCGTTTTGATTTGGTGAAGCTTGGATTACGACTTTTGAAATGCCCCAAGAAGCTGCAGCAAGCCTTTGACCTGAAAATGAAACTCCAGGGAATTCCTTATCTCACGAACTGCTGGCCGGTTTCGGCTTCAGGTCGGAACGCCGTCGAAAGTGTGACCTTGCAGCAGGGTCCCAAAGAATGGGCTGTATCCTGTGATTACCTGGCCTGCGGTTTTCACTTGCTTCCGAATACCGAGTTGGCGGAGTTGCTGGGATGTCGGATTGAGAAAGGCAGTGTTTGGGTGGATGAATTTCAGGAGACCTCGGTTCAGGGCCTCTACTGTGTCGGAGAGAGCTGCGGGGTAGGCGGCTTGGAACTGGCATTGGTGGAAGGCGAAGTTGCCGGCTGGGCGGCCACAAACCTCAAGGAAAAAGCACGAGAACGTTTTTCTGAACGCCGAAAATGGCGGGGATTTGCTGCCGGTCTGAATCGGGCATTTGAGCTGCGCCGGGAGTTGAAGAAACTTCCCACGCCGGAGACCTTCATTTGTCGTTGCGAAGATGTCCCGTTCTCGCGGCTGCAATCGGAACATTCCTGGCGGTCGGCCAAACTTCAAACACGTTGCGGGATGGGGCCGTGCCAGGGACGGGTTTGCGGACCGGCCACGGAGTTTCTGTTCGGCTGGAAGACGGAGTCGGTGCGCCCTCCTGTTTTTCCGGTTCGACTCGGCAGCTTCGTCCCGTCTTCGGCGGGCGACGCTCCCGCTGAATCATAGAACCGATCGGACGTTTCATTCTTCAAGAAGGGAATTTTTATGAGCTCTATTTGGAAAGGCGTAATGCCTGCCATCACAACGTGTTTTAGAGAGGATCTGACCGTTGATCACGAATTCATTGCCAGGCACTGCCGATGGTTGGTGGACCAAGGCTGCACGGGCATTGTTACGCCCGGATCTTTGGGGGAAGGCACCACGCTGACGGGCGATGAAAAAACAGAACTTTGGAAGACCTGTGTTCACTCCGTGGGGAATCGTGTTCCGGTCGTCGCGGCCATCTCGGCTTTGAGCACGGCCGAGGCTGTCGCACTGGCCGGGCAGGCCGCCCGTCTGGGATGTCAAGGTCTGATGGTGTTGCCGCCCTATGTGTATCGCGGCGATTGGCGGGAAATGAAATCTTATCTCTTGGCTGTAATGAACGCCACGCCGCTCTCCTGCATGCTCTATAACAATCCCGTGGCTTATGGAACGGATTTTCTGCCGGAACATATTGAGGAACTGGCACACGAACAAGGAAATCTCTCGGCTGTCAAGGAGTCGAGTACCGACGTTCGGCGAGTGACCGCCATTCGAGCTCGAGTGGCGGAGCGGCTGCAAATTCTTGTGGGTGTCGACGACGCCATCGTGGAGGGACTGGGCATGGGAGCGGTCGGTTGGATCGCCGGTCTGGCCAATGCCTTGCCGCAGGAATCTGTCCGGCTCTTTGAGTTGGCCTTCCCCCACCAACACGATGAGGCTCTGGCGTTGTATCGCTGGTTCTTACCACTGCTCCGAATGGACACCGTGCCGAAATTCGTGCAGCTCATCAAATTGGTGCAGCAGGAGGTGGGAATGGGGAATGCCCGCGTACGGCCGCCACGCCTGGAGTTGGTGGGATCTGAACTCGAAGAGGCCCTGGGGACGATTCGACGCGCATTAAAATCACGGCCGACGTTGCAGCCGATCTCCTAGGAAAATCGTGCTTCGCAAAGAACCGGGGAGGATGAAATGAACAACTTTATCAGACAGGCGACATGGGTTTTTTTGATCGGTTTGATGGCGGTGTCGACAGCCTTCGCGCAGAAGATGGAGACGCTGTTTTATACCGTGGACAACGAGGAAAGCTTTCAAAGCTTCAAGAATAACATCGGGTTCATTGATATGGTCGGACCTCAAACTTACAAGGTTGATGAAAATGGAACGCTCTCCGGCGCAACAGACTCCCGCATTCTCCGACTGGCCAAGGAGCAGGGTGTCAAGGTCATGCCGCTGGTGACTAATCCCGGATTTAATCAAACGTTGATTCACAAATTGCTTCAGAACCCGGAGGCCCAAGATCGGGTTATTCGTTCGATGGTGGAAGAATGCGCTCGATTCAATTACACCGGTTTCCAGTTCGATTTTGAAAATGTTCACGTCACCGATAAGCAGGCGTTGACCAGTTTTTATCAAAGAGCGGCGGTTGCCTTCCACCAGAAGAACCTGCAGTTGAGCATCGCCGTGGTGCCTCGCTCCAGCGATTTTGCGGGGTCGACGGATTACTCCAAATGGATTTTTGAAAACTGGCGCGGCGTGTACGACTACAAGGCCTTGGCGGCGGCCGGAGATTTTATCTCCCTGATGACCTATGATGAACACACGCGTTACACCACACCGGGACCCGTGGCGGGGGAGCCCTGGATGGAGAAGGATTTGCAGTTTGTCATGAAGGAAGTGCCGCCCGAAAAAATTTCTTTGGGAATTCCACTTTATTCTTCCTATTGGTATTCCACCGTGCAGGCGGAACAGATCCGCCCCTGGGCACAGCAAATTTCTTATCGGGAGGCGATGGGGGTCACGGAGCGGTTTGGCGGGAAACCCGAGTGGAACAATCAGGACCAGGTTTTCTTTACGATCTTCAAGCATGACGGGCAGAATGAATACGTGTTCTTCGAGGACTCCAAGGCGTTTGCCTCCAAGCTTGAGCTGGTCAAGAAATACAAGCTCCGGGGGTTTTCTTCATGGCGGTTGGGACAGGAAGATCCGGAAATCTGGAAAAGTTTGGCCAGAAAACATCCTTGAGGAATACCGGCCGGATTTTTTGGAGAGCAGCGGTGAGAAGGCGGGCGCACTTCACGATTTGACGAACCGGTTCGACGCCTCGTTCCGGCTCCACGTCCCGAGGGTGAATCCATTGCGGTCTTTGTCGGTCATCAATGAATCACGCGCCACGCCTTCGAATTGTTTCTTGAGGGCCGGCTCACAGATGGACCAATCGATGTCGGAGGCCAGAGGTGAGATGCCGGCTTCGCAGCGTGGATTGTATTCTCCGGAGCACAGGTACTCGATGGTGGTTTCCTCGGTAAAGAAATTGCCGTGGGCAAATCCAGGCGGCACCCAGATCCACTCATTAAAATCATCGGATTTGTTGGAGGGCATGTCGTAAGCGATGATTTGACCCAAGGTGGAGGCGCCCTTTCGAATGTCCAGCACCAGATCCACCATGCGGCCTTGGATCGTGCGCACCAGTTTTCCCATGTAAGGATTCCATTGAAAATGCAATCCCCGGATTGTTCCCGCGCGGGAATGGCTTTCGTTGGACTGTTGAAAGTCTACGCCGCGCAAAAAGGCGGTCTGCGGATGGGATTGAAGGTCGCTGCGGCGAAAATGCTCGGCAAAATAGCCGCGGGGATCTTTGAACCGCTCGAATCGAATGACCTTGATTTCCGGAATCTTCAGGTCTCGAACTGAGAGGATCTTCATGTGGATTTGAGCCTTCCTTAACGTTGGCCTCGAAGTGGAAACCGCTGGCGCGCCCATACTATATCAAATCTGGCGGGGGATGAAGATGCCCTTGGATTGACCGGGATTTGATGAGCAGCCTTGCCCCAAAACCTTTCTTTCGGTTATTCTGGCCGGCGAACAATTCTTCTTCCAAGAGAAACGATTGTGATGAGGATCAGATTACCCCTTATCCGGACTTTGGTAGTACTGGTCGGGTTCTCGGTTGGCGCGTTCTGTCTGCCAGGCCCGCACGACGATACCCGTCAAGTTCAGACACCGCCCCAAGAAAAGGCTCCTTCGCCAACTTCTCCAGAAAGCCGTCCTGACTCAAACCACAGGCATCGCGATCATGAGATCGATGCCGATCGCAAGTCGGGAAACGATCAATCAATGCCAGGGATGGAAATGGGGAATGAGAATGCTGCAGAGACCTTTGCCATGAGTCAGGCTTCGGGAACAAGCACTAACCCGTCTTCCGCGCCGATGGAAATGTATGGATTCACATTTAAGTCCTGGAACTTGATGCTGCACGGGCAGGGATTTCTGGCTGACATACAACAAACGGGCCCGCGCGGTGACGACAAGCTGTTCTCGGTCAACTGGCTGATGGGTATGGCGTCACATCCTTGGGGGGGCGGCCAGATCCTCTTTCGTTCCATGTTGAGTTTCGATCCCGCCACGATCACGGAGCGGCGCTACCCCCTTCTGTTTCAAACCGGCGAAACGGCATTCGGACAGACTTTGGTGGACGCCCAACATCCCCACGATTTTTTTATGGAATTGGCCATGGAGTATGTTCGATCCCTCGGTGAAAAGAATCTGGTCTATTTTTATTTTGCCCCGGTGGGCGATCCCGCGCTGGGGCCGGCGGCTTTTCCGCATCGTGTTTCCGCCGCGGAGCTTCCACAGGCGACCCTGTCGCATCATCTTCAGGATTCAACCCATGTGGCCAATGAAGTGGTCACCGTCGGATTTCAACGCGGAATCGTTCGCTGGGAGGCCAGCGGATTTCACGGCGGTGAACCGGATGAGAATCGCTGGGATATCGATCACGGGTCGGTGGACTCTTGGGCCACCCGGTTGACCCTCACGCCCTCGGCCAATTGGGTAGGCCAAGTATCCATTGGCCGGTTGAACAAGCCCGAGGCCCTGGAGAATGGCGATGTGATTCGGTCGACCGCATCGATTTCTTACAATCGCAACACGAAAGACGGTTATTGGGCCAGCAGCATCGTTTGGGGACGCAATCATAAAACCGCCGACCATCGAGACTTGAATTCTTACTTGCTGGAGTCGGTGTTTCACTTTCAGGAGAAGAACTACTTGACCGGACGCATCGAGCTGGTCGATAAAGAGGACCTTCTTCCGAGCATCGTGAAAACATCCCCGTTTTCTGCTCCTGGACCGGTATTTCGGATCGGGGCCTTCACAGTGGGATATACTCGGGATGTGCCTTTTTTGCCGGGAATCCAGACGGGATTGGGAGCCAACTTTACATTCTATTCGGTGCCGGACACTCTCAAGACTTCGTATGGAGATCGTCCCATGGGGGTGATTTTCTTTGCTCGATTCCGCTTACTAGGCAACGGTATGATGCATCACGAAAGCATGCCCTGAATCTTTGGAGTCGGCTGAACGATCTTTGAGTTCACAGGGATCTTCCGGGAAAAGTCATGAGTGAAAACGAAAGCAGTTCAACCGCAAAAGCGGAA
>JAQUPQ010000004.1 GCA_028716525.1 Terriglobia bacterium | reverse complement strand
TCACCGACCCCAACGGAAATGTGACGACCTTCGTTTCCACCGACTCCAAGGTCACGGCCGAGCAGTTGTCAAAGACCCCCATGCGTCTGATGGATTGCATTGATTGCCACAACCGTCCCACGCACATCTTCAAGCTGCCCGGCCCGGCCATTGACGAAGTAATGCTGGTGAAGAAAGTGGATCCGTCACTGCCCTTCATCAAAAAGAGGGCCCTGGAGATCTTAAGCAAGGAATATTCCACACAACAGGCGGCACGCGACGCCATTCAAACGGGAATCCTGGATTTTTATCGAACAACATATCCCCAGGTTTACACCGCACAGCGGGCGACCCTCGATGCCGCCATCGCGGCCCTGCAAAAGGTTTACTGCGACAATGTCTTTCCCAGCATGAACGTGGTTTGGGGTACCTATCCGAATAACATTGGACACCAGGATTTTCCGGGTTGTTGGCGATGTCACGACGACAACCATGTCAGTGCCGACGGAAAGAAAATTCCGCAAGACTGTTCCACCTGTCATGACCTGTTGGCCACCGAGGAGGTGAATCCGAAGGTACTGCCCGATCTGCTGACTCAAAACTGAGTCGCCGCTGGAAACAGTTTCCGACAAGGATTTAAGCACGGTGCAGGAGCGGGTTCTTCCAGTTTATTTCATAAACGGCATCATAAGAAGTCCATTGTAGAAGTTTTGAAATCCCAACACCGGAGGCGATCCTTGAATTCGGAAAATAAATCAGAGGCCCCCGTCCGCCAGCCGGGGCGGCGCACGTTTCTAAATTTGCTGCTCTCGACATCCATCGGGGCATCCGCGGTTGCCATTCTCTACCCCATTTTGAACTATCTGATCCCGCCCAAGGCCGGTGAGCCCACGACGGCCAGTGTGGTCGCCGGAAAAGCGTCGGAGCTGAAAAACAACAGCGGCGTGATTTTCAGGTTTGGAAACAAGCCGGGCATCCTGGTGCGCACACCCGATGGCGAGTTGCGGGCCTTTTCGGCCATTTGCACTCACCTGGAGTGCACGGTGCAATACAAGAAGGACACTTCACAAATCTGGTGCGCCTGCCACAACGGGACGTATGACCTGACCGGCAAGAATGTCAGCGGGCCTCCTCCCAAACCCTTGGAAGCTTACAAAGTCAATCTGCGGGGCGACGAAGTGGTCGTTTCGAAAGGATGATCATGAGCCAAGAAAACAAAATCGGGTCGAAGTTTTACCGCTGGATTGACGAACGCGTGCAGCTGGCCAATCTCAGGAAATTCATGGCCAAGAAGGCGGTGCCGCAGCACCGCCACTCCCTGTGGTACTACTTCGGCGGCATGACGTTGTTTCTGTTCTTGGTACAGGTGGGAACCGGAATTCTGCTGACCCTGTATTACCGCCCCAGCGCGGAAGAGGCCTACGAAAGCGTGCAGTTCATCATGACGGAGGTAAAGTTCGGATGGCTCATCCGGTCCATCCACAGCTGGTCCGCCAATCTGTTGATCGCCGCCATGTTCATTCACCTGTTCAGCGTCTATTTTCTGAAGTCCTACCGGAGACCGCGAGAGTTGACCTGGCTGTCGGGCATGTTTCTATTCGTTTTGGTGCTGGCCTTCGGATTCTCGGGATACCTTCTGCCTTGGAACGAACTGTCGTTCTTTGCCACAAAGGTAGGGACCGAGATCGCCGGGGTCCTACCGGTGGTGGGAAAATTCACGTTACATCTGCTCCGGGGAGGCGACGACGTGACCGGAGCGACGCTTTCGCGCTTTTACGGTTTCCATATTGCCATCTTGCCGGGAATTGCCACCATGATTCTGACGATTCACCTGCTGCTGGTCCAGCGTCTGGGCATGAGTGTCCCGAGAGGCGTGGAGAAGGAACTGGAAAGGACTAAGAAGCCGCTCAAGGAAGTTCCCTTCTTCCCCAACTTCCTGCTTCACGATCTTCTGGGGTGGTATGTGGCGCTAGCGGCTTTGGCGGCGTTGGCCGCTCTAATGCCCTGGGAACTGGGTAAGAAGGCCGATCCATTCTCTTCGGCTCCAGCCGGAATTCGGCCCGAATGGTACTTCGTGTACATGTTTCAAACCCTTAAGTTCATTCCCGCAAAAATCTTGGGCATGGATGGAGAGGTCTTGGGCATCTTTGGATTCGGGCTCGGCGGACTGTTTCTATTCCTGGTTCCCTTCCTAGATCGTGAGCCGTTGGCAGGTCGCCGAACCGCCCTCTTCACCGGAATTGGCGTTTTCATTGTTGTTTATATTCTTACGCTGACCTTTGTCGGCTATCGGGTGTGACATGCAAACTTTTTTAAAGTTTCTACGTGGCTTCACTGAAGGGGTTGTGTTGTTGGGACTTTTGTTTGGAACCTTAGGGGCACAGGAGAAACCCAACACCTGTCTGGAATGTCATTCCATGCTGGAAGGAAGCCTCCAAATTCCGCCCCAAAAATGGAACGCCGACATTCACAAAACCAAAGGCTTGGGGTGCGCGGATTGCCATGGCGGCGACCCCACGCAGATGGATGATCAGAAGGCCATGAACCGAGCTAAAGGTTTTGTGGGCGCGCCCCAGGGCGCCGCACTGGTGCAAATGTGCGGGAAGTGCCACAGTGACGCGGCATTCATGAAGAAATACAATCCCTCTCTCCGGGTGGACCAGGTCAGCGAGTATTTCACGAGCGTTCACGGCAAGCGTCTCAAAACCGGCGATCAAAATGTGGCCACATGCATCAGTTGTCATGGAGTTCATGAGATTCGACCCGTCAGCGATCCCCGCGCGCGGGTCTACCCTACCAATGTGGCGGATACGTGCGGCGCCTGCCATAGCAACGACAAGCTCATGGCGCCTTATAAAATCAAGACTCATCAGAAAGAAGAGTATCAACTCAGCGTGCACTACGAAGCGCTGATGAAGAAGGGTGACCTCTCGGCGCCCACTTGCAATAGCTGCCACGGAAATCACGGGGCCGCCCCGCCAGGAGTCGGTTCCGTGACGAATGTCTGCGGGCAATGTCACTCCGTTTTTGCGGACCTCTTCAACAAGAGCCCGCACAAAGCCGCGTTCAACCAGATGGGATTACCCGCCTGTGTGTATTGCCACGGAAACCACGGGATCAAACATCCTGAAGACACCCTCCTGGGAGTTGATGATAAGACCCTGTGCTCGCAATGCCACACCAGCGGAGACCCGGGATTCCAACAAGCACAAACCATGCGCCAGGCCATCGATCAACTCAAGAATTCGATTGCCTCTTCTGAGGCGGTGTTGTCCGAGGCGGAGCACAAAGGCATGGAGGTCAGCCAACCTGTGTACGACTTGATTGAGGCCCGGCAGGATCTGACGAAAGCGCGCACCCAAGTGCACGCTTTCAACGCCGCCAGTTTGCAGGTGTTCGTCCAGGCGGGTCTCAATATCACTCACCGTGCCACCGAGAAAGGACACCAAGCCCTGGCCGAGTATCAATTCCGCCGCAAAGGGCTGGCGATCTCACTGGTCGTTATATTGATTGTGATTGTGGGGTTGTATTTCAAAATCAGGCAAGTCGACCGCAGATCCAATGGAGAATAAGATTCAGAACACGCTGTATGGCCAGGTGATATTGCCGCCAAATAAGCTTGATGGTTTCGCACTTTAAGTCACACATGTAGACACTTTGGAAAGATCTTTAGAAAACTCTTGACATGGTTGCTGAGGAGGCATAGAAGTTGGCTCAGAAGTTAGGGCGAGTTTGCACGGTTTTGTGTTAAGGTAAATCCGGCCCCGTATTCTTCCATCGTCGTCGCGAAGGAATTCAATTAAGTCCTGCCAAGACCCCGTGGTGTGTAGCTGGAGGCATACATGTCACCGGATCATATAGACCATTCCCTCTCTCAGACAAGCGAACAATTAGATCCCCTTCCAGAGGCTTCAGCAATTCTTCTGGGCCGCCTGCTGAAAGCAGGTGCAGAGGGGCGCTGGCGCAAGAGACAATCGTGTTTTCTGACGCATTGGCTTGTCGTCCTTATCATTTCAAGCGTGATCGTCGCATTGCATCCGTCGGCGACAAATGCGCAATACCCAAATCCCACGTGGATGACAGCGACTCCGAGTTCGCAGACCATACCCGGATATATTACCTACTGCACTGATACCCCCAATACGACCGTGGACTTGCGGTACTACTGGAATGGTGGCTCTTACGAAGCCGACTCGGGGGTTACGTTTGATTCAGGTGGCTGCACCAGCGTGTATTACAACTACGACGGTTGGGCTGGAAATTACCAGTTCACGGCGATCCGGAATTCGGCCAATGGTTCCAGTGGAAGCTGGAGCTCCATCAACACCTACGTGACTCTATACCCAACGCCAGCACCACCTTCGATCTCGTATTTTTATTCCAACGATAGTTCCATCAACCAAGGCAATGGCACTTACTTATTCTGGAGTTCAAACAACGCGGTCTACGCTTACATCAACGGCCAGTACGTCAGCACCTCGGGTTGGTTATATGTCACTCCCAGCACAACCACGACCTATACGTTGGTGGTTTACAACAGTGCCTGGCAGCAGACCAGCTCTTCTGTAACCGTCAGCGTCATCCCGCTTTACGACAATGCCTACATGTCCTCCCAGAGTGTGCCTTCGCCGATGTCTCAGGGCACGACCTATACTGTGTCCGTGTCCATGACCAATAACGGAACCACCACTTGGCAAGGAACTGGATATCACCTCGACTCCCAGAATCCGGCGGAAAACACCACCTGGGGAATCAACCACGTCTATCTCAATTCGGGGGAAACCATTCCTCCGGGGTATACCAAGACGTTCACTTTCACGATCCACGCCCCCACGTCCTCCGGGAGTTATAATTTCCAATGGCAGATGGTGCACGACGGGGTGGGGTTTTTCGGCTCGCCCAGTGTCAATGTCACTATGTCGCCTGTGCCGCAACCCACGTCCATGAGCTTTTCACCGACCGCAGTCAATGCTGGCAACGGGACATATACCCTCACTGTGGGAAATGGCGCCAATATGCAGATTGATTTTCAATACACCTGGTCCGGCAACCCCGGCGTGGTCTATACAGTGCACAACTGGACCCCCGTGCTGAACGCTTCCGGCCAAGCTGTGGTTACCGTCAACCACGGCGACCCACAGGGAACGAATCAGTTCACCAAGATCAAGAACTCGTTGGCCTCAGAATGGGTGACCTTGACAACACAACCCACCTTTACGATTCTGCCACCGCAACCCTTTGCAAGTTCCCTAGCGGTCTCACCCAGCAACATCACGCCTCAAACAGCTTATACCATGACAGTGGGCAATGCCGGGGGCATAACGGCCGACTTGCGGTATACGTTCAATGAATTGGCAGAGCCTTACATCATCGGTTGGCCAACTTTTCAAACAGCGACTGACGGAACTACGGGGACGGTAACGGTGACCGCATCTACCTGTACTGCCGTAGGAAACGATGTGTTCACGGGGATTCGGAATACGAACCTTCCCAACCAGAGCGACGCCAACTGGATTGCTGAAAGCGCGCGTATGACTGTGTACTGCCCAGGGGCTCCACTAAATCTATCGGTGAGCCCGAGCGTTGCCGTGGCGGGACAGACATCGACTGTCACGATCACCGGACAAAATCTGTGCAGCGTTAGTTCAATCACGAGCCCTGCTGCAATTACCTTTTCAAACTTTATTCCGATTTCGGATTTTTCGGGAACTTCCGAGACAGTCACGGTGCACGTCGACGCCGCTGTCGCCTCCGGTACTTATCCTTTTACCATAACCACTCCTTGTGGCCAGGGGACCGGTTCGATTAATGTCAATGTTAACAACGCGGGATTTGTCAGCCAGTCGGTACCGTCTGTGATGATACCCGGGAGTTCCAATCAGGTTTCCATAACAATTACCAATACGGGCACTTCCACATGGACCCCGCAGGGTAATTATCGCTTAGGATCGCAAAATCCTACAGGCTCCACAACTTGGGGTTTCAGCAGCGTCGCACTCAGTTCTTCGGATGCCATTGCTCCCGGTGCATCAAAAACCTTCACCTTCACTGTGGTGGCACCGAGTGCTCCAGGATATTATAATTTCCAATGGCAGATGATGCAGAACAGCATTTCGTTTGGCGATGCCACACCCAATGTCGTCGTCGGTGTTGGATCACCACCCATGATCAGTAGCATCACCCCTGGCTCTGGGAACCAAGGACAGCACGATTTCCAAATTGTAATCTCCGGATCAAATCTGGGGAAAATAAATGGATCAAGTGGCGATACAACTCTTTCCACTCCTTCTGGCGGCCATGTGGCGTTTGCAATTTCCCCCAGTCCCACAATTAGCAGTGACCAAACGCAGCTCACTGCCGTTATGGCCATTGCCAATGATGCCCCCCTTCAAACGATACCAATTACGGTGACCACGCCAGGTGGGTCGCTAAGTGTCAATTTTTCCGTCACGTCCCCAAACACACAAGGCCAGCCCCAGGTAACTTCAATTTCACCGGGCTCGATGCTCTCTGGAACAACCCAAACATTCAAATTGATGGGAAGCAATCTCACCAACGCAAACGTTTCAGTTGGGTCTTCGACGATAACTGTGAGTGCAGCTCATGTTGGAGATACAGAGCTTGATGTGACAGTCTCGTCGACCAGCACTCCACCGGGCACATATTCTTTCAATTTAAGCGTTCCCCAATATGGTGTGACTACTGTAGCATTCCTTGTTGTGGATTCATCGGGACGGCCAACGATTGATTCCATCACACCCAACAACCCTAGTGCCGGCGGGGTTTACTATTTTCATCTGACGGGAAAAAACCTGACCGGGGCAAACATTTTTTCGGACAATCCGAATGTGCACATTCTCTTGGGCGCGGCACAGGTACAGAACGTTACACAAGCGCCCTCAGATTACGAAATAGTGGTGGGAATTCTTGCCGTGGACGCAAACGTTTTGTCAACGAGTGCAAATATTGTCGTCCAAAACGCAAGTGGGCAGACACTGGTTCCAATCACAATCGGGGATCTGACAACCATAACTGAATTGCAGGTTCAAGACGGTAAACTAATGGCACCCTTCACAACCTCAGACAAACGTTCACTCAACAGTTCCGTAATTTTGGGGGCTTTCGGCGGCTGTTATCAAGGGTGCGGGCCGACAGAAATCGGCCTTGAATCTTTTCAGGTTGGTATTCCCTTCATTCAGTGCGGCAACAACGCTTTTGATTTGAGTTGTCTGAAGAAGATAAAGATGGGAAACCCTGTCAACCTCCACATTGGTTTTATTGGGGTTAGTGTGAAGATTTATGCCACTATCGGCTTTGAACGAGCCTGTGCTGATTATAGCGGGTGTTTCTGTGTGCCCGAACCGTGCGACTTGACGTTCGGCATTAAAGTAACCCTTGTTCTCCCCCTCACCAAGACGTTACAGTTCACTAAGCAGCTTCCCAATTTCCTTCTGGCTGGACAGCAGGATTGCACTACTGATCCTCGCGCCTGTGCTGACACGATTAATGTAGTTGATCTTCCTCAACCTACACAGATTTGTGCTGGTCTCTTTCAAATGACGTTCTCGGGGATTTTCAATTTTGCCCCGGGTGCCACCTGTGCAAATGTCACACCCGGTCTTAATGCAAAACTCACAGCCACGCCTCCAACGGTCAACGAAGGGTCGCCTACACTCTTATCCTGGATAGTCTCCTCAAGCAGCGAAGGCAATCTAATACTGATCCACCACGTCCATATTACCGATGATGTCAATGACCCCCCATATGATTGCGGCGATCAATTCGGGGATGTAACGCCATGCGACCCGAGCCAGTCTGTCGCTCTTACGCCCACTGGAACGACTACCTATTCGGCAACCTTTAGTGGTACAAGTGGAGGAGTAGCAGATTTCTTCCCTTCCCCCGATTCGCCAGCTCAAATTACGGCGGCTCAAGCGCATGTGACGGTGCGTGCTGCTTTCGCTAATTCGACTACGTTCATCTCTCCTCCTATTATTTGTCTGAAATCCGGCGGAACTAGTCAGCTCATACCGACCGACGCCCAAGGCAATTCTTTAGCTCAATTTCCTCAAGGCACAACATTCTCTACGGTTACGCTTGCCAACCCAGCCCAAAATGGCCAAGACACCGCCTCTATCAATCAGACAGGATTAGTCACCGGCAACCCAACTCCAGGGGTTGTGTTAGCCTCAGCATTCCTTCCTGATCATACTTACCTCAACAACTACAAGTCTGGCTTCAAACCGTACGTCCAAGTCGGCCCCATGAGACTGTACTTGCGATTTCTTCCTGACGCGATTAGTTTCATGAAAGGAAGTTTCCCCGGCTCGGGTCTCAGCCTCTCAGATTCTGATGTGGCTTCTATCGAGAGCGCTGTTGCCGCAAGGGTGCAAACGCTCTTTAGCGCCGCGAATGTGGCGGTGATGCTTTCGCAACCTCCTGGGTGGGGCGTTCCCGACGCCAACACCGATGCCGTCGTCACGGTGGATATTCTTGCGCAGAAGGATTCCAATGGGAATTTCATGCCCCCGCGAACGTATAGTGACACCACAACAGTTATAGGAGGGGATGCGGTTGTTAACGACCTGGACTTCTTGCCTGCCTTCTTTGGAGGTGATGCCTTAAGCCCGGGCGCGGGTGTCTTTATAAATTCGCTTCCTTTAATCGACCTACAAGGGATGAGAGTGTCGAATGATTTGATTGCAAACGGCATCGCAAACCTCGCAGCTCATGAAATCGGGCACGCTTTGGGGTTGGTTCCCAACAGCTCTTCACAAACTCTGGCCACACAAATCGGCGACAATCGATTCTCTGTGGCAGTATTTTACGGGGATCCCAACCATCATGCCAGCTCGGGAATAATGCAGACATCATTCAGCGGTGTCTCGTTGGACAAAACTCCCGTAGTCCTTACTACAGGGTTCTCTTTCAACGACAACGATAACGCATACCTTGCAGCCATACTACCAAGGTAGTGTACGTACGGAGGGATTATGTTGAAAGTCACGGTTTTTGTGGTTTTCCTTGTCCTTGTTTGTTGGCCGCTTCACGCAAATGCCCAAACTGCGCGGCCAAGTGATTCATCGTCCTTTAACCCTTATGCTGTAAGTGATTTATGGTTTTTTAACTCATACGCTGTTATGGACTTCGAGTTTGCTCGAAACGCCACACAAATCGTCGTGTGCCAAGTCAGAAGCAGTGCAGTCGTAGAGGGAGTTTTGGTCTATAGAGGCTATGAACGCCACATCAGCGGAGTGAAGGTCGTCAATCTCCAAGTGGAACAGGTCATCAAGGGATCCGGAATCTCGCCCGGTACGGAGATTCAGGCCTTGATTCTTCCGTGGGTAGTGGTCCACTTCATCCCCCCAGGATGGGATCCCCAAAAGGTCTTCGAGGAGCTTCGGAAGACAGGAAAGTTGCCGGCAAATGCACCGCGGGGATGGGATCCCCAAAAGGCCCTCGAGGAGCTTCGGAAGACACGACACCTGTCGGCAGATACCCCGCTGCAGGAGGAGAATTATCCGGAGATTGCCGATGGGCAGGAGGGGATTTTCGGTCTCTTCCCCGCCAGTTTTGAGGATCCCGGCGGTTTGATGATGTGGTGGGGAGCCGAAAAGTTGAATCAGGGGAAGCCCCTCTTCGGCGGTTCCGCCTTTTTCCCGATGGATGTTAACCACCAGGAAGTGAAAGTTCTTCAAAGGTATCTTGAAATCAGCGCCATTCAAGACCGCCAGGAACAATTCCGGGAGTTGGCGCATTTCTCTTTGAACCTTCTAAGGAATCCTCAGACCTCCCCCGTGATCGCGCTGGGTGCTGCCTCGGATGCTACCGCAGCGTTTCCGGACGCAAGATCATTGCTCAATGTCCCAGCCTCTCAATTGGAGAAACAGAGGCTTCAGCAAAGCAGAGATCATCTCGATGATCAGGGATTGAATGAACTTGTCCAAATCGCGGCGGATCCGAGTCGACCTATCTTAGTCCGGGATAAATTGATATGGGCGATCCTTCAGCTTGTTGACCTTGGGCGATCCATAGATTTGCAGCCGCTCTTCCGAGTCGTTGAGGATTCCAAGGACAATCTTGATATTCGATCTCAGATTGTTAGAACACTGGGGGATTTGGACAACCCAGAAGTGAGAAAGAAGTTTGAACAGATCCTTTCCAAAGATACATCCGCTTGTACTAATGAGTATGACCACAGTGACATCTGTGCTGATAAGCATGTTCAAAATGAGATCAGGAAATCGAGGATTATTAAACAAGCTCAACACAGATAGGAGAGATTAATGAGTCGCAGTCACATTTTCGCATTTTTCAGTTCGAAGGGCAGCTTCGCATACGGCCTACTTTAATTATTAGAGACACAACAAAGCGATAACCTTTATGCAGCTGCAGTATTCGACAAAATGTATATTTATGCGAACAACGTTTGCAGCTTTTCCGCAACCGGAGTCGTGCCTTTCAAAGCGACTGGATGGAGGAGTGTCTGATCATCTCCTACTATTCTCGAAGGTGAGATATGGCTAAAAAATGGAATCTACCGAAACCAAGCAGGACAGAGTTGTGGTGGCGTAATGCTCTCGCTCTGTTCATCTGTGCCGCTTTCCCTTTGTTCTTTGCAACTGCCCTTTGGGCGCAAGGAAATGCCCAAAGCTCTGTCAACCTAGCTGCCCACGCGCATGGAGATGGCTGGCAGACCGGCTCAGTAAAAACCTGGTCGGCGACAGGACAGTTGACGGTTTATCGATACGATAAAGACGGTGGCCAGTCTCAGGACACCTTTCCTGTAACCGTTCTTCACCAAGCGGGTCCTTCTGGAGGCGGCGCGCAAGGCGACAAACTTCAACGGCTTATTTTTAAAGCGCCTGAAGCCCCTCCAGCCAGTGCCGGTCCGTCGCAACCCGTTTCTGTAAACATTTTCTCATTCGATAGGCTCCTCACCCGCGAGGGAACCGATGGAACAAATCAGTGGCATTCCGCCGGGCCTCTGAGCACGCAAGCTTCGGGACATCCCCAGCGCTTCATCGAGTCGCAAACGAACCGTTCACTCGAGGCCCTGTTTAATTTCCAAAAACACGGCAAGAATCTGAAGGACGTTACGGCGGATATCCTCGCACAAGACCCCGGCGATTCTGCGCCGGGCAACAGTGACACTTCCGGGCATGCACATACCATACCCAGTTTTGCTGCTGCAAAGAACAAGCACGTGATTGAAATGGGAGGCACCAGTAACAAGAAACTGGGCATCGATACCGACGCCACGCGTTACTACATCGACGACTCCACCTCGATGGTCACCCGCATGGAATTTGATTACGACAGTGCGACCGATCCGTTTTCGAAGCAACCCTTGGCCCTGACCGAGGTGTACGAGTTCTCGGATTATCGCGACGTTCCCGTAGCACCCCCCAATCCTTTCTCGACCAAACCGTCTGGGTCGTCCGCAGGTGCGGGGGCAACGGTGAAATTCCCCTTCCGGATCGACCGGTACGACACGGGTCAACTGGTCGAATCGTTGGTCTTCACTCAGGTAGTCCTGAATCAAAACCTGCGACCAGAGAATTTTAGAAAGTAACAACCGGCGTTAGAGTCTCATTCGTAGGCCAATGTGGGAAGGTCGCACCTGGGGCGCCTGGGGACGATGATCACAAAGGGTCGGGCCGGTATAAGAGGTAACCGGAAAGTAAATCCGGCCCGAGCCAAGACAATTCGGCGGTCCGCCGATGTCTATTCAAAACGGCACATCGTCATCTCCGATTTCTGGGGGTTGTTCGGGAGCGCTTTCGGCTTCCGGCATTGGCTGGGGAGCTCCTCCACTCACCTCTTCGCTTGTGCTCGGGGCGGAACTCAGCATGACCATGTTATCGGCCCGAACCTCCGTTTTGTAATGTTTCTTCCCTTCGGTCTCCCACGATCGGGTTTGAAGGCTGCCTTCAACGTAAACCAACTTCCCCTTCACCAGGTATTTCTTGCAAATCTCTCCCAATTTATTCCATGCCACGATGTTGTGCCATTCCGTACGGCGCTGTTTTTCACCGCTCTTGTCGGTCCATTGTTCATCGGTGGCCAGAGAAAAGCGGGTGATGGCCACGCCTTGTTGGGTGTACCGTGATTCCGGATCTTTCCCCAAACGCCCCACCAAGATCACTCGATTTACCGATCCTGCCATGATTTCCTCCAATCGTGTCGGATCTGTCCGGTTGTTGTGCGCGGTCAAACTATGACGCAAGGAGACATTTGACCGCAAGTTAAAATTGATTATTCCTATGTCAACGCGTCCCGCCATCCTGATTGCGCCGGATCAAAATGCGATGCCTCCATGAACCCTTTGCGCTTCCTGATTCGGAATCGCCCGGAGCAAAAGTCTGTTTCAAACTCGAGTGCACGGAATTGATCGAGGGGGATACGGGGGTCAAAACATTTGCAGTAAAACAAAACCTCGGCGTGCGGCCGACCATCGTTTCTTCAGATGTTTCATTTCCGACGCCGCGTCGCAGTGCGACTCGAAGTCGCACCGCGCTGATTCAGTTTGGAGACCTCTTGGGATGCCTGTTTGGCCTCCGGACTGTTGGGGTATCGTGAAATCAACATCCGAAATTCTTTGAGGGCGGCTGTTTTCTGTCCCAAGGCCTCCAAGGCCATCCCTTTTTTGTAAATCGACACCGTTAACTTGTTGCTGTCGGGGTAGCGTTCGACGACGGTGTTGAAAGCATCGATGGCCGACTTGTAATTTTCCTGCTGATAGAAAATCTGCCCAATCCAAAAATGAGCGTTTCCCGCCAAGGGAGTGTTGTCATAATACTTCAAGAATTGTTGGAACCCACCGAGCGCCAGTTTCAATCGATTGGCGCTGTAATCCTTCATGGCCGCTTCATACATTAAATCCGGTCCCTGCGGAGCAGCCGCCGCCGGGGGCGTCTTGCCGGTCGAAGGTGCGGCGGTTTGGTCCCCTGTAGGAGTTGCCGTTTCGGGTGTCTGGGACGGGATTTTGGCATCAATGGATTGCAAGGTGGTTTTCAAGGCCGCCACATCGGTGGTCAAACGGTCCAAGCGCGCTTTCAATTCATCCAGCCCCTCCTGGGTCACTTGCAGATTACCCGTGAACGAATCCACCTTGTTTCCGATGGCCGCCTGGGTTTGAGAATTTGATTTCTTCAAATCGTCCACCGCGCCGCTCAAGCGGGTCACCTGATCTAAGATCTGCTCCGTCAGCTTCTGAATGATGGCATCGTTCTTGATTTGAGCGTCCTGCAAGTCTTTCAGTTGCTGCTGGATCATGGACACCTGCTGCAAGAGCTGCAAGGTTTCCTTATTAGCGGCCATCAAAGGAAATGTCATCCAGAGCATCAGGCCGATGCCCCAGGCGATAAAACTTCGATTCCCTATTCTCAAACGAACCTCCCTGATACTCGAAATCGAAATGCGATTGGATTACCCTTTTATTCTTTCACGCCGAGGAATGTCTGTCACGCCCTAAAGTAAGTCCGGCGAACAGAAGGGGGAAAGCCTCAATAGGACCACAAAACGATGCATCGCGGGTATAGCGATCCCCGCAGCGCGGCAAGAAGCCATCCAGCGCTTCACCTGTGGGGAACCTCAGAAGAGACCCACTTCGCAATTCCGGAAATAGCCCATTCCGGAATTGCGAAGTGAAAGTCACCCTCTCAGGGAGTTGCCGCTCTCAGGTTCGGTGTCATTCCTTTACTGGGCGGTTAATGCTGGTTCAGCACAAAGTGAGCATTACGATCCTGTTGCCAACAGGCATCGTCGGTGCAGCTGTGGGCCTTCTCTTTTCCATAGCTGATCGTCTTGATGCGGTCCGCAGAGACACCCGCGGCCACCAGGGCGGCTTTCGCCGAGTTGGCGCGCCGATCTCCGAGCGCCAGGTTGTATTCGATGGATCCGCGCTCGTCACAATTTCCTTCGATCGTAAACCTCCAGGTCGAATGGGCATTCAGAAACTGAGCATTGTTGGTCACAGTTCCCTGCTGGTCGGCCCGGATATCGGCTTTGTCGTAATCGAAGAAGATGCTCTTGACGCTGCGTTCAAACAGTTCCTCATCGGTGGGTCCGGGTGGCGCAACGGCCGGTGGAGGGGCCGGTTTCGGACTCACGGTCAATCGAGCCGTGTCGGTCACGGTTCCACCGGGGCCTTTGGCCGTCAGGGTATAGGTCGTGGACGTGCTCGGGGTTACGGTCTGTGAACCCTCGGTATTGACCTTGCCAATGCCGGAATCAATCGAAACATCGGTGGCATTCGAGGTATTCCACGTCAAGGTCGCCGACTGGCCTTCGGTGATTGTTGACGGATCGACCGACAACCGCGCGGTCGGCGCCGCCGGCGCCGGAGGCGGAGGCGGAGGGGGCGGAGCGGCTTTAGGTTTCTTCTTGCAACCACCCGCAAAAACCATCAGCGCGAGCACGAATACCATCGCGATTATCCATTTCCACTTTGACTGCTGTCGCATGACTGTCCTCCCTTTGAGATTTTAAAAGAATTGAATTTGATACATCTTCGACAAAAACGCATGCTCCCCTAAAACGATCTCCAGACAAAATCCTTATCGAAAGGATTCAAAAACTTCACACCTTCCAAGGAGTGTCCGGAGGGAAAACTCTGAGTAAATACAATGGAAACCTGACTCAACTTGGCCGTGGCCCAAATCTGAGCATCCCATAAATCCAGATGATGTTCCGCGGCACCCCGTGCCGCTTCGCGCACCATGTGAGGGGTTACCCCCACAACCCGCCAACAGCTCAACAACCTTTCAATCCGTCGAGAAGCTTCACGGGCCGTCATGGGGGGGGCAATTCTCTGTGTGACCGCACAATAGAACTCATCCAGCACCTGGGCGCTCAGCACACCCGCCCGGGTTTGCGCCAGTTCATCCAGCAGCGCCAGCGCTTTTTCCTGCTTTTGGGGTGAGGCGTTGTCGTAAAGACAAATTAGAACATTGGTGTCAATGAATGCTTCTGCGATCATGAAGATCGGCCCGGTTCCAAGTAGTTTTCGGCGAAGCCGTGTTTCGCCGTTTTCGCCTTCGGATGAAAAGGAGTTCCTGTTTCCAGTGTTTGAGATCCTGGGTCGGTAAAGGTCCCACCGTGAACAGCCGCTCCAAGCTCTGCCGGATGATACTGGCTTCCGTGGTCCGCAACGTTCGCGCGATTTTCTTCAGGCGCTCGTCCTGGTCGGGAGCAATATAAATTTGTTTCCGGATCATTCGAGCCATCAACGATCTGCCTTGCGACATTCTGGAATTATACATCACAATATACATCATTCACCAACCCGAGTCAAATGGCCGCAACGCAGCTTTTTCTCCGCCCAGCCCTCCTCAATGAGACCAATTGGGATTGCTGTTTTTCCCCTGGGACGTAATCTGCTTGACGTTCTTCCCATTGGCCAACATGGTATACAGCTGGTAAGAACCGGAACGATTCGAGGAAAACACCAGATGCTTTCCGTCCGGCGCCCAGGAGGGATTTTCGTTCTGGCCTTGATCCTGGGTCAGTTGGATCCAATGGCGCGAGGCCAATTCCAGAATATAAATATCAAAATTGCCTCCCTCGCTTTTTCGCTTCCACATAAAGGCGATGAACTGCCCATCGGGAGACCACGACGGCGCGTCCACCCATCCCCCCTCGGAAACGAGGCGTTGAACATTGGACCCATCGGCGTCCATCACATACAGCTGAGCAATTCCACTGCGGTCGGAAACAAATGCAATTTGGGAACCCGTGACGGGGTTCCACACCGGTGAATTGTTTCCATGATGGACGGAAAACGTCAGCCGGCGCAGATCCCGGCCGTGGGAGTCGCTGACGTAAATGTCGGGGTACCCGTGCATGCTGGAGCAAAAAGCGATCTTTTCACCGTCCGGGGACCATGCGGGCGTGGTATTGAGCCCCGAAAAACGCGGAAACGAAAGCAGCGCATTGGTTTCCAAAGAGAAGATGTTGATGTCGGGATTTCCCAGACGGTAGGTGGTGAAGGCAATTTTGGTGTTATCCGGAGACCAACGCGGCGTTAAACTGAGCGAATTGAAGACCCGCATGGGATGCGGATTGTATCCATCGTAATCACAAATGTAGATTTCTTCTGTGCTCCTCCCCTCGCGATGCACGTAAGCAATATGTGTCGAGGCGATGCCTCGAACGCCGCCGCTCAATCGCAAGATGATTTCATCGGCAAACTGATGAGCCATGGCGCGAGCGTTGGCTTCGGTCGGGTCGGCGCGATAGCGCCGGCCTATGATCGAGGGCGCCGCGGGGTTCTTGAGATCGTAGAGATGAGCCTCCACGGTCAGCTGGCCGGCTTCTATTTTGGCGTTCCCGAAAGCCAGCACATCGGCATTCACCGGAGGGTTGGTCCAGTCCGAAATATTGAGTTCAGACACGGTTCCCGGCGAGTGGGAAGGAATGAAACTCTTGCTCACGAGGTCAAACAGACCGGCGTTGTCGATGTCGTTGAACAAGACGGCATTGAACTCCCCGGTCAGACCCTTGACAGTGTCTTCCGGTGAGCGGGCTTGAAAATCCGCTATGGCCACTCGGAACTTGGGGACACCTTTGTTGATTTCAATCGAGAGAGTTCCTTCCTGGGAGTGCAATTCACGCAGACTGCCGGGATAGGTCAAGAACCCAGTCGCAAGAAGGACGGTCAAAATAAATCGTTTCCAGGACGTCATGAGAAAAACTCCAGTTCATCTTCGAAAATCAAAATAGCATTCCACACTGGCGTTGTTGCCGGAGTAATCCGAAGGAAGCGGGGGCATGGGATTGGAGGCTTGGATCGACCGGATGGCCATGGCGTCGAAAGTCGGAATGCCGCTCGACGAACGCAATTCAATGTGCGTGACACTTCCATCCCGCCCGATCGAAAACGTCACAAACACGCGCGGCGCGTTCTGAACGGATTGCCCTACCATCTGTTCCTGAAAATTCGAACTGATGCGGTCAATGATGGCCCGCGCATACCAAGCGTACTGTTGACCAAAACTCCCTTCAAATCCCACGCCGCCCGAGCTCCGACCCCCGGCTCGAAATTCGCCGTAAGAAAAATTGGGCTGCCCGCCCCGACCCCAGGGGACGGCGTTCGGAGGCTGCGGCAAATTCTGGCGACGACGCTGTTCTCGCATCTTTTGCTGCAAACTTTTCAGCTCCTCCAAAGCCAAGGCCCTTTCATTGTCTTTTTCCGCCGTCGGCTTTTTGACTTGTTCCGGCGGCTGGTATAAGCCTTCATTCTCGCTGGCCACTTTACTCTCGGTCGGTTGTTCCGGAGCCGGGAGTTTCAACCCCGGCAAGCTGGAAACCGCTTGTACGTGCATGGTGCTGCCGACACCTCCATTTCCTCCAATTAGAAACGCGTTGTTCGGGAAAAGATGGCTTAAAAGAGGCCCGCCGAAAATACCGAGCGAGAATAAAATGACGTGCAAAAGGAGGGATCCGACAAGAGTACGCTTGATGCTGTCCTCGGGGATCGGGGAGAAATAATCATACAACCTGAAACTTTCGATGGCTCCTGTCATTGGTAGGACTTTTATGTGGCCGCGCGTCCCCGAAGGGCCCCACAGGCCCCTTCGTGTTATTTCCCGGGTAACTTGTTAAATGGAGTAGTCACCAGCTGGGCATCGCTGAATCCGGCGGACTTCAGACCGTCCAACACGGTGGCCAACGTGCCGTAAGGAACGGAATCGTCGGCCCGGATGTAAACGGGCTGGGACGTCAATCCATAGGTCCGCTGCTTCACCACGTCACCCAGCTGATCAAACTTCACCATGTCATTTCCCACATAGATGGTCTGCTTCTTGGTGATCGTTACGACCACCAGCTGTTCTGTCGATGCTTTTCCCGATTTGGTTTGGGGAAGGTTGACTTCAATAGCCGACTGCAGCACCGGTGCGGTAATCATAAAAATAATGAGCAGCACCAATACCACGTCCACCAACGGCGTGATGTTGATTTCCGACATGGACGTTTCGACGGTCCCTCGAGGTGTCGTCATCGCCATTTTCCATATCCTCCAAAATCGGTCTTCTCGCCGCGGCCGGCCGCTCTTGATTCCACCCGCGGCGGGGATTGAGTCTACAAGAAATTCCGTTCTGTCAGATTCAAAAACTCCAGCGAAAAATCATCCATCGCCGAAGCAAAATCTTTGAGCGTGTGGAGAAAATGATTGTAAAAAATGACCGCCGGAATCGCGGCAAACAATCCGGCCGCCGTCGTGATTAACGCTTCTGATATTCCCGGGGCGACGGCTTTCAGGCTGGCGCCTCCGGCCGTTCCCAAACCCTCAAAGGCATCAATGATTCCCCACACGGTCCCGAATAAGCCGATGAACGGTGTCACCGAACCGGTGGTCGCCAGCCAGTTCAGCTTCTTTTCAAGTTTAGAAAGCTCCGCCGATGAACCCCTGAGCAGCGCCCGACGCACACATTCCAAGCTCTTCAGTCGAGTTTCAGGACCTCCAGGTTGTCCCGGTGTGCTGCGCCCCACCACGACCTGGGTTTGTAACTCCTGGTAACCCGCCAGAAAAATTTCCGTTAAAGGGGCGCCGCGAAGCGGCTCGCACCCCGCACTGATCTCCGAAAGCTTCTGACTGCGCCGGAAAACATTCAAAAACTGCTGGCTCTGTCGGCGCGCCCTTTTAAAAACACTGTATTTTTTCAAAATGATGGCCCACGAAAGCAACGAGAAAAACAGCAGGATGATCAAAACGAATTTCGCCATCCATCCCGATTGCATCACCATGTTGACATATCGATCCGAAAGAAACGATGCGGAAAACAACCCCAACGGAATCATGACACTCAACGTTCCTCCTCTTGTCACGTGCTTGATTGCATCTTGAAGTTTGGGTCCGTTGTTTCAACTGCCAATTTAGTATAGTGCTTCCGACAGGTCAACGCATTTTTCCACTGCCGGAATGCTAACTCCTTGAATTTGCAAACGAAACTGTGACCTCGTAAGGTTGGTTGGGGCTCTCTTGCTCCGGCGATTTTCCGTCTTCGTCCGCGTTTGCGGCCCGCTACTTCACACGCTTCCCTTATGGTAGACTCTGCCAGCATGTTGAAGCATTTGTACATCACCAATTACGCCCTGATCGACCGGCTTGAACTGAACCTGCAGTCCGGCTTGAACCTTCTATCGGGCGAAACCGGGTCGGGAAAATCGATTCTAGTGGATGCCTTGGGATTATTGCTGGGAAATAAAGCTTCCCCCGAGATGGTACGAACAGGTTCCGATCGGGCGTCTATTTCCGGCGTCTTTCAGATTCAAAAGATCCCCGAGCTGAATCAATTTTTAGACGACCTGGGTCTGCTTGTAGAAGACCATGAGCTCATTTTGAAGCGTGAAATTTCGCGGGAAGGAAAGAGCCGGGCTTTCATTAATCAGCAGCCCACGACAGCGGCTACTCTCAAGAATCTGGGGCATTGGCTCGTCGATATTCATGGACAAAACGAGCAGCAGGCACTCACGGAAGCGGAGGCGCAACTGAACCTGCTTGATGCTTTCGCCAGGCACGACAGCGCCCGGGAAGAGCTGTCGAGTTTGTCGGCAGAAATCTCGGTTCTGCGCGCGAAAAAAGACTCCCTGGAGCAAAATGAAACCGACCGCAATCGCTTGCTGGATCTGCTGAATTTTCAAAGGCAGGAAATCGAGGCGGCCCGGCTCCAACCCCGGGAAGATGAAACACTAAACGTGGAACATCGCTTGTTGGCGAACGCTTCAAAGCTTTATGAGACCGCCAGCGAAGTGTCCGGCTTGCTCTACGAGTCGGAGGGATCCGCCGCCCAGCATGTCGCGGCCGCGGAAAAAACGCTCGAATCGATGGCTCGCATCGATGAGAAGCTGCAGGTATTGCTGGATCAACTGCGCACCACTCGAATTCAGGTTGAAGATGTGGCGGCGAGCATGCGGGCCTATCTTCAGAAGATCGATGCCCGCCCCGAAAAATTGGAGCAAGTGGAAAGCCGTCTGGCTGAAATTGAAAAGCTTCGACGCAAGTACGGCTCCACCGTGGAAGATATTCTTAGGTTCTATGATCAGGTGGTTGAACGATTGAGCTCCCTGGAAAATCGTGACGAGGAATTGAAACGACTGGCGGATCAGTGGGAGCAGTTGACCGCCCGCTACAAGAAAAAGGCCGAGGCGCTGTCCGCCGCACGCCAACGCTCCGCCTCCTCGCTTGAGAAACGTCTGGAGCGGGAACTTCAAGAACTGGCGATGGAACGGACGCGATTCAAAATTAAATTCAGCGGGGCCGCGGTCGAATTCTCCCCCCTGGGAATCGACGCCGTGGAATATCTTCTATCGCCGAATCCCGGAGAAGAATTGAAACCCTTATCGAAAATCGCATCCGGCGGAGAGATCTCGCGGTTGATGTTGGCGCTCAAAACCATCACCCAGGCGGATTCGAAAATCAAAACTCTGGTGTTCGACGAAGTCGACTCCGGAATCGGTGGAAGAACGGCGGAAGTGTTGGGCCGCAAGTTGAAAGGCCTGGCACAACACAACCAGATTTTGTGCGTCACCCATCTGCCCCAAATTGCTTCGTTCGCCGATCATCATTATTTCGTCGAAAAAGTGGAACAGCGCGGGCGCACCGTAACCCGGATCGAGTATTTGCGCGAGGCGGCCCGGATTAACGAATTGGCAAGAATGCTGAGCGGTGCTAAAATCACCGACGCGGTCAAAGAACACGCGCGAGAATTGATCAAACAGAGCCGTGATTGAGTGAGAGTACGGCTCTGGACTTGGAGGGCGACAGGCCCTAAACGGTGATTTGTCTCTCTACCGGCTGAGAAGTGACCGGACATGGCCCCGATCGGATTTTCCACCGGTGCCGCACGGCCAAGGTCACCATACATACGATGAACCCAAAGAACAGAAAGACCTTCTACATCGAAACGTTCGGTTGTGCCATGAACGTCCACGACTCCGAGAAGGTGGCGGGCACATTAAGAACCCTCGGTTATGAGCCCGTGGAATCGGTCGAAGAGGCCGGATTTGTTTTCTTCAACACCTGCAGCATCCGGGAAAAAGCTGCGGAAAAGGTTTTCTCGCGTCTTGGGGTCTTGCGCAAAACGGCGCCGCAAAAGAAGGTGGGCGTTCTGGGCTGTGTGGCTCAGCAGGAAGGCACCAGGTTTTTCAAACGGGCGCCCAACGTGAACCTGGTGGTGGGTTCGGCCAGTTACCATAATCTGCCGCATCTGGTGCGCCAAGTTGAAGCCGGCCTGGATCAGGTCATTGACACATCGCAAGACGACGATCATTGCTTTGAAACCGAGATCACCCAACGGCTCCATCCCTATCGGGCCTACATCACGATCATCGAAGGCTGCAACAATGTGTGCGCGTTTTGTGTGGTGCCTTTTACCCGTGGCCCGGAGCGCAGCCGATCCAGCCAACAAGTTCTTGAAGACGTCCTGAAACTGGTCGATGCCGGTTACACCGAGGTCCAACTCCTCGGACAAAATGTGAATTCCTACCGCGACCCGCTCGGCCGACGGACCTTTGCGCAACTGTTGGGAGCCGTCGCCGAGGTTCCGGGCATCCGTCGGGTGCGATTTGCCACCTCCAATCCTCAGAACTTTGTCCCTGAAATTGTCGAAGCCATCGATGCCCACCCGGCTTTGTGCAACGCCGTGCATCTACCCGTGCAGTCGGGTTCCTCCACAGTTCTTTCCCGCATGCGGCGCGAATACACCCGCGAAGAGTATCTACGCAAGGTGGCATTCATCCGACGTTCGCCACGGGAGATAGCGATTTCCACCGATGTTATCGTGGCATTCCCCGGCGAAACCGAAAAGGAATTTGAAGAGACAGTGAGTTTAGTCGAGGCCGTGGGTTATCAACAAATGTATTCCTTCATCTATTCTCCCCGGCCGAACACGGCGGCCCAAGGGTTCACCGACACACTTCCGGCCGAGGAAAAATCGCGCCGCCTCGCCTTCCTGCAGAATCGGCAGCACGAAATTCAAGTGACACTCGCTCAGAGGATGATCGGTCGGACCGTGGAAGTATTGGTGGACGGTCGCAGTGTGAAGGATGAAAACACCCTGAGCGGCCGGTCGGCCACAAATTACGTGGTGAACTTCAACGGACCGGCTTCCTTGCCGGGTCAGTATGTCCACGTCCAGATTTTAAGATCAGGGGCCAATAGTTTGTGGGGTTTGCTTGTAGAGCCGGAAGGGCGGGACAACATCCTGCCTGACCGCACCATCGAAGCAATTAGCATGGGTACCTAGGTGGAGGAGAGCATGGAAATCGAAATGAAAATTCGCGGTTTGATGTTGGATCCAGTCACCAACATGCCCATCGTGGTCTTGAAAGAGGCCGAAGGTCCTTCCCTGTTGCCGATTTGGGTCGGCAATTATGAAGCCAGCGCCATTGCCATCGAGATTGAGAAGGTGCAAACACCGCGCCCCATGACCCATGATCTGATCAAGAACATTCTGATCGGCATGCGGGCCACAGTCCAACGCGTGGTCGTCAACGAGCTGAAAGATGACACCTTTTACGCCGTGGTATGGTTACGCATTGACGGCCAGCTGGTTTCCATCGATTCCCGGCCCAGCGATGCGCTGGCAGTGGCATTGCGCATGGATTCGCCCATTTTCGTGGATGAAGAAGTGTTGAAGGCTTCGAAGTCGGCCGTCATCAACTCCGACAAATTCAAGGATGAAAACTTGAGGCGGTGGTTGGAAAATCTGAGCGGCGAAGACATGGGCAAATACAAGATGTAAGCCTTCCTAAGGATCAAAGAAAAGTCTTTCTCTATAAACAAGTTCCAGATTAGAATACGACTGTCCGATCGGCCCGTTCGGAGGCGACCTTTTTCCGATGAATTGGATGGCGTTGAGTTCGTGTAACCGCGTTTCATCATCCCGAATGCGGAGGATTTGGTGATCCTGGCCATCGCCAATCAAAAAGGTGGCGTTGGAAAGACAACAACGGCTATCAATCTCGCCTCGGCGCTGGCGCGGCGCGGGAAGCGCACGCTTCTCGTGGATATCGACCCTCAAGCAAACTCTTCGATTGTCTTCTGCGATGTGTTGGCGTTGCAACATTCTACGTATGACGTCCTCGCCAATCCCTTATTCGACGTCAAAGAGGTGATCATCCACACGGCCATCAAGAATCTGGACATAGCGCCGGCTCGTATCTCGTTGGCCAAGTTGGAAAGCCAGCTGGCGGGCGATCTGGATGCCCCCTTTCGACTCAAAGAAGCCCTGGCACGGGTTCGCGGGCAATACGATGTGATTGTCATTGACACGCCGCCCGCACTTGGAATCTCCACGGTAAATGCACTGGTGGCCTCCTCCCATTTGCTGGTTCCCATTCAAGCCTCCTACTTTGCGCTGGAAGGAACAGACGATTTGTTGGAAACAATCGAAAAGGTGAAAGCCCGGGCAAATCCTAATTTGAAAATCATCGGGGTGCTGATTACGCTCGTCGACAAACGCACCAAGCTCTCCAAGGATATCACCTCGCAGATTCGCAAGGTGTTTTCCGATAATGTATTCAGGACCACCATCTCGAAGAGCGTGCGCCTGGAAGAGAGTCCCGCCTATCGAGAATCCATTTTTACCTTCGCTCCGGACTCGACCGGGGCGGCCGAGTACTACAAACTTTCGGAGGAGGTTCTCAGACGTGCCTAAGCGTGCTGGATTACCGACCGTTCTGCACATGCGCCACGACGCACATTACGTCGACGCGCTCACTTCCAAGACCGGCGCACCGTTGGGACGCATGATTGCCCTGGACCGCATTGAACCCAACCCCGACCAACCCCGCCAGTCCATGGGTGAATTGGATGAGCTGGTGGCCTCCATCAAGGAAAAAGGCGTGTTGGAACCCATTCTGGTGCGCTACAACGGGGAAACGCAAAAGTTCATGATCATCTCCGGAGAGCGCCGTTACATGGCCAGCGTCCGCGCCGGATTGAAAGAAGTTCCGTGCATTGAGAAAGAAGCCACGGATTCCGAGGTGGCTGAAATCGCGCTGATCGAAAACCTGCAGCGAAAGGATTTGACGGCCTTCGAAGAAGCCGAAGGATTGAAGTCTTTGGCGGACCGGTTCGGATATACCCACCACGACATTGCGAAGAAGATCGGCAAATCCCGATCCTCCGTGACCGAAGCGCTCTCCATCAATTCCCTTCCCGATGAAATCAAGAAGTCCTGTCGCGAAGCCGGAATTACGGCCAAGACCATGCTCTTGGAAGTGGTGCGGCAGCCCTCGCGCGAAAAAATGGCGTCGGCAATTCGCCGCATGAAACAACAGGGATTGACTCGTGAAGCTTCGCGCCTGGAGCGCAAACCGGAGGCGGCTAAACGCGCCCAGAACTATGTGTTCCACTTTATGCCCCCGTCCAAAGACTTTACCTTGGACCTGCGTTTCCGCCGCTCGCAGGTGGAACGGGAAGAAGTCATTCGCGCATTGAGAGCCATCCTAAATCAGTTGGAGCGGGACTCGCATTAGTGAGAGAAAATCTGATTGGGTTCACAGCAAATCCATCCCGCTTCCAGCTTGACACCCCAGAACCGCTATGCTAGTTTTCAAATTCGAATTTCTGCGCAGGAAGTCACCGTGTCAACCGCCGCTGAGAGTCAAACCCTGAAAAAAACCGCTCTCAATTCCCTTCATCACAGCCTCCACGCCAAAATGGTGGACTTTGGCGGATGGGAAATGCCCGTCGAGTACTCGGGCATTGTTCAAGAACATCAGGCTGTGCGGACGGCCGTCGGGATGTTTGACGTTTCCCATATGGGAGAAATTGATATTCAAGGCCAGGAAGCCTTGGCGCTGGTCCAGCATGTCACTTCCAACGACGCGGCCAAATTGGCGGATGGACAGATCCAGTATGCCGGCCTGATGACTCCCGACGGAACTTTTGTCGACGACCTGCTGGTTCACCGCATTCACTCCGATCATTATTTTTTATGTGTCAATGCCTCCAACACGGATAAAGATTTTAATTGGATTGTCTCCAACAACCGTTTTGCTGCCGAGGTAAAGAACCTCAGTCCCCAATACACTCAACTAGCCATTCAAGGCCCGCGCGCGCTTTCCGTTTTGCAGGCGTTGACCGCCACGGATCTGGCTGCGATCAAATATTACTGGTTTACCTTTGGAAAAGTGGATGGCGTTGAGGCTCTGATCGCGCGGACCGGATATACCGGCGAAGACGGATTCGAGATTTATTTTGATCCCTCGCAATCCCAGCAGCTGTGGAATCGTGTTATGGAAGCCGGCCGGAGCGCCGGCATTGTTCCGGTAGGATTAGGGGCGCGCAACACGCTTCGATTGGAAGCCTCCATGGCTCTTTACGGACACGAGATCGATGACACCACGACGGTGTTTGAAGCCAACCTCGGCTGGATCTGCAAACTCAACAAGGGTGAATTTCTTGGCCGCGAGCCGCTGGTCCGGCAAAAGCAGGAAGGCGTAAAACGCATGTTGGTGGGATTTGAGATGGTGGAACCCGGAATCGCGCGGGATCATTACCCCGTGTTGATCGATGGCAAGCCCGCAGGACACGTGACCAGCGGGTCTCCGGCGCCTTTTCTGAAAAGGAATATTGGGATGGCCTATGTTCCTGTGGAACACTCCAGAGCGGGCACGCCATTACAAATTCAAGTTCGACAGCGGTCCGTGGGCGCCAAAATCATCCCCACGCCTTTTTATAAACGCAACAGGTAAGGCCGTCGAGAGTTGGCGGGATTCAAGCGGTTTGGCAATTCTTCTGTTCAATTGAATTCGTCCTTTGAGCGGAGGGTTCGAAGTTTCCTGCTTCGAACCGTGGTTGCATCACCTATTTCAATTCATTTGAGGAAACATGAGCACCTATCCTGAAAAATTTTTGTACACCAAAGAGCACGAATGGATTCGAGTGGAAGGCAAAAAAGGAACAGTAGGCATCACCGCCTACGCCCAAAAGCAATTGGGCGATGTGGTTTTCGTCGAACTCCCCAAGGTGGGGGATCACTTTGCCACCAACGAATCGTTCGGGACCGTAGAGTCGGTGAAGGCGGTCTCTGAGATTTACTGCCCGGTATCGGGAGAAGTCGTGGAGACGAATGAAAAAGTGGTCCATTCGCCGGAATTGATCAACAACGACCCTCACGGCGATGCCTGGTTGATTGAGATCAACATTAAGAAGCCGGCTGAATTGGAAGATCTGCTATCGGCCGAGGAATATGAGGAGTACATCCGGGAAGAGGCTGCCGAATAATGCGCTATCTTCCCAAATCCGACTCCCAGCGGGCCGAGATGCTGCGGGCCATGGGTGTGGCCTCCGTCGATCAGCTTTTTTCCAGCCTGCCGGACGCCGTTCGACTGAAACAACCCTTAAATCTGCCTCCCGCTTTCTCAGAAACAGCCCTTTTGGGTTACTTCGAAGCCTGCGCTCGTGAGAATGCCACGGATTTCACGTCGTTCCTGGGCGCCGGAATTTATCGCCACTTCATTCCCCTGGTCATCGATCATCTGATTTCGCGGGCGGAGTTTTATACGGCCTATACGCCTTACCAACCCGAGATCAGCCAGGGAACGCTCCAAGCCATCTTTGAATTTCAAACGTTGATGTGTCAGCTGACGGGGATGGAGGTGGCCAATGCCTCCATGTATGATGGCGCCACCGCCATGACCGAAAGCTGCTTGATGGCGCAACGCCTCACGGGACGTGATCAATTCCTGCTGGCGGAAACGGTCCATCCGGAATACCGCGACACGCTTGCGACCTACACGCGACATCTCCGCTTCAAGACCCGCACCGTCGCCTTCGCCGCCAGCGGTCAATTGGACCCGGGTGATCTCAACAAAAAGCTGAACGAAAAGGTCGCCGCGGTGGTCGTTCAATCTCCCAATTTCTTCGGAAATGTCGAATCCTTGGAAGAGATTGCCGAGGCCGTGCATCAAAAGGGAGCATTGCTTATTGTGACAGTCGCGGAGGCGATTTCAATGGGGCTCCTGCGGCCTCCGGGACAACCCGGCGCAGAGGGCAATCCGGTCGCCGACATCGTGGCCGGCGAGGGTCAGTCTTTGGGAATTCCCCCCGGCTATGGCGGTCCTGTTTTGGGATTCATTGCCACTCGCGATCGGAATGTCCGACAAATGCCAGGCCGTCTGGTGGGGCAAACTCGCGATCAATCGGGCCGGCGCGGCTTCGTGCTCACGCTTTCAACGCGGGAACAACATATTCGCCGCGAAAAAGCCACTTCCAATATTTGCACCAACCAATCGCTGTGCGCCTTGATGGCGACGATTTACATGTCTCTCCTGGGAAAACAGGGCCTGCGTGAAGTGGCACTGCAGAATCTTTCGAAACTGAATTACGCCGTGGAGCGGTTCAAAACGGTGGAGACAGTGGAACTTCTGTATCCCGGGCCGCGATTCAATGAATTTGTCGTTCGCAACAAAGGAAGGCGGAAGTTCAGCGACAAGAAGTTGTGGAAGCACAAACTGATCGGCGGCGTGCCTTTGAAGTGGTTTTCCCGAAAAATGAAGAACGATGAACTGTTGTGCGTCACAGAACAGACGCCGAAGGAAGCGATCGATCAGTTGGTTGATCTTTATAAGATTGGATGACGGGCGATTCATGGCCTCTGAAAAAATAACCAAAGCTTCTACCCATGTCAGTCAGGATGAAGGCCTCCTTTTCGAGCGCAGCGCGGCGGGAAAATGGGGAGTGGCTCTCCCGGATTGTGATGTTCCCCGGGTGTCGCCGGAGCAGTTGCTGGACAGGAAGTTGCTGCGCGAAACCATTGAAGACTTTCCCGAGGTCACAGAAGTCGACGTCGTGCGTCATTTTACGCGCCTGTCGACCTGGAACTATGCCATCGATCTGGGCTTGTATCCGCTCGGTTCCTGCACCATGAAATACAATCCCAAGATCAACGAAAATGTGGCGCGTATCCCGGGGCTGGCTCATTCACATCCCTATCTTCCCTATTCGTTGGTCCAGGGAAACCTGAAGATCCAGCATCTCTTGATGGAGTGTTTGAAGGAAATCACCGGCATGGATGCGGTGAGTCTGCAGCCGGCCGCAGGAGCGCAAGGCGAGCTGACCGGCATTTTGATGATACGCGCTTTCCTGGAATCAAAAGGAAACCCGCGCACCTACATTTTGATTCCCGACTCGGCGCACGGCACGAATCCCTCCAGCGCCGCCATTGCCGGGTATCAAGTTAAGAATTTGAAATCAGGGGAGCGTGGCTGCATTGATCCCGCCGTGTTGCGAACCGCCATGACCGATGACGTTGCCGCCCTCATGCTAACCAATCCCAACACCTTGGGAGTTTATGAGAGCGACCTCGTAGAGATCATCGAAATTGTGCATTCCCGGGGCGGATTGGTTTACATGGACGGCGCCAACATGAATGCCCTGGTCGGGATCACAAAGCCCGGCAACATGGGCGTCGACGTCATGCACTTGAATCTTCATAAAACCTTTTCTACACCGCACGGCGGGGGCGGGCCGGGGTCCGGACCTGTGGCCGTCAAAACGCCTCTCGAACCTTTCTTGCCCACGCCGGTGCTTGAGAAGAATGAGGAGGGATTGCTCCTCTATAATTTCAACCGACCGCAATCTGTCGGCCGTGTCCGGTCTTTCTACGGCAATTTCGGAATGCATGTCCGCGCCTTGGCTTACACACTGGCCAACGGTCCCGACGGCTTGCGGCAAACCACCGAAGACGCCGTCCTCAACGCCAATTACATTCGATCAAAGCTCCAAGGAGTCTACGATCTCCCCTATTCCTCGCCTTCGTTGCATGAGGTGGTTTTCTCAGACAAACTCCAAAGCAAGTTCGGGGTCAGCACGATGGATATCGCCAAGCGGCTGATTGACTACGGATTTCATCCGCCCACTGTATATTTTCCTCTCATTGTTCATGGGGCGCTGATGATTGAACCCACGGAATCGGAATCGCTGGACGAGCTAGATGAATTCGTTCACGCCATGCAGTCGATCGCCGAGGAATGCGAACAGAATCCTGAACTCGTAAAAGGAGCGCCCCATCACACCCGAGTCCGCCGCCTCGATGAAGTGGGCGCAGCCCGCCATCCGATTTTGAGGTGGAAACCCGATTCCAAATAAAAGGAAGTGCAATCCCCGATCCATCCTCAACACCATCCGGTGACACGCTTGGAATTGTATTTCCCATCACCCGGGCTACATCACGACCCCGTTCTTGAATCAATAACCCTCCTCTTTTCGGTATGTTAGAGCGGTCTTTTCAGATGAGATCCATGAGATCAATCTCACCTAAGTGTGACAACAATCACTCCATTAAAGATTTAGACCCCGTAGAATAGCTGCCTATGGAGGCGAGATCGATCCCTTGGGTTCATCGGAACGTTTCGATCTGCCGGCCTCCGAGGTTACCCCTCTTCTTCGAAGGAGGAGATATGATGACCCAGAAGAAGATCTTGGTTGTTGACGACGAAGAGCCCATTCGAGCTCTATTGGATGAAACTCTGAGTGAAAACTACCAGGTGTTGACAGCGCGTTCGGGTGAAGAGGCCATCCGTCGGGCTGTGCTGGAGCAACCCAACTGCATTTTTCTGGATGTCATGTTGCCGCAGATGGGCGGCTTTATGCTGTGTGAAATTTTGAAATCCATCAAGCCCACGCGCTTGATTCCCATCGTGATGATGAGCGCCAAACCGCGAAGAGACGTTTGGCCCTTAGTGCAGGAATTGGGGGCCTTTGAATTCGTCGAAAAGCCGTTCACGATTGATGAGATTCGAAAGACAGTAGAGCGCACGCTGGCATTGGCGCCGGTGGAACGCCGTCGGGCCCAGCGCGTCCGTATGAAAATTCATGTTCTCATCCGAGGATATTCCTATGGCGAGAAATTCGAAGTGCGATCCGACACCGAAGATGTCAGCCGGTTCGGCGCGCTGGTGCCGTTACCGTTTAAAATCCCTGTGGGAGACCTGATATTGATCCGCCAGAGCTTCGATCCCTACGGTGGGATACAGCCGGATGCCACCGAAGCACGCGTGGTCTGGAATGAAGGAGAGGGCGGATTGGGGCCCTACCGTCATGGATTGGAATTTCTTCGGACATCGCCGCAATTGGTAATCAGTTCCTGAAGGAGCGGAGAAATCGAAGGCTTTCTCTCTCGGAATACTCGAAGCTAGGCGTATTGAGGCAAGGATAAGGATTCTTATGTCGAGTCATTACTATTATGAAGTCGATTTGAAGTGCTACAACTCCAAAGGTGAGATTTATTTGGCCGCGAAATACCGTTACCTGAAGCGCCATGCCGCGCTCCAGAAGATGGGGGCTCTGCGAAGACATCATCCCAAATCTCGGGTGCATCTTCAAAAGTGTCCATGGGTCTCCGTCTCTGAAATCGAGGAATTCGAGATTTCACCGTCGCAGATGGCTGAAGGAACGTCGGGCGGGATTTTCCCCATGCGTTCCTAATGGCTTGCGAATACAAGAGTTCGACGACACCCCCTTCACTTTTCCTCTTGAAAATAATGCGCTCCTGAGGTTTAATCGCATCTCTGAAGGATCCCTCGGGGCTCTGTAGGAAGCTTCTTCCTAGGGCCTTTCGAAAAGTCCGACGCCACAATTCGAAATCGAGTCTCCTGCTATCCGGGTGTGGGTCTTTTTGGGACACGCGCAGAAAGATTGCGGATCAACAGACTGTCGTATTCTAAAACCGGCATGGGCCGGTGAAGATGCGAAACGAGGGCAAGTGGCGGAATTGGCAGACGCGCGGGACTTAGGATCCCGTTCCTCAGTGGAGTGAGGGTTCAACTCCCTCCTTGCCCACCAGAATACGGTTTAAGACGATCGCGTGTCTCAAAATCCCAGATCAAAAGGACCCATTTGAAATCCGTATTGATTGAAAAGGAAGATTGCGCTCGGGAACTCGATATCGAGGTCCCGGCTGAGGATTGGCAATCAGAAACCGAGAAGTTGGCCAAGGATTTTGCCAAGCTGGCCCATGTACCCGGCTTTCGACCCGGACATGTTCCTGTGACCGTGGTCAAGCAACGGTTTCGAAACGAAATTCGATCGGAGTTGCTCAAAGATTTCCTTCCCAAGACCATTGAGGCGGCTGCCAAGGAGAACAACCTCAAGATTCTCACCCAACCTGAAGTCAAAGATCTGGTGCTTGAAGAAAACAAACCTTTGACCTTCAAGGCTCAGTTTGAAATTCTTCCAACAGTTGAAATTGCCGGCTACAAAGGACTGAAGGCCGAAGAAGAGCCGGTCAAAGTCAGCGACGAAGAAGTCGAAAACACTCTGAAGGGTTTGCGGGAGCAGTCTGCAGAGTTTCTGGTGGCTGAAAATCGGCCTTCACAAACGGGAGATTTTGTCACCGTCACCTTTACCGCCTACCCGTCCAAGAAGAGTGAAGGCAAGCCGGAAAAGTCGTTTCAAGGAAAAGATGTGGTGGTGGAACTGGGCGGAGAGCGAACGGTCAAGGAATTTACCGAGAACTTGCTGCAAAAATCAGTGGGAGACGAAGCGCAATTTGCAGTGGACTATGCGGACGATTTTGCGGATAAACGGCTGGCCGGCCGCTCCGTTGCTTATCATGTCAAGGTGGAAGCCATCAAAGTAAAGTCATTGCCCGACATCAACGATGAGTTGGCCAAGACGCTGGGAGAATTTGATACGCTCGCGGATTTGAAGAATAAAATCAAATCCGACCTTGAAGCCAATAAGAAGCAGCGCGCCAGGGAAAAGACCACGGAAAAACTGGTCGATCAGGTTTTGGAAGCCAATCCTTTTCCTGTCCCTCGGGCCCTGGTGGAGGCGCAAATTGAAACCCGCTTGCAGGGTATGCTTCGATCCCTGCATCAACAGGGAGTCAATCCTCAGCAGCTGTCGGTGGACTGGGAGCGGCTCCGTGAAGAACATCGCACGGCGGCCACGCGCGAGGTCAAGGGCATGTTGGCTTTGGAGTCGATTGCCCAACAGGAACATTTGGAGGTGAGCGACCAGGATATTGATGTCGAAATCGGCAAGATCGCAGAACGCACCAAGCAAGCCTTTTCTGCAGTCAAGCAGCACTTGACAAAGGAGGAGGCGCTCGATAAACTCCGGTCTCAGCTTACGCATCAGAAAACATTAAACTTCCTATACGAAAATGCCGAGATCATCAATGGCCCCGCTGAACTGGACAGATAAGAAGGCCCATCTTACTATCTAACCTCTTAACTTGACGTAATCAAAGACATCGCAATGGAAACAATGACGTTAGTTCCAATGGTTGTGGAGCAAACGAGCCGCGGAGAACGAGCTTACGACATCTATTCTCGCTTGCTCAAAGACAATATTATATTCATCGGAGCACCCATCGATGACAACATCGCCAACCTCGTGATAGCGCAGCTATTATTTTTGGAATCGGAGGATCCGGAGAAGGATATTTCCATCTATATAAACAGTCCGGGCGGGGTGATTACGGCCGGTCTGGCAATCTACGACACGATGCATTTCATAAAACCCGATATCACCACCTACTGTCTCGGGCAAGCGGCTTCCATGGGGGCGCTATTGTTGGCAGCCGGGGCGAAGGGCAAGCGTTTTGCTTTGCCAAACTCCCGTATTCTGATTCATCAGCCTTCGGCCGGAGGCATCTCCGGTTTTGCTTCGGACATCGATATACAGGCCAAGGAAATTTTGAGGATGCGGGAAATGACGAATCAGATTTTGGAGAAACACACGGGCCAACCGTTGGAACGGATTGAGCGCGACGTGGATCGCGACTTCATCATGACGGCCGACCAGGCCAAAGAGTATGGTATAATTGATCAGGTCATCAGCCAACGATAACCCAAACCCAAGAAAGCGAGTCGGTGCTTGCGACGTAGTGATAGTGAAGACGTTTTGAAATGCTCGTTCTGCTTCAAAACGCAGGATAAGGCGCGCAAACTCATCTCTTCGCCCAATGAGTTTCCCCGGGCTTTTATTTGCGACGAATGCATTGCCGTCTGTAACAGCATTTTGGAAGACGATCGCGCCGAGCAGGCCCTCCTGGCCCAGAAGAAGCTCCTCAAGCCGAATGAGGTTCATTCCTTCCTCGATGAGTACGTCATCGGGCAGGAAAAAACCAAAAAAAAGCTGGCCGTGGCCGTCTACAATCACTACAAACGCATTGAATTGGCCAAGTATCGGTCCGACGTGGAGCTGACTAAATCGAATATTCTGCTGATCGGGCCGACCGGAACGGGCAAAACGCTTCTCGCACAAACCTTGGCCCGCATGCTGGATGTCCCCTTTGCCATCGTGGATGCCACCACGCTGACCGAGGCCGGCTATGTAGGCGAAGACGTTGAGAACATCATTCTCAAGCTGCTGCAGGCGGCCAACTATGACGTCGGCCGGGCCCAGCAAGGAATTATTTACATCGACGAAGTCGATAAGATTTGCCGCAAGGATGAGAACCCCTCCATCACACGCGATGTGTCCGGCGAGGGCGTTCAACAGGCGCTCTTGAAGATTTTGGAAGGAACGGTGGCCAATGTCCCGCCCCAGGGCGGGCGCAAACATCCGCACCAGGAATTTACGCAGGTCGACACGACGAACATTTTGTTTATTTGCGGGGGCGCGTTTGTGGGCCTGGAGAAAATTGTCGAACGCCGGCTTGGAAAGAAGGCGCTGGGCTTCCATGCTCAAGTCCAAAGCCCTGAGAACCTGCGGAACACCGCCATACTGGAAAAGGTCCAGCCGGAAGATTTGATCAAATATGGATTCATACCCGAATTTGTCGGCCGCTTGCCGGTGGTGGGCACACTCCACGGACTGGATGTGGCGGCCCTGGTTGAAATCTTGACGAAACCGCGGAATGCCTTGATTCGTCAATATCAGAAGCTGTTCGAGTATGAGAACGTGAAACTGCATTTTGTTCCTGAGGCCATTGAAACCATCGCCCGCCAGGCTTTTGACCGCAAAGTGGGGGCTCGCGGATTGCGAGTAATCCTTGAGGACCTGATGTTGGATTTGATGTACCACGTGCCGTCACAGCGAAAGGTCCGGGAATTTTCCGTCACACAGCAGATGGTAGAGGCGAAAGAAATTTCTCTGGACCTCCTCGAGAAAGCAGGTTAATCGACCGTGCGGGCTGGAGGCCCGCGCCGCCCGGAAATCTCAAACAGAAGCGAGTGGCAATCGGCCCTATGTTTATGAGCAAAGAAAAGGACGACACATTCAAGATTCCCATGATGCCCATCCGGGATGTGGTGATATTCCCGCATAAGCTCATTCCGTTTGTGGTGGGACGAGAACCCTCGGTTCGGGCTCTGGAAGAAGCCTTGCGACGGGATAAGCGCATTTTGCTGGCCACTCAGCACGATGCCACCGTGGACGACCCCAAAGGGGAAGAAATCTACCCCGTCGGAACGGTTTCCAATATCGTTCAATCGCTGCGGCTTCCCGACGGCAACGTGCGTGTCCTCATGGAAGGGTTGGAACGCGCCCGTATCCTGCATCTGGAGAACAACGAAGGGTATTACCAGGCCACGGCCCAGTTAACCACCCTTAAAATCGCCAATCCTTCGGCTTATGAAAGCATCATGACGCAGGCCAGCTCGCTGTTCGAACAATACGTCAAGCTGAGCCAGAACTTGAATTATGAGACCATGATCGCGGCCGTGAAGGTGGATGATCCTCAAAAACTGGCCGACACCATCGCCGACAACTTGTCGATCCCGGTGGAGGAGAAACAGCAGCTCCTGGAGATCGCCTCCCCCATCGATTGTCTGAACCGCATCATTGAAATTCTGGATATTGAAATTGAAAAACTTCACATGGATCGGAGCATTCAGAATCGTGTGAAGAAACAGATGGAGCGGGCTCAGAAAGAGTATTACCTCAACGAAAAGATCAAGGCCATTCAGAAGGAACTGGGCCGCAAGGACGAGAAGAGCGAGCTCGATGAGCTCAAGAAACAGATCGAAACCTCCGGCATGCCCAAGGAGGTCTTGAAGAAGGCCCTGGAGGAGTTGAAGAAGTTGGAAATGATGCCGCCCATGTCGGCGGAGTCTACGGTCTCCAGAAATTATCTGGATTGGCTGCTGGCCGTGCCGTGGAAGCGTCGTACCAAGGAAATCCGCAACCTCGAGATTGCTGAAAAGGTGCTGGCCGAGGACCATTACGGTCTGGAGAAGGTCAAAGAACGGATTGTGGAGTTTTTAGCGGTGCGGCAATTGGTCAAGAACCCTCGCGGATCGATCCTCTGTTTTGTAGGCGCGCCGGGAGTGGGCAAGACCTCGCTGGGACAATCGGTGGCGCGGGCGACCGGCCGCAAGTTTGTGCGCCTGTCCTTGGGCGGGGTGCGCGACGAGGCTGAGATTCGCGGACATCGCCGCACCTATATCGGCGCGTTGCCCGGCCAGATTATCCAAATGATGAAGAAGGCCGGCACGAAGAATCCCGTGTTTTTGCTCGACGAAGTCGACAAGATGTCCATGGACTTCCGAGGGGACCCCTCGGCGGCTCTCATGGAGGTGCTGGATCCGGAGTTGAACCATTCCTTCGTGGACCACTATCTCGACGTCGAATACGATCTCTCCCAGGTTTTTTTCATTTGCACCGCCAACGTCATCCACACCATCCCACAGCCGTTGCAAGACCGCATGGAGGTCATTCGCTTGTCCGGGTACACTGAGCCGGAGAAGCTGGAGATCGCCAAGCGATTTCTGGTCCGCAAACAGTTGGGTCATACGGGTCTGAAACCCGAACAATTAGAGTTCAATGATGGCGCGCTACGTGACATTATCGAGTATTACACCCGCGAAGCCGGAGTCCGGAACTTGGAGCGGGAAATTGGATCAGTCTGTCGAAAAGTTGCCCGCAAAGTCGTCAAGGATGAAGTGAAGGCCCAGGTCGTGGTGACCCCGGAGAATCTCAATAATTTTCTGGGGGTGCGGAAATTCCGCAATCAGAAATCCGAGGAAAAGAACGAAGTGGGCCTGACGATGGGATTGGCGTGGACGGAGGTGGGAGGCGAAATCCTCTCCACCGAAGCCACGTTGATGCAGGGCAAAGGCAAACTTACACTGACGGGAAAACTGGGCGACGTCATGCAGGAATCGGCCCAGGCCGCCATGAGTTATGTCCGTTCACGCACCGAGACCTTCGGGATTGCCAAAGACTTTTACCGGCATTTTGATATTCACATTCACGTGCCCGAGGGGTCCATTCCGAAAGACGGCCCGTCGGCCGGCATCACCATGGCCACCACACTGGTTTCCGTGCTGACCGGTATTCCCGTGCGCCGCGATGTGGCCATGACCGGTGAAATTACGTTGCGCGGAAAGGTATTGCCGATCGGCGGATTGAAGGAGAAAGTGCTGGCCGCTCATCGCGCCGGCATCACCACGGTGATTTTGCCGAGGGACAATGAAAGAGATTTGGCGGACATCCCGCCGGAAATTCAGAAAGCGTTCCACCTGTATTTCGTCGACAACATGGATGAAGTACTGAAAATTGCCCTGGCGGAGCCGTTGGTTCCGAAGAATCATCCGGCCGACGCCATATTGGACATGCCGCAAGACTTTGAGCCGCCCATTAAGGAAGAAGGACCTCCGAGTTCTCAGCACGATTCGATGACTCATTGAAACCGTTTGAGCAAAGTGACCGGCCGATTTCTTAAGAGTATCTCGCGGTTGAACGAGGCGCCGCGGGATCGGTTGCCTGAAGTGGCCTTTCTGGGCCGTTCCAACGTTGGAAAATCCAGCGTCATTAACAGTCTGCTGGGTTCAAAGCTGGCCCGGACCAGCGCCACCCCGGGCCGAACGCAGTTGATTAATTTCTTCTTGGTCAATGAGAGTTTTTACTTTGTCGACTGCCCTGGTTATGGATATGCCCGCGTCCCTGAAAATCTCCGCCGCCAGTGGCAGGCGCTCATGGAGGAATATTTTAAGCAACGGGAATTCTTGAAGCTGATTGTGCTGCTGCTCGACTGTCGGGTGGCGCCCACCGCCCTCGACCAGCGCATGTGGAAACAACTCGCTGCCTGCCGAAAACCGCTCACCCTGGTGCTGACCAAGATTGACAAATTGTCATCTCGTGAATTGCAGGAAGCACACCAGCGAGTGTTGCAGTGGAGCCACCAGACAGCGATCGTCCACTATTCAGCGATTCACGATTCGGGACGACAACAACTGTGGCGGGTTATTCATTCGGCGGTAGAATCAGACCCAACCTCCTCCCAAATCGCTAAGGAGCTCGGAAGTCGAAAGTCAGGTTTTTAAAATCTAAACAACTGAATCTCTCGGTCGTGCTTGCACGTCACCGGGATTCACGGGAGTCGCAATGACTAGAAAGTACCCCAGCAAAACCAATTCAAACGGAACCACCGTCCCCCCACAAGACAGCGAACCCGCCGTCTCTGGAGATGTTATGGACATATCCGCCCTGAAAGAGATGAACATCACGAATCTGATGCAGATCGCCAAAGATCTGGGAGTGATTGGCGCCTCCACGATGCGCAAGCAGGAATTGATCTTCAAGATCCTGCAAGCGCAGACGGAGAAAAACGGGCTGATCTTCTCGGAAGGCGTGTTGGAAACGTTGCCGGATGGATTCGGATTCCTCCGGGCGCCGGATTACAACTATCTGCCCGGACCCGACGACATTTACGTTTCGCCGTCGCAAATCCGCAAGTTCGACCTGCGAACCGGCGACACCATCTCCGGCCAGATTCGACCGCCCAAGGATGGCGAACGTTATTTCGCATTGATCAAAGTTGAAGCGGTCAACTTTGAGCCGCCCGACGAGGCCCGCCAGAAGATCTTTTTTGATAACCTGACGCCCCTCTATCCCAACAAGCGCATCAAGTTGGAAACCGTCAGCGAAAACATTTCCGCCCGGGTGCTGGACCTGTTGACCCCTATCGGAAAAGGTCAACGCGGCTTGATTGTGGCGCCGCCCCGCACCGGAAAGACCATGTTGCTGCAAACGATTGCCAATTCCGTCACGACCAATCACCCTGAAATCACGCTCATCGTGTTACTGATTGATGAACGGCCGGAAGAAGTCACCGACATGCAACGGACGGTTCAGGGCGAAGTCATCAGTTCGACCTTCGACGAGCCCGCGACTCGCCACGTTCAAGTCGCCGAGATGGTCATCGAGAAGGCCAAACGCCTCGTGGAGCACAAACGCGACGTGGTCATCCTGCTTGATTCCATCACCCGACTGGCACGCGCTTACAACACGATTGTGCCGCCCTCGGGCAAGGTCCTCTCCGGCGGCGTCGACTCCAACGCCCTGCAACGCCCCAAGCGCTTCTTTGGCGCGGCTCGCAACATCGAAGAGGGCGGATCTTTGACCATCATCGCTACGGCGCTGATCGATACCGGCAGCCGCATGGACGACGTCATATTCGAAGAGTTCAAAGGCACCGGCAACATGGAAATCAACCTCGATCGCAAGCTGGTCGACAAGCGCGTCTTCCCGGCCATCGATATCAACCGCAGCGCCACTCGTAAGGAAGAGTTGCTGATCACCAAAGATGAATTGAACCGTATTTGGGTGCTCCGCAAAGTGCTGAGTCCCCTTTCGGTTACGGAATCCATGGAGCTGCTGATTGAACGCCTGTCGAAGAAGAAATCGAACACGGAGTTTCTGGCATCGATGAGTCAGGGATAAAATTCCACGCCGCAGGCGCCGAAACGGACTTCGAGCACCGCCGCACGTTTACCCGCTCCACTTCCCCATCAAGAAATTGGCACCGGCTGCATGCCGTGGTGTCTAAAGAAGTGTGTTCTCCTCGATAATCGTTGTGACTTGTAATCGCGCCCCATCGCGCCCTCAGGATTAGCCCGCTGATGTGTCGAAGTGCTACGATATGCCTCGGGTCCGGACCGGCCGTGGAGCTGTTGCCGAATCGGTACGCAAGAACTTAGAACCGGCTGGATTTCAATCCAATCGACTCAGTTCGGGCGGAGTTGACATGCTTCTATCGCGGCGACATCTTAAAGTACTTGTGGTGGGCTGGACGCTCGCGTGCCTTGGCTTCACAACGGCAGCCGCGTCCTCTCGGACTGCCGTTTCTTCGAGAGCCAACTCCGACGATGCCAAAGCCCTTTTCTCCGAGTTGTCCCGCGTTTCCATCGATCCCCAAAACACCTTCCAGGTTCAAGAGATTAACATCGACCGCGATGCCCTGCACTTTACGTTGCACCGTGGAGTCTTAGCCTTCTTTACACCCGTGCGCGGCGTTGTGACGGGTGCCGTGTTTCTGGGCGCGGGCGAGATCCTGGTCATCCCGCCCAACCCTATTGAAAAACTGCAGCTCAACAAATTCACCGACTCCCCGATTCTAACGGAGGCTTTTCCGGCTGCGATTTTTCGTTTTACCGACGACACCTTTGCTCAGGTCACACGAACGCTCAGGGAATCCAGTGCCTCAATTCACACCGACGTAAGCCTGAAGGAAACCTGGGATGAAGGCGTACGGAATCTATCCCTCAATCTGAACTACAACATCCTTCAAAATCTGTTGTCAAAGCATCCTCCAGCCTACTTCCATGCCTCCTTGGACGGCCTCACCCAAGGCTGGTTTGAAGCGGTACAAGATGGCCGGGCTCTGGAACCCATTGTGCTGGGACGTGTGACGGTCAAAGAAGGTATTCATTATCCCGACATCTGGTGCTCTTTCCGTTCCCCCCGTGATCCTATTGTGCGGGATCCCATGGGGCAGCGACGCCTGGCGCTCTATGATTTGAAGGAAGTATCCATCGATGCCCATATCTCGGAAACCGCGGCTTTGGACGCCACGGCCCGGTTGAACTTGAGCTTTCTGGCGGATGGAGAACGATTAATTCCCTTCGAGCTTTCCCGCGGGCTCAAAATCAACGCGGTAGAAGATGATTCCCATCATTCCCTTACATTTTTTCAAAATGATCTTCTGGCGCCGGGCGAGGCCATGCGACGTGGAAACGATCAAGTGTACGTGCTTCTGCCCGGGCCGGAACAAGCCGGGGAATCTATTGAGCTGACTTTTCATTATGCCGGGTCTGTCATTACGGATCTCGGAAACGGCGTCTATTTTGTCGGCGCTCGCGGTACTTGGTATCCCAATCACGGGCTGACTGACCTGGCTCGCTACCATCTCAAATTCCTTTATCCCGCTTCGATGAACCTGGTGGCCACCGGAAAACTCATCCACGAGGCAAATCAAGAAAAGGAAAAGTCCTCGGAATGGGATTCGGAAACTCCAATCGGTGTGGCCGGATTCAATTACGGGGATTACATCGAGAAGAAGCAATCTCTCGGGCCGGTGGAACTGGAGGTCTATGCCAACCGGTCATTGGAAGACTACGTGCGGCAGCTCCAAGTCCTCCGCCAACAAATTCAAAGCGCGCGCATGGCGACGGCCACACCGGAGAACACACGCCCCCGCGGAATTCCTTCGTTTCCAACCGTGGACCTCCCTCCCCTACCCGCCATCAGCAGCGAGGTGCTTTTGAATAACATCAATGAGGCCACGGCGGCGGCATTGAAATTTTATGAATCCTGGTTCGGGCCTTATCCTTTTTCGAAAATAGCCATTTCTCAGATTCCCGGGCGGTTCGGCCAGGGCTGGCCGACCCTGTGCTACGTCTCGACCCTGGCTTTCCTCACGCCGGACCAGCAGGAAAGCTTGGGGATGTCACGCGACGCCCAAGTCCTTTTTGCCGGCCTGATGCAGGCCCATGAAATTGCGCATCAGTGGTGGGGAAATCTCGTGGTCCCCCAAACCTACCACGAAACCTGGTTGATCGAAGGCATGGCAAATTATGCCTCGCTTCTTTATGCCAATGAGAAAGATTCCAAGCAGAAGACCCTCGATCAGGAACTTCAAAAGATGAAGGATCGTCTTTTGGAAAGAACCCATGAAGGAGCCACCAACGAAAGCGCCGGCCCCATCTGGTTGGGTTGGAGACTGGAATCTTCGAAGTCGCCATCGGGATATTACAACGCGGTTTATGACAAGGCGACGTGGATCATACACATGATGCGAATGATGATGCGCGATCCCTCGACTCAATCCGATGAACGGTTCATTACCGCTCTGAAATCATTTTTGACAGAGTACAAGGAGGCGGCTGTCAGCAGCGCAGACTTTCAGCGCGCTCTCGAAAAGCACATGACGGCCCAGATGAACCTGGACAAGAACCGGTCGCTCGATTGGTTCTTTGATGAGTGGGTTTACGACGTGGGGATTCCCGAGTACCGTCTTCGTTATTCCATTGGAGGCTCGGCGGAAAAAGGGTTCTTTGTTTCCGGAAAAATCACGCAGTCCGGGGTTTCAAGCTTGTTCGAGATGCCGGTTCCCGTATTCGCCCACTACGGAAATCGTGACGTCCGTTTGTCCTCCGTGGTTGTTTCCGGCGCGGAGACCGCTTTCCGCATTCGCCTTCCGCAAGGCCGGTTCAAACCGAATCACATCACCCTGAATGACGATGAATCGGTTCTTTGCACCCTCAAGTCCAACTGACCTCACGCGATCGGTTTTCGTCCGGGGCTTACTTCGTCGCCTTCTTCTCTATCTCTGGCTGGCGCTTCCCTGCTCTCTCAATTGAACTTGTTTTTGGGCCGTTCGGCGCAGCACCTCGGGCACACCTCGATTTCTGGCCAGGGCTTTCAGATCGCGAGTCATCAACCGCTTCAACATCGGCAGTGTCACGGACAGTGGTGCCCGGGCGTTCCGGATGAGATTGTGAATGATCCCATAACTCTTCGACCAGGTCCGAGAAATTCCAATCAGGCGCAACACTTCTTCGTTAACGTTTCGCATTTGTGCAAACCACTCCACTTCGTTTTCAGAAAGTTTGGGGGATTGCACGACCGCCCGTGAGACAACCTTGTTGCTGTCGCGGATCAGGATCAAACGTTCATCTTTACTGCCTTTGATGGCTGATTGAACGCGTTCTGCCACGGTCATTTGGGCGATTCTTTGCAAGGTGGTGAGGCGTTCCGTGGGAAGCGTCTCCCCATCTTCTTCAATTAATTTGGCTGTGTCGTGCACGACAGCATCCGCCGGAGCATGGGTAGTTAAAGGCTTCTCGACTTGGGTGCTCTCTTCTACCTCCTCAGCGGCGGTAGATTCCTCAACCGACTCACTCATGGAAAACGGCGTCACGGGAACAAAAGTGTTTCGCTTGTCAAAAAATTCCAGCCGGATTTCCCCCAGCCGTCGTCGCGTATCGGGAGTGTTGTTGGAATTGTTTTCCAAGGCGAACAAAATTTCCGGCGTTCTCAAGAGGCGCATGAGATTGATCAGAATGGCATCAATCAAGGCCGCTTCCACCTGATCGGCCAGACGCAGGATGAGCGAATCCGGCGCAGCCGTGTTCAGAATAATGGTTTCCAAAAGAACTCGGGATCGTACGGCGGGACGTGAGAAATATTCGAAAACCGGCTCCGCGGTGAAGGAGCTGGCCAACAAAGGGCGTATCACATCTTCGGGATAGGCCGCCAGCGTCTGTCGAGCCTGCCCCGCCACTCCACCATCAAGATCGTCCGACAAAAACACCAGGATCTCGATGAGTTCCTCCTGGGCCACAGGGAGAAGACCGCGCGCCGCCGCCTGCTTGAGGCTGGGTGGCGCTTCCCCTGATTTCAGTTGTTGAAGAATTGGAGAACCGATCGCTGCCCTCCACAATCGGGCGTGGAACTATTGATTCGGGGCTGACCGTTCAAAAACTTGTGATTTAACTTCCCCGCGTCGGCCCCACGGAGAAACGGTTTTGCCATCGATGCTGATGGAAATTCCGCCGGCGTTGCCACACAAAACATCAAATCGACCTTTGGCGTTGAACTTGACCGTTTCGTTGGGTCGCAGGATGCGACGAAACACTTCAACCCCATCCCGCTTCACCGATATCCACGCCGCCTCGGTGGCGCTGATTTGGAGAATGTAGGTCCCTGCCTGGGGTGAATTGGCTGGAGAAACAGGATTGGGCAGCGATTTCTCAAGGGGATTTTCATTCTTGGCTGCGGGTGAACCCACGGGGGTACTTCCTGACCCGGCCGGGGCTGGAGGATTGCCGGTTGAATGAGCATCCTTGGAAGGTCCCGCCTTTTCGTCTCCCGAAGGCGACTTCCCGCCAGTCATGTCCGACGGCAACACCGGGGGAATTCCCGAGGGGGCGCCGGCCGTGCCGCTCGGAGTCTCGGCCGGAGGAACTTCTGCGCGTTCCCCCGAATGCTCGGTTGAAGAAACATCGGTCGAAATACTGTGCTGAGCCCAGGTGTGATACACAACTCCAATCAGGGTTCCAATCAAAACCAATATCACAGCGCCACCAATGACGAGTGTTTCGGTGCTGAACGAACCAAGAGGGGTTGCCGGCCGTTCCGAATAAGGATCCTTCATCTCGGGAGATTTTCCCGGTGCCCAAGCGGCTTCGTATTCCTTCAGTAGCTCCTGGGAATCGACTCCACAAAACCGGGCATAGGATTTGATAAAACCCCTTGAAAACACACCTCCGGGAAGCCGGTCAAATCGCTCCGCCTCCAAATCCGCGAGGGCGTGAGCATTGATCTTTGTGAGCTGTGAAAAAGTCTCGAGGGAGTACCCTTTGTTTTCTCGAATCTGCTTGAGGTGTTCACCAAATGACGCCATATTCTCCGCTCCGACCTCTGCTGTCATCTTAGGAAAAGTCGGCATACACTGTCAACGTCGTTTCGACTCTGCCGGCGTCCGACGCGGGTTAAACGGCATTCTCCTTGACGTTCAAATTCCGCCAATGATAAGTTATGGCTGTTTTGACGGCGGGTTCCACTCTCACACGACCTTTCAACTGACGGAGATCGTCCCCTCATGGAAGCACTTGGAATGATTGAGACTAAGGGTCTGGTTGGCGCGATTGAAGCTTCCGATGCTATGGTCAAATGTGCCAACGTATTGCTGGTCGGAAAGGAATACATCGGCTCCGGATATGTCACGGTGTTTGTGCGTGGGGATGTGGGAGCCGTAAAAGCCGCCACCGACGCCGGCGCAGCGGCCGCCCGTCGAATCGGAGAACTGATTGCCGTTCACGTCATTCCCCGACCGCACGAGGAAGCTGAAAAATTCATTCCGAAAGCAGGAACTGCGGCCGGCTCCTCCAAGGGGAGATAACCTCAGCGCTGTTTCATACGCAGAACTGCCACTAAACTCATGACCTCAACTCTTCGTGACAACGATCTGCTGGCCATTCAAGAAGTTCGAATCCTGATGGAACGAGCCGTCGAAGCTCAAAAGCTTTTCGCGGAATTCTCTCAGGAAAAAGTGGATGCGGTAGTGGCCGCCATGGCCAAAGCCGCGCAGACGGCCTGTGTGCCCTTGGCACAGATGGCTCATGAGGAGACGGGTTTTGGCAACGTGCCCGACAAGACACTCAAGAATCAGTTCTGCTGCGTCAATCTTTATGAGGCCATCAAGGGCATGAAGACAGTAGGCATTCTTCGCGAGGACGCGGAGCGCAAGATCTGGGAGGTGGCTTCTCCCCTGGGTGTTGTCGCGGCCATCATCCCCTCCACCAATCCCACGTCAACGACCATGTTCAAGGTCCTCATTTCCTTGAAGGCGCGAAACGGAGTGGTCATCAGCCCGCACCCTTCGGCAAAACGTTGCATTGCGGAAACGGCGCGCATCTTGGATCAGGCAGCGCGAAGCGCCGGCGCTCCGGAAGGCCTCATCGGATGTCTTTCCAGCCCCACGCTCGAGGCCACTCAGGAATTGATGTCGCATCGGAGAACGGCTGTGATTCTAGCCACCGGTGGGCATGGTCTGGTTAAAGCGGCCTACAGCTCCGGCCGCCCGGCTTTCGGCGTCGGACCGGGAAATGTTCCCGCCTATATCGAAAAGACCGCCCAGGTGCCCAAAGCCGTGCGGGACATCATTAATGGAAAGACCTTTGATTTCGGCACCTTGTGTTCGTCAGAGCAATCCATCGTATGCGATGACGTTATCCGAGACAGCGTCATTGAAGAATGCAAGAAGAATGGCGCTTACTTTCTCAATGAAGAAGAGGTTTCGAAGGTATCGCGCGTGGTGGTGACGGACAAGTTCACGGCCAATCCTATGATTGTGGGAAAACCGGCTGCGCATATTGCCGAACAAGCCGGATTCAGTGTCCCGCCTCAAACGCGGGTGTTGATTGCCCCGCTTGCAGGAGTTGGAAAGAAATTCCCGCTGTCGATCGAGAAGCTTTCTCCGGTGTTGTCATTTTACGTGGTGAAGGACTGGCGGGAGGGATGCGATCGATGTATTGAAATTTTGAATTTTGGCGGACTGGGGCACACCTTGGCGCTGCATTGCAACGACGATGCCGTCATTCGGGAGTTTGCGCTTCACAAACCGGTGTTTCGCCTGGTGGTGAACACGCTGGCCTCTGTCGGCGCGGTGGGCTATACGACCGGCTTATTCCCTTCCATGACGCTCGGCTGCGGTGCTCCCGGCGGCAACATCACGTCGGACAATATCTCGCCCATGCACCTTTTGAATATTCGCCGCGTCGCCTTCGAATTGCGGGAATATCAAGCCTCCGCGGCCCACACAGGTGCATTGAAGGCCCCTTCGGCTTCCACGGAACTCCAACCGGACCGCTCTCTCATCGCGAACGTGGTGGAACGATTCCTGGCCTCGAAGGGAATCGGTCCCGCCGCCTCGTCCTCTCCGGCTGAAAAAAAAACGCTGATCGAGCAGAGACCGGCGAGCTCTCCGGCGGTCGATTTCGTCTGTGAGAGTGACGTTCGACTGGCCGTGGAATCCAACGAAAAGATCAGAATCCACTCCAAAACCCTTATTACGCCTTCGGCGCGCGAATTGGGAGAGATTCACGATGTGTTCGTCAGGTCGTGAATCGATGGGAGGTTGCCCGCCAACGGGTTCGGCGCTTAAGTCCTCGGCTTCTCTTCAAACCAGAAAGCACATCTTCCACCTGCGAGTTGACACTTATCCGCGGGTCTCATTAGAATCCCGCCATCAATGTTGCCGGGTCGGCGGTTGGGCACACCAATGCGCAAAATAACACTTGGACTGGCCGCTTTAGTGCTGGCGATGCTCTCGGAGTGCACTTCAATCCGGGCGCAAAACCCGCTGCGGATCGATCTGCTGGCTTTCAACAAAGAAAATCAGCTGGTCCGAAATCTCACACCCGGCGACATTGAGGCTACCTTGGACGGTCAGCCACTGGTGGTGGAATCATTGACCTGGATTCCCCATCCTCCCCCGCGAATGATCGTCCTGGTGGATGCCGGCTACACGGCTTTAAACAACAGGTCGTTGCTCAAAGACCTGGTCGCGGCATTCCTGGATTCCAAACCCAAATACATGCGGATTGCCTTAGGCGCGATCAGTCAACCGCCTCAATTCCTCAGCGCGTATGAAACTTCCAATGATGAATTGGTCAACAACTTACAAAAAATCAAATTGGGAGGCGATTCGCCCCTCTCCGATTCAATTGTGGCTTCGCTCAAACGCTTCGAATCAGACTCTGAGGCAACACCGGGGCGACGCGTCCTGGTTCTCATTACCGATGGAACCGATTCCTCGAGCGGCGATGCCTGGGGCCAAGCCGTCAAAACCATCACCTCCGGCAAATATGTGCTTTATTTGATCAATCATATTCAGGCCATGAGAGCCATTTTCGACTATCGGTTTTACGATAAAGATCTGATCAAACTGGCGGAACAAACGGGCGGGCAGTCTTACCGTTTGAAGAATTTGGATGACATCCTCAAAGTATCCGCAGAAATTTACGATCGCGAAACTCATACCTATCGGGCCGTGACAAGAACGGAAACTCGAGTGACCGGTGCGGAGAGCAGCCGTATCAAGATCCGGGCGAGGAGGAAGGACGTCCGAGTGGAGATCGTCGCGGTGGAGTGAAACTCGGGACGCCGGCGGAAAACCGGGCAGGTTTCTGCGGCTGGCGGGGTCTGGCATGAAAAGAATTATTCGCATCGAGAAAAAAGAGCTGACGCCCCCACGCCGACATTGGGTTCGAAATCCCAAGACCCAGGTCGTGCCCCGGAAGAAGAGACCCTCGAGAAAGGCAGAGAAGCAGATTCTCAGGGAAGGTTGGAAGAAAGGCTTGCTGGGATGATGGCGGGTTGAATCTATCCCATCTTTTTACGGACAATTTCATCCGCAATCAGATTGGTGGGAGCCCCCCGGCGCTTGGCGATCGAAGCAATCGAGAGCACCCGTTCATAGATCCTGTGAATTTCCTTGGTATTGTCTTTTTTGCCGTCCAGGCTGAAACGAGCCCCGTGAATCACCGCACCGGCATTGGTGACATAGTCCGGCGCATAATGAATTCCTCGATTTAAAAGTTCCTGCCCCATCTCCGGAGAGGCCAGCTGGTTATTGGCGGCTCCGACCACCGCCTTGGCCCTCAGCCGTTTTACATGAACCTCGTCCAAAACGCCTCCCACGGCGCAGGGTGAAAAAATATCGGAGCGAACTGTGAAAATTTCCTCAGGCTCCACCAACGTGGCTTTGTATTTCTTCGCGATGGCTTGTGCTCGATGGCGATCGATGTCGGTCACCACCAGTTTCACTTTCTCCTTGGCCAGCATTTTTGCCACAGCCGATCCCACTTCGCCAACCCCTTGAAGACTGACCGTGGCTCCCTGCAGCTTGTCGCTTCCATTGACAAACTTGAGAACGGCTCGCATGCCTTGAATCACCCCGAGAGCCGTATAAAAACTCAAGTCCCCGGTCTTGTTCTCGTTGACGACATACTCAGAGGCTTTCGCCAAGATGGCCAAATCGACCGGCGAAATCCCAAGATCCCGCCCCGCAAAGAAAATGCCCTGTAAAGACTCAATCATCTCTCCCAGGCGAAGGAGAGCCGGCTTACGTTTTAACTTTTCGTGATTCCACACCACGCACTTGGCGCCCCCACAAGGAAGATCGGCCATCACCACCTTGCGGGTCATCGTCACCGCCAGCTTGATGGCATCGTCCAGGGCTGCCTCTTCACTAGGATAATTCCAAAGTCGGATGCCCCCCAACGCTCGGCCTTTTCGGAGGGTATGAATAGCAATGAACCCCCGCAGCCCGCTGCTTTCATCGTCGAAGGCAAGAAGTCGCTCACAGTTTTCGGCGCGGAGCTTTTCGAATATGGTCATAGTGCGGACTCAACACGAATTGCGTTAGGTTGTTCGCGATTTGATTGAAAAGCCCCCTGCAGAACCCGCAGGGGCAAGGCTATTTTCACCACTTTGGCCCGTCCAAAAAAACCCGGCATTCAATCCTAAGTTCTCGTAGACCTGACGTAAAGCGGCATTTCTACTCTATTATTATCAGTTTTCATTATTTGTCAAAACTTAATGAAAAAAAGCACCCCCATCCTAAGATCAATGGGCTCAATTGCAATCTTCCAACTTGTTTGTTTTTAATGGATTAGCTCGAAACAGCAGGTTTCTTTCAGGAATGAAAGGACTTATCTCAAATTCTGAGAAATCTCCAACGGCAGTGAACAGCGAAAACGGTAAGAATATTCGGCAACATCTTTCTGAAAAGGCCTGAAATGCAGCCTCACCTCCCCGGAGTAGGTATGACTGACGCGCTCTACGCGGTCCAAGCTCGTTTCCGATGGCTCCTGAAGCCGGAATTCCAGAGACTCCGGTCCTTCCAAAGCAGTTTTCTTAACTGAATTGACCGAAATGAAGGCTTGAGGAATGGCATCCGAAAAGCCGTGTGGAGTGATTTCATAAGCCACATCAAAAAATCCCGCGCTGCCTTTCAAGGTGATGGTTTTTTGAATCAGGACACCTTGGGGAGCGACATCCGGCGCCTCATAAGTGAAGCGAGCGACCGCCGTTTCGCCACCCGATGCCAGTATTTCGTAAGAATAAGGTCGATTATGGAGGCCGAAGTAACCGCGGATTTGTCGAGGCTGTGTTCGAATGGCTGGATTTTCATTCCACGCAAATCGATCCCGCAAGGCTCCCACACTCGTGAAGAAATTTCGCTTCAATCGTTTGTCATAGAGTACAAAAGCTCGGGCGCCGGCATTCGGTGTCACGATCAGGCGAAGCTCGGAATTCTCGATGATCACCTCTGGAAAGCCATCCTGATCCAAATCTGTAGCGTAGGCGACTGCCGTTCCAGGATCCAACGTCACCATTGTAAAATTCTTGACAATGACCTGCCCCATCCCTTTCAACCTTAATTCTCCGGGCGCCACTTTTGTTTTGGGATTGATCCAGCCTTTCAAAAAGAGGTACATGCTGAAATCAAAGTCTTTGACGGAATGAGGGTCCACCTCAATCTTCTTGATGGCGGTATTTAAGCTGTAGCCATTGACTTTCATGGAGACAGAGTAACGGGCCGGTTCGGCCGTGCCGTTCTTGACTTCCATAATCAAACGGGTCGGGGCACTGGTTTCCAACACAAGAATGGGCGGAATTGCTCGCAGACCTATGGGATCTTCTACCGGCAAAGAGAAACTCGTTCGCAGATTGATCTGAACGCCGGAATTTCCTTCGTTGAAGGGGAAAGCTGCGGATCCCCGGCCGGCATCCTTTTGAACACCGGCTCCGGCGCCCTTGTTATTTGCCGCCGGTGAAACCTTTTCAAGAACCAGGACCGTCTTCCCCAACAATCCCTCTGTCAGAGGAAAGCTCAATCGAACGAGGTTGCCCTGAATCACAGGTTGCAGCTTCTCTGTGCCGGAATTGAATTGCCAGGCTGAGGGATCAGCCAATCGCAGGATGACCTCCGCCTGGCTCATAGCGTGTCCCGAGAGCGTTAACTCTATTGCGTTTTCCCGGCCTGCCACTTTGACCAGTTCAGAGTTGGACGCCACCACTTCAGCATCTCCGACACCACTGACAAACTTATTCAAAGGCAGATGAACCGGCAGCCAAAGCGCATCGTGCGGCATGAGGGTAAGAGGCGGAAATTCGACCGGCAAAAGGCAGCGATCTCCTTTCTCAAGGGAGAGATGAAGTGTTCGAATTTGATCTTCTGAAAAGTTCACCGCACTGACGAACCCGAATCCATTGCAGGCATCCGCTTCTTGAAGCTGCACATCCATATCGCGCGACTCCATTCCAGCATCGGCAATCGACCAATTCAAGACCGGGGGCGAGCCGGCAAGATTCAGCAGCGTGCGGAGGACGCTGTTCGAATTGGGAGCAGAATTCCCCACTCCTGTTGAGTCCGTGGAGGGTTGCACAAACGTCACGTTCGTCACCCCTTGCGTTCTTTGAGGAGCCACGGCCGTAAAATCAAATCCCAGCTGGATCAGATGACCTTTGCCTTGTGGTTTCTCGAATCCCGCCCAAACTTCGGTCCCCTGCGGTGTATTGTGAAAGACCAACGGATGGATTGATCCTTGTGGGTCCGGACCGTTCGACAATTCGTAAGTTTCAATCGCGCCCTCTGGAATGACCTGTTCCGACTTGTTCAGATCCAAGGAGACGGGATCCCCCGGCTCAACATTCAATTTCTCAGCCGAGATCCCTTCAAACCACTTCGCCAGGAGCCCCTGTGTGGGCATTTGAGGATAGGTAATCAAGGTGCCACCGTTCTCAACAAACTCCGCCAGGTTTTTCTCGGCAGCGGCATCCAAGCCCAAGCCGCGTTCAGCCGGCGGATTGATGATCGGCATCAACAAGACAGAGTGTCTTTGCAGTTGCTGGAGTGTTTCGTATTGAGGATCAACGAACTCCGTACTGATTTTGTTTTGCAGCGCATACTGCTGCAAAGCCAATGCGCGCGCGGACATCTCGGCCACGTCCGACCGCGTTAATTGATCCTGGGGCCGCCAATCCCCCAGGGTATATACGATCCCCGCCGATGAATGTTGATGCGTTTGGGCTATTAACTCCCCCATACCATGAATGAGGCGGCCATTTCTATAAATATAAGCGCTGCGCGGCGTCAAATTCGAATTGACATCCAGTCCTGCATCCCACGTGTAGAAATGATTGGTCCAAGGAACCTCATATCCCGCCGGATATAAGGTGTCTTGGGCTGGAAAATAATTAAGTCCTCGCAACCCATGCGCCAGCAAGGTCCGAGACGCCAGGATGGTATTCTCAGGCTGCGAATACTTCGGCCGCGTGTCGTCCCCCGGAACATACCATCCGGCTTGAAACTCAATGATCATGGGAGGAAATCGGGGCTGTGTTTTCAACTCTTCCACATAAAATGAAAGCGAGTTCACATCATCGAAGGTGAGATGCTCATTGCCGGAGCTCATGTACCACTGCCCCATCGCCGCGATCGGAGGATGGAGCGAGGGATCAAATCCCGCGGCCGTGACCCGCATGTCGGTGGGATTGATGAAGGCGAAGATGTCATCAGCCCGTCCCCCGGCGGCCTCAGCGGCGTCCTCCAAATCCTGGCGCAAAACTTGCATATACCGCCAGAAATTCGGTCCGCTGTAGTTGGACCGATTGATGGCCTGATCATCGTCCAGTTGAAAGAACAAAATATTTCCGCCATGGGATGCCAGATAGGGAGAAAGAACCCTCATCACATCGAAGTACCATTGGCGCGTGTATTGAAGATGGGTGTCATTGGCCAGCCATTGACGCGAGGCATCCTCCGACTGCGCGGGGGACAGATTGGAAAGTCGCGGATAACGCCCCTCGAGCACGTCTTGCATCGATTCCTGGTATTCCGGTCTCAGTAGAAGCCAGTCGGGGTAACCGCCGTTCTTCCATTCGTTCAAGATAACCGGGCCGGGACGTACGATGAGCTTGAGCCCCAATCCCGAAATCAATTTGAGCAAACCCTCAAGATTTCGCCGCGGATTGGTGGTGCCGTCAAAGTCTAGTTTTCCCTCCTGAGGCTCATGCCAATTCCATGGGATATAAAGATCAATCGTGTTGATTCCCAGGGCAAGGTGCCGTCTCAAGGAGGTCTCCCACTCCTCTTGCGGCAAGCGATCGTAAAAAAACGCCGCGCTATGGATAAGAAAAGGTTTCCCGTCTACTCGGAGCTCCGGGTAGGAGTTCACCATCTCGATTTGGACCTTGGAATTCTGGGCCCGATGAGTTTCCACCAAGGCCGTGAAAAGAAACACTCCCGCCAAGCCGAGTCGAAGACCGCAACGCATGGATTTCCCGAAGGAACCGTGACTTGATCTGTGCGGAACTTTAAACACCATCCCTCAATTCCGACGCTTCAACGACATGATCGCCGCATCAATCCCTTGGGCATAACGCCCTACACCTGAGAGTGTCTGAAGCAGGTGACTAAGTGATCATTCACCATCCCCGTGGCCTGCATGTGAGCATAACAGATGGTGGTCCCCACAAACTTAAATCCCCGTTGTATCAAGTCTTTGCTCAGGCGATCCGATTCGGACGTTCGAGTCGGCACCTGGCGCAGTGCTTTCCAGGAATTGTGACGGGTCTTGCCGTTCACAAATCTCCAAACATACGTGTCGAAACTTCCAAACTCCTCCTGAACTTTCAGAAAGGCTCCGGCATTCTTAATCGCCGCTTCTATCTTGAGCCGGTTGCGAACAATGCCGGAATCATTCAAGAGGGCCGCCACCTTTTTGGAATCATATTGGGATATCCGGTGGGGTTGAAACTGATCGAAGGCGCGGCGATAGTTTTCGCGTTTCTTTAAAATGGTCAACCAGCTGAGACCCGCCTGCGCGCCCTCCAGCAGAAGGAACTCGAACCATCGCCGGTCATCATGCACCGGCACACCCCATTCTTCATCGTGGTAAGCAATGTATAGAGGATCTTGGTTCGCCCAAGGGCAACGTCCGTCTTGAGTCCTCAAATACGACCTCCACTGGAACTCAGCCGCCCGCTATCATGCGATCAACTGGAAATTGGAATGATTCATATTACTCCAAAAGTTTCCGCTCGGCCATGCTTTTGCATTAACCTCCGCATCGACACGACGTGTCGACGGCGGTTCCTTTTCGATGGACATTTGAAGTCATTCGTAATAGCGTTGTGCCCTCAGACTGGTAAACTCGCGGTTTGGGGGAGGATACCCCGATGTCGCCATCAACGAATGGAATTGCCGTTGCCGTCAAACGGTTCATGGTGGTTTTCGCGCTTCTCGCTATGTCCTCCCTCATGGCATGGGCCCAGCAATCGACGGCGCCGGCACGAGGCTCCGGTCCCCTGAACGTACCCCTGGTCACAATCCGAGGAAACGTCATGGGGGATTCCAATGCCCCGATTCCCGAAATCCTGGAGGTGAAGTTGGAAAATATTCAGGGCCCGGTTCAGGAAACTTTCATCCACGGCGATCACAACTTCAAGTTCGACAGTCTGCCCTCAGGTGAATATACCGTCAAGATTCACGACGATAAATTTGAGGACGTCAACCAGCGCGTTCTGTTGGACGGGAAGATCTCTCAAGAGTACTACATTGCTGTGGTTCTCACCGCCAGGAAGGAACAGAGAACAAAAGCTCAGGCCTTGGAAGCCGATGATGAATTAACCAATGCCGTCACGGTCTCGTTGCTTTTACAGAAAATCCCCAAGAAAGCCATGAAGCTGTATAGAAAATCGCTGGATTTTCACTCCAAGAAGCAGGGTGTTGAAGAGATCGCCACCTTAAAAGAGGCGCTTCAGGTGGCTCCTGATTTTTACTCGGCCCAGCGAAACCTGGGCGTGGCCTACTATCTCGCCCATCAACCCGACAACGCCATTGCGCCATTGCAGGCCGCTCTGAAAGTGAATCCCAAATCCACCAAAGTAAACTTGTATCTGGGTCTTTGCTATTTAAATCGCAAAGATTTCAATTCAGCGAGTTCTTACTTCGATAAGAGTGCGGCTTTGTCGCCGGAGAGAGCCGCCCCGTTCTACTTTCTGGGGTATGTGGACTATAAATTAAACCGCCTCGACGAAGCGGAGAAACATTTGAAGCGCGCGATGATGCTCGATCCTGAGCTGGGTAGTTATTCGCGTTTGCAACTCACCAATATTTACATCAAGCAATCCCAGCTGACCGAGGCCTATCAACAGCTGGAGGGCTTTCTTAAGGAACAGCCGACCGCCGAAGAAGCCGCCAAAGTAATGCACGACATGAAGATTCTGCGGGATGTGATGGAAGCAACCAAGACGCCCTGATTATTCATAAAGAACCTTGTGGTCCGAGGCCCTTCCTTCATCTCGTCGAAATACTCTCGCGCTTGCATTTCGTTGTGATCTGAAGAAAAGAATTTATTCCCTGCCAGTCCGACAAACGACTCCCCTGGCGCGCGGACTTACGATTTCACATACGCGCCTTTACATGGATTTCATTTGTGGCTGTGGGAGGCTTCCTCGGATTCGGTTGCCAGTTTCTTCAGAGTGCTTTGCGGCAATACGGTGGGGTAGTTCCCGGTGAAGCAGGCGGTGCAATACTGCGGGGCATCTTTTTCCACGGATTGTTTGAGGGCCTCCAAGGAAAGATAGGCCAAAGAATCGGCCTCGATGAACACGCGGATTTTTTCGATGGATTGGTTGGCCGCAATCAGTTCCCGCTTAGTGGGTGTATCGATCCCGTAAAAGCACGGCGAGACCGTCGGCGGACAGCTGATGCGGACGTGCACTTCTCGGGCACCGGCGCTCCTGACCATCCGGACAATCTTCTGACTGGTGGTCCCGCGCACAATAGAGTCATCGATCAACACCACCCTCTGACCATTCAGGATTTCGCGGACAGGATTTAATTTCACCTTGACCCCAAAATGCCGGATAGTTTGTTTGGGTTCAATGAATGTTCGCCCGACGTAATGGTTTCGAATCAATCCAAACTGCAATGGCAGACCGGACTCGTGGGCGAAACCGAGGGCTGCAGATACGCCGGAGTCCGGTACCGGAACAACGATATCCGCATCGGCGGGAGCTTCCTGCGCCAGGGATCGGCCCAGTAACTCCCGACTGCGCTGAACCGGCCGCCCAAAGATGATGCTGTCGGGGCGAGAAAAATAGACGTGTTCGAAGATGCAGAAGGAATGGGGCTGGGTCTCCGTCCATCGAAAACTCCGCTCTCCGGCCCCTTCGATCACAAAAATTTCTCCGGGTTCCACATCGCGGATGTAGGAGGCTTCAATGAGGTCAAACGCACAAGTCTCGGAAGCAAAAACCACAGCATCGCCAAGTCTCCCCAAACACAGCGGACGGAAACCCCGCGGATCCCGAATGGCGTAAAGACGGTTCGGGGTCATCACTAACAAGGAATAGGCACCTTCGACACGGCGGAGCGAGGTCTTCAGAGCGTCCTCAAAATTGGTCTCCTGAGAGCGGGCAATCAAATGAAGAATGACTTCGCTGTCGCTGGTAGTCTGAAAGATGGACCCCTGGCCTTCTAATTCCGCCCGCAGTTCATCCGCATTAGTCAGATTGCCGTTGTGGCATAAGGCCACCTGCCCTTTGCTACAATTCACCAGAACCGGCTGGGCATTCAATAATCCGCTTCCTCCCGCTGTGGAATAGCGCGTGTGCCCGATCGCCAGAGTGCCCGTCAACCCGTTCAGTTTCTCCTCGGAAAATATCTCGGCCACATAGCCGTTCCCTTTTTCACACTTCACCTGATCCCCGTCGGCCGTGGCAATGCCGGCATTCTCCTGCCCTCGATGCTGCAGGGCATACAATCCAAGGTAGGTCAGGCGGGCGGCATCAAAATGATTGAAAACCCCGAATATGCCGCACTCGTCGTGAAACTTGTCCAAAACCACTGATGCCTCCGATGGGAGTGTCGCGTTCATTATTCTTCGCCTTTATAAAGTTGAAAGGCGTTCCAATTCCTGGTCCCAAAGACCAAAAAGTTTGTCGACCGGTTGTTGAATAATCCAATTATTTAGATGCTTAAGTTTAAAGTCGTGCTTCCTTACCCGCCCGAGAATCTGGAAGGGAATTTCCTGTCGGCGACAAATCGCCTCGATCCGGCTTTGTTGTCCCACTTCGAAACTGATCACGGCTCGCGATGGGTTTTCGTTGAACCACCATGCCGACAACCCTTCGATTCCAAACTGAATTTCAATCTCACACCCCAGAAAAGGCGGTCCGCTCGCGAAAGCACACTCCGCCAAGGCGATAGCCAGCCCGCCTTCAGAAACATCGTGGCATGAATGGAGCGTCCCCTGATGGATAAGCGTCAGAATCGTGTCCTGCAGTCGTTTTTCGCGTTCCAAAATGAGGGCCGGAACCTGAGCCCCGGATGCGTTCAAAAGAACCCTTGCAAATTCGGTTCCTTGATTCAAGAACTCTCTCTCCGTTGGAGGCGTCAGATCGCCTAAAGCCGCGATGACATCGCCTTCCCTCTTAAAACCCGGCGAGGTGAGATGTGCAAGATCATCAATTACACCCACCATCCCCATAACCGGGGTCCCATAAATGCCTTTCCCGAACGTCTCATTGTAGAAACTGACATTGCCGCCCGTTATGGGAGTATGAAAGGCCTCGCAGGCCTCTTTCATCCCATCGATGACCTCGCTGAAGGCCCACATGATTTCGGGTTTTTCGGGATTACCGAAGTTCAGGCAGTTCGTGGCCGCCAACGGTTGGGCCCCCACACACACGAGATTGCGGCACGCCTCGGCCACCGCCAATCGGGCGCCTTCACGCGGATTCACATAGCAGTATCGCCCGTTTCCATCCAAGGTTATGGCAATGGCCCGATTTGTATTCTTGATTCGAATCACGGCGGCATCGGCCCCCGGTAGAATGCAGGTGTTGGTTCGTACCATGTGATCATATTGCTGATACACCCATCGCCGGCTGCATAGATTCTCGCTCGACAACAATCGCATGAAAGCGTCCCCGGGTTGAACGGACTCGAGGTTCTTCAAGCGCGGGCTCGATTTTTCCAACAGCGCCAGGGGTTTCCGAGCTTTCATGGGTCGATTGTAGAGGGGGGCTTCATCGGCCAGGGCCTTCGCGGGAATTTCTGCCACCACTTCCCCGTGATCTCGTACACGCAGGATTCCGTCCTTCGTGACGCGTCCGATTTCAACTGCGTCCAGTCCCCACTTTGAAAAAATCCCTTGAATATCCGGCATTCTTCCCCGCTCGGCCACCAACAGCATTCTCTCCTGCGATTCGCTGAGCATGATTTCGTAAGGGGACATGCCGGTCTCGCGCTGTGGAACATGATTGAGCTCGATTTCAATTCCCGTATCTCCGCGAGCCGCCATTTCAGAAGTCGAACACGTCAGGCCCGCTGCGCCCATGTCTTGAATCCCCACAATGGCATCCGCCTCCATGGTCTCCAAACACGCCTCCAACAAACACTTTTCGAGGAACGGATCACCCACCTGAACATTGGGGCGTTTCGAAGCGGTGGTCTCATCAAATTCCGATGAGGCCAGCAAGGAGGCTCCATGAATTCCATCCCGACCGGTTTTCGCCCCGACATAGATCACGGCGTTACCGGGGCCGCTGGCGCGTCCCAAGAATATGCGCGGCTTGCCGCTTCGGGAATCGCGCTCGAATAAACCTAAGGCAAAAGCATTGACCAGGGGATTCTTTGCGTAACAGTCTTCGAAATAGATTTCCCCCCCCACGGTGGGTACACCAAAACAATTTCCGTAGAATCCAATGCCGCCGACCACCCCGCTTAGAATTCGGCGATTCTGCCGCAACTCCGATTCTTCGTTATCCGGGGTCGAAGACCCGGCTCTTCCCTGGGGAGGAGATTCCATCGACTCGCTGGATTTAATTCGTCCGAACCGTAAACTGTTCATGGCGGCGATGGGACGCGCGCCCATCGTAAAAATGTCACGCAGAATTCCACCAACGCCGGTGGCCGCACCCTGGAAGGGTTCGACTAGACTGGGGTGATTATGCGATTCAATTTTAAACGCGATGGCGTATCCGTCGCCGAGGTCCACCACGCCGGCATTCTCTCCGGGCCCTTGCAAAACACACGCCCCTGCAGTGGGCAATCGTTTGAGATGCACCCGGGAGCTCTTGTAAGAGCAGTGTTCGCTCCACATGACCGAGAAAATACCCAGCTCCGTGAGGTTGGGGTCGCGTCCCAAAATGGCCACAATCCGCAGATACTCCTGGGGGGTGATCCCGTGCTGTTCAACCACTTCAGGAGAGATGAGAGCTTCAATCATGAACGGTTTCCGCCAATCGAGAAGAAGGAGCCGACACCAACGCTTTGACCATCGATTCAAAAATACCCCGGCCATCCGCCGAACCGAGAAGCGATTCGCTGGCGCGCTCCGGGTGCGGCATCATGCCCATGACATTGCCGGCCCGATTACATATTCCTGCAATATTGCGCGCGGCCCCGTTGGGATTGGCGGCCTCATCGATCGCTCCTTCGGGCGTCGAATATCGAAATACCACCCGTCCCTGGGACTCCAGTTCATCGAGTGTGTCCGCTGAGGCGTAGTAATTGCCCTCCATGTGAGCGATCGGAATCTTCAACACCTGGCCCGCCGACAAACGTTGCGTGAATGGAAGCGCATTGTTCTCCGTACGCAGATACACGTGCCGGCACACGAATTTCAAACCTCGATTCCGCATCAGAGCTCCAGGGAGTAAGCCGGATTCGCAAAGAATCTGAAATCCGTTGCAAATCCCCAGGACCAATCCTCCGCCTTCGGCAAACGCCCGAACGGCTTTCATCACGGGAGAAAACCTGGCAATGGCGCCGGTCCTCAAATAATCTCCATACGAAAACCCGCCCGGAAGAATGATGGCATCAAATCCTTTGAGCTGGTCGGTTTCATGCCACACCCACTCGACCGGTTGACGCATAACCCGGTCGATCACATAAAACGCGTCGTGGTCGCAATTGCTTCCTGGAAATACTACGACACCGAATTTCATCGTTGCGCTCGCACCCCTTTCCAGGCCGCTGCACAACCGGGACAGGACAACTGATCCCCCCGTGCATTCAGGCCCGCCCGCTCCGCATGATGGATGCTTCCACCGCGTATCTTCTTATTCCAAGATTTCGAACGAAAACTCTTCGATGACAGGATTGGTCAGGACTTCCCGGGCAATGCGCTCAATTTCCGAACGCGCCGCACCGGCATCCTGAACACCGTTCAAATCAATTTCAAACACCTTATCTTGACGGACCCCAACCACCGTCTTGAATCCAAGGCTCGCAATGGCATGATGGATCGCCTTGCCTTGCGGATCCAGCACCGTTCTTTTCAAACTGACGATAACGCGGGCTCTCATTTCATTCCCCAATCGCCCAACGGTTTGCGAATTATTGTCCCGGGGGCTCCTGAATATACTATTTCTCTCACGGTTCGGCGCCTGCCAAGGCCGCCTCCATCGCCAAAGGTAATTCCACATGGACGCGCGTTCCCCGGCCCAACTCACTCTCCAACCAGATCTTTCCACCATGATCGTTGATAATCTTCTTCGTAATGGCCAAGCCCAAACCCACACCCGTTTCCTTCGTCGAAAAGTAAGGTTCAAACACACTTCCTTGAACCTCTTGGGCAATGCCTTCGCCGGAATCGGAAACGGTGAGAGACACGACCTGTCGTTCCATGTCTTCTTTCGCGAGAATCGTCAAGGTGCCCCCGGTCGGCATGGATTCCACAGAATTGATGAGAATATTCATGAGGCAGGTTTTGATCTGCTCCTGATCAGCCACAATGCAGGCTTCGTTCCGGGGAAATTCCGTTCGCAGTTCGATTTGCTGATCTTCAATTTTCCGCGAAAGCAAGTTCACGACGTCTGAAATTAACGGCCGCAGGGGCCAGGCCCGCAGCGCCAGCTTTGTGGGTTTTCCATACTCCAAAAAATCGCTGACCATCTTCTTGAGCCGCGAAATCTCATCTTTGATGTTATCCAGAGTCTTTTGATACTCCTGTGCCTTGGTGCGGTCCTCAGGCTCAAATTTGGATTTCACATAATCGATCGACAAGTTGATGTAATTCAGCGGATTTCGGATTTCATGAGCGATGCCGGAGGCCAAGCGCCCCACCGTGGATTGCTTCTCCACCTGATAAAGCCGTTCCTCCAACTTCTTCGACTCCCGGAGTTTTTCAATCATCTCGTTGAACGTGGCCGAGAGAGTGCCGATTTCATCCTTCTCCTTGATGGGGATTGAAAATCCCAAGTTCCCGGCAGCGACTTGGTGCGCTGCCTCCACCAGGGTGTCGATAGGACGAGTGAATCGAAAGGCCAGATAAACGATGGAAATGCCCCCGAGAAGAAGAATAGCAACTGTGGCCAGAATGCGTTCAAAATAAAGTCGGTTCAGCAGCTTTTGAAAATCGTCCAAAGGCATGTCCAGAACACTGTAACCGATGACTTCTTCCCCTTGGATAACCGGAAAGGTAATACGGTAGGGCTCCTGGGTGCTCTGGTCATCCTCGCCTACGCGGCCGTACACCCTGAACGGCCCCTTCCTTTTGGACTCCCGCTTGGGCGTAATGCGCTTGCCCACCTCCTTGGGATTGGTACTGGCGATGATGGAGTTTGATCCCGAGGCGTCCACCACACGGACCGCGGACACGCCGTGCTGCTCCAGTTCCTGCACGTATTTTTCGACAGCCGCCTGAGGAGGATCGTCGGCCGGAATTTTCGTTTCAGCAATTTGGATGATGTTCAGAAGTTCCGTGGTGGTGTCGACCACATGCTGATTGACCATGCGGGTATTCAAATCGTGCAGCAAGACCATGACGGTCACGATCGCGATCATGACCAACACCATGACCAGGATCATGCGAGAGCGGAAGCGGTAAAATTTACGACGGTTGAAGGGGCGCTCCATAACGGTCATCAAACAGTAAGCCCGATTCTAGCCCAGCGCTCTGAAAGGCGTCAATCACCATGTGACACACCTCCGCGCAGCCCATCAGCTGCAGCTCCGCCTGAAAAATCTCCGCACAAGTCCGGAGGCTTCCGGTATAATGGCCGTTAGATTCTTGCGATCGTGTTCAGGGAGAAAAGATGGAAGATTCCATTCAAGAAGCGGCGGAAACACCAGCCGCCCCGGGAGAAGTCGTTGCCGTGCCGCCCTCGGCGACCTGGAAACGAGTCCTGTGGGAAAACGTCAAGTCGTTGTTGTTCGTGCTTATCGCGGTATTTTTCATCCGCTCTTTTGTAATCGAGGCGACCGTGGTTCCCACCGGTTCCATGGAGCGCACCATCCTTATCGGGGATCATCTCTTCCTGAGCAAGCTGCTGTACGGCCCCCGCATTCCCTTCACGGACCTCCGCTTCCCCGCACTGAAATCGATCCATCGCGGAGATATCGTGGCTTTCCGCTTCCCGCTCGACCCTTCCCTCACCTATGTTAAACGCGTCATTGCGGTGCCGGGGGAAACAGTTCAGATCCGCAGGAAACAGGTTTTTGTCGACGGCGTAAGACTGGATGAACCCTATGTGGTCCATTCCGATTCCCAAACCTACGGTGATCATGATTTTATCCCTGCCGACCTCCGTCTTCGCGACAACATGGCTTCGATCACCATCCCGCCCGGATACTTCTTCGCGCTCGGGGACAATCGCGATTTAAGCTATGACAGCCGCTTTTGGGGCCTGGTACCCCTGGACAACATTGTGGGAGAGCCGCTGTTTGTGTTCTGGTCCTACGATGCACCCACCCAGGCATGGCTGAGCCCGGGTGTGGAAGGCAAGTTGAAGTTCTATTCTTCCGTGTTGCTGCACTTCTTCGACCGAACCCGTTGGAACCGGACCGGCAAGCTCTTTTAGAGGTTTGGATCGGCAGGAGAAGCGCGCAGTCGCTCATCCCAGGCAGATTGAATCAAATCTTCCCACATCGGGAATGACGGGCAAGACTTCTTCCTTTTACAGTCCTTCGAATTTGTCTTTTCATAAATGCAATTTATACTCTGAAATCTTCTTGCTCAGGGTGTTGCGATGAATTCCCAGGACGCGCGCCGCCTTGCATTGATTCCAGCGGTTTCGCTCCAAAACCTTCTTGATAAATTTCTTCTCGAATTCCATCAACGCTTCGTCGTAAAGAATTCCCCGCTCCACCATTTGGTTGATTAAAGAATCAAGTTGTTCTTTCACGGCAGGTGTCTCCAATACTTTTCCATTGAAAAATCGATGAACGTCGTACCCGGGCAGGGGCCGCACCTTAAATTTTGCTGGAATTCTGCCAGATCTTTCGCAGCCGGTCGATCCCCTCTTCAAATCGGGCTTTGACTTCCGGCGGCGTTACCGCGGCGATGAATTTTGCCCCATCAATCAGATAAGGCGCCGTCGCCGCGTTGTTCACCCATTTCAACTGAAACGGGAACGCCAGCAACCCCAGAAAAAGCACCGAGCTCAACAAAAAACCTTTAACAAAGCCGAACGCTCCGCCAATGACCCGATCAAACCATTTCAAATCGGCAGCGGAAACCAATTTTCCCACCACAAAACCCACGGCCGCTCCTACCAATTTGACGGCAATAAAAATCGCGATGAATCCCAAAAACGCCGCCAGTTCCCAATGTCGAACATACGGAAGGAGCAGCGTGGCCGCTTTCTGGTAATACCACCCCGCCAGGAACAATCCCACCACCAATGCTCCCAGGGAGATGATCTGTCGGGTGACGCCGCGGAAGATCCCCTGAACAATCGAGTACAGAATCAGGACGACCACCACCACATCCAGGGTATTAAATGAACTGGACATAAATTTCACGTCTCCCACACGGCGTTTGAACCGACAGTGATTCCCTTCCCCCGCCGGTGCGGCCCATTCAAACCAGATCTTTTCCGGTCAACAGACGGTAAGCCTGGAAGTACTTTTCACTGGTGGCTTGAACCACATCAGACGGCAAGGCCGGCGCCGGCGGCTGTTTGTTCCAACGGATCGATTCCAGATAATCGCGGACGTACTGCTTGTCAAACGAGGGCTGTGGGCCTCCGGCTCGATACCCTTCCAGCGGCCAGAAGCGCGAGGAATCCGGCGTCAAACATTCGTCGATCAGAACCAACTTCTGATCAAGCAACCCAAATTCAAACTTCGTGTCGGCAATAATGATCCCGCGCGATTCCGCCGCTCGAGCCGCCGTTTGGTACAGCCTCAAGGTGATATCGCGCAGCTGGCTGGCCCGCTTTCCATCTCCGACTACCCGCGCAAAACGCTCAAAATCGATGTTCTCATCATGGCCGCTCTTGGCCTTGATGGCCGGCGTAAAAATCGGTTCCGGCAACCGGGACGATTCCTTCAACCCCGCCGGCAGCGCAATGCCACAAACCTTCCCCGTGGTTTGATATTCCTTCCAGCCTGATCCTGAAAGGTAACCGCGGGCCACACATTCCACAGGAATCATTTCGGTCCGCCGCACCAGCATGGATCGCCCGTCCAACTGATCGCGGAATGCGCGCAGACTTTCGGGGAAATCGTCGATTTGTGTCGAAACCAAGTGATGCGGAACAAGGGAGGCCAGCGTTTCGAACCAATACCGCGAAAGCTGCGTCAGCACCCGACCTTTACCCGGTATCCCCGATCCCAGCACATAATCAAATGCTGAAATTCGATCCGTGGCCACGATCAACAACCGCTCCCCGAGAGCATAAACATCCCGAACCTTGCCCCGAATGAAAATTTCGATACCGGGAAGGTTCGCCTTCAAAAGAATGGATGGGTTCATAACGGTATGCGATGGACTCCAGGAGCCCCAGCAATTTATTTCCAAGGAAAACATTTGTCAAGCTGACGGTCAAAAAAGAATTTTTGAGGGATTTGAAAAACAGTTTGACAAATCGTCCGAGGGAATTTTCAGAAACGGAGAGAAAAAAGGACGGCTGAAGGAATTGGGGCGAATAAATCTTTCCGCCCCACCAATTGTGTCAACAGAAAAAATCTACTCGAATCGAACCGAAACCAACTTCGAAACTCCGGCTTCCTGCATGGTCACGCCGTACATGGCGCGGGCAATTTCCATGGTTTTCTTGTTGTGGGTGATGACGATGAAGTGTGTTTCGCCGCTCAGGGTGGCAATCATGCGTGAAAAACGGTCCACATTGGCTTCATCCAGCGGCGCATCCACTTCATCCAGCACACAGAAGGGGCTGGGTTGATAGCGAAAGATGGCCAACAGCAGCGCGATCGCCGTCAACGCCTTCTCTCCTCCGGAAAGCAACAACACGTTCTGCAGCTTTTTCCCCGGAGGCTGCACTTGCAGATCAATGCCGCTCTGCTGGAGGTCCGTGGCGTCGGTCAATTCCATGGAACCGGAGCCGCCGCCGAACAGCTGCTTGAAGGTTTCCCGGAAGTATTCATTGATGCATTCAAAGGCTTCCTGGAACTGCTGGCGCGAAACGGTTTCAATTTCCTGGATGGTCTGGATGGTATCGGCAATCGAATCCAGAAGATCTTTGCGTTGAGTGCTCAAAAAGTTGAAGCGCTGTTCACACTCTCCATACTCTTCCAGCGCCATCATATTGATGGCGCCCATACTTTCAATCTTTTGCCGCATCTCGCCGTACTCGGCCTCGGCCAACGACAACGCTTCTCCCTGGAGTCGGGTGGTTTGCAGCAAGCGCAACTCCTCCCAGGGCCGATCCAATTCCTGCTGACTGGCTTGGCGGACGTGCGCCAGTTCGGACTCCTGTTTGGCCAACTGAACTTCGATGCCCGATCGGGCTTCCATCAGGCCTGAAAGCATCTCACGCTGCACTTTCAATTGTTCTTCCAGCTCCAACAGACGGCGTCGGCTTTCTTCAGCTTCCCTTTGCCGTGTCGTCATGTTCTGCTCCAAATCGGTTTGATTCTGAGCGAGCTGGGCTATCCCGGCCTCCGTCTCCACCAAGGAAAGTCGCAAGGACCGTTGCTCTTCCAGCGCCGCGGCTTGTTGTTGTTCGATACGCTCTCGCCGTTGTCGCGCCTCCAGAAGCTGCTCTTCCAATCGATCCAGCACCTTCTGACTGGAGGTCTTGCGTTCCGAAAGCGCTGCCCGGCTGGATTTCAACTCGGAAATCCGGGCGTTGATTGATTCCGATTGCGCCTTTAACGCCCCAAACGATTGAGTCACGGCAGCAATTTCCGCATCGATGGATTGCTGCGCCGACTGACAGGCCTCCAATTCCCGGCGCATGGTGGCTTGAGCGGTTCTTGCCTCCTGACGCTCCGTTTCAAGCCGGGAACGCTCCGATCCAAGCAGGGCCACCTTTTGAAGAACGCGGGCCAGATCCGATTCCATTTGCTGCGTTTGATGATCCAGAACGACTTGCTCTTTCTCCAGCTCGATTTTCCGTGCCGTCCTGGATTGGATGGTCGCTTCCAAATTCGCAATACGTTCTTTTAAATCGGCCCGGTCCTTCTCCGTTTGAACGATCTCCTTCTCAATTCCGGCCAGGGTTGAAGCCAACGAACGAAGCTCCCGTTTCAGAGCGAGCGGCCCCACAGAACTCTTTCGGCCTCCTCGAATCCAGCAACCCTGGAAGACATCACCCTCCATCGTGACAAACACGGCATCGGGGTAGCGGGTCGAAAGCCGGTCGGCCGCCTCGAACGATTGGACCACATAGGCATCCGACAAACCGGGGAGAATCTGATCGACGATTGCGGCGAACGGGCCTTCAAATCGGATTTTGGATGCGACCGTCGCCACCACACCTTGCTCGCCGAGTATTTTTTCCTGCGGCGTCAAGGCCGCATGTTCGATTCTTTCGCGGCGCGCCACCACGAAGGTGGAACGTCCGCCCGTCTGGTTCCGAAGAATCTCGATTCCGCGGTGAGCCAGGTCGCTCGTTTCCACCAGAATGAACTCCAGCTCATCCTTGAGAAATTCTTCTATCCCGGCCTCAAACTCCGATTCCACTTCCACAAAATCGGCGAGAATTCCGAGGGGTTTGAAGGTACTGGATGGTGGCGACACCTCCCCCGACAAGAGCTGGCGCACCCCTTCATCCACGTAAGCATGGTGTTTGACGATCTCTTCGAGGGAGTGTTGACGTGCCAATCCGTCGGCTTGTTGCTGCTTGAGGACATCCCAACGCGTCTGGCGGTCCGACAGTTCGGAACGGGCCGCTTCACATTCCGATGAAAGGGCCTGTAATTCAGCGGTCACGTCCTTCCATGCGGCGGTTTCACTCTGCAGGGAGTCTTTCAAGTGCGTCTGCGACTTCGTGAGCTCCCCTTGTTCGGATTGCGCTTCGGCCCATTCCCGCTGCAAGCGTTGATCGTGTGCGGCCATACGGGCTTCGGCGTCATCAATCTGCACAATTTGATTGTTGAGAGTGGCGGCGCGCTGGACCGTATCCAACACTTTGGCCCTGAGAGCGCTGAGAGAAACTTCACCGGCTTGATGTTGCTCGCCCAAAAGGGCCACTGCGGCTTCATTCTCAGCCGTCTCCGCTTCAACCGCAGCCAGTTCGTTTTGAATTCCGGCGTCGTCCTGGCGTTTGACATCGATCTCGGTTTGACGTGATTGGATCTGCTCCGCCAAAACCCCGAGTTCTTTTTCGAAATCGGCGAGCCGCTGTTCAATCGCCCCCAGTTGCTCGTGGCTGTAAACCTTCTTATGCTGGGCCCGATCCAGCTGCAAATGATTTTCAGCCAGCTCTTCCTGTTGGCGGCGCAATAAATCTTCCAGTTCGAAACTGCGCTGTTGGGTGGCCTGCTGCTCCGATTCCTGGGCCTGTAAAGTCTGGCGTGATTCTTCGGCTTTGGAACTGGCCGCCGCCAATTCCTGTTGGGTGTTTTGAATGGTTTCTTCGAATTCAATGAGTTGGCTGAAAAGGATGGCGGTTAATTTCGCCCGCATCTCCTCGCGCAGCTCGTGATAGCGTCGGGCCTTGGCGGCCTGTCGTTTGAGCGAATTCAACTGCCGCGTGACTTCTTCGATGATGTCGTTTACGCGCGACAGGTTCAGCTTGGCGGATTCCAATTTGGCTTCCGCCAATTTTCGTTTGGCTTTGTATTTTGTCGTGCCGGCGGCTTCTTCGATCAACATGCGCCGGTCCATGGGCTTGGAACTCAGGATCTGCCCCACCCGTCCCTGCTCGATAATGGCGTAGGAATTGGGCCCCAAACCCGTCCCCAAAAATAATTCCTGAATGTCCCGCAAGCGGCACAGGCGACCGTTGAGGTAATACTCACTTTCCCCGGAGCGGTAGAGCTTGCGTGTGACAACCACTTCTCCGGGTTTGGGCTCAAAACGTTTTCGGCGCCGTGCAACAGCCGCTGGTTCGGATTCACTGCCCGAAAGTTGACCGGCCGGGCTGGCGGCTTCTTCAAACATCTCCTCCTGTTCCACCGGGGATACTTCGCCCACAGATTCGCGCGTAAATTCGGGGTCGACCAGTGTCAATGACACCTGCGCCAGGCCCATGGGTTGGCGCTCACGTGTTCCATTGAAGATAACGTCCTCCATGGAAGAGCCGCGCAAGCTTTTCACGCTTTGCTCACCCAAAACCCACGCGATGGCGTCGGCGATATTGGATTTTCCGCAACCGTTGGGACCGACGATGGCGGTTACGCCGGCGCCTTCGGCAAACATAATCTCGGCTTTCTCACAAAACGATTTGAAGCCGATCATTTGGATGCGTGATAAGCGAAGCACAATTCAACCTTTAAACGGAGTTTGATGGAAAAAGACTGCCCCACTGCAGTTCACAATATTGGTCGGAACATACAACCTATTGAATCATTGGGAGTCTAGCACACAACATTTTGATTTGCCAAGACCCTAGATGTTTTGAAGGAATTGAGGTTTGGAAAGCGGCGGCAAGCCGAGAAAAAGGTTCATTGATGAATGAGGGCGTAAATTTTTCCGGAGAGTCCCATTAAAGCGTCGCGATGTTCCAAAGCGTCCAACCAACGTGATGGAATATTCTTAACACCATAATGTGCTCCGGAAAGAGCACCGGTGACCGCGGCGAGGGCGTATACATCGTTTCCCCGATTGACCGCCATGATCAAGGCCTCTTCAAAACTACGGGTTTTCAAAAAACACCACAAGGCGGACTGCAGGGTGTCGACCACATAACCCGAAGCAATCAAATCGTCTTCATCCAGGTAATCGATCTCATCAAAAATGTTTTTCCAAAGATTGTTCTGGGCGCCGAAAAGCCGGTCCATACACACCGGCCTGGGGTCTTTCTGGGTCGACTGCAGGAGCTCCGAAATCATCATATTGAGCAACACCACACCGGTTGCAGCCATGGGATCGGCGTGAGTAATCATGGCCGAGTCCGTGGAGTGTGTGACCAGGGAGTTGAGATCCGAGGTGTACCGCAACGCGATCGGTAATGATCGGATGAGGGCACCATCCCCGGCGCTCATGTGCGGCCGTTTCCGATACACTTCCTGAGAAGCCGACCTCCACGATTCTCCCCTGCTGATCCGCTTGAGCGATTCCTGGGTAGTTTTGCCGATGCCCTTGGGCCGTTTCTTGTACCACAAAAGAAGCTTCTGAATGCTGGGGTCAACCTCAAACCGGCCCGACTCCAGGATAGATTCCAGCGTGCACAACATCATTTGAGTGTCATGCGAAAATTCGCCTTGCCGCAGATTGAGCCATCCGCCGCCCATCATGTCGCGCACTTCCTGGTACTGATCCTGAATTTCCCGACGCGACAGAAACTGCACGGGCGCCGATAGGGCATCCCCCACAGCCGCTCCCAATATCACTCCTTGAAATTTCGAGATCATAAAACCGATTTTTTCCCTACCCCTCTCAACGTGCCTGTCGATTATAGACCCGGAGGTCCGATGGATCTCCATTCACTTCTCACCTCACCAGTTCTATGGGCTGATGGCCACGAGCGCCATCAGGCGACCTGTTTTTCCTGCTTCCCGGCGATGTGAAAAATACTTTTCAGTGTGGCAGGCCGTACAATCAGGAGCTACGGCGACATTACTCGGTGGAACTCCCGCGGACTTCAGCTGCTCCAAGTTCGCCGCTATCAAATCCATACGAAATTTTTTAGAGGCCGCGTCTATCGAGATGAACCACGGCTCGGTGGAAATCTCTGCGGTTTCGAAAGCCTCACGAACGTCATTTTCCACCTCATAACAACACGCCCGAATCGAAGGACCCAAGGCCACCCGCAAATTCCCGGGGCTGCATTGAAAATCTGCGTGAAGGCGCTCCAATGTTTTGTACAGAACCTGCTGCAGCGTTCCGCGCCATCCGGCGTGAACTACGGATATCACATGACGGTCCGGATCGGCCACAATCACGGGCACGCAATCGGCCGTCAAGACCGTTAATGCCAACTTCGGCAATCCCGTGATGGCGGCATCGGCCGAATTTCTTGTTTCGATATCTTCGAGATTATTCGCACACAGGACCCGATCGGAATGCACTTGGCGCAATTGCAAATGCGCGAAGCCGGTTACTCCCACGGCCTCATAAAACAGCTTGCGATTGGCCAGGACGGCATCTCGCGAGTCCTCCGGCACAAATCCAAGGTTAAGGGAATCCTTCGGGAAAGCGCTCGCGCCTCCCGGACGGGTGGAAAAACCGTGCCGTAGCCACGGGAGCTCAGACAGGGATTTTTCTTGAAGAATAACTAAGCCGTTTTTTTCTAATTCTTCAAACAATCGCCAGGGCCTCCTGCCGTCGATTGACGCGGTGGATTTCAGTGCACGATTAATAGGTTGCTGCAAAACAATTTTGTAGAGTGCGGCGGCAATCCGCCCAGGCGGACCGCTTTGGATTCTCGCATTGAAACAGGGCATGAAAGATGGGATGGCCGAAGCAAAAGGGTTGCTAACCCCATCCAAAGCGCCGCCCTAGGCGGCGCACTCCAAACTTTCGCATCACTTTCCTTGAATTAGGTTTTTCAGCAACCTGTTGAACTCTGTCGATGGACTACAAGCTCCGTAGATTTTGACTGGAAAATCTCAATGGCAAGAATCAGATCCAAGTTAAACCACGGAAGGCCCCGCCTTCCGCACTGTTCCCAGGAGCACGCTGTTTTCAATGGCCTTCACCTCCACATCGAGGAAGAGGTTGGGTGCGAGCCGAGAACCCTCAATCCTGATTTCGAGGAAATTGCTACTCATCGCTTCCGTCAAATCGTTGCCTGCGCGATCCAGCGTCACTGCGGACAGAATGCGCCCCACCATCTCTTGCTGGAACCCCAATTTTTTCTTCAGTCCCAATTGCCGCAGCTCGCCGCTCCGGCGCTTCATCGTCTCAGGCGCAATGCTGCCCCGCATCAACGCGGCAGGTGTTCCGGGGCGCGGTGAGAACGAAAACACATGGAGATAAGTCAGTGGAGAGGCTTCGACGAACTCGAGCGTGGATCGATGCTCGAATTCCGTCTCACCGGGAAACCCCGTAATGACGTCGGCCCCAATGGCGGCATCCGGGATATTTTCACGAATGGACGACACCACTTCCGCATACTGTGCCGAGGTGTAGGGCCGGCGCATGGCCCGCAAAATTCGATCAACGCCACTCTGCATCGGGACGTGGAAATGTTTGGCAAATTTCTTCGACTGAGCCACGTGAGAGATCAATGCGGCATTCACTTCCAGCGGCTCGATGGAACTGAGGCGGATTCGACCCAGCTCTTCGATCTCCTCGAGCGATTCCAAAAGTTTCAACAGTGTCGATCCATCTCCACGATCGCGTCCATAGCTGCCAAGATGAATCCCCGACAGCACAACCTCCCGGTATCCTTGAGCCGCCAATGCAGCCACCTGCTTTTTCACCTCGATTGGGTCCAAGCTTCGACTGCGGCCGCGCACCGTGGGAATGATGCAAAACGAGCAGTTGGCATCGCATCCGTCCTGGATCTTGAGGGAGGGTCGGGTTCGGTCGGCCGCCCCAAAGAACGTTTGCGAAACAAAGGGAATCCGCTCGCGCCGGGAGAAACCTTCCACATAAACTTCGGCTGTGCAGGACAAGCCTTCGTTTCGATCTGTTCCCTCATGAACAGGAGAGCCTTCAGTCGCGAAGCCTTGCAATCGGGCATCGACAATCTCGACCAATCGATCCTTGTGCGAATTCCCGACCACAAAGTGGACGCCGGGCATTTCCAGAATCTCCTCGGGTGCGCGCTGAGCGTAGCAGCCCGTGACCACGATCTTGGCCGTGGGATTCTGGCGCTGAACGCGCCGGATCGTCTGCCGCGCGTCCCGGTCGGCAGCTGCAGTTACCGTACAGGTGTTCAACACAACGACATTGGCGTCTTCCAGCCCGTTCGCCTTGACGTAGCGCTGGGCCCGCAGGGCCTGTTCAATCTCGCCGCCATCGGCCTGCGTGGCACGACATCCAAAATTGATGATGTAAAAACTTGCCAAGCGGCGCTCCTCGCATCCGGTTTCAACATTCAAAACCGAAATTTTAAAGCAGCTATGGAAAACTGTCCAGACAACAGGATCAATCTCATCGGCCGGCGGCTAATCTTTCACCACCTCGACCAGACAGTTATAATCCGGCTCGCCGGAGACGGGGTCGTAACGCCGAGGGATGAGAACATTGGCTTCCGGCCAATAGGCTTGGAGATTGCGGGGTTTGGTGTCGCAGAGGTGAGCCACTCCACGCAGGGATCCGCACGGGGAACGCACCACCACAGGACACCCCTCCTCAAGACCCAACTTCTCTGCATCCTGAGGTGAAATGAAAATAGTATCCCGGCGTTTCACCCCCACCAGGGAATCCTCAAATCCCTGCGTCATGGAATTGAATTGTTTTCCCCGACGCGTTGTTAATAGAAACTTCCCGACCGGTATCTCCCAAGGCGGAAGCCGCAAGGGAGCGAATCGGGCGCGACCTTGCGGCATCTTCTCAAAGACGCCGCCACGATGTAGAAAAGGGCCGCCCCACTGCAGACTATCGCCTTCCTCCTTCAAATTTTCGATCCCCTTGTACATCGGCATGGCGCGCGCCATTTCCCGGCGAATTTCTCCGTCGTCGGCATAACGAAATTCATTTTTGCAATCCGGCAGGAGGGTCTGGCCGATGCGACAGGGTATTTCCCACTCCGGCAATGTTTCCGCCATCCCGTGTCCCGGAATTTTCGGAGAATATCGGATGCGCCGCTCAGTCGAGGTGGAGGTCCCGCCACTTTCATAGCGTGTTTGACCGGGAAGCAGAATCAGCAACTCGGTATCATCAAACACGGCATAGCTGTTGAGAACAATGTCCTGATGAATGCGTACCCTCACACGCTGGATGGCCTGCCGCACGAAATCGCGGTCGGGCATCGTTTCCAGAAGATTCCCACCGATGGTGTACAAGGCTTCAATTTCTCCCCGATGGGCGGCCTCGATCATTTGGGCGGTCTTTAATCCTTTGCCCGAGGGAATGGAGCGATGCCACAATGCGGTGAAGCGTTGGGCATTCTCGGAATTCACCTCGAACCCACCGGGAAATTTGTCGGCATCGACCCCGCATTCGCCTCCGCCTTGAACGCCCGAGTGTCCGCGAATCGCCATGATTCCGCACTTTTCGCGTCCCAGCATTCCTCGCGACAACGCCAAATTGGCGATGGCCTTCACGTTGTCGACACCGTGGGCATGTTGGGTCAGTCCCATGCTGTAACAGAGAACCGCCGTCCGAGCCTCGTGGAACAGGGTCGCAAACCGCAGCATCTCTTGACGGGATAACCCCGATTGCAACTCCAAGGCTTCCCAGGGTTGTCGGTTCAATTCCATCCGCAGGGCGTCAAAATGGGTCGTATGTTTTTCGATAAACTCGCTATCCAGCCAGCCCTTCTCAAACAAATGCTTGATGACACCGTTGATAAAAGCCAGGTCGCCGCCCACGTTGACCTGAAAGAAATCGTCCATCAACTTGGTTCCAAACACGGCACTGGAGAGTACAGAAGGTACCCAATAACGCTCCAGAGCCGGTTCGCGCATGGGATTAACCACCACGATGCGCGTACCCTGCCTCTTCGCGTAGTGCATGTATTTGGTTGTGACCGGTTGATTGTTCGCCAGATCGGTTCCAAACAGGACCAAAAGATCCGTTCCAATAAAATCGGAGAGCGAGCAGCTGGGAGCGCCCACTCCGAGGGTCTCCTTCAATCCGTAAACCGAAGCGGCATGGCAGAGCCGCGAACACAAATCGATGTTGTTCGTGCCCCACAGGCGAGCCAGTTTCTGAAAAGTGTAATAGGCCTCATTGGTCAACCCGCGCGAGGTCGCAAAAAAACCCGTGCGATTTGGAGGGATGTTTTGAAGCTCTGCGCGTATCTGTTCCATTGCCGCGCTCCAGGAGAGGCGGGTGAAACCACGATCGCCGCGCCGCCGGATCATGGGATAAGGCAAGCGGCCCAGCCGGTGCAGCTCCTCATTGGAAAGCCGGCGCAGTTGTTCGATATCGGAAAAAGCCTCGTCCGGCACTGCCCCCATGGTATTCAGGCGCAGCAGATTGAGCCGCGTCATGCAGAGATGGACTCCCGGGATGACGTCATCCCGCAGACCCCGGGGGCCCAGTGAACAGCCATCACACACACCATGGCGCAACACACGCCAACCATGAGAGAGGTTATCGCGGTTCTCCCAGAACGCCTGAGCCATGGAGCGGTAATGCTTCGGCTTGGAATGTCCCAAACCGAAGGGCATGAATTGAGTTAAGGACATAAACTGTTAGTTGAGGTCTTCAACAGTCTCGTTCCGGACGACATCCCGAGAAATCCGCTCTCGACACGAAGCGGCTCTACTTCTCTTCGGGCAATTTCAGTTCCCGCCAGCGCCGAATGCCGCCATCCATCGAGATGGCGTTGGCGTACCCCATTTTCCGAAGATTGTCCGCCGCCAGAGCGGAACGAAATCCGCCCCCGCAATAAAGAATGATTTCGGCCTGGTGGTCGGGAATGGCCTTCTCGATGTCGCGTTCAATAACGCCGCGGCCCAAATGAATGGCCCCCTGGGCGCGCCCGGCAGTCCATTCGTTGTCCTCGCGTGTGTCGACAAAAATGAACTTGTCGCCGCGCTTCATTTTCTCCACCACCTGCTCCACCGTTAACTGCTTGATCCTCGACTTGGCGTCATTTACCAACGCCAAGAATGCGGGTGAATGCTCCATGATGAACCTCCGATAAGGACCCGGATCTGAATTTGTCCACTAATCTAAAAAGGCTGCGTTTCCGTTCTTCAGCAATAATAAGTTTAAAATTCCAAGTTCCAGTATCCAAAGTCCAAATAGAATCCAAAACCCAATTACCAAACGAAATCCATTCTCACCGTCCACCCTCATCACGTTGCGGATTGGAATTTGAAGGGTGAGATTTGGAGCTCATTTAGCTTTTGGAATTTATTCATAGACAACATCATCCCTGGACTGACACTCACTCATGCCGGTTGAGCCACCGAATCGATCCTGGACCTGAAATTCTCCAGCCCCGCCGGGTCCACCTCCCGCTTCAGCTGGCCGCAGGCTGCTAGAATATCGAGTCCGCGCGGTTTCCGAACAAACACGGAGACATGTTTCGATGCCAGATATTCCTGAAACTGATGTACGCGCTCGGGCGGCGAGGCACGAAACGGTAATTCCGCCGCTTCATTCAATGCCAGCAGGTTTATTTTGGCACGAATTCCATCCAAGAGTTTGACCAAGCGCCGAGCATCGTCCAAAGAATCGTTCACTCCGTCCAAAAGAACATACTCGAAGGTCAACCGCTCACGAGCTGATAACGGATACTGGCGACAGGCTTCCAGCAAGCTTTCGAGGGAATATTTTCTGTTGTGGGGCATCAACGCATTACGTTGCGCCTCGGTCGTGGCGCTCAGAGAAACGGCCAAGTGGGGCCGCACTTTTTCGCGCCCCAAATCGCTCAAACGCGGGATAACGCCCGCGGTTGAAAGCGTCATGCGCTTCGGAGAAATCGCCAACCCATCAGGATGAGCCATCACACGGATCGCTTCCATGACGTTCTCATAATTAAGCAGCGGCTCGCCCATTCCCATGAACACCACATTCAAACGCGAGCTGGAATTCAGAGTCCCGTTGTGATCCGAGAGAATGGACATGACCTGGCCGACGATCTCACCGAACGTCAAATTTCTCTTAAAACCCAAACTGGCAGTCAAACAGAACCGGCAACGAAACGAACATCCCACTTGGGTGGAGAGACACAGTGTGGTGCGATGTGTTTCCGGAATGTAAACCGATTCCACCGTTTCGGTATCCTCCAGTTGAAGAAGATACTTGATGGTCCCGTCGCAGGACTCGGTACGTCGCGTGATGTGAGGAAGCTTTATGGTGAATCGCTTCGCCAAGTCATTTCGAAGGGGCTTGCTCAAATCCGTCATCGAAGAGAACTCGGTTCGCAGGCGCCCATACACGTTATGAAATACCTGGCGGGCCCGAAAACGCTCCAGGCTCATGTCGGCAAACAGAGCTTCCAGTCGGGACAGTTCCATTCCCAACAAATCTGTCTTTCTCTCAGATTTCATTTAGAGAAGTTTAGCATCAGCCCGCCATAAGGAACAAGTGACGCTCCTGGACTCGACCCGCGGAATAATTCAGGTCATCAACCCCTTCCGATTGTCAGCCGTGGGTGGCTATGTTAGAGTGGGTGCGGCTTCTATCCGCATGGAAGATATTCACAAAACGATTTTAGACAACGGCCTGACCATTGTGACCGAGTCCATTCCCCATGTGCGCTCGGTGGCTCTGGGCGTGTGGCTTCGAAGCGGTTCCCGCCGCGAAACCAAGGACCAGAACGGCATCGCCCATTTCATCGAACACATGTTGTTCAAGGGAACCACAAAGCGATCGGCGGAAGAGATCGCGCGGAACGTGGATTCCATCGGAGGCAACCTCGACGCCTTCACGGCCAAGGAATGCACCAGCTTCAGCATCAAGGTGCTGGACGAACACCTACCCTTGGCGGTCGACATTGTGTCGGACCTGGTGCTTCATCCCCGCCTGGATCCGCGCGATATCGAGAAGGAAAAGGACGTCATTCGCGAAGAAATCAAGATGGTTGAAGACACCCCCGATGATCTGGTTCACGAGATTTTCATACAGAATTTTTGGAAGAACCATCCTTTGGGATGGCCGATCCTGGGAACCGAGAACACGTTGGCGGGCATACACCGGGCTCCTCTTCAAAGATATTTTCGTGAATGTTATGTCCCTGAGAACATGGTCATCGCGGCTGCCGGGCGCTTGAATCATTCACGGCTCGTCGAAGCGTTGGAGCGCAAGTTCTCGCGACTTCCGAAGGCCCCGGCTCCGGCCTCTTCGCCGGCTCCAAAGAGCTATGCCGAAATTCATCTCAAGCCCAAGAACTCCCTGGAACAAATCCACTTGTGCTTGGGCGTGCCTTCTTATCCCATGGCTCACCCCAAACGCCATGCCTGTTATGTACTCAATGTCATTCTGGGAGGGGGAATGAGTTCCAGGCTGTTCCAAAATATCCGGGAAAAGCGCGGATTGGCCTATTCGGTGTTTTCGAATTTGGATCCCTACAGCGACACCGGTTGTTTCTCGATCTATGCGGCCACGGCGCCGGCCTCCGCGGGCAAGACCATTTCCTTGATCGTACAAGAACTGCGCAAGAGCAAACGCACGCTTGTGGAAAAGGAAGAATTGCGGCGGGCTAAAGATCACCTGAAGGGCGGACTGGTTTTAGGATTGGAGTCGACGGGGAGCCGCATGGGCAATCTGGCGCGTCAGGAACTCTACTTCGGGTCCTACACCTCCATCCAGGAACTCATGCGAAATGTCGAACGCGTGTCGGCGGAGGAAGTGAGGGAAGTTGCCAGAGATTCCTTTCACTCCACCGCCATCGCGCTGTCGTTGGTTGGAAAACTCAACGGTCTTCGTGTGGAGCGGGATATTTTGGAGTGCTGATCGGCCTTCTGCCAGGGTATTCAAGCGGGGCGGCAAACCCCCGAAGAAAGTAATCATCAATCGGTTTCTATATGGCCTCAGATAGGCATCAGCTGAAAATCGTGATTTGAAATTCTTGTTCGAAAGCGGAAGGTTCGGCGATGAGCGTTGACATTTGCGTTTTGGGAAGCGGCAGCGGGGGCAACTGCACCTACATTGGAACCCCCAAGACGCGCCTGCTCGTAGACGCCGGATTCAGCATGAAGGAAACGGCTCGACGTCTGGCGACGATTCAGGTTCCCCTCGAATCCATCCAAGCCATTGTGATTTCGCACGAACATGCCGACCATATTCACGGAGTGGAAACTCTCGTCAAGAATTTGAACATCCCGGTTTTCATTGCCCCCGCCGCTTTTGAGGCCTCGCGCATCAGCCGGAACAAGTATCCTGTCGAACCCATCCGGGCGGAGGAGTGTTTTACGGTCGGCGACATCCGGGTGCAACCGTTCGCCATCCCTCACGATTCGGTGGAACCGCTGGCATTTTGTGTGGTGGCGGAAGGCATTAAGACCAGCATCGTCACCGACCTCGGCTACATACCCGAGCTGGTGAAGCAGCGTGTCGCCGGCAGTCATTGTCTGGTTTTTGAATCCAATCACGATCTCGAGATGCTCAAGGTGGGGCCGTACCCATGGTTCGTAAAACAGCGGGTCATGAGCCGGCACGGACATTTGTCCAACGATACAACCGCGCAATTCTTCGCCGAAGATTACGATGGCCAGGCCGTACATGTGTTGTTGGCGCACATCAGCCAGAAAAACAACCATCCGGAAATCGTGCGCATGTCGATGGTGCAGGTATTTGAAAGCCGCGGCCTGCCTCCGGAGAAGATTCAGCTGACCCACCAGGACGAACCGGCGCCTCTTTTGCGGTTTTGAAGTTTCGGCCGCCTCTATTTTCCTTTTCCGCTGTTTTTTCTAATGTTAGTATTTTTCGGCTTTTCCTGATCATCGGTGCGCCGGAAATCAAAACCGCCCATCGACGAGTTTGCCCCATTTGGAGGAAATCATTGATCCCACGTTACACCCGGCCGGAAATGGGACGCATCTGGACGGAGGAGAATCAATACCGCAAGTGGCTGGACGTTGAAATCGCCGTGGCGGAGATGGAAGCGGCGCGGGGCTTGATTCCGAAATCTGCGGCCCGCGATATCCGCCGCCGCGGCCGCTTCAGCGTGTCGAGAATCCACGCCATCGAAGCCAGGACGAAGCATGACGTCATTGCCTTTGCGACCAACGTGGCACAACACGTCGGCCCGTCCGGCCGATATCTCCATTTCGGTCTGACCTCTTCCGACGTGGTCGATACCGCGAACGCCTTGCGCGTCATGGAAGCCTCGCGAATTCTTGAAAAGGATCTGAAGGATCTTCTGGCGGTGCTGCGACGGCGGGCGATGGAGTTCAAGCACACGGCCATGATTGGCCGGACGCATGGGATTCATGCCGAGCCCACAACCTTCGGATTAAAGCTGGCCATTTGGTACGATGAGATACGGCGTCATACAGAACGTTTCGGGCTGGCATGCGAACAGATGCGCGTGGGGAAGATTTCCGGGGCCGTGGGCACCTCGGCGCATCTCGATCCCGCCATCGAGGAAGCGGTGTGCCGGCGATTGGGTTTGAAGGTCGCGCCCGTATCGTCACAAATCATTCAACGGGATCGTTACGCGTTCTATATGACCACGCTGGCCGTGATGGCGGCGTCGCTCGAAAAATTCGCGCTGGAAATTCGCCATCTTCAACGGACGGAGGTGAGGGAGGCGGAGGAATTCTTCTCCGAAGGGCAGAAAGGCTCGTCGGCGATGCCGCACAAGCGGAATCCCATCACCTGCGAACAAATCTGCGGATTGGCACGGGTCATTCGCGGCCATGCCGGAGCGTCGTTGGAAAATGTGGCCTTGTGGCATGAACGCGATATCTCTCACTCCTCGGTCGAACGCATCATTTTGCCGGATTCCACCATCCTTCTGGATTACATGTTGGCCAAGACCACGGCGCTGATCGGCCGCCTGTTCGTCTATCCCGAGCGCATGAAGAGGAATCTCGCACTCACCCGCGGCTTGGTGTTTTCGGGTGAGTTGCTGCTGGCGCTGACCGAGAAAGGGGTGGCGCGTGAAACCGCTTATGCCTGGGTCCAGCGCCACGCGCTTCGCGTGTGGGGCAATGAATCGCTGGATTTCGAGACGGTGCTTCTTAATGACCCGGACATTCGAAAGCACCTCCGGCCCGCCGAAGTGCGCCGGCTGTTCGATGTGAAGCGGCCGCTGCGGAACGTGGACCGGATTTTCAAGCGAGTCTTCGGGAAATAAGCTTCGCAGATTTCCTCCGAAGAAACGAGGCTGGCCTTTGCTGCCGCGCTGGTCGGTTAAGGGTTGCCTCTTGTTTCGATTCTGCATCATATGACTATGACTCATTCGGTAAATAAAGACGCTTCCGCGGTGACGGCGGGACAGGGATCGATCCTGGTTGTTGATGACGAAGGACGCCAGCGGGAAATCTTACAAGCCATTCTGGAGGATGAAGGCTATGCGGTCACCACCGCGGTCAGCGGAGAACAAGCCCTGCGGGTCATGAAGAACAGCCGATTCGACCTGGTGCTGACCGATCTCAAGATGCCGGGCATTTCCGGGATCAAACTGCTGGAGGAAATCAGCTCCGCCGACCCCACCATCACCGTCATTTTGATCACGGCGCACGGATCCATCGAATCCGCCGTGGAAGCCACAAAGAAGGGCGTGTTCAAGTATCTGACAAAACCTTTCGACAAGGCCGAACTCCTGACCGTAGTGACCGAGGTCTTCGACAAGCTGCAGCGTTTGAAGAAAATGTTGATCGGGGACTCTCCGCGAATGCGGGATGTCCTCAAGATGATTGCCAAGGTGGCCCACACCAATTCCACGGTTCTCCTGTGCGGGGAGAGCGGCACCGGCAAGGAACTGATCGCCCGCATGATTCATTCCAACAGTCCGCGCAGCGAGTTCCCTTTCTATGCCATCAATTGTGCGGCGCTTCCGGACACCCTGCTGGAATCGGAATTGTTCGGATTTGAAAAAGGCTCACACTCTCAGGCCCTGCAACGCAAGCTTGGCCTTTTCGAGATGGCCGACCGTTCAACCCTCTTTCTGGACGAAATCGGCGATATGAGCCTCATGATGCAGGCCAAGCTGTTGCGCGCCCTGCAGGAGCGCGAAATCGTTCGTATCGGCGGGGCGCAGCCGGTGAAGGTGAACGTCCGCATCATCGCCGCCACCAATCAGGATTTGGCGCAACTGATGAAGGACGGGCGTTTTCGAGAGGATTTATATTACCGCATCAACGTCATCACAATTGTGGCTCCCCCGTTGCGCGACCGGAAGAACGACATCGATTCCCTGGTCGACCATTTCCTCAAGAAACATGCCGCCGCCGTGAGGCGAACGGTGGTGCGCGTTTCCGACGAGGCCCGTGAGTTTATTCACGACTACTCCTGGCCGGGAAATGTCCGGCAGCTGGAATCCGCTATTGAACGCGCGGTTCTTCTGGGTGAGGGAGATCAAATTGAATTGGAAGACTTGCCCATTGAAATTCGCCGTCCGTCGTTCATGACATCTCAAAAAACCACTTTAATTCCCGAGGGCGGAATGTCGCTCGAGGAGCATGAAAAACAGTTGCTTTTGGAAGCCCTGACACGATCTAACGGGTCTATCACCAAGGCGGCCCAATTACTCGGCATCAGCTTTCGTACCATGCAGTACCGGCTGGAGAAGTTCGGCATTTCCCGGCGGGATGTTCTGATTCAGACCCCCAAATCGCGGTCCTGAAACCGCGGCTCGACGGACCCTATAAACAAAAACACCGGACACGTTCCCATCCGTGTCCGGTCATTAGAAAGAAGAGATGTCGCCCTTAACGGGTCCGCGGGATCTATTTGAAGCTGCTGACCGCTTGGCCTTCGTTCGTAAACACCTCAAATACCGTCAGCAACTTGGTGATCTGGAGCAGATCCTGCACTTTCTTGGTCAAATTCAAGAGCTTCAGCTGACCGCCCTGATTGGTGGTGGTCGTGAAACTGGAGACCAGTTCGCCAATGCCGGAGCTGTCGATATAAGTCACATCGCCGAGATTAAGCAGGATCTTCTTCTCTCCGCGGGACAGCAAGTTCCGGATGGTATCGCGGAGAATAATATTGCCTTCGCCCAGCGTGATCTTCCCGTTGATATCCACCACGTTGACTTCGCCGATCTTTCGTGTTTTTAGTTGCATAGTCACAGCCTCATCCTCTCCTCAAGCTATCTCGAGTTGGAATTTGAATTGGAGGACAAACGTTTCACCATCACCACTTCGCTGCCGTTATTGGGAACGCGGCGCACCGAAAACTCATCCATAAAGGACCGGATAATGAAGATACCGCGCCCCGAGGTCTTCAACAGATTGTTTTCTTCCAAGGGATTGGGAACGGACCCGGCATCAAAACCGTGACCTTCGTCCCGGACCCAAATGGTAATCTTGGCCGGCGTCACACTGATGGAAAGTTCCACCTGCTTGGACTCGTCACATCCATTGCCGTGTTGAATGGCATTGATGACGGATTCGCGAACGGCCATCTCCATGCGATGCGAATCGGAATCCTGGATACGTGACTGATCGATCACCGAATGAAAGAATCTCTCGGCTAATTCCACGCTGTCGAAATTACTCCGCAATTTCACGGAAGCTTTCTTCTCGGTGCCTTTCATCCCGCGCGGTGGGAACCTCCTTCAGGCTTGACCCACTGGAGCGGACTAGAACTACCATAGGGTCTAGTCTTTGTCAACGCCGTTTTGCCCCGGGAAATACCGGGAACGGTCATCCCAACACCGCCGCTTAAAACAAAAAGCGCTCCTGACTGCGGAGCGCTTCTTACAAAACTTCCGAGATTAGCCCAACACTTTGACTTTGCGGAACGACAATATCGCCTTGCCGTCGGTAGGCCGTCCGAAGGACGTGGCCGGATCGAAGACCGTGAAATACAGCACTTGTTCCAAGCTGTGAATCACGCTGGGCGTGTCCGGTCCGCTCAAAACCTTGAAATCGTAAACCCGGCCCCTCGGGTCGATGTGCGTCTCGACGAGGAGGGGTTCATCCGGGAGATTGCTGTTCCCCTCCGTGGCAATGGTCAGATAATTGTTGGGACGCGTTCGCGGCGCCGTCCGAACCTGCACCTGGATATCATCACTGTTATTGGCCAAGGACGGGGTCATCCACAACGTGTTCAGCATCATCGCAAAGCAGATGACGGCCAACGCCAGTCCCCCGAAGGCCGGTAGCGCTAACGGTCGGAGGGCATCTTCAATGCGCATCCAAAAACGGTCTCCAAAACTGAAAGAAGAGTGTCGGGAAGCCTCCACGCGGATGGCCATGTCCAAATCATGCGGCACCGTGTGGCGCGGCAAGGAATGGACCCAGTGCTTTGTTCGCTCCAGCTGCTCCCACTCGCGACGGCATAAAACACAAGAGTCACGATGGGATTCAAATTCGGACGTGCGCAGGGACACATTGTCCAGCGCTTGCGGGATCATTTTCATGAATGTCTTGCAGTTCATACCTGCCTCTTTCTGCAACCTCACCCTCAGAACGGCCACTCCTTATCCAGAAGGGTCTTCAACTTCCTTTTCAAAAGCTCTCGCCCCCTTAAAATCCGTGATTTCACCGTGCCCACGGAAATGTGCAAGGTCCTGGCAATTTCCTCATACGAGAACTCCTCCAAATCCCGCAAGACCACGGCCGACCGGTACTTGATGGGGAGGGTTCTGAGTGCCGACTGGATGCGTGCCTCCAATTCGGCGTGCAACAAGCGCTCCGAAGGAAGGGGACGATGATCTTCAACCACATTCTCAAAAATCCGGGTTTCGCCGTCCTCAGAATCGGTCAAATCCAGCGACACCGTGCGGTTGAAGTGCCGACGCAACCACCATCGATGCCAGTTCGCAGCCTCGCGCAGGGCAATCCGGTAGATCCACGTCCGCAGGTTGGCGTCTCCGTTGAATCCTCGGATGCCCCGGAAGATTTTTATGAAGACTTCCTGGGTAACATCGGCCGCATCATGAGGATTTCCCAACATCCGCAACATCAGGTTGTAGATCGTGTGCTCGAACCGATCTACCAGATGCGCGTAGGCCTCCTGGGACCCCGCCTGTAGTTGAGCCACAAGCTCCGTCTCACCGGATACCCAGCGCGGGGCTGCTTCCAGCTTCTCAAAGGCTAAATCACTGGACATCGGAAGTCCTCGCCTATTAACGATTTGCAACTTCGAGTCACCGATCGCGTGCACTGCCGTCCAGTCTTACTATACTCCTTTAGACGTTCCGGGCCGGAAAAAGTTCCATTTTCGTAACTGTGCTTTGGGGGACAGACAAGTGGGGACAGACACCGTCTGCTCGACAAGTGGGGACAGACACCTTACGCTGAGCATCTCGCGGGATCGCTGAGCAGACGGTGTCTGTCCCCACTTGTCGCAGTTTGTAGTTGAAGGAATTTCAAACCATATGTTATTGTTTCGTCCCGCGTTCGGAGGCGTTGCGAACTGTCGCAACGTCGGGTCTTCCCATGTGCCGAGGTAGCTCAGGTGGTAGAGCGCAGCCCTGAAAAGGCTGGCGTCGGCGGTTCAACTCCGTCCCTCGGCACCATTTCTTTGCCCCCCTCTTGGAAAGTCAGCTGACCCATCTGGCAATAAGAAATGCCGCCGCAGCCGCCACACCCCCGACCAGCAGAGTTTGCACAGCCGCACGAAACGGGGTTTTCACAGTCAGCCGGCCTTTCACATAACCAAACAGCAACAGCGCCGCCAGGGTTACAACAATGGATGCGATGAGCGAACGTGTGGTCGAATCAAAAAGCATATACGGCGACAACGGAATCAATCCTCCCACCACATAGGCCAGCCCGATCGTGAGGGCGCTTTGCGGGGCCCGGCCGGGATCGGGGCGTTCAATGCCCAGTTCGAACTTCATCATGAAATCGACCCAACGAGCACGGTCGCTTCGAATGGCGGCGGTCACCGCTTGAACGTGATGCTCGTCCAGGCCGTAACCCCGAAAAATAGCGGCCACCTCTTTGGCTTCCTCTTCCGGAATCTCCAAGGTCTCACGATGCTCCCGGGCTTTTTCCGAGGCATAGTGCTCGGCATCCGTGCGCGCTGCCAGATAACCGCCCAGACCCATGGCGATGGCCCCGGCGGCGATTTCCGCGGCTCCAGCGGTCACAATCAGGGCGTTGCGCTGCAGGGCCCCCGACAATCCGGCCGCCAGGGCAAAGGGAACGGTCAGCCCGTCGGACATGCCGATCACCAGGTCGCGGACCGTCTCGGAGGCCCGAAAATGCTTTTCCACGTGCGGGGTCAATGGCATGGGGTCACGCTCCAAATGAAAATGATTGTCACTATCATTGTTTTGAATCCTGAGGTATACTGGCCCGCTGAGCATAAATCAAAACGGTGGCCGACGCCACGAGGTTTTCCCGAAAGTCCCAGTGTATGTTGCAGAGTTTTGTCATCACGGTGCGCGAAGGGGTTGAGGCCTTCCTCATCATTGCCATCAGCATCGCCTTCCTCAAAAAAACCGGGCGGCGGAAACTGCTGCCGGCGGTCTATTGGGGTGTGGCCGTCTCCATCCTTCTGAGCGGCGGTGCCGGCATTGCCCTGCGGGCGGGCGTAAATCAGTCCCTGTGGGAAGGGGTTCTCGCGGCGGTGGCGGCCGTTTTGGTGGGTTCCCTCATCATTTACATGTGGCGCGCCGCGAAGACTTTGAAACAAGACATCGAAGGCCGCCTCCAGTCTCTCGCCACACGGGAAAAAATCTGGGGCGCCTTTCTGGGGGTGTTCTTCTTCACGACGTTGATGATCACCCGGGAAGGCATGGAAACAGCGCTGCTCTTGATCAGCATTTCCTTCCAGATCTCTTCATTGCCCTTCGTCAGCGGCGCGATTTTGGGATTGTTGGTGGCCATGGCGATCGCTCTTCTGTGGGCCAAGTATGGTTATCGTGTGAATCTCAGCTTGTTCTTCCAGGTCACAGCCATTTTTCTGATGGTGTTTGTGGTTCAGCTTTTTATTTATTCCTTCCACGAATTCTGTGAAGCCGGATTGTTCCCCCACAGTGAAGCGCTTCACGCCGCCACCGAGCCCTACGGCCCCGACGGTTTCTACGGACGCCTGTTGAGTTATGCGCTGGTGGTTCTGCCCCTCGCCTGGTTGGCGTCGTCTTCACTGATTCAGCGGCTGCGGTTGAAGACGGTGCCCTCGAACCTTCCATTGGATTCCCGGCCAAAGTAAAACCGATGTCTGAAGAACGCTGCCGGCGTGAAGAACCGCCGGCGCTACCCATGCAATGTCAGAAATGACTCGGTAGCGCCGCCCGTTCGTCAGGGCGGCGGTAATTCGCAACGACTGATTGGGGAGGTATCAACCACCGCAATCTCCCAACCCACTAAACCCTACGGCAAGAGACCAGAACATCTTCTTTAGGCGCAAAGATTTCGGAGATTGACTTCCAAGAGCGAATCGACTTGGAGGTCGATGGGAACACTGTCGAATGGAAGTTGACAGGTTATGGCGTTGGGAACCACGACGCAATAAACGCCGGCTCGGTGGGCTGCAAGGACCCCGTTGGGAGAATCTTCAAAAGCAATGGCATGGGGGGCTTGCACCTGTAACGCCGAAAGTGTGCTGACATACAACTCCGGGTCCGGTTTGGTTTCTTGGACGTCTTCGGCCGTACGCAGGGCTTGGAGACGGTTGAACAATCCGCGCGCCTTCAAATGCCCTTCCACCCAGGCCCGGGGCGAACTGGAAGCAACCCCGATCTTTAATCTCATCTCCCCTGCCTGGTCAAAAATTTCCTGAACTCCGGGAAGCAGCGGTTGACGATCAATTCGTTGCTTCACCTCCGCGCGCCTCTGGGTCTGGATTTCGTCCCGATCCAGTCCCTGTCCCAACAACCGCTCCAAATGGGCGTGCGGATCGAAGACCATGCCCCGGCCCACGCACACCGCCCATTGCGACATCGGCAAATCGCGGCCGTGGGCTCGATAAATATCTCGCCACGCTTCGTAAGCCGGCGTTTCCGTATCCAAAATCAAACCGTCAAAATCCAGGATGATGGCTTCAATGTGTTTCAACGACGTTTTCTCTTCGTTTGGCTGAGCAGGGTGTGGCCGATCAACTTGTAAAGCAATCGGGCACCGACGTTGGCATCCCAATCGCCACCTTCCGCCCCGGGAGCCACCTCGTTCAAGTCAAATCCAACAATCCGCCGTCCTGACCTCGCGACAGCGGCGATCAAGTAAACGGCCTCTTCAAACGACAGGCCGCCGGGCACGGGTGTTCCGGTATGAGGACACAGAGAGGCGTTCAACCCGTCAATATCAAACGACACGTAGACATTGCGGGGCAGCGCAGAAACGATTCGAGAAGCCCTCGACGACCAGGTCTTCCCCTGAAACTTTTGTCGCTGCAGATCTTCATCCCTAAAAGCCACGATTCGGCCTTTCGATTCATGCACCACCTTCATCTCCTGCTCGCAAAAATCCCGGATCCCCACTTGGACCAAGCGCCTCACTTGAGGAATCTTTTGAATTACATTGAACATGATGGACGCATGAGACCATTCGAATCCCTCGTAAGCAATCCGCAGGTCATGGTGGGCATCGAAGTGAAGAACTCCCAGATGCGGGAATTGTTCGGCACAAGCACGGATCAATCCGAACGGCACAGAATGATCTCCGCCCACCACCCCGACAATTTTATTCTGAGCCAAGAGGTCGACAGCGGTGGAATACACATAATCGTTCACAAACCCGCCGATTTCATTCACCTTCCGCAACTTCGATTCCAACTCGCCCGACCCATCCGGTTCGCCCCCCTTTTCAATGATGGGTTGGGCCAGCCGTCGACCTTGGCGGTTCAGCCGGCGAATCAACGGAGATTCCGCAAGCATGGTGATTCCCGCTTCATAAACGCGTCCCGCTGAAGCATCGTAAAGATCGACCTGCCTGGATGCCTTGAGGATGGCGTCGGGTCCTTTTGCTGTTCCTCCACCGTAGGACGTCGTGATCTCCACCGGCACAGGGATCAACACCACCCGGCTGTCCTCGAGAGTCGAAGGAAGGCCATAAATACCGCTGCCTTCTAAAGCCGCGGAATTGGGATCAAACTCTTTGGAAAGCATCGCAGAAAGTAGAACTCAGGAGAGTCTTTGGGATAAATTTGTTGCCGCCGGCGACAACTGCACGGAACACGCAAATTTGTTTTGGAGGTGCTTCAAATTATGGCGGAGAGACAGGGATTCGAACCCTGGTTACCCTTACGAGTAAACACGCTTTCCAAGCGTGCGCCTTCAGCCACTCGGCCATCTCTCCGTCCCCCAAAGCAGGCGATCGAGGAGTGTATCATCGAATTAAAAAGTTCATCAAAGAAATCTCTGTGAACGCCCTCGATGCGGGCAGGCCCATTCGGGGGGCATCCTCGAAGACTTTCCCGTCACGGCTTCACCGCGACGCCGATCATCTCAAAGTGACCGCCCCGCAACAGGGGTCCCGATCCGATGAAAGCACGCGCCGGAAGATCGTTCTTAAAATAGGTTCGATAAATGGCGTTGAACTCGTCATAAAGCGAAAGATCGGGACAAAACACCTGGACATAAACCAAATCGTCCATTTTCATTTTGGCGACTGCCAGAACCTGTGCGAAACCGTCCATCAGCAGATGGACTTCCCTCTCAATGGCCGGAGGAGGGAATCCCGTTTTGGGATCGAAGCCGATCCGGCCCGACAAATACACGGTGTTTCCAACTACAATTGCATCGCTGAACGGCAAACCGGAGATGGGGCGCGGCAGCTGAATGGCTTTTCGGGTTTTTCCGGTCTTTTTGACCATGGGCGATTCCTCATACTGATTTCCTGGTTCACTTGACCTTTTCATTCACCTTGTCACGGCGCATTTTTCACCTTGGAACGATTTTTTTGAACCAATCCGACAGATATTCATACGCGCCGGGAGATTCGTTCTTCAAATATTCAGTGTATGAATTTGCCACTGCCTCCAGATTGGCAAACAGCGTCGAATCTTTTCGCTCGGCTCGAAGTTGTTTCGCCAGTTCACGGATCCGCTCCCAAACCAATAGAATCTCGCGGTTCGATTGAAAGAACAACTGTTCATTCAATACGCCGCTGGTGACAAACGAAGCGGCCATATCCCAATAACTGGTCACCATCCGGAAAAAGGCGTTATGCTCGGACCCGGGCGGACAAAAGGTATTCATATCCGCCAAGGTCTCAAAATTGAACGACCCGACAAACCAAGCGCGTGCTTGTCGCAGCTTCTCCTCGCGCCGAAGGTCGTAAAGTTTCAAGATCAGGTTGACGTCATCATAAGTGGCTTTCACTAAGGTCTTCACTCTTTCCTCTCCTCTTGGGTAATACCGTTTCGAAGTGGAGGAATCGTGGAATTCTCCATACGATTCCCGCCTGTGTTTTCATCCGGCTCCCGGCGTATCCAGGCCAGGACCCATTGATCCTGCCTTCCGAATGTTGTGGGGATGCTATTTTACACGGAAGTCCCGAAAGGTCGCACAACTTCCTTCCGGTGGTTCTGCGACAGAAGCTTCGCTCGGAGGCATTGGGGGCAGTCCCGGGGGTGAGTTTCCAGTTCTAAAGTCTATTGCACATGCAGCGACTGTTTGAGCGTGATCTGGCCATCGTGCACCTGAATCAATCCGTCTTTCTGAAACTGGCTCAAGAACCGCGTGACCGTTTCCCGCGAGGCCACAACCATATTGGCCAAATCCTTGTGCTTCAGCCGCATATTAATGAGCACGCCATCCCGTGTTTTAACGCCGTGCTTCTCTCCCAGCTCGGACAGAACAAACATGATCTTCTGCTCGGTATCCATCATCGTCAAGGCATGCAGCCGGCGCCAGGATTCACGCAACTGTTCGCAAATGGACTCCACGATCTTCATGAAGATACCGCGTTGATTCACGATGCAGCCGACAAAATCGGACTTGGAAAGCGAATAGATGGTGGTGGATTGCAGGGCGCTGACACTGGCGGGCGTTGACTTTCCATCAATCAAAGCCAATTCCCCGAAGGACTGGCCGGGACCATGCACCGCCAGGATCTGCTCGCGTCCATCTTCGGTCATCTTCCATACCTTGACCAGGCCCCGCTTGACCACATACATATACTGGCCGGCTTCTTCTTCGCCAAAAATGAGCTGTTCACGCCCGTAGGTCTTCTCCTGCATGATGAATCCCACTCGCTCCAGCTCTTTGGGGTCGAGATTGGAAAAAATGCGGCAACGGCGCAATGTCGATAGATCGTTGATCATGAAAGTCGGCCCTCCAAATACCCTTATCCATATACTCTCTTCGACAAATCATGGAAAAACTTTAAACCTTTTTTGGGGTAGGGTTTGCAGGGGAAACGCAGGAGGAGATGCGTCTTTGAGAATCGAAACGTCGGGTCACCGGATGCGGAATTTAGAGGATCTCTTCTGTCCTACAATCCTGAAGCTTCCTGTTCTGCAGGCACGGGAACGTAGTGGGCGGCTTTTTTCTCGATGCGATGGATGCGATCGCTGATCTGGTGGGCTTGCGCTCGAGGGAGCGTCTTTCCGTCATGCTCCAAAACGGTTTCCAGCATGTTGGCGATCCCCAGCGGGTTGATCCCGGCTTTCTCCAGGAGCTGTATCCCCAGCTTGTCGGCGGAGTACTCATCGTTTCCGACGAGTGTGAACGTCCGGATGGCTCTTCGTTGCAGGGTGGGCAGGACATGGCCCATCTCGTGGGCGATGGCGCCTGCCAGCTCTTCTTCCGTACTGATGGATCGCAACAGCCCTTGCGTGACAATGATTCGCCCATCCGAGGTGGAATAGGCGTTGACCTGAGGATAATGCTCGATATAGAGGGAAGCTGAAAAATTCAAATGGGAGGCTTGCGTCAATCGGGTGGCCAGGCGATTCATCACGGCCAAAGCGTCCCGGTCCGTGGTGTAATAGAAATCCGTGGCTGAAATGATTGAGGTCAAGCCGATCAACAGAACCAAACTAAGTGTGATTTGAAGGATCTTTCGATTCATAACTGCCTCCCCCGTACACACGTAAGGTAAGCGGGGAAGGCAGTTGCTCAGGTGATGCGGAAGACACGTACTCCATATCCCTCGAAGAGTTCCGGATGCTCATTTCAACCTTTATTTACAGGGGTGCGGGAGGTTTTGACAAAACCGACAGGTGATCTAAATCACCGGTTTTAGGTTAGGCGGAGGAGAGTCGAAGTCAGGGGGCTTAAGGCCGATGAAGAAGAGTGATTTAGATCACAGATGGAGGAGAGCCGTGGCCGGCACCCTGTCTGCCAATTTGATGCAGGGGTGGGGGTGCACAACCAAAATTCACCCCTGTTGCCCGGTCCGGACAAGAACCGCCGGCCTCAATCCGCCACGGCGGACGCCGGGGCTGGCGGTTCATTTCTTTCTAATGCAGATAAAATCCCATCGAAGGGGGATCCGGAAGAATGTTCGTTTCATTAAAGCCGCGGCGGACATCATTCAGCTTCTGCCGCATCTGCACCCAACGATCGAGTTCCTGGTCGTAGAGAACCAAAATGTTTCCGATCCAGTAGGGACGATTTTCGGCCAACCACGCAGCCTGGTACTTCAATCGCAATGCCGTCATCCCATCGCGCAGATCTTCTACCAATCCATTGATGTTATTCAAACTCGACAGATCACGGCCCACTCTTCCCTTTTCACCCAAATGGAGATAGGCATCCCAATAGGCATTGCTCATTTCGGAGGCGTATTGCACCTTCATTCCAAGATAATCGAAGCGCCCGCCTGCCAGTTCCAAATCGGGCAGAGTGTCTGGGTGACGAAGATTCGCATTGGGGGCCGAAGCCAGCGATTCCAGCGATTTCTCCGCCAACAGGCGGATGTCACGAGCCACAGGAAGTATCTTCTTGAGATTCTTTGCCCCGTCTTGAGTCAAATAATCAGCCCAAAACAAACTGTCACTGGCATCGCCGACGCCGGCCTTGGAAAGCGTCGCATGAATCTTGGTGAAGTTTTCGATGACGCCGGCATAGGTGTGATCCGTATTCCGATAAAAAGCCCAGTCGAAGTCCTGTTGGAATTGCGGAATAGATGATTCGCCGGGCTGCCAAGCAGCGGCAGCGCCGAAAACAATGCCATACCACGTCATATTGAAAAGCGCTTCTCCATCGTCATCCCAGGTGGTGTTGAGCATGCCCAGGGCACCCCGCTGTTGACCATCACGCACGAAGTTTCGGATGTTGACCAGGGCCATGTTGTAGTCCGGAAAGAGGCGGTTCCAATTATTCACGCCCGGACAGACCATCACGTCCAGTCCGGCGTCACGAAAGGGCCGAATCAGGCTGTCAAAATTCTCCCGGGGATTGTAATTCCACGTCATCACCACCAAATCTTTGGGCAGCTCTTTCAGCAGCTCCGGATAACGCAAAGCAATGTCGCCCCAAAACATCAGACGTTTGTGATAGGGCTCCAAGATGTTTCGAACTTTCAGGATGTGATCGAAATAGACCTTACCCAGCCCCTCCTTATCTTTCAGGTCCTTGGTTTTCCCGAGTCCCAATTCAAAGGTCTCGTCGCTGCCGATATGGAAAAACTGCGAAGGAAACAGCGGCACCAGTTCCGCGTAGAGGCGTTGAATAAATTCGTAGGTCTTGGGATTGGTCGGGGTCAGCACATTGCCATGCGGCAGTTCCGCGAGTTCGCTGTATTTCTCCCATTTCAGGACATGGTGCAAATGACCGAAAGCCTGCTGCTCCGGCACGATCTCCACGTGATAGGGTTTGGCGTAGGCCACCAGCTCTTGAATTTCAGCCGCGTTGAGTGAACCTTCGCGCGGACCGATCAACGGCTCGGACTTGTACTCAAAGGTGTATTCCAGATAGATGGACCACAGGTTCAGCTTGAATTCGGCCGCCGTTCGAATTTGTTTCTTCATGAAATCCAGAGTCGGAACCGGACCCCGGCTGATATCATCATGAACGCCACGGTAACGCATCGCCGGCCAGTCTTTGATGTGTACTCCTTGAACATGGGCTCGTCCATTGCCGTCGGGAACCAGCAGCTGTTTGAGCGTCTGAACAGAGTAAAAAAGTCCCGCCGCCGTCCTCGCGCCCGCCACGGCACCTTCCGAATCCACGTCCAATCCATATCCTTCGGGATCGAATTTTTCTTCGAGCGATATGTTCCGGCTTGCCAGCCATCTCGTGGAGGCTGCATTGGAATCGGCGCGGATCAGCGCGATGACGTTCTTGGTTTTTCCTCGCAAGGGCCCGATGCTCGGTCGATGTCCCGTCGCCAGAAGAATTTCTTCGGCCAATTGTTCCGCTGCAAAGCGATCCTCAGAATCCTTGGCGTTTCCCAACTCGATCCGGGTGTTCCGATCGATTGAAAAATTCTTGCCTGTCACCTGCACTTCTCGAGGGTGGGGAATGAGGTGAACATCTTCGGCCAGCAATGGGACGACAAAAAATGAAAGGCAAAGCACACTGAGGATGAATCGACGCATGAGGCGCACCTCCGGAGAGTGGAAAGCCATCTTGGTCTGGGTGGGCATCAAAAAGGATGGGAACATGGACCCCAAGCCGATGAAGTGAACTATTTATCATCCAGCAGGAAGGAGTGTCAACTGAGAGCACTGCAAACGAAGGAGTCGATCCAGGCGAACATTTTGCCGTGTTTGAAAAGCTTTTCCGTCTTCCGAAGTTCGCGTCATGCCTTATGTCGTCAGCGCCAGACGGATTTAAGTCCCGGGAAGATCCGCCACTGTCATATTAGTCCTGCCTGCGTGATGGCAGATCAACCACCCGGAGGGTCATTTCTGAGGTCAGGCTCAACCTACGGATTCTTCTTTTTCTCCGGCTCGTTGACTGTATCGCCGTAAGTGATCTTCACATCCGACCGAAACTGCTTGTACTTTTTGTAGGTGACAATTTCCCGAATATGAACCGTTTGGCCGTCGGGAAACTGCAAATTATCATCGGCGCGGGTGTAGGTCGGAAACCAGTACTTTCCGTCGACTTGTTCCCGCCACGTCTCAAAATTAGGAAATCGCTGGTTTTTCGTTCGCTTGGTGAGATTGTAGACCGGCCGGCCGCGCGTCTTGACGATCTGGTAATCTTGATCATCAACCCAAATTCGCCCTTCAAAATATCGCTCCTCCCCCACCATCTCGCGCGGAGCAATGTCAAAGGCAAAGGCGGTCAGTTCATCCAACTTTTCGTGTCCGACATATTTAATGTTGTATTTTGGCAGATCCTCAGAAGTGAGGACGAAAGGATTCAAATGAACGATGTCGTCGAGATCCTCTTTGGTCAATTGAATGCGCTCCAAGGTGCTTTGCGGGGCGTAGACAACTTTTTCGATGCGCTGATTGTCGCGGCCAAAGGTCACATCGGTGACCATTTGGTATTCGCCGTCGACGTGAGAACCATAGTCGAGCGTTTGAATTCTCACCGTCTGCTCATAATTGTAGAGTTCCCGCGCGCGCCTAAACTCCGTTTCCTTCCGGGCGAATTTCTGAACGATCTCCTGAACCTTATCGGCGGAGGGCTCATCGAGCGTGGCCGTCGCGGTGGAGTTGTTAGCCGCCCGGACCCCGGCCCATGGCCACACAAAGAGTGTAATCAACACGCCGGTTACCATCCAAAACTTCTTCCGATTGCTCTGAAATTCCCTTCCGGGCCCCATGGTCCCCCTCACGCTTTCTGACGTCACTCCAACTTTCGCCGCTTTGTTATTCCCGAGGATGTCACAAGAATCTCATCTCGCGAGCATGCCTTTCAGATGCGCCAGTATGTTGCTTGTATTAGAAGCAATTGCGCCTCATCGGGTTGTGACACCATCCAGCCGCTTGGATGTGTCCCACCGTTCGCTGATTGACAGTCGAGCGGATTCACGTTAAATTTTCGTTTTCATTATCGCACAGCTATGCTCGAAACGAAAAACATCTTCGAGATCGAGGATCGATACACCGCGGGAACTTATTATAAGCGCCCGATCGAGCTGGTCCGGGGTGAAGGCGCCCGGGTCTGGGACCGCGCCGACCGAAGGTACATCGATTGCGTGGGGGGACAAGGTGTCGCCAACATCGGGCATGCCAACCCCGCCGTGGCCCGGGCCTTGGCGGAACAGGCCCAAAGTCTGTCCGTCTGCACCGAGCTTTTCTATCACGAAGCGCGCGCCGGATTGCTGGAGCGGCTGGCCGAAATTACTCCGGACTCCATCCAACGGTTCTTTCTCTGTAATTCCGGAGCGGAATCCATCGAAGCCGCCCTCAAGTTGGCCCGTCTATCCACCGGACGAACTGACTTTGTCGCCACCATGCGGGGCTATCATGGAAAGACTCTGGGTGCGCTTTCGGCCACGTACAACAAGGACTACCGGGACCCATTTCTTCCCCTGGTTCCCGGATTTACCCATGTGCCCTTTGATCGTCCGGAGAACCTCAGGAATGTCATCACGGAGAAGACGGCTGGATTTCTGGTTGAGATCGTTCAAGGGGAAAGCGGAGTTCGACCCGGGAGCGCTGAATTTTTCAAGGCGGCGGCACAGCGTTGCCGCGAAGTCGGCGCCCTTTTCATTATTGACGAAGTTCAAACCGGATTCTGCCGGACCGGTCGAATGTTTGCGTGCCAACATTTCAATCTTCAGCCCGACCTGATATGCATGTCGAAAGCCATGGCCGGTGGCGTTCCGATCGGCGCCCTGGGCATGAGCGAGGCGGTTTCCAAGAAATTGTTCAAGTTGGCTCACACCTCCACGTTTGGGGGCAATCCTCTGGCTTGTGCTGCCGCCAATGCCGCGATCGATTTTATGCGGGGAGAGAAACTCGACCAACGGGCCGCGCAACTGGGTGAAAACTTCATGCGTCGACTGGGCAAGATCGAGTCGAAGAAAATCAGAGAAGTCCGGGGAATGGGTCTGATGGTGGGCATTGAATTGAAAGAGAAGAGTGGACCCTACATCCAAAAGCTCATGGAGCGAGGTATATTGGTCTTGGGCGCGGGCCCGACGGTGATTCGTTACCTTCCGCCCCTGGTCATTGAAGAAAGCGATTTGATGGAAGCGGCAGAGCAAACGCAGGCGGTGTTGACAGAGACCGGAGCGACCGCCTAACCCGGGGCGCTCTTGATCGAATGCTCCCACCCCGGTGGGGAGCCGAACTGATCATCCTATGAATTCCATGGCTCCAAATTCCGTATCCGATGTGAATGGCAGGCAGAAAGCCGAAGAACTGGATCTGCTGCAAGGGGCCGTGTCCATTTATTCCCCCTCTTTGGAAGAAGAGAACGCTTCCAAATTCCTGGTGGAGGAGATGGCCCGCCGTGGATTCCGGGCGTTCCGCGATGAGGTAGGAAACGCCGTCGGGATACTGGGAGACGGAGAAAAACGCATTGCCTTTTTGGGTCATATCGACACCGTGCGAGGTCAGTTCGACGTCCGCATTGAAGACAACAAACTTTACGGACGTGGTGCTGTAGATGCCAAGGGTACCCTATGCGCTTTTATCTGCGCTGCCACCCGGCTCGAGGAAGCCGGCCGACTCAGGGAAAAGACCCTGATTGTGATCGGTGCGGTGGAAGAAGAAGCGGCCACTTCGAAAGGCGCCCGTTACGCCATGACGCAATTTCAGCCCGACTTTTGCATCAACGGAGAACCCAGCGGCTGGGATGCCATCACGCTGGGTTACAAGGGCCGTCTTTTGGCAAAATATTTTCTGCGCCTGCCCATGACGCACACCGCCAGCGGTGCCAAATCGGCCTGTGAGCGCGGCTTTGAATTTTGGCAGTCCGTTCAACAGGGGGCGGCGGAGTTCAACACCGGCAAGAGCGGTTTTGAGCGCTTGGACCCCTCGCTTCGGAGGATTCACTCCGATTCCGACGGCAATTATGAACACGTCGACCTGTGGATGGGATTTCGCCTCCCCGTGGGCTTCGATGTGTCCGCTCTGAAAAGAAACCTGCTGGAAATTGCCGGCGAAGGTCAATTGCAGTTCTCGGGGGAAGAAACAGCCGTCAGAATGGGAAAATCGAATGCCCTGGTGAGGGCCTTTCTGAAATCGATACGCTCGTCCGGAGGCGATCCAAAATTCAAAGTCAAGACCGGAACCAGCGACATGAATGTCGTGGCGCCGCATTGGACCTGCCCCATGGTGGCTTACGGCCCCGGGGATTCCACCTTGGACCACACTCCCCAGGAACATCTTGAACTTGAGGAGTATTTTCGATCCATTGAAATTTTGGAAAAGGTGCTTGTGGAATTGTGAGAGGAAGCGAGTTTGTTCTCATGTACAATCCGTTCGGTGGTGTGCAAACGTCATGACGATTGACGAAAAATACAAGAAGTTGGACGAGATCTTACGGGGCATGGAATCGACGATCGTTGCCTTCAGTGGCGGAGTCGACTCGGCGTTTTTAGCATTCGTGGCCGATCGGGTCCTCGGAGACCGGGCGCTCGCTGTCACCGCCGACAGCCCGTCATTGGCCTCATTTCAACGTGAGGATGCATTGCGTTTTGCCGGGAACTATGGTCTTCGACACGAAATGATTCGCACCGAAGAAATGGAAAACCCCGACTACGTCGTCAATCCCGCCAACCGCTGTTTCTTTTGCAAGGACGAGCTTTTCCAAAAATTGACACAGATGGCCGCCGAGCGCGGCTTCCGCACGGTGGCCTACGGCGTCAACGTCGATGACCTGGGCGATTATCGTCCCGGCCAACAGGCTGCCCGAAAATTCGGCGTGTCGGCGCCGCTGGTCGACGCCCAACTTCGCAAGTCGGAAATCCGCGAGCTATCGCGGGCCCTTCATTTGGAAACCTGGGATCATCCCGCTTCCGCTTGCTTGTCTTCACGAATTCCGTATGGCATGATGGTCACCGTGGACAAACTGAAAGCCATCGACCGCGGTGAAGAAGCTCTTCACCGTCTCGGGTTCCGGCAGGTTCGGGTGCGGCACCACGGCGAGGTGGTGCGAATCGAGATCGCCTCCGATGAAATGCCGAGTGCTTTGAAGCCTGAAATGGCGAAGCAATTCACATCCATATTCAAATCGCTGGGCTTCAAGTATGTGACGCTGGACTTGGAGGGATATCGCCAAGGCGCATTGAACGAGGTGCTGACCGAACCTGCGATTCGCCCCTCATGATTGCCCGGTGTTAATCGTTGCTGACGAGAGGGTCTTTTCCGGTCGGTCCTTTCCTTCGAACCCAACCCATCATGAGCACTTCTTTCCAAGCTGGGCCGCAACTCCCTTCCAGGGATTCCGTTCCGGGGGGCGCCACTCCGCCCTGGCTGGGTAATCTGCGGGCCGTTTTCGTGGTAATTTTTGTCTCGATCGTTCTTTACGCCATCATTGGAACATTCTTGAGCCGCACGCATTCCGATGTCGATTACGACCTCCAACAGATTTACAAGGCCCTCTCCTACCTTGGAGGATTGTGTGTCGCGGGACTCCTCCTGATTCGCAACTTGATCAATCGGGCGCAAGCCGCCACCGAAGGGGGCGTCGGTACGACGGCCGGATCGCCGCGTCGGGTGCGCTGGCTGATTTTGATGGCCTTCGTGATCAGCGAAGTGATCGCCTTGTTGGGATTGGCGTTTGTATTGGTGGGCGGCTCGGCCCGAATCCTTTACATGTTTTGCGCCGTCTCTTTGGCGTGTTTGATTCTTTTCTTTCCGAGAGATCCACAATGAAATTATTGGTGATAGGAAGTGGCGGACGCGAGCATGCCTTGGTGTGGAAACTGGCGCAGTCGCCGCGAGTGGATGAAATCGTTTGTATCCCGGGGAGCGCCGGTATCGCCACCGAACCCAAAACGGAGTGCGTTTCACTGAATGAAGAGGCAGGATTTTCGGGTTGGTGCCGGTTTGCGAAAGATCGGCAAATTGATCTCACGGTAGTCGGCCCGGAAGCGCCTTTGGCGGCGGGAATGGTGGATGCATTTCAAAAGGAATCACTGAACATCGTGGGACCCACTCAAGCCGCCGCGCGTCTGGAATCCTCAAAAATCTTTGCCAAGGATTTCATGAGCCGTTGGAATATTCCAACCGCCGACTACAGCACGTGTGATACGGCCGATCAGGCCTTGGACTTCATCCAGCGCTGCCGTTATGAATTTCCTTGGGTTATCAAAGCCGACGGGTTGGCCGCGGGAAAAGGAGTCATCCTGGCGAAGGATTTTAACGAAGCCCAGGATACCCTTTTGCATTTCATGACAGAGAAAATATATGGCGATGCCGGCGCCCGCGTGGTCATCGAAGAATGCCTCAAAGGCCGTGAATGTTCGTTCATGGTTTTCAGCGATGGTCTTCATGTGGTTCCCATGGTGCCCTCGCAGGATCACAAACGCGTCTTCGACGGCGACCGCGGCCCCAATACCGGGGGCATGGGCGCGTTCAGTCATGATTCCATCCTGTCGCCCGCCCAGCGCGATCAAATTATGAGAACCATCGTGGAACCGACTTTTTCGGGCCTCCGATCCGAAGGAATCTCGTACCGCGGAATTCTTTACTTCGGCTTGATGCTCACCGCCCGTGGACCTCAGGTCCTGGAGTTCAATTGTCGTTTCGGTGATCCCGAGACCCAGGCTGTGCTGATGCGCCTCGAGAGTGATCTGGCGGAAATCCTGGAGGCCATTCCGCAGCAAAGGCTGGACCGATTGAAAACAACATGGAGCACGAAATCCTCTGTGTGCATCGTGCTGGCGAGCGGCGGCTACCCCGGTTCATTCGAAAAAGGAAAACAAATCCAAGGCCTGGAAGGCCTGACGGCACATCCTGATGTAAAGGTCTTCCATGCCGGAACACGGAAGAGTTCCGATCAAGGCGAATTTGAAACATCCGGAGGGCGGGTTTTGGGGGTGACCGCCAGCGGGGTCGGATTGAAGCAGGCCGCGGCCCAAGCCTATGAGGTGTGCAAAGAAATTCATTTTGAGGGCATGCACTACCGGACCGATATCGGGGCTGCACTGGTCTGAACTCACAACGTCCTTGCGAACATGATTCCTCTTGCAGACTCCTTGGCACTCAAGTAGCATCTCGTTCTTAGCCATTCATCACTCATGGGCATCCTGACGGAAAAACCCAAAGTCACTCTGCGAAACTATTTTCAGCGACCCCTGGATTCCAGCGTGGCCGCAGCACGCACCTGCTATTCCCCACGCGTCATCGGAACCGAGGAAATCACCGAAGAACAGCGCAGCCATATCGCGGCGCTGACTTTCGACGCCGGCCATCACACGGTTTATCAGCATCCCCATTTCGAATTCGGACTCGAGAACATCTCGCGGCAGTTTGTTTGGAATTTTCTTCACAATTATCCCTTTTACAACTCCGAGCAATCCTCTCAACGCTTTGTGCGCCTGGACGAAATTCGGGCTTTCGTTCCCCCTCTGGACGAAACCGGGCGGCAGATTTATGAAGAGGCCGTCACCCGGGCCTGGGACTCCTACCGTGTGCTCAGCGACCTCCTGAAGAAAGACACTTTTGAAATTCTGTCCGACATCTTTAAGCTCCACCCCACTTCCAGCGACAAGAAGAAAAAGAAAGTCAAACGGGACGCGGAGAAGAAGGCTATTGAAGTCGCCCGGTATGTCATTCCGATTGCGGCTTTCACGTCGATGGTGCATACGATCTCTGGCATTACGCTTCATCGGCTGCGGCGTCTCATGCACTCCGGCGATACACCCTATGAAACCACGCAAGTCATCGACGAAATGGTGGAGTGCGTCCGCAAGGTGGATCCGGCTTTCTTTGAAAAAATTGGAGATGCTCCGCTGGAAATTCAGCAGGTGCCGGAATTCAATTTCCGTTCCATTAATTTTCCGCCGGAAGCCGTGGGCTTTGTGGCGGTGAGCCGATCCGCCCAAGCCAGCCTCCGGGAATTCGACATGGAATTAGACGGGAGAGTCTCGAAACTGGTGGATTATTCACCGCATGCCGAGCACACAGTCGCCAATGCCTTGAGGTATTCGTTGGGGGTTTCGCGACGCGAGATGAACGACGCCATGGCCATCGACGCCATGCTCAACCCTGCCAAGAACCGCTATCGCCTCGACAAGTTGAACCTGACTTATCACGCCCCGCTGATGAAACCGCTTCACCACGCTTCTTACACCTTCATCAAGAAGATTTCCCACACCGCCGATTCGCAGGATCAACGCCATCGCATGGTCCCCGGTTCGCGACCCATGATGATGTTTACAGATACACGGCAGCCGGATTTCATTACCCCGCGTCTTATCGCGGCCAATTCAAGGGCCCTGGAGGTTTACGAACAGACCTTGGAGTTCTTGTGGAACTCCAAGAACCGCCTGCTTGATCACGGTGTTCCTCCGGAATTCGCCCTTTATCTCCTGCCCAATGCCAAGGCCCTGCGGTTTTCTGAATCGGGCTCGTTGCTTTACCTAATCCACAAGTGGACCATGCGAACCTGCTTCAATGCCCAGGATGAAATTTATGAGGCTTCCATGCAGGAGTTGGACCAGGTCCGCCAAGTCCATCCTCTGCTGGCCAAGTATTTAGGCCCTCCCTGTGTGGTCCGGGTCGGTCAAATCCTCCCGATTTGCAGTGAAGGAGCCCATTACTGCGGTGTCAAGGTTTGGGAGCGATTTCCTCATGTGGAACGGCGACTGTAACGACTCCCCCAACAGAGATCGACCCTTTTTCCCGCCGGCGCTCTTGCAAGTTCACCCCGGAGCCACTAAAATTCAGAGTGGTTGGATTGCAGTATCATCCTCCGAACGGGTCAGAAATCATTCTTCACATTGATCATGGAGGCTTTTTCCGGTTCTTCATTTTCTGCCCACATTTAAAATAGACACGAGGATTTCCTATGAAAAACACCCGAACTATGAAGGCACTATTGTTTCTTACTCTGATCCTGGGATTGACCCTGTCGCTGCTGGCGGCCGATGCATGGAAAGCCAAGAAGTATACCGACTGGACGGAACAGGAGGCGATGCAGATCTTGAATCGATCCCCCTGGGCCAGCCAGCAATCGACCGTTGCTGGGATGTATTCTGAAATGCCGGGCTCCAGTACGACCACAGGCGGTCGCCGTAGCCAATCGAACAACGACGACGTCAACATGGCAAATTACGTTGTGGCTTGGTATTCGGCTATGCCTGTGCGCCAGGCTCATGCCCGCCTGGCTTCCCTCAAGAACCGTGCCAAGCCGGAGGATTTGCAAGAATTTCTGGCGCCCGTTGGGGATGTGTGTCTCATTACGGTGACGGGTCAGCTCCATCGCCGCTTTGAAGGCGCGAACAAAGAGGAATTATTGAAGAAAACTTACCTCCAGGTGAAGGGTAAACCCAAGGTCTTTGCGACCGATTACCAGGCACCCAGCGCCACTTCACGTCTGGCCATCTTTCAGTTTCCTCGGACTCTCGACAACGCGCCCATTTTCACAGAAAACGACAAGGAAGTGGAATTCATCAGTACCGTGGAGGGCATTCGAATTCAAGCCTCTTTTGCCCCGAAGAAAATGATCTTCGAAGATAAGTTGAACTTTTAGAAAAAATTTTCTCTTGAGAAGCGCCACGCGGATAGCCGATCATTTCTGCGTGGCTTTTTTATTTGACCATTCAGGGCAGTCAGATTTCCCAAATTTTCACCGGGTAATATCAAGTGAAGGAGCAGCCGCAGGGCTGGACGGTTCCTCTGATGTTCTTTCACCGGGCGGGGTGGGATCGGCTGCTGGAGGCGTTGCCGGCTCGACAGGTGTCGAAATCGCATTCGGAGTCGCCAGGCTTTCATAAAGCAACACTTCGCTCGAGAAAAAGGTGAGGCGGACAAAAACCCGAGCCAGAATGAATATCTGTCCGAGGAGAAAAACCAGAACAACCCAACGACGCGTGTATTGAGGAAGAGCCTGTTCCAAGGGATTATAAATCAAGGCCAGGATCAGCAGGAGCAGAGCGCAATAGATGTAAACCGCCAGGGTTTTCCTGAAATTCTTGAAGACGAACTTGATGGATCGGAGCGCCGCCATGATGGCGGACCGGCCTTCGGTGATCACCAACCGAACCTTGGCATAATCGAAGATCATGTTGATCAGCACGAACACAAAGACCACGATCAGCACCCGAGACCAGGAAGTGAAGCGAACATACTTTTCAACCGTCCAGCCGGCCGTCACCTTCCCCACAACTCCGCTCAAGGCGGCATTCAACCCTGCCACCAGCACGCCGTAGAAAATCAGGCTCACCAGAAAAAGCCGGAAGAAGCGCCAAAAGTAGACGCTACAGCCGCGGAAAAACAGCGGCGCATTAAAGCGGCGATCGGCGCTTGAAAATACGGCCAGCGTTCCGCCGGTGGTGAGAAGCGTCAGGATCAGGTAAACCACGCTCACCACGGTAAGCACCGAAACCAATGCCGGGAGCGAATCCTGGTGTTTGAATAGAAATTCGGCGGCAAAGTCAATGCTGAAGCGGTCCATCATGGGAGCCGCCATCAAACTGTGTGACAAATCGGAATTGAGTGCGTTAAAGACGGGCCATGCCGCGATGGAGGCCATCAAACCGTTCATAAGCCACAACAAAAACCACACCTTCTTGTTACGCCGGGCAAAATAACGGCCCTGATGGAAAATTTCCCACGCAGTCATAGGCGTGCTCCAATCAATCGGGGTTGTCGTTCTTTCGATTCCACAGGTCACCCAAGCTTCTACTGAGTCCCATCGGTCATACCAGCGACATTAAAGCCATCAGGAAATTCTGAATCCAAAACAGACATTTCGATCCCCATTTCACCGCGGCACCGCGATGCCCTTCCAGTACTTGACTGTTGTTGCTGAAGTTCGCATCCAGTAGATAGTGGTGGTCCGGATCGAGTTGCGCGTACAGAATCTTGGAGGGTTTGACAAATCGGTAACGGGCCCAACGATACTGCCCGTCGAAGGTTGTTCGGAACTGTTCCCCGTTTTCAAAGGCCACCAGGACGTCCATGGGCGCGATGACTCCACCCAAACGCCGCACCGTCACGACGGATTCATACATGTCCTGCTCTTTCTTGTCCTTGGCGTTTTTCTCCAGCCTCTCTCGTTGGTCGGAGGTAATCTCGTAATGCTTGCCCGAGGGCTCATCGAAGATTCCCAGACCGGGGCGGACCTTGGTGCTCTTGACGGACTCCACGGCATAATCCAGCACGTCACTGGAATAGACGAATTGATCAAAAAACCAGCCCATGTCACGACCGGCCACCTCATCGACAACCGCCCGGAAATCTTTTGTGGAGGGATGTTTGAAGCGCCAGCGCTCAAAATAGGTGCGCATAATTTTGGCGAACGTCTTGTCGCCCACCACATGCTGGAGGGTGCGCAAAGTCGCTGCCGTTCGCATGTAAGAATTTGTGGCGTAACTGGATTCGTCGTAATAGTCCCAGGCGTTGCGCACAATAAAGTCACGACGGGTGGAAGAAAGGGTGATCCCGCGGTTCAGAGCGTCGTTGTCAAACTTCAGTGCTGAAATCAACCAAGTCACTGGGATGCCCATTACATTCAGCTTGTAGGATTGCGGGCCATAAGCCGTATCGATGACGCGTCCTGTAGAATAAGTGTTGAATCCTTCGTCCAACCAGGATTCTTCAAATTCGTTGCTCCCCACCATTCCATACCAGTACTGATGTCCGAACTCATGAATGACCACGCCTTCGACTTCGCCGGGAGGAGGATCGGGCAGCCAGCTTGTCCCTCCCGTGAAGAGGGTCGGATATTCCATTCCTGCTGCGCCATCGGCATGGTACGCCGGATCGACGACGGTAATCGTGGGGTAGGGATATTTTCCGTACCACAAACCAAAATACTTGAGGCCGTTCTCCACCGCGCGAAAATGCCGATCGATTTGGGCAGCATGTTCGGGATGAATCAGGAGGATCATTTTCACATCCTGCAGACGCACCTCATCGACGGGGCGATCCACGAGCTTAGCCACATCCTCCAGCTCTTTCGAGCTGACCATTTGGTCGGCCTTAAAGGTTCGCTCCACTCGAATGAAAGTGGGATCCGCGGTCCAGGCAAAATCGTGAACATCTTCCTGTGAAAAGGTGTAGGTCGTTGTTCCATCCGGATTCGAAAGGTGGGACTGCTGAACGCCGGTGGCGCCCACCACGTAATTCGAAGGAACCGTGATATCCACTTGATAGGAACCATAGTCGGCATAAAATTCACTCATAGCGTGATACTGATGGCAATTCCACTGGCCCTGAGTGGCGTATCGCATGCCGGGGTGCTCGTAAACTCCGATCTTTGGAAACCACTGGCCCACCATGTAGAAATCGCCGAAATATCCGCTCCGGGCAAACACCTGCGGGAGCTTTGAATAAAAGCTGATCTTCAGGTCCACCGACTGGCCCGGGGCCACGGGTTGAGGAAGCGTCACGGACATGACCGTCTGATCATCGGCGTTATTGTCGTCAGGATGAAGGAACTTGAGGCTGGGTTTAAGATCGAAACCTGAAGCCAAACGGATGTCCTGGACATCAATGTATCCCCACTTCCCTTTTTCAAGGGTGTCCCCTCGAAGCCGGCCTCCCGATTCGCGTATGAACGTGGATTTCTCATTCTTGAAAGCATTTAAATAGAGATGGAATCGGAGCTCGCCGACGTTGTCGCCGGATGTATTTCGCCACGTCAGGGTTTCACTCCCGATGACGGCTTTTGCCTTTGTATCCAGCCGTGCAGAAATCCGATAATGGACAACCTGGTCGCTGAGAGCGGCGGGAACAGTCATCGCTGACCCGAGCAACATCGAGAATGAGACCACGCAAAACAACAATTTTCTCATTGCGTTTACCTGGGTTTTAGAATCGTGGAGCGTTGCTACAGGTCGAGCCGGTACTGAACTCTTTGAAGCCTTCCGAGTAAATTTGTTACTATCCTACCACATTTCTTGCTGGAGAAGACCGATGCGCCGCATCCATAAACCGACCTTCATTCGATGCTTATTGTTCCTCGCTTTTATTTTTCCGGTCAACGCTTCGGGCTTGGCCGCGATTACTTCCCCTCAATCGTATCTGGGGTTTGCACCGGGTGAGAATCGCCACATTGCCGATTGGAATCAAATTGTGGGTTACTTTCAAAAGCTGGCGGGCGAAAGCGGCCGGGTTCGGGTAATGGAACCGGGAAAGACCACGATGGGACGGCCCTTTCTGCAGGTTCTTATCAGCTCGGAGAGTAATCTCGCCAATATGCAACGTTACCAGGACATTGAATCGCAGCTCGCAGATTCGCGCCGCGTGAGCGAGGCAGAAGCGGACCGCCTGGCTCGCGAGGGGAAGATCTTTATTGGTATTTCCTGCTCCATCCATTCCACTGAAATCGCCGCTTCGCAGATGTCCATGCAGCTGGCCTTCGACCTGGCCAGCGGCGTCTTCCCTCACGCCCAGGAAATTCTCGACAACGTAATCATCGTGCTGTTTCCTTCCACCAATCCCGACGGCATACAGATCGTCGCGGATTGGTACAAACAACAACTGGGGACACCGTTCGAGGGCACCGCACCGCCTTTCCTGTACAACAAATACGTCGGCCACGACGACAATCGTGATTTTTTCAAGCTCACCCAGATAGAAACCCAGATGGTCACAAAAGCGCTTTGGAAGGATTGGCATCCGGCCATTTATTGGGACGTTCATCAGATGGGCTCATTCGGCCCGCGCCTCTTCGTTCCGCCGTATTCGGACCCCACCAATCCCAACATCGATCCCCTTATCATTCGGGAGCTGTTCACGCTTGGTGGATACATGACGGGCGCATTGGCGGCCCGGCAAAAGCCGGGCGTCATTACGATGGACCGATTTGATGCCTGGTGGGTCGGGGGCAACCGCATCACACCGTGGTATCACAATTCCGTGGGTATGCTGACCGAAGCGGCCAGCGCCCGGCTTGCGACACCTATCGACGTCACCCCGGAGCAATTGTCGGGTCGCGGACCCGGAGAAACATTCGGCGGCACAGTCCTTCGAGATCCCCGCAATTTTCTCGAGAATACATTCAACTTCCCCACTCCCTGGCCGGGAGGCCCGTGGCGCCTCCGCGACATCGTGGACTATGAAATGATCGCGGCGCAGGGCCTGCTCCGGGCTGCCGCCAATGAAAAAGAATATTTTCTGAAAAACTTTTATCGCGTCACCAAGAACACGGTTGAAGAAGGTGCTGCCGGCCACCCCTATGCCTATGTCATTCCCTCCCGACAACATGACAGGCCGACAGCCGTCAATTTGGTTAATCTCCTCACTGCTCAGGGGGTCGAAGTGTTTGTGGCTCCCGGAAAATTCGGCGTCGATGGAAAAAGTTTTGACGCCGGGTCTTACATCATTCCGCTCAATCAGCCTTATGGACGACTTGTGAAAACGCTATTCGAGCGTCAACATTATCCCGATCGACACGTTGGCCCCAACAACGTGCCGGAACGCCCTTACGACGTCACCGGCTGGACCCTGCCTCTCATGATGGGGGTTCAAGCCGAAGCAGTGGATTCGCCCTTCAGCGTTCCCTTATCGGAAATCACCCAGGAGGCGCCACCGCCGGGACGAATTGTTTGGACGAAAGGAAAAACCGGCAAGTATGGCTTTGTGTTCGGCCACGAAACCAACAATAGCCTTATTGCGATGAACCGCCTCCAAAAGCTGGGATATACGATTTCTTGGATAAAAACCGAAACAAAGATTGACGGTCAAACTTTTCAACCCGGCGCCGTCTTTATTCCACCGGTGCCGGGCAAGCAATCGAAGAAACTCGTACAAGATCTTGAGGCAGTGTCGCGCGATCTTTCATTGACGATTTACGCCCTCCCCAAGACCCAAAAATCGGAGGTTTTGGAATTGAAAACTCCCCGGGTGGGACTTTACAAAAGCTGGGTGCCGTCGATGGATGAAGGCTGGACGCGATTTCTATTCGATAAATTTCAAGTCCCCTACCAAACGGTCGTAGACACCGACGTCCGTCAAGGGAATTTGAATTCCCGATTTGATGTCCTCGTTCTGCCTCAGCAATCGGCCCAAAACATTCTTGACGGAAATCGCGCCCGCTCTTATCCGGATCAATATGTGGGAGGGATGGGCGACTCCGGGACCAGCCAGCTTCGAACATTTGTTTCGAACGGAGGGACTCTCATTGCGCTGGATTCCGCCAGTGACTTTGTCATTCAAAAAATGGGTATTGCAGTGACCAATGTCCTCCAGGGTTTAAAGAGCTCGGAATTCTACTGCCCCGGAACGCTTCTTTCGGGAGAAGCTGACATTACCCATCCCATCGCTTATGGCATGTCCCGGAATTTCAGCGCCATGTTTGATAACAGCCGGGCTTTTGAAACCCGCCTGGGCAAAGTTGTAGCTCGATACAGCGATCAGGAGCCCTTTCAAAGCGGCTGGCTGATTGGGCCGCAACACGTCGCCGGGAAAGCGGCCGTCGTGGAACTTCAATACGGAAAAGGCAAAATTATCTTGATGGGCTTTCGGACCCAGTTCCGGGCTTGGACCGACGGATCATTTAAGCTGCTGTTTAATGCCCTATTTTATGGGGCGGCAGGCCGTTCCACCCCGGCGATCATGAAACACTGATTCTGTTACCCTTCCCAGAGGGAAGAGGGATCCCAAAATCTTCCCGCCACGGAACCTAACACATTGAATTCTCATGTGATATTTTCGTTATACTGTTCCCGCAAACTAACCGTGCATAATGGGGCGAAGTGTCCCCGGGAAGGATTGTTTGAGAGGCTCATCTCTCCGTGAGGAGCAGTGGAAATTCCGTTCCTTATGGTTCGGAATTTTTGTGATCCTGCTGCTCTTTGCCACTGTTGCCTATCCGCCGAATACGCTGCCGGTGCGTTCCATGAACATCGTGTTGCTGGCCGCCGCCGTGTGGCATCTGGCCATATTTTTCACTCCCTTGGCCAAAAAACTGGGGTCGACCTACGACGTCGTCGCCATCTTCGTTGACATCGTCTTTATCACCTGGATCGTCCGCCTGACCGGAGGATTCCAAAGCGAACTCGTGGTTCTTTACTTCGTGGAGTTACTGCTGGCGGCTTTTTTCTCGGAGCGGGTGCAGCTGCTCGTCACCCTGGTTTTTTCAGCGCTGGGATTGTGCTCCTCTATTCTTACTCTCCACCCGCCTCAGAATGTTCAGAACAGCACCGGTGGCGTGACGGTGGATCTGGGGCATTGGAAACCGGAAGATCTTTCGGCGCTGGGTGTGCGGACAGGAGGATTGATCTCCGTTTATTTGATCGGGTATGTCGGTCAGTGGTTGCGTGGACGAAAACCGGAAGAGAAGACCATCCCGGTGACCCAAACTCAGGCCACCCCGGAGCCTTTGGCCGAAAAACCTGTCGTTTTGAAAGGTCGCGAAGAGCCTTCAGATTCCGAAAGCCTTTCCATCATCTCGCACGAATTACGTTCTCCTCTGACCATCTTGCGGGCCTACACGGATCTTCTGATGGATCCCAATCGCCAGGAGAGCACCGGTGAAATTGTTTCAAAAATCGACGAAGAGGTCGGCGAACTCTCGGGGATGGTGGAAAACCTCGGCGCCATCCTGGACGAAAGAAAATTCTCTTCAACGACCGCCTTTGAACCTCTCAACCTGGCGTCGCTGATGCAATCGCTGGTCGAGAAACACCGCTCCCTGAGCGATCAACACCAATTTGTTTTTGAATGTGCCCGCCGGGAAATCCCGATCCACGGCGACCGGCCCAAGCTGGTTCGAGCGTTCAGCAATATTCTGGGAAATGCCATTAAATACTCTCCCTCGGGGGGCGGCATCCGCGTTCATGTCGATCTCCGACCGGGGGAGGCGTTGGAATTTTTTTCCGCTTCCTCCACTTCCGTGCTTCCTTCGCACCCCTTTGCCGTGGTAAAAATAAGCGACTCCGGGATCGGCATGTCGCCGCGAGCGATCAGTTTGGCTTTCGAAAAATTCAAGCGCCTCGACCCCGAGCGCACACAAGGCATCCCCGGGTCGGGGTTGGGACTCTATCTGGCGCGCAAAATCATCGAACAACATCAGGGCATCATTCATTTGGACAGCCTGGAAGGACGGGGGACGACGGTGACGGTGGCGCTGCCCACGCGTTTGGAAGGAGGCCTGGTTGGCCAATAAAAAGATTCTGATCGTCGACGACGAACCCGGTGTCCGCGAGGCCGTTATCAAGGTCCTGGCCCGCGAAGGCTACTCCGTAATTCAAGCCGCCGACGGATCCAGCGGCGTCTCCCTGGCCTTGAGAGAACGCCCGGCCCTGGTGATTTTGGATGTGCTCATGCAACCCATGAGCGGATGGGAAGCCTGCCGCGTCATCCGGCAGATGAAAGAGATCGCCGGCATTCCCGTGCTGATGTTGACAGGCAAACAATCGGTCAAAGATAAAATTACCGCCATGCAAGTGGGCGCCACCGATTTCCTTCCCAAACCTTTTCGGAATCAGGATTTGAAACTGCGGGTGAAGCGGCTGATGGGTCAAACCGTGCAGTCTTTTTAACTTGAGGAGTCTCTTTGAAAAAAAACACAGCGAGAAAAGGCCGGAGTTCTCCCGCATCTTTATCGGCTCCTGAAACCCCATCGGTGCTCACGACTCTTACCAACCTGGAACGTGATGAATCGCGCCTGCGTCAGGACTTGATCGATCCCGTGACGGCCTTACCCCTGCTCCCGGTGTTGCACTCCGACTATGATCTCCTCTTCGATCACTATCCCCACCTGGGCCTGGTTTATCTCCAAACCGGAAAGTTCAGCGGACTGGAGAGCGCCTACGGGTGGGAACTGTTCGACGAGATCTTGCGCACCTCGGCTTATGCCTTGCGCGATTGGTCGGCCGCCGGGGAATGGCACGATCGCTTGGTGTCACTGCATTTCAACGGCGTCGACGGATTTTATTTTTTGGTCAACCTGAGCGAGGTCGCTTCAGAAACCCCTCACCTGATTCTGGAATTGATCGGACATCAGCTTCGGGATCTGCTTTACGATGCGCTCTCCAAGAAGTTCGGCGCCTCGGTCATCGATTTGCTGGGCATTTATCACAGCTCCTTGAAACTCGACCCGGATCCCCAGGTCCGCATCAGCCGACTGTTACACCGGGCTTTCAAGGAGACCTCCAGGTCCGTGAGCCGCGCCGAAAACAAGGAGAAGAACTCCCTGGAGCAGGAGTTTCGCAACATCATCACCCATCGCCGGGTTCGAACCGTATTCCAGCCGATCTTCCATCTACCGAAACAGCAGCGGGTCGGGTTTGAAGGACTTTCGCGCGGGCCGGAGGGAAGCATCTTTGAGAGTCCCGACACCATGTTCGCAGCCGCCCGCGACAATTCGCTTCTCATGGAGTTGGAATCCATTTGCCAGGCCTCCGCGTTGGAAGCCTTGGTGCAAATGAAACCTCCCGGACGAATCTTTCTGAATACTTCTTCAAATTTCATTTCACATCCCGTCTTCACCAAACGGCTCAAGGAACCGGCGATGAAAAAGATGGCGCCCTCCCTGGTTTTGGAAATTACGGAGAAGGAAGCCATCCAGAACTATCACGACTTTCGAAAAGACATTGAGCCTCTGCGCAAGGCCGGCATCCGGATCGCGGTGGATGACGCGGGGTCCGGATATGCCGATTTGGAATCCATCGCCGAAGTCAAGCCGGATTACATCAAAATCGCCAACTCCATTACCCGCCGTGTGGCTTACGACCTCATCAAGCAGGAAATCATTTCCACTTTCCTAAATCTCGGCCGCAAACTCAAATCCACGGTCATCGCCGAGGGGATTGAAAATCGCGAGGATTTTCAAGTCCTGAAACGCCTGGGTGTGGAATATGGGCAGGGATATTTCCTGGGCCGACCCGCCGAACTCACTTCGTCGCGCTAGACCGTTTTTCCACAGGACTTTTCTTCACCTCCGAGCCAATCCCGTGTGCCACACTTATGTTTTTCTCGATGATCAAGCGGACACGAGGTTCTTGGCGGCGGTGAGGATGCGTTTGACCTTTTGGGGAGAACTGGCTTCACAATACAGGCGCAGGATGGGTTCTGTTCCCGAAGGACGCACCAGGACCCATTCCGTATCGCTGAACAAAAACTTAAACCCATCCAATCTTTCCAGTCGGGCCACCGCGTAGTTGGAGATTTTGCGCGGGGGTTGGTGGGTCAAGCGTCGCACGGCACGCTGTTTTTGGGCCTCGGTCAAATGCAGGTCCAAGCGGTCGAAATAGAACGAACCATATTGCCTCATGAGGTCGCTGACCACCTCGCGCAGCGTTTTTTTCCGGGTGATCATAATCTCAAGCATCAACAAGGCGCACAGAACGCTGTCGCGTTCGGGCAGATGCCGCGTCACTCCGATACCGCCGCTTTCTTCCCCACCGATCAAAATCTTCCGGGTCAGCATTAAATCGCAAATGTATTTAAACCCGATGGGTGTTTCGTGCATGGGGATGGAGAAGCGGCGGCATATTTGATCGATCATCTTGGTCGAAGAAAATGTTTTCGCCACCTCCCCTTTCATCTGACGCGTGGCAACGAGGTGTTCCAGTATCATCGAAAATATCTTGTGGGAATCCACGAACAGCCCCGATCCATCCATGGCCCCGATACGATCGGCATCGCCGTCACTGGCGAATCCCACGTCAAACTGAGTGCGTTGCAAAGCCGCGCGCAACTCGGCGAGGTTGGATTCAATGGGCTCCGGATGCACCCCTCCGAAGGAAGGATTGATCTCGCCGCGGATCTCCTGGCAAACAATTCCCAAATCACTCAGAATGGTGCGCAGGGTTCCCCGCCCGGCGCCATACATGGCATCCACAATCACGCGCACCCGGGCATTTCTCAATTTCTTGAAATCGATGGTCCGCTTCAGGTGTTCGCGATAAGGACGCTTGAAATCGATCACGCGGATCTTTCCCTGCGGTCGACGAGAAGAAACTCCGGCAGTCTCCCGATCGGAAGCGGGCAAAAGCTTCTCGATGGAACGGATGATGGCAGGATTGGCGGAACCGCCGTAGGTTCCCTTGAATTTCACTCCATTCCAGTGGGCGGGATTGTGGCTGGCGGTGATCATGATGCCGCCGGCCGTGCGAAAATGACGCACCGCAAACGAAAGAATCGGGCTGGCGACATAATCGTTCGACAGCAGCACTTCAATTCCTTGCTGGGAGAGCGTCTCCGCGGCGACGCGGGCAAACTCCGGAGAGCCAAAACGGGTGTCGTATCCCACCGTCAACACCGGCTTCCGGGGCGTGGTCTGATTCACATAACGGGCGATGGCCCGGACAACTCGACGGACGTTGGCAAAAGTAAAGTCGTCTCCAATCACTCCCCGCCAGCCGTCCGTTCCAAACACAATTGCGGACATGTTTCCCTTCCCGAAATCTGCGGGAATTCCATCCTACAGAAGACTTTTCATTTTTCTGATTTCCAGTTCTTTGACGAGGCGTGACACGTCTTGAGACCGTTGGCGATCACAAATCAACAAGGCATCTTCAGTCTCGACCACCACCAAATCACTCACGCCCACCAGCGCCACGGTCTTACCGGAAACCTCGACTAAATTGCCGGTCGCATCAATCGTCAAGCAATCGGCACTCAAGGCATTCTCGTGAGCATCTTTTTTCGAGAACTCGTAGACGGCCTGCCAGCTCCCTAAATCGTTCCATCCGATGTCGGCACGCACGCAGAACAGGTGCGGAGCCTTTTCCATGATCCCGTAATCCAGTGAAACGGCATCGGTAAGCGGATACCCTTTTTCCAAAGCCGATTCGAACGCTTCCGTCCCCCAGGCCGCCGCAATCTCTTTCAAAGCCGCATGGGTTTTGGGGAGGTATCGCTCAACCGCATGAATAATTGTGGATGCTTTCCAAACAAAAATTCCGCCATTCCAAAAATACTGTTTTGAAGCAACGTACTCTTCGGCCCGCGCACGGTCCGGTTTTTCCGTAAACGATTTCACCGAGAACACGCGGGTTCCCAAAAGGCTTTCACCGTCGGCCGGGTCAAAATGAATATAACCGTAGCCCGTCTCAGGACGAGAGGGCGGAATCCCCAACACCACGATGTTTTCATTCTTCTGCGAGGTGGTCTCTGCCGCCCGCAGACAATTCAAAAATTCATTCTTCTTTGTGATGAGGTGATCGGAAGGAAGAACCGCAAGAACGGCTTCGGGGTCGCTCCGGGCGATCAGATGAGCAACCAACCCGACACAGGGTGCGGTGTTGTGGCCCACCGGCTCAGCCAGAATCTGTGAGGAGGGAACATCAGGTAACTGCTCACGTATCTCCGGCGCCAAGAGCTTATTGCCCAAAACAAAAACGTTTTGTGGGGGAATAAGACCGGAGATCCGATCCAGGGTCTCTTGAAGCAGGGTCCGCGACGATAAGATCTTTTGAAGTTGCTTGGGCTTGACGGCACGGCTCTTGGGCCAAAATCGTGTTCCGCGGCCACCCGCCAAAATGACTCCATACATCATTTACAATTCTCTCTGTTTCCAAACAAATGGGGCATTCGATGGGGGCAAACTCCATTTCACCCCGACCTGGAGTCCGACCCTGTCGTTTCAGGAACGCATTGTGCGGACCCAGGGCAACCCGGCCTGTCGAACCTGCCTGACGAAAAATCTAACCCAAATCCGCTATAAATTTCTTAAATACGGCCAGCCCGCGTTCGAGCGTCTCCATCGACGTGGCGTATGAAATTCGAATATGCTCGCGCGTCCCAAACGCTTCCCCGGGCACGACAGCGATGCGCGCTTGATCCAACAGCGCTTTGGCAAAATCCATGGAATTCTGAATTCCCTTTCGACCGTAGAACGCCGAGATGTTGGGATATACATAGAACGCGCCCAACGGCCGGGCGCAATGTAACCCGGGAATGGTCTTTAAAAAATTCAGCACATACTCGCGCCGGCGTGTGTACTCTCCCAGCATGCGCGTCACGGAATCCTGGGGTCCGTTCAGCGCTTCCAAGGCGGCCTGTTGGGAGATACTGGCGGCATTGGAGGTGGAATGGCTCTGTATCTTGAGCATTTGCTGAATCAGCACCGTGGGCGCCAGTCCGTAGCCCAGGCGCCAGCCGGTCATGGCATAGGTTTTAGAGAGCGTGCCAATGATGACCAGGCGCGATTTCAATTCCTCTCCGACACTGGCAATGGAAAACGGCTTTCGGCCTTCATAAAGAAAATGAGAATAAGCCTCATCGCTCAACAGAAAAAGATCCCGATCAATCACCACCCGAGCGATTTTTCTGAATTCCTGATCGTCCACCACACCGCCGCTGGGATTATTCGGTGAGTTAATGATGATCAGTTTGGTTTTCGGCGTAATGGCGCGTTCGATGTCGGCGGCCTTCAGGCAAAAATCATTTTCTTCGGTGGCGGGAACAAACACCGGTGTTCCGCCGAAGAAGGTCACCAGGTCCTGAAATGTCACCCAGAACGGTGTCGGCAAAATGACTTCATCGCCGTGATCCACCAGTGAGGCGATGGCGTTAAAGAGCGCCTGCTTGCCGCCCACCGACACAATCGTCTCTTGAGCTGTGTACTGGGAGCCGAAGTCCCGGGCGTGGCGACGCGCCATGGCTTCGCGAAGCGGCATGATGCCCGAGGTGGCTGTGTATTTCGTAAAATTCGTCCGGATGGAACGGAGGCCCGCTTCCTTCACATTCTCGGGAGTCGGGAAATCCGGTTCGCCCGGGCCGAAATCAAAAATTTCGATGCCGCGGGCTTTCAGCTTTTCCGCCTCAGACAACACGTTGAGCGTTGCGGAAACGCTGATGCGCTGTGTTCGTTTTGAAAGTTTGTCTTCCAATTTCATGACTGCACCTGGTCGAGAAGCGGCGAGGGTTTCCATGACAGGGACTCCTTCCACCCGGCGGTGCCGGTGTTTTCCGCTTGGATAGTCTGATCAGAGAGCCCGCTTGTCGCGTAACTTTTGCTCAACCACGACGGGAACCAACCCCTTCACCGAGCCGCCCAACATGAATATTTCACGCACCAATTTGGAGCTCACATAGGAATAAGCTTCAGCCGGCATCATGAAAACCGTTTCGATCCGGGGCTCCAATCGGCGGTTCATCAGAGCCATTTGAAGTTCATATTCGTAATCCGAAATGGCCCGAATCCCGCGAACGATCGCCGAGGCCTTCTTTCGCATGGCGTAATCGACCAAGAGGCCGTCGAAGGTATCCAAGGTGATGTTTCGAAATCGTTTCCAGGTGACGCTGCGCAGCATCGTTAGGCGCTCGTCGACCGAAAACAGCGGGGCTTTGTCGGTATTTATTAAAATGGCAACAATGACTTGACTAAAAAGTTTTGAGCAGCGTTCGATGATGTCGATGTGCCCGTTGGTCACGGGGTCAAACGTTCCGGGGTAAATTGCAAGTTTCCGACTCAAGGCTTTCCTCAATGATCAGCATCTCCTGCGCTTGGTTGAAAGAATGAAAGCTGACTGTCTCCCTGGATTTTCTTCCTGAATCGTCGCAGCCCGCCGTACGCATCGCGCAGAATCAATCTTCGGGAATGTTCGGCCAACACGAGGGCGGGTTGGGCGGCCTGGATCGTGGAACCGAGCGCGGTAAGTATTTTCTCATATTCTTCCGCCTCGGCATACGGAGGATCCAAGAAGAAGATGTCGAAAGGTTCGAGTTGCGGCAACGCCCGTACGACATCGAGTGGGATGATACTAAATCCGGATTTGATTTCCAACGCCAAAAGGTTGCTGCGTATGCAGTTTACGGCAGGTTTGTGATTTTCGATGAAGCTCACGTGCCGGGCACCACGGCTCACCGCTTCAATTCCCACCGCCCCGCTCCCGGCATAGGCATCCACAAAATGAGAGCCGCGGATGACCGCAGAAAGCATATTGAAGAGGGTCTCACGAAACTGGTCGCTCGAAGGACGCAAGCGATGACCGGCCAGGGTTTGAATCCGGCGTCCCCGATATTCGCCGGATATAATCCTTAACATGCTTCCCTTTCTTAACCCACGCTCATCAGCCCGAAGCGGCGGCTCCAGTTGGCGCGCAGATACCGCAACACGGCCTCAAACTCGGGATCGTCCGCGGGACGCTCCACAAATCGCGTCGCCTCGCGCTTGGCCAGTTCCAGCACTTCCTGATCGCGGATCAAATTGGCCATGCGAAACATGGGCACGCCCGATTGTCGAGTGCCAAAAAACTCTCCCGGGCCCCGCAATTCCAGATCCATTTGAGCAATCTTGAACCCGTCCAGCGTTTGCTCCAGGCACTTCAAACGATGGCGGGCGTCCTCGTTCACAGTCTCGGGAGTCATCAAGAAACAGCTGGACTTCTTTTTTCCCCGCCCGATGCGGCCGCGCAACTGGTGAAGTTGCGCCAGACCGAATCGTTCGGCGTGCTCAATAACCATGATGGTGGCATTGGGAACGTCCACGCCCACTTCAATGACGGTGGTCGACACCAGAACCGAAAGGGTTCCACTTGAAAACCGCGTCATGACTTCGTCTTTTTCCTTATTCGTCATGCGGCCGTGCAGCAGACCGATCGGGATGTCCGGAAACACGTGCTTGGAAAGATCTTCATACATGGCAATGGCGGCCCGCAAATCCGAGACCTCAGACTCCTCGATGAGCGGACATACCACATACACCTGAGAACCGCTCTTCATCTCCTGCCGCAAAAACCAATACAGTTTTTCGCGCTGATCATCTTTTAACCAACGCGTTTCGATGGGTTGACGCAGGGGCGGGAGTTCATCCAAAACGGAAAAATCCAGATCGCCATACAATGTCAAAGCCAAAGTTCGCGGGATGGGGGTGGCGGTCATGACCAGGGTATCGGGAAACTCTCCCTTGCGTTTCAATTCCAGACGCTGCACCACACCGAATCGATGCTGCTCGTCGATGACCACCAGTCCCAAGCGCTGAAACTCCACATTCTTTTCCAGTACCGCATGGGTCCCCACGACCAGGTCAATTTCACCATTCTTAAGTCGGCTCCGAATCTCCGACCGCTCTTTGGCTTTGAGGCCGCTCACCAGGAGGGCCATCCGATAGTGGAGCGGCGCAAAAATTCGACGCGCGTAGAGATAGTGCTGGGCCGCCAGAATCTCGGTAGGCGCCATTAAAACTGTCTGATAACCATTGGCGATGGCAATCACCATGGCCTGCAAGGCGACAATGGTCTTTCCCGAGCCGACGTCGCCCTGCAGCAAGCGATTCATCGGAGAGGGAGACCTCATATCCTCCACAATCTCGCGCAAGACACGCTTTTGCGCGGTGGTGGGATGAAACGGCAGGATCTTCTTGATGGAGCCCCGAATGGCGTCACTCGTCTGAAAGGAAATACCCGTCTGTCGCCGGGCCCGCTTGCGTTTCAATCCCAGCCCCGCTTCCAGCAGAAAAAATTCTTCGAAAATCATCCGCTGTTGGGATGGAGTTCGAAAGGCATTGAGCAATTCCAGTTTCTCGCGGGAATCGGGAAAATGAATTTGGCGCAACGCCACGCCCCGCTCGGGCAGGCCACGGGCGCGACGAATCGAGGCCGGTAAGGGATCGAACTCCTTGAGCGCAGTACTCTCCAGGAGTCCATACAGGATCCGCCGCAGTTGCCGGGAACCCAACTCTCCCATAGCCTCATAGACGGGCACTACCCGGCCCATCTCCAGCGAATTAATTGTTTCCAGCCCCGGCTCGTTGTGAATAATCTCAAATTGCGGATTAATGAATTGCAGGTTTCCATGACCGTAGGGATCCGGCTCGGGCTTGCCATAAAAAATGACCTGCATTCCCTGGCGAAACACCTTTTGCCGCTCCAGATACTGGCCATTGAACCATTTGCATCGGATGATGCCCGAATCATCACGGGCTGCCAGGTCATAAATAAACATGCCTCGGCGGCGCGTTCGCGCCAGCCCACAAGCCAGAACCGTCACGCAGATGGACTGGGGTTCCCCGGGGAGCAACTGCTTGACGAGCGTAAACCGGGTTCGATCCTCATAGCGAAAGGGGGCGTACGTCAGAAGATCCCCGACTTCTCGAATGCCGTGTCGTTCCAAAATGACGGCGCGCCGCGGTCCGACGCCCTTGATGTATTGAACGGAAGTTTTGAGGTCTAAAGAGGGCATGAACGTGCTGGAAATGATGCAGCCGATCGGCGATCATTCCGGCTTTAAACTTCGATCCATCAACTGGTGAATCGCCTGCATGGGGGTACGATCTTCATAAAGTAGCGCATGCATCTGCTCCACGATGGGCATTTCGACCTGCATCTTCCGGGCCAATGACAAAGTCGCCTGAGTCGTTCGCACTCCCTCAGCCACCATGCGAGTACCGCTCATGATCTCCGCCAGTTTTTTTCCCTGCCCTAATTCGGTTCCCACCGTGCGATTGCGGCTCAGTGAGCCCGTGCAAGTCAACACCAAATCTCCCAGGCCCGCCAAACCCGCCATGGTTTCGCGTTTGCCGCCGCTCGCCACCACCAATCGAGTCATCTCCGCCAAACCGCGGGTGATCAAAGCCGCAATGGAATTCGACCCCAGTCCCAAACCGTCACAGACGCCGGCAGCAATCGCAATAACGTTTTTCACGGATCCGCCGAGTTCCACGCCCACCAAATCGCTGTTTCGGTAGAGGCGCAGCTGACGGCTTGAAAATTCCTTTTGAACCATTTCGGCCGCTTCGGCATGTTGAGAAGCAATCACAACCGCCGCCGGATCGCCGCGGGCAATCTCTCGCGCAAACGTCGGGCCGGAAAGCGCCGCAAAACGAACCCCGGCTCTACCTTGAGCCACAGCCGCGAACACTTGCGACATGCGCTCGAGCGAGTCTTCTTCAATGCCCTTCGTTGCGCTCACAAAAACAGTGCCGTCGCGAAGCAGGGGGATAATTTGTGTGTACAAACGCCGGGCATGATGCGAGGGCATGACACCAATAACAATCTCGGCTCCCTGAACGGCGGTCTCGATGGAATCTGTGGCCACGACGTTTTCAGGAATTTCATAGGACTCGAGAAAGAGGCAGTTCTCATGAATCCGATTGATGGATTCGACCACTTCCTTTTCGTAGGCCCACAACTTCACGGCATGCCCTTGTTTGGCCAGTACTACAGCCAGGGCTGTTCCCCAATTGCCGCCCCCGATGATCCCGATCTTCTTCATGATTTCCTGGATGAAAATCCCTTGAATTTATTTTCAGTGCCGCTCGCTATGCGACGAATGTTCTGACGATGCATGACCACAATCAAAAGAGCTCCGACGAACGTCCCCACAATTATCGGAAATGAAAGAGAATTCCTTCCCATCCCATAAGCAAAAAAAGGAAATGCGGAGGTGGCGATGATTGAACCCAATGAAATGTAGCGGCTCAAAAGTACGACGAAGAAGAAAATAACCAGGACAGCCCCGACGGCCTGCGGCAAAATAGCGAGATAAACGCCGACCCCCGTGGCCACACCTTTTCCACCTTTGAATTTAAGAAACACGGGAAAAATGTGGCCCAAGATGGCACTCACCGCCGCGATGGCCACAATCCAGTCATTGGCGGGCGAAAGGGCTTTGGCCACCAAGACCGCAGCCGATCCCTTACCCACATCGAGCGCAAACGTCAGGATGCCGCCGACAGTTCCTGCCGTGCGCAACACGTTCGTCGCGCCGGTGGAGCCGCTGCCGGAATTCCGCACATCTTTTCCCAGTTTGGTCTTGACAATGATATATCCAAACGGGATGGCCCCAAACAGATAGGCCAGCACAATGGCTAATATTGCTGGAAGATTCATACAGATTCAGTTTCCGTCGAGCGATGAAATCGGTTGCATTCCCTGAAATGATGGCGAGTTATTCTAACCCAAAAGTCGCCCGTTTCGTATAAATCGCCCCTTCGCGCCGAAGCTGGCTCTCGTACAAATGAAACGACTCCACCCGGGCGTTCCCGCAGTCGTATTCTGAAAACCGGGACGTTGCTTTCAAAAACGCGGGAACATCGCGCAGAAACTTCACGCGCCCAATGGTGATGTGCGCCGAAAACAGGCGTGCCTCCGGAGGAAAACCGAGCGGCTCGAGGCGTCGCTCCAGTTCCGCGGCCATCGCTTGCAGTTGTGGCCCTCCCTCCACCACTCCCATCCAAACAACCCGAGGGGCTCGGGCGTTGGGAAAGAATCCTATTCCCCGAACCTGCATATCAAACCCGGGCACGGGCATGGGGTGCGCTGAGAGAGTACTTGTGATGGATTGTTGCTGTGCCTCCGAAATTTCACCCAGAAACTTCAATGTCAGATGAATGGAATCAGGTTTGACCCACTTGACCTGGGATGAAAATCCGCCCAAGGGTCCCTCCACCCTTGAGATTTCATTCCGAATGTGTTCTGAAAGGTCGACCGCGATAAAGGCTCTCATGGGGAAGTTGTAGAACGACCATCCTTGAAGCGTTAAAGAATCAGTCCCGAAGGGACGACCTTGAGGAGATCGGATGAGAAGACCAACCTTATAACAATCTCCGTCTCAACATATCCAGAGCAATCTGGGAAGCCCACCAACGGATGCGACGGCGATCTCCGGGCAGCCGGACTTCGCGATGATCCACTTGCAACTCGCTGGAAAGAGCGAGGTGAACCAATCCTACCGGCTTTTCCGGCGTGCCTCCGGTGGGTCCGGCGATACCGGTCACTCCGATCCCGTAGGTTGTTTGCGACCGCTTGCGGATTCCTTCGGCCAATCCCACAGCCACTTCGCGACTCACAGCACCGTTCATCTGGATGAGCAGCGGAGGAACATCGGCAAGTTCGGTCTTGGCTTCATTGCTGTAGCACACCGCCCCGCTCAAAAAATAGGCCGAACTTCCGGAGACACGCGTCAGGCGTTCGGCCACCAAGCCGCCGGTGCAGCTCTCGGCCACTGAGACGGTGGCCTGGCGCATGGTGAGATACATCCCCACGACCTGTTCCAACGATTCGCCGCGGCGCGCAAAGATGTTGTCGCCCAGCTCCATCTCGATTTTCTCTCCGAGTTCGTCGAGCAGACTGTTGGCCTCGGACTCGTCATTAGCCGTGGCCTTCAGATGAATCTCTATTTCTCCGGGCGAAGCCAGAATGGTCGTCACAGGATTCTTGTAGAGGGTGTAAATCGGCGCAATGCGGGCATCGCAGGCGGACTCCGTCATCCCCGTCAGCTTGAAAATGCGTTTGCAGATCCTCACGCCCTTCGACATGCTTTTGAGCCGATCAAAGCATTGACGTTCAAACATGGCCTGCATTTCGTGGGGCGGTCCGGGAAGCAGAAGGGCATGTTGATTTTCCATCTGCAGCCAGAATCCCGGGGCGGTGCCCGCCTCGTTTTCCAACACCTGAGCGCCGGAGGGCACCAAGGCCTGGCGGGCATTATTCGAAGTCATGGTCAACCCGCGAGACCGGAAGCGCTCTTCGATTTTCCGGAGAATCTGTTCTTCCAACACCAAGGGCATCTTAAAAACCCGTGCGAAGACCTTCTTGGTGATGTCATCTTCGGTGGGTCCAAGCCCTCCGGTGGCGATCACCAGATCCACCCGGTTCAGAGCGTGGCGAAGCATCTGCTCCAAAGACGATTCGTCGTCGCCCACCACGGATTTGGAGTTTAAGTCAATGCCGATGCTATTCAGCTTTTCGGTCAGATAGAGGGAATTGGTATCCATCCGGTCGGGGGTCAACAATTCGGAACCGATGGCGATGATTTCAGCTTTCATGGGATGTGAAATTCCGCTGAAGTGCTGAACCGTGCAGTGGGAAGCCCGATCTCAGTTGAAATTCCGAACCTAGTTTACAGACAACGCGCTGGCCCATGCCATTTTGAGCCGGAACAGCGAATCCTGCGTGGCTACAATCAAATCAGCGGGGCTGGTGGGATCAAGGGCCAAACCCACGATTCCCGCGCCGGAAACAACGGTCGAAACCTGCAAATCCGGCGTAATCCGAACAATTCCTTTCAAGCCGTGCAGGGAGGCCGCCACCAAAAGATTTCCTTGGGGATCAAAAGCCATTCCCTGAGGCCGTCCCAATCCTGAGAAGAAACTTCCAACCTCACCGTTGGTCGAAATGCGATGGACCGAATCAAAACAACCGATGGTGGGTCCCGTCACATACAGGTTTCCGTCCGCATCGAACGTCATATGGTAAGCCGAAACACTCGGTTCCAGTGTGGCAAAAACAAAAATTTTTCGTTCCGTGTCGATCTTGAATACGGTTCCGCTGCGATCGCCCACAAAAAGATTGTCGGCCGCGTCGAACACCATGCCGGTCGCTACACCCATGCCTTTGGCATACACTTCGAGATTGCTCGGACTCAGAACCCGATAAATCATCCCGTCAAAACGGCTCGAAACAAACAGCTCTCCTTCGGAGTTGAACGCCAGACCGGAAGCGTTCATCAGATCGGAAATGAACGACGTCTTGACGCCTTGGGAGATTTTGTAAACAGACGTTTCGACTTTTTGACCTCGCGAGCCGCTAAACGTGGAAAAAATATTCCCTTCCTTGTCCACGACCGGGTTGGACACCGGATGAAGATTGTCGGCAAGCAACGTGGCTACGACAATCCGCACCGGGTCGCTTTCCAGGCTGCCCAAAATTACGCGAATCTCACCCTGAGTGACTTCCGGCGGAACCGTGGCAACCAGATAGCGGTCGGCGCAGGCCACTAAATGACCGCGTTGATCGTCGAACGCCACTACAGAGCGTGACCCGTTGGTCATAAAGTGCTGACCTTCAATCCGAACTTCTCCGCCCGGCAATGCCGCAGGAGGATCTATCCTTTCAATGTATGGCTTTTTCTTCATGATTCCTGAAGGAGAAATGTCATACCATTTCTCGCGGGCTACATGTTATCCCATGTGTCATGAATAGCGATCAGACCCAGGGAAACATCTTTCGAACCACGATCAAAACCACCAGCGCGTATATCCCCGCCAACACATCGTCGATCACAATCCCCCAACCGCCGGGCAACTCCTGACTTTGTCGGATCGGAGAGGGTTTCCAGACGTCGAATAGGCGGAAGAGCGCGAAACCCAGAAGGAGCGATCTCCAACCCAGGGGCGACAAACCCAGATAGGCGATCTGTTGACCGACAAATTCATCGACTACGACCTGCCGGGGATCGTGGACACCGATTCGGATTTCTGCGCGCGTCGACGCCCATATTCCCACCAGCGTCACGACCGTCAGCCAAGCCAGATGGATCGGCAAATGGAGGGCTACGGGAATCCACCGCATGAAAATCAACCACACGGCTACCGAGACAAGAGCTCCGGCGGTTCCCGGAGCCAGCGGCGAGAACCCTGCTCCGGCCACGGTGGCGATGGCCATAGCACAGCGGTCGGTAAAAGAGTACGTCAACGATGAGGCGGCGTCTGCCATGGAAGAATCAAGTCCGGCTCTCGATTGCAGTTATTTTCCCCACCACATCATAATCGTGGGCTTCGGAAATCTCCACTTGCGCAAAATCTCCGGGTTGCGGATTCAGACCGTCACCTACATCGTTGATCAAAACCACACCATCAATGCCCGGCGCTTGAGATTCCATGCGGCCTTGAAGCAACAAATCGGTTTCGGAACTTGGCCCCTCAATCAAAACCCGAACTTCTTGACCCACTCGCTTCGCATTGCGGCTTGAAGCCAGGCGGCGTTGAATTTCCATCAATTGGGCGCGGCGTTCTTCGGCCTGTGGGGTGGGGACCTTCTCGGCCCCCTCAAACGCCCGGGTTCCCTCTTCATCGGAATAGGCGAACACGCCGACGTGGTCAAATTGTATCTCTTCAACAAAATCGCACAACTCGCGGAAGTCTTCCCCGGTTTCGCCGGGATAACCTACAATGAAGGTGGTGCGCAGGGCCGCCTCGGGAATGACTTCTCGTATGGATGACAGGAGTTCGACAAAACGCTTCCGGCTGCCTCCCCGACGCATCGACTGCAAAAGTTTTTCGCTGACATGCTGCAATGGAATATCGAAGTATCGACAAATATTTTTGTGGCGGGCGACGGTTTCCATCAACTCGCGGGTCACGTGATTCGGATAGCAATACAAGAAGCGAATCCAATCCAAGCCATCGATCTGAGCCAATCCGGCGAGCAGACGAGGCAATCCGTTCGCATCTCCCAGATCGTGCCCATAATGGGTGGTGTCTTGCGAAATGAGATTCAATTCGCACACGCCTTGGGCGGCATGTGTTCGGGCCTCCGCCAGAAGAGATTCGACGGGGCGGCTTCGGAAGGGGCCGCGCAACTTCGGAATAATGCAAAAGGAGCAGGTGTGATCGCAGCCCTCGGCCAATTTCATGTAGGTCGTAAATCGTGGGGTGGCTTTTAGCCGGGGTGTCGTCTCATCGTAGAGGTAAAGAGGATAGGATCGGTCTCCCTCGGGATCCGCGGCGTCATGGTTTTCACAGGAGGAAACAATCTTCTCAAGTTCATTGACCCCGAACACCACATCGACCTCGGGGATTTCCCTTCGCAGTTCCTCCCGATAGCGTTCCGCCAGACAGCCCGTGACGATTAACTTGCGGGCTTTCCCCCGGGATTTCAACTCGGCCATGTCGAGAATCGCTTCGATCGATTCCCTCTTGGCACTTTCAATGAAGGCGCAGGTGTTCACCACCACGACTTCCGCCTCGCTCGCTTGGGGCGTAATGGTCCATCCCTTCTGATCGAGCATTCCCATCATCACTTCGCTGTCGACCAGATTCTTGGGGCATCCCAAACTGACGAAACCGACTTTTTTCATTTCGCGCTTACACCGGAGTTCCTGGAGTCAAGCCCGGCTCATGAAAAACCGGATCTCACTTCCCGACTTTCTCAATCTTGCTGTTTGCCGGCAGGTCCGTGTCCTCCGTGAGGCGGTCCGCCTTTTTGGCGCTGCTCTCGCAACACGGCTTTGCGGCTGAGCTTGATCTTATTGCCCTCGACGCCGATCACTTTCACCATGACGGTGTCGCCTTCCTTCAGCACATCCCGCACATCGCGGATGCGTTGCTCATCAATTTCGCTGATATGAAGGAGCCCATCGGTTCCCGGGATAATCTCGACGAAGGCGCCGAAATCGGCGATGCGGCTGACGCGACCCACATAGGTCTTCCCGACCTCGGCTTCTGCGGTGAGGTCCCGAATGATGCGGATGGCCTTCTGAGCACCCTCCTCATCGGTGGCGGCGATATCGATCTTGCCGTCGTCGTTGACGTTGATCTTCACGCCGGTCTGCTCGATGATGCTGCGAATCACTTTGCCGCCGGGTCCGATGACGTCTCGAATCTTATCGGTCTTGATCTGAAGAGTAAAGATGCGCGGCGCCCAGGAGGAGATTTCGGAGCGCGGCTCGGCAATGGCTTGTTTCATGGTTTCCAAGATCTGCAGGCGGGCGCGCTTGGCCTGGGTCAAGGCTTCACTCATGATCTGAGGCGTGACCCCATCAATCTTGATATCCATCTGCAAAGCCGTGATGCCGGATGCCGTTCCGGCCACTTTGAAATCCATATCACCGAAATGATCCTCGGCGCCGGCGATATCGGTCAAGATGGCGTACTTTTCTCCTTCCTTGACCAAGCCCATCGCGATGCCGGCCACCGGGGCCTTGATGGGAACACCCGCATCCATCAGGGCCAAGGTGGATCCGCAGACCGTGGCCATGGAAGAAGAGCCGTTCGATTCCAGGATGTCGGAAACCACACGGACGGTGTAGGGAAACTTGTCTTCCTCGGGCAGCATGACTTTGATGGACCGTTCCGCCAGAGCTCCGTGCCCGATTTCACGCCGTCCCGGCGCTCCCATGCGCCCGACCTCGCCCACGCTGAAGGGTGGGAAGTTGTAGTGCAGCATGAAACGTTTTTCAATGCCTTCCGCTTCCATGAGGATATCCACGCGTTGCACGTCTTCGGCTGTTCCCAGCGTGGTGGTGACGAGCGCCTGAGTTTCACCCCGCGTGAAGATGGCCGATCCATGGGTGCGCGGCAAGACCCCCACTTCGCAGGTGATGGGGCGGATCTGATCGAACTCCCGATGATCAGGACGACGACGGGCATTGACCACGTCTTCACGAAAGATCAGTTCCAACCAATGCTCGAAGAGTCGCCCGGCTTCGGTGCGTCGTGCTTCGTCTTCTTCCGGAACGGATTGCAGAATCTTTTCTTCCATCTTCCGCACCAATTCCTGACTCTCAATCTTCGGGTGTTTGGAAGTGTCGAGGGCGTCGCGCAACTCGGTTTCAAATTTCGATTTCAATTCCGCAAACAAGGCTTGGTCGTATTGAACAGGTTCGACCGGCCGTTTCGTCACCTTCATCTGCGCCGCCAACGATTTCTGCAGGCCCACAATCTTCTTGATTTCATTGTGCCCAAATTCCAGGGCTTCGATCATTTTTTCTTCCGACAATTCGCGGGCCCCGCTCTCCACCATCACAATGCCTTCTTCACTGCCGACAACGGTGAGGTTCAACAGGGAAGACTTTTGGTCGGCGTAATTCGGGTTTATCACCAGGCGGTCATTCAACAGGCCGACCCGCACCGCGGCGATGGGCTTGTAGAAAGGAATTTCGGAAAGAAGGAGCGCCGTCGACGCACCCGTAATCGACATGATGTCGGGATCGTTATCGGGATCGGCAGAAAGCACCAGCGCGATAACCTGGGTCTCACAACGGAAACCTTCAGGAAAAAGCGGACGGATGGGACGGTCGATCAAGCGAGAAGTCAAAGTCTCCTTCTCACTGGGACGCCCTTCACGTTTGATGTATCCGCCAGGAATCTTTCCGGCGGCATAGTTGTATTCGCGATAGTCCACCGTCAGCGGAAAGAAGTCGATGCCTTCTCTCGGCTCCTGCGAGGCGCAGGCCGTGACGATCACGACGGTGTCTCCGTAACGCACGACCGCGGATCCCTGCGCTTGTTTGGCCCAACGGCCGGTTTCAATGGATAGATTTCTTCCTCCAATTTCAGTGCTGGCAGAATAAGCCATGTTCTAATCTCCTCTTCAATGTACTTAGTGAATGATTTTTCCGGTGGAGGTTAAAAGGTGTGGAAGGTAGCAGAGGTTATATAGGGTTCCGAAATTCGGAACGCTGTATCACTTCTGCTAACTGGAACACCTTCTCATTCCACAAACGGAAACTCGCAGGGTAACGCTCGTGCCATCGCCGAACGGCGCTGTTTGCCCGAATTCCAGAAACGGCTCTTATCGACGAATGCCTAACTTTTCAATAATAGCCTTATATCGATCCACATCGCTGGCCCGCAAATAATCCAGTAATCGACGGCGCTGGCTGACCATCTTCAACAACCCACGTCGCGAAGAATGATCCTTCAGATGGCCTTTGAAATGCTCGTTCAGCTGATTGATGCGCTCGCTTAACAGAGCAATCTGAACCTCCGGAGAGCCGGTGTCGGCGTCGTGTTTTCGATACTCGGTAATCAGACCCTTCTTTCTTTCCACAGTCAGGCCCATCTACTATCCGTCTCCTGCGCTGAATTTGAAACGAGCAAATTTAACACACGCCCGCGGGGAAGTAAATGAATTTGTCGATCAGGGGGAGTTTTCGCGCGGGAATCTAGAGAGGGGGTATGAGGCCACCAGTACGGGAGAACTCCGGTTCGAACACTCCGATGATCCCTCCGGTCCGAACCTAGAAACGATTTAGCTCCTCTTCGACAACGTCGCGAAACCTGTAAAGAAGGGGGCTACTTGGCTCGTCTCCTCATATAAGCCGGGATCTCCGGAACTTCCCGCTCTTCGGCAAAAGCCGGACCCATCACTTCGCCGTTGGAAACCGCATCGTTAGCTCCCCCTGAAGAACCGTTTCCGTTTCCTGGGGTACGGATTCGCTGGAAGGGTTCGGCGAGGGTCGGCTTGGGACGCGCCGCCCGCTCCGGGCCAAAGCCGGTGGCAATGACGGTGATCTTCACCTTGTCTTTCATGGATTCATCCATCACGGCACCGAAAATGATATTGGCGTCTTCGTGCGCGGCATTATAGATGATCGTCGATGCCTCGTGCACTTCATGCAGCGACAAGTTGTTGGATCCGGTCACATTGATCAACACGCCCCGGGCGCCGTGCACCGACTGGTCTTCCAACAACGGGGATGAAATGGCGGCTTTGGCGGCGTCCACAGCCCGATTATCTCCCGACGACACGGCCGTTCCCATGACGGCCATGCCCATGTCTTTCATGATGGCTTTGACATCGGCGAAGTCCCGGTTGATGATTCCGGGAATTGTGATGATGTCGGAGATGCCTTGCACCGCCTGCCGCAAGATATCATCGGCAATGCGAAAGGCGTCGAACAAACTGGTTCCTTTCTCGACGCATTGCAAGAGCCGTTCATTGGGAATGGCGATAACGGTGTCCACGCCGTCACGAAGGTCATGCAACCCGGACTCCGCCTGCCGCATACGCTTGCGCCCTTCAAACAGGAAGGGAGTGGTGACCACGGCCACCGTCAGGGCATCGAGCTCTGCCCCCAAAGCCGCAATGATGGGCGCCGCGCCGGTTCCGGTGCCGCCGCCCAATCCGGCCGTCACAAAAATCATGTCGGCGCCTTCCAGCGCTTCAAGGATCTTCTCCGTGTCTTCGAGAGCCGCTTTACGGCCAATGTCGGGGTTGGCCCCGGCGCCCAGACCTTTCGTGAGCTTCTGCCCGAGTTGAATTTTGACCGGGGCTTTGGAGGTTCGGAGCGCCTGCAAATCGGTATTGGCCACCAGGAACTCGACGCCTTCGATCTTGGCTTCGATCATGCGATTGACGGCGTTACCGCCGCCGCCACCCACTCCAATGACCTTGATTCGGGCGCTACTCTTGCGGGAATCTTGAAAAGTTAAACGAAGACCGCTGGATATATCGGCGCTAGCAGGCATCCTGTCATTCTCCCCTTCAATGGTGGATTAGGTCTGATTGTGTCCCCCCGATGACTTGGAGGGGCTGCGCATCCTTGAGGATTTCCCAACGATTTTCACTTCAGAAATTACGCCCTGCCCCGTCATTTTGCAATTAAAAAATACAGTTTTTAACGGCTTCTTTTAGATTTTCTTCCCTGTATCTTTGACGGCTCCGGCCCCGTCTTTTCCGCTTTCTTGAACGCTCCCGGTCTCGCGTCGGGCCCTCACGAACTTGTCATTGAAAAAATCCCTTCAGCTTTTCGAAGCTTTTTCCCAACAGTCGTCCGCCGCCGGCTCGAGGTTCGTTGGATTCTCGAGCCAAACGAATGCGATTCCCGAACCGCACCAAGCCGACGGCCGTTGCAAAGGAGGCGTTGTTGATGGTGTTGTTCATCCCATTCAAACCCTCCGGAATTCCCTGCCGCACGGGAAGGTCCGTGGTTTGCTCCGCCAGTTCCAACAAACCCGGCAGGCGCGAGTTGCCGCCCGTCAGGACCAAGCCGCCACCCAGCTGTTTTTCAAAGCCCGTCCGGCGGATCTCTTCGCGCACCTGCCCTAAAATCTCTTCGGCGCGGGGTTGAATAATGTCGGAAATCAACTTGCAGGGAACAGATCGCGTCCGCTTGGATCCCACGCTGGGAACTTCCACTTCCGAGTCTTCCGTCAGCAGCGATGCCATGGCGCATCCGTGTTCGCGCTTAATCTTCTCCGCTTCAGGAATGGGTGTCCGCAAGCCGATGGCGATGTCGCTGGTTATGTGTTCGCCGCCCAGCGGAACCACGGCGGTGTGACACACGGCCCCATGGAGAAAAATGACCAGATCACTCGTCCCACCGCCCATGTCCACCAAGGCCACACCCAACTCTTTTTCATCGGACGCCAGGGTGGCCTCGGCCGAAGCCAACGACTGCAACACGGTGGCTTTCACGTACGCGCCGGTCCGATTGACGGCGCTGACGATGTTCATGGAGGCGGTAATGGGGCTCGTGATAATGTGAACACTGACTTCCAATCGTGTGCCCAGCATGCCCAGCGGGTCGTCGATGCCCTCCTGGTTGTCGACAATAAACTGCTGTCGCAAGACGTGAATGATTTCGCGGTCCGACGGCAGGACCACCGCCTGCGCCGCCTCCATCACGCGTCGAATGTCTTCTTTCGTGATCTCCCGATTGCGCCCCAAGACCGCAATGGAACCCTGGCTGTTCATGCCCTTGATATGTTTCCCACCGAGGGAGACGTACACGGATTCCGCCTGCACACCCGCCATCATTTCCGCTTCTTCGAGGGCTTCTTTAATCGACCGGATGGCATCATCCAGCTTCACCACCACGCCTTGGCGCAAACCTTTCGACTCCGCCACACCCACACCCAGGACTTCAAGTCGCCCGTCGGCTGCCACTTCACAAATCAAGGCACGGGTCTCCGTCGTCCCCACGTCCAGTCCCACGATGATGCGTTCCTTTTTCGCCACCCTGTTCTTCCTTCACCGCATGAGGTTTTTGCTACGATTTGCCTTTGACTGCCGGCGCCGCATCGGCGGGTTTGATGATGATGCGATCTTTGAATCTCAAATCCACCGAGTCGATGTGCGGATACTCCTGTTTGAGCCGCTTAATATTGGAAAGATACAGCTTGAAGCGTTCCTGGTAATCGGATTTGCCGAACTGAATGACGATGGGATCATCTTTCAATAGCGCTTTGACGTCATCCGGATCGGAGACCTCGACTTCCGAAATATCCTTGGAATACCCGCCCTGGTCTTTGTCGAGATCGCTCAGCAAATCCATGTAACGTCCGATTCGAATCTGATTGATAAGGTGGTCGTCGGTGGTGTTTTCCGGCGTCAATCCCCTCATGATGGGAAAATCGAATTTTGGCGGCGTGTCTCCGGAGGTCGCCAACGGAACGCCGTCGCGATCAATCAAGCGAACCGTGTCATTAATCAAAGCAAAACCCACGGGCTGGCGTTCCGTAATGACCACGGAAAGCGTGGAAGGCCACAAACGAAGGATCTCCACCGATTTAATCCAGGGAATCTCCATAAGCGCGTGAATGCTGTCGCTGTAGTTGGCACGGAAAATATTCTGTCCCAGAAGTGGTTTTAGCTGCTCCAGCACCACGTTCTCCGAAAGATTCTGAAGGCCGCGGATCTCTCCGATGTTAATCGCGAAGCGCGGTGAGGTCGTGGCAAAATCGTAAATGCGGCGGACGCCGACACCCACAGCCGCCAACAAGACCACGGCAAAAAACGTTCGAAGAAAGGTCTTCAGCTTGCCGGTTTCAAGCTGTTTGCGTTTGACCTCAATGGAGCCTTGACGACGCAGATAAGGTCCCTCGTCGTATAAACCCTGTTCGTCGTCACGATCCGCATTTTTTCGCGGCATACACCACCAGTTTTCGCCATCACAATCAATTCATACGCATCATGCGATTCAACTCTTGCTGGGGAAGACGGGATGTAATCGCCTCCTCGTGCAGCCCCAACTTCTCCAACAACGACACGCCCAGAGTCCCGATATTTCCCGCCCCCAGCGTCAACACCACATCGCCGGGGCGAAGGCGCGGTATCAAAAATTCAATGGCGGCTTCAAAGCTTGAAGCAAAGTGAACCTCCGCCCGGGATTGCGTCGTCATTTTTTCTACCAGGGCGGACGCCGTGACACCGGCAATGGGCTTTTCCGAAGCGGCGTAAATTTCTGTCAGCACCACGGCATCGGCGCCGTCAAAGGCGGAAACGAAATCGTCGAACAAGAGCTGGGTTCGGGTAAACCGGTGGGGCTGGAAGACCACGATGATACGCCCGTACCCGCAGGGTTTCAGAGCCGCCAGCGTAGCCCGGATCTCCGTGGGATGATGGCCGTAATCGTCGATCACCGTCACGCCCGCGCGCTCTCCTTTCCACTCCAGCCGCCGTTCCGTTCCCCGAAATTCCTGAAGACCTTTTTGAATGGCTTCCATCGGTACATCCAGCGCCAAGCCGACCGCAATCGCAGCCGCGGCGTTCAGCGCATTGTGCTCACCGGCCGTATGAAGATGGAATTCCGTACGTGATTCTCCCTGAAACAGGATGTTGAACCGCGTCTCGAATTTTCCCAGCTGAACATCCGTCACGCGGACCTGGGCCGCATTTGAGAGGCCGTACGTCAAAATGCGCCGCTCCAATTGAGGAAGGATGGCGGCGACACCCGGATCGTCCTGGCAGGCAATCACCCAACCGTAAAAAGGGACCTTATTGGCGAAGGAAACGAAGGCGGCTTGAATTTCTTCCAGATCGCGGTAGTGGTCCAGATGTTCCCGGTCGATATTGGTAATGACAGCAATCGTCGGATTGATTTTCAAAAACGAGCGATCACTTTCGTCGGCTTCCACCACCATCCACTCGCCCTGTCCCTGTCGAGCGTTGGTCCCGAGCACGTTAACGCAGCCGCCGACGATGAGTGTCGGATCCAAGCCCGCCTCATTAAGAACGGCGGCCACCATGGAAGTTGTGGTGGTCTTGCCGTGGGCCCCCGCCACGGCGATGCCGTACTTCAAGCGCATCAACTCCGCCAGCATTTCCGCCCGGGGAATGACCGGCCGGTTCCTGCCGCGCGCTTCTACCAGCTCGGGATTGTCGGGCTGCACCGCCGAAGTGAACACCACGACGTGGGCATCATCGATATTCTCTTTTCGGTGGCCGATGTAAACCGTCGCGCCCAGCTTCTCCAATCGCTCGGTAATGAGGGAAGCTTTCAGATCCGACCCTGAAACCTCATAGCCGAGGTTCAACAACAACTCGGCGATGCCGCTCATGCCGATGCCGCCAATGCCCACAAAATGAATTTTTTTGAAATGCTTAAACACGATACCTCAATTTATGACCGATGATTGAGTTCTTCGAACCCCTGCAAGAGCCTCAATCAACCCGCCGATCTTTTCGGCGGCGTCGGGGCGAGCGAGAGAACGCGCGGCTTCAGCCATTCGGGATCGCCACGCCGAATTCTCCCTCAATTTCAAAATCGTTCGAGCCAATTCGGCGCCGGTAGTCTTCTTCTGGTCCATCAAAACGCCGGCCCCTCGATCTCGGAAGACCTCGGCGTTTCGGCGCTGGTGATTATCGGTGGCCGTCGGAAGAGGAATAAGAATTGAAGGTCTTCCGGCGGCCGCAATCTCAGCCAAGGCCGAGGCGCCCGAGCGCGCCACGATCAGATGCGCGCGACGAAATTGTTCCGGCATATCATCGAAGAACGGACGAACATCGGCGTCACAGGAATGATTTATATAAGCCGCCTTGACGCGCTCAAAATCTTTCTCGCCGGATTGATGAATAAACCGGAAGGGCTGACCCGCCGAACAAAGCTCTTCCAACGCGTCCCTCATCATCCCATTGACCGCCGATGCCCCCTGGCTTCCACCAAAAACCAGGACCGTAAACGGCTCCTTATTCAAGGGGGCCGGCAAATTGAAAAAGGACTCCCGGACAGGATTCCCGGTGACCACGGCATTGCCCGGAAAGAATCGCGCCGATTCTTCAAAATTCACGGCCGCGTACGTTGAAAAATAAGCCAACAATCGGTTTGTCAATCCTGGAATTGAATTTTGTTCCAAAATCATCCGGGGGCAACCGCACATCGCCGCCGCCATCACCGCGGGTCCGGAAGCATAACCCCCAATTCCGACGACCACCTCCGCACCAAAGCGTTTCAAAATCTCCCGGGCCGATGCCAGGCTCGCCGGCAACCTCCGGAGGGTCGTCATTTTCACCGCCAGCGAAACACCCTTCAAAGCTCCAGCCGACATGGGCTCAAATTCAAATCCGTGGGCGGGAATGATTCGCGCTTCCACTCCGCGGGTCGATCCCACAAACAACAATCGGATCGCCGGGTGTTTTTGGCGCAACCACTGGGCCACGGCGATCGCCGGAAAAACGTGGCCCCCGGTTCCTCCTCCTGCAAAGAGCACATTCATGACACCGTAACCAGTCCGGGCCGCGCCCCCAACCCGTTCAATCGGAGTGCTGTGAGATATTCAGCAACACACCCACAGCGGCGCAACTGACAATCAGCGACGAACCACCGGCACTCATAAACGGCAAGGCAATTCCTTTGGTGGGAATCAACCCGGTGACGACACTCATATTCGTAAACGCCTGACACACGATCAGCGTTGTCAGTCCGATGCCCAGCAGCAAACCATAAGCGTCGGGGGCGGAACGGGCGGCCTTGAGCCCGCGCTTCAAAATCACGGCAAAGAGGAACACCGCGAGCACTGTTCCCCACAGGCCCAGCTCTTCGCCAATGACCGCAAAAATAAAATCGTTTTGGGGTTCCGGCAAATAAAACAATTTTTGTTTTCCTTGAACCCAACCGACTCCCCAGGGTCCTCCACTGCCGAATGCAATGAGCGACTGAATAATTTGAAATCCCTTGCCCAAAGGATCTTTCCAGGGATTCAAAAAAGCGGTGATGCGGTCGAAGCGATACGGAACGCGTACGACAAACCAATAGAAAAACGGCAACGCCAACACCGGACCGGCGGCAAACCACTTCCAGTCGAGTCCGGCGACAAAGAAAATGGCGGCGCCGATGATGAGAACCGCGACGGCGGTTCCGAAATCGGGTTCCTTCAAGATCAGCGCTACGGTTATCCCGGTCACCACCAACACCGGCAGCAATGTCCGGCGCAAACTGTTGATGTGGTGCATCCGATTTTCCAAAAAATAAGCGAAAAAGAAGATCAATCCCAGCTTGGTAATCTCAGAAGGTTGGAACGAAAACAGACCCAACTTGATCCAGCGGTGCGTGTTGTGAGACCGATCCAGGAAAAAAACCGCCACCAACAAGGCGATGCAAACAAAGAGAAACGGAAACACAAATGTGGGATTGCGCCACTTGCGATAATCCCAATTCATGGCCCCCACCATGCAGGCCATTCCCAGAATCAGTCCGACCACCTGTTTTCCCAAAAAAATGTAGGAGGAGCCGTACATTTCGGTCGAAATGGCCGCCGAAGCCGAGTACACCATCAACAACCCGTAGAAAATCAACCCCAGGGTCGCGCCCAGCAGGTATTTATCAAACGTTAACTTCCGGGCCATAACGGCTTCAATTCCTCCCACTCATTGTTGGTGTTTTGAAAGAGACTGCACCAACTCTTTGAATCGCCGACCGCGCTGCTCGTAATTCTCAAACTGATCATAACTGGCGCATGCCGGAGCCAACAGCACCGTGTCGCCGGGCGCGGCTTTGGACCAGGCTTGATTCACGGCCTTCTCCAGCGTTCCGCAGGCCTGCAGGGGAAGGACTCCGGAGAGCTGTCGTTCGATCTTTTCCGCCGCTGCTCCAATCAACAGGACTTCCTTGACTTTTTGTTGCAGGAGAGTCGACATCTTGGTGTAGTCGCTGCCCTTGTCTTTTCCGCCCAGGATCAAAATGACATTCCCGTCGAACGACTCCAGGGCTTTGATGGTGGAATCCACGTTGGTGGCTTTAGAATCGTTGTAGTAACGAACTCCACGAATTTCGGCGACGCGTTCCAAGCGATGTTCCACTCCGGTGAATTCGGAGATGGCCGTTTCCACACTTCTGAAATCCGCGCCGAGAAGAGCCGCCATCGAGACGACCGCCAGACAATTCTCCACATTATGCATTCCCAGAAGCGGAATGCGTTCACGGGTAATAATCGGAATGGCTCGACCCTCACGCATCACCATCACTTGATTGTCATAAAAACAGCAGCCCTCCGACAGTTTCGATCGGGTCGAAAACCACCATAAGCGGCTTTTTAAATCCTTCGAAAAGCCTGCTGTCACGGGATCATCGGCATTCAGAACGGCCCAATCTTCTCGGGTTTGATTCTTGAAGAGCGCTTTCTTGAAAGAGGCGTACTCCTCAAAACTGGAATAGCGGTCCAAATGATCCGGAGTCACATTGAGGACAACGCCCACAAACGGTCGAAACGTAGGAATGGCCTCCAGCTGAAAACTGCTGGCCTCGACGACGGTTACGGTTTCGTCGGTGGATCTGTCCACCAAGGAAATCAACGGCGTTCCGATGTTTCCGCCCACCAGACAGGAAAAACCTGCGGCCTTCAGGACCTCGCCCATCAACGCGGTCGTGGTGGTTTTTCCATTGGAGCCGGTAATGGCGACAATGCTTCCTTTCAAAAAACGCGAAGCCAATTCAATTTCGCTGATCACTTCTATGCCCTTCTCCAAGGCGGCTTGAATGGGAGCGAGGCTCAAAGGAACGCCCGGGCTGACCACAATGGTTTCAGCTTCAAGAAATTGTTTCGGCGTGTGAGATTCCAAGTCAAAATCCACCGGGAGATCTTTCAGAGAATCCACCTCCGGCTGGAGGAGGGAGCGTGCGGCGGAATCGGAGACTGTTACCTTCGCACCGCGCTCGGCGCAAAAGCGCGCCGCGGCTACTCCACTGCGCTTCAAACCGACAATCAACACCCGCCGTTTGTTCAGCGCCGCCTGATCCAGCGGATTTAAGGTCGAACTGCGCGTCGCCAATTCCGTCCCCCTCACCTTTCTCTTTACCGCAACTTCAAGGTGGTCAAACTGAAAAGCGCAAAAATCAGGGCCGCAATCCAGAACCGAATGATGACCTGCGGCTCCTTCCAGCCGATCAATTCGAAATGATGATGAATCGGCGCCATCCGGAAGACGCGCTTGCCGGTGAGTTTGAACGACAAGACTTGAATCATGACCGACAAGGCCTCGATCACGAAGATCCCGCCGATGGAAAGCAGCAGGATTTCCTGCTTGATGATGACGCCCACCGTGCCGATGGCCCCGCCCAGCGCCAACGACCCCACATCGCCCATGAACACGGCCGCGGGAAAACAGTTGTACCAAAGGAATCCCAGCGAAGCCCCGACCATGGCACCACAAAATACCGTCACCTCTCCCACACGCGGGAGATTTTGAATGTCCAGATATTCCGCAAACTTGGCGTGCCCGGAGACGTAGGTCAAAACCGTCAGTGCGGTGGCGGCGATGAGAACCGACCCGATGGCCAAACCATCCAATCCATCGGTCAGGTTGACGGCATTGGACGATCCCACAATCACGATTGCGACGAACGCCGCGAACGGGATATACGCCAAGGGGCTCATCCACCAGGTCTTCATCCAAGCGTGCACCGTTAAATCCGGGTTGAACTGTTTGAAAAATGGGACGATCAAATTCGTAGAATAGAGTTTTTCATGCGCCAGATGAATCAACAGGCCGGCGATGACCAAAGCTGTGAGCGTTTGGAAAATCAATTTCTGTCGTCCTGTCAATCCCAACGATTTTTTCTTCGCCACCTTGGCGAGATCATCAAACAAGCCGATGGTGCCGAAAGCCAGCGTTGCGAACACTGCCATCCAGATGAAGCGATTGCGCAAATCGCCCCACAACAGTGTGGGCAGGACGATCGACACGACAACCAGAATTCCGCCCATGGTGGGTGTTCCGGCTTTGGCCAGGTGCGATTGCGGCCCATCGTCGCGAATTTGCTGGCCGATCTGGTATTCCCGCAAACGGCGAATCAGCCACGGGCCCAGCAGCAGGGCAATTAATAGGGCCGTTAACGAAGCGTAGGCCGTTCGGAATGTAATGTATCGAAAAACACGAAACGGGCTGAAATAATGCTGCCAGGATGTAAATAACCAATAGAGCATCAGGAAACTTCCAAAGGGAATTTTTGGCGCAAGGCTTCCAGCGCCCGTTCCATTTTAACCCCGCGCGAGCCTTTGAACAGGATCAAATCGCCGCGGTTGGCGAGGCGACAAATATGGGTTCCCGCCTCATCGGAGTTCTTGACGAATTGAACCCGATCCGATTTCATGCCGGCTTCCCGCGCCCCTTCGGCCATGGCTTCAGCATCGCCTTGGACAGCCAGCAAAAAATCAATTCCGGATTTCGCCATTTCCCGTCCGCATTCATGGTGCCAGTGGCGCGATTCTTTACCCAGTTCCAACATCTCTCCCGCGACCACCAGCTTGCGCTTGAAACCGGGCATTTTCGAAAGTGTGGTCACCACTTCGGACAGCGCGCGGGGATTGGAATTATAGGTGTCATTGATCACTGTAATTCCGCCCGTCAGCTTTAACAGTTCTCCCCGCATGGGCGCCGGGCGAATGCTTTCAAGCGCCTTTTGAATGAGCGGCGGGTCAACGTCCATGTGAAGCCCCACGGCGATGGCCGCGGCCGCATTGTAAATATTGTGCTGTCCTATCAGCGGCAGCCGGCACGAAAAGGCCGAATGGGATTTCCATACAACTTCAAACTCGGATCCGCCTCCAGGGGAGGATTGGATATTGCGGATTTGCAAATCGGCGCCGGGTTTTTCGCCAAAGTGGATCACCTGCGCCGCCGTGTGTTCTCGAAACGCGGCGACGCGCGCGTCATCACCGTTCAGGACGGCCAAGGCATGGCTGTCCAATTCCTCAACGAGCTCGCGCTTGGCCAGGCCAATATCGTCAATGGACGAAAAAAATTCGAGATGCACCGGATTGACGTTTGTGACCACACCCACGTCAGGGGCGGCCAGCCGCGCCAGGGTCCGAATTTCCCCGCGGGCCGACATGGCCAGCTCCACCACGGCGGCCTCAGCGCCCGTCTCCAGCCGCAGAAGAGTCAGGGGAACGCCGAATAAGTTGTTGAGATTCCCCTCCGATTTGTAGACCCGGTATTTTGAGGACAGCACCTGGGCGCAAATTTCTTTGGTGGTCGTTTTGCCGGCGCTACCGGTCACGGCAATCACCGTACCGCCCCACCAGGTGCGCACCTGGTGGCCGAGAGACTGGAGCGCCGCAACCGTGTCTTGAACTTCAATCCAATTGCGTTGCGATGTGTGGCCTGCCAGGGGCGCCTGTTGCCGGGCCCAGACGGCATTGACCACGGCGCCGCAGGCTCCCCGTTCCAAGGCCTCGCGGACAAATTCATGACCATCGAATCGCGGTCCCGGAATGGCGAAAAATAAATTTCCAGGTCGCAGAGATCGTGAATCAATGGAATATCCGGAGGTCACAGCGTTGGTATCAAGCGTTTCCTCCAACACCTGTCCCGCTGCGGGCCTCAGGACTTCTGCAATCTCGCGCAGCGTTAGTTGCATACGTGGGCATCATAGCCGAGTTCAACCAGGATTTCGCGCGCCACCTCGCGATCGTTGAACGGCAGGATGCGATCCCCTACCACCTGATACGTCTCATGACCTTTGCCGGCCAGCAATACGATATCGCCTTCATGAGCCGCCTCCAGGGCCCGGCGAATTGCCTTGGCCCGATCGGGCTCCACGACGTATTGATCGGTCGCCTTTTGAAGCCCCACCACGGTGTCGGCAATGATGCGCAGCGGTTCCTCAGTGCGCGGATTGTCCGAAGTCAGAATGATGAGATCGCTCAGTCGACCGGCCACCTCACCCATTAATGGGCGCTTGGCGCGGTCGCGGTCTCCGCCGCAGCCAAAGACCGTGATGATCTTTCTCTTGGTCAGTTTTCGGGCCGCGGTGATGACGTTTTTAAGAGCATCGTCCGTATGGGCGTAATCCACCACCACGGCAAAGGGCTGGCCGCAGTCCACTCTCTCGAAACGGCCCGGCACGTATCTAAGATTCTTAATTCCAGTTTGAATGGTCGGCATGTCGATGTCCTGAGCTTCAGCCGCTGCGATCGCGGCGAGAATGTTGTACACATTGGGCGGTCCCACCAGTGGGGACTCGACGGCCAGCTCCCCCTGCGGTGTCAACGCCGTGAAACGAACTCCCTCAAAAGAATAGTGAATGCGAGTGGCCCGCACCTCGGCGCGATCGCCGAATCCATAGGTCAATTTCCGCAGGGACAATTCCCGGTGCAGCCGGGCGCCGTATGGGTCATCGATGTTTAGAATGGCCCACTCCGGCGGATCGGCCTTCAAACCCTCAAAGAGTTTTCGTTTCGCGGCAAAGTAATTGTCCATGGTGTGGTGAAAATCCAGGTGATCGCGCGTCAAATTCGTGAAGACACCCAAAGCAAAACGGCAATAGTCCACGCGATGCATTTCCAGGGCGTGCGATGAAACTTCCATCACGACATGTTGCCGGCCATTCCTCCGCAATTCGTCGAAAAACATTTGAAGGTCAAGTGATTCCGGCGTGGTGTTGGTTGCCGGCACCACGCGATCCCCAATCCGATACTCCACCGTTCCAAAAAGGCCGCCACTCCGCCCGGCCGCCTGCAAGATCGAATGCACCAGGTAGGCGGTCGTCGTTTTTCCATTGGTTCCGGTAATCCCGATGACCTGCATCGACCGCGTGGGATGGTCGTAAAAAGCGGTGCTGGCGGCGGCCAACGCCGCTCGGGCATTCTCAACCAGTATTGAAGAAACACCGGGCGGCACGGGAGCGTTTCCCCGCTCCGTCACCACCGCCACAGCACCGGCGGCGACGGCCCGCGGTATAAATTGATTCCCGTCCAGTTTTCCTCCCTGCAGTGCAAAAAAAAGACAATCTTTCTCGACGCGCCGGGAATCGCAGGAAAGATTCGAGATGAGGTTCTCAGCCCTGCCTACTATTTCGAGGGGCTCGAGGATTCCACACAGTTCCTTTAGCGATTTCCTTGGCATCCTTTTCCAGGGTTATATAGCGCGTTCGTGACCACGCGGCGCTGGGATTGCTATGAGAACATCGCCGCCGAATCCCTTTTCTGCATCCCTACAGCGTCCCCTTTTCATAATGGCGCGCAAATTTGGCCATGACTTTGGATTGTGGGGGGACGAGAGCGCCGGGTGACGGATTCTGGGCAACGACGAAACCGGATCCTTCCACTTCCAGGGCTATTCCCACCTCGCGGCATTCCACAGCGGCTTCGCGGAGAGACTTTCCAATCAAGCTCGGCACGGTCACGGTATTGGCTGTCGCCTGGAAGGTCTTGACATCCTCAACCCGGGTGTCACCTGAGTTGGATGCCGGATAGTGGGCGGCAGGTTGAACATGAAAATCGGGAGCGGGTACCGCCAGGAGGACATCCTGGCCGCCCGATTGGGCGGAGAGATCGTTTGATTCAAAATCAGAGACGGTGTCTTCCGGCGCGGGAGCTTTGACTTTCTTCGCCACTTCCATTAATGGGAGCTCCGGCGGGACGTTGAGATATCGGAGCGTCTGCTCGGCGATCAATTTCCATGCCGGCGCCGCCACTTGTCCCCCTTGGTGCAAGTAACCCTTGGGAGAATCCAAAACCACCATGAGCGCGATCTCAGGATTGTTGACGGGCGTGAAACCTACAAAGGACGCCACATACTTGTCGTGATAGTAACGACCGGTTTGGGGATCGGTTTTCTGGGCGGTCCCGGTTTTACCGGCGGCGGTATAACCATCCAGTTTGGCGTTCCGGCCGGTCCCGTACAAAACAACTCCCTCCAGCATTTTCTTCATGGACACCGCCGTACGGGCGCTGACCACGCGCTTGAATTGCGGCGCGTTGGCAACCACCACGTGGCCGTTGAAGTCGCGAATCTCCCGGGTAATAAAGGGCCGCACCGCCACCCCGTCGTTGGCAATGGTCGCTACGGCCCGGAGGATCTGAATGGGAGTTACACCCACTTCCTGACCCATCGAAAGCGCTCCGATAGAAATTTTGGACCACTGGCTGGGATCCCGGGCTATGCCGCGCACTTCTCCGGGGAGATCGATTCCGGTCAGACTGCCGAAACCGAAAGCGCGGATGTACTTATAAAAGCGATCGTCTCCGAGCCGCAGTCCCAATTTAATGGCCCCCACGTCACTGGATTTGGAAATGATCTGGCTCACCGTCAACATTCCCAGCCGCTCGTGATCGTGGATGGTGTGCCCGGCCAGGACAATGCTTCCCATCTGGCAATCCACAACCTCGTCGGGATTCGTCAATCCTTCTTCCAGCGCCGCGGCCACCGTGATGATCTTGAAAGTCGAGCCGGGCTCGTAGATGGATTGAACAGCGCGATCTTTCCAGGAATCCGGATCAAAAAGCTTGTAGCTGTTGGGATTGAAATCGGGGGCATTGGCCAACGCCAGGATTTCACCGGTATGCGGATTCATCACGATGGCGGTGCCGGCTTCGGCCTGGGTTTTCTCCATAGCCTCCTTCAAGGCATTTTCGGTGATGTACTGGATACGTTCATCCAACGTAAGGACGGTTTCGTCGCCGGTGGAGCGGCCGGGTTCCTGGCGGGCATAACGGTGCCGATGAGCGTCCACTTGAACGAAATAGTGCCCCGGTGAGCCTTTAATCTTGTTGTCGTAGAAGTACTCCACTCCGCCCAAACCCTCGTTATCCATACCCACGTATCCCAACACCTGGGCCGCCAATTCCCTTTTGGGATAATATCGGCGGCTTTCTTTGATGAACTCGAGGCCTTTCAGGTTCAGGGCACGAACGGCTTCCGCCTCCGGCTGATCCAGTTTTCTTTTGATCCACACAAAACCCCGGGCGGAGGCCAATCGAGATTCGATCTCCCGGCTGTCCATTTTGAGAATGGGGGCGAGCGCCTGTGAAACGGCGGCGGGATTTTTGATCTGGCTTCCCCAGGCGGCCAGGGAATCCACATCCACACTCATGGCCAGATCGTTGTTGTTGCGATCGAAGATCCCACCGCGATGGGGAACAATATTGACAATTTGCTGTTGTTGACGGAGGGCACGGTCAAGCAACTCGGCATGCTGGAGCACCTGCAAGACCACGAGGCGGATCACAATGACCGCCATCCAGAAAAAGAGGCTGAGGGAGAGAATCAGGATGCGGTTCTGGGCAGATTTTCGTAAGGCCGACGACATGAAGGTGCCTCAACCCGGGTGGAAGCGGAGTACTGGGAGAATCCGTCAAATGCACAAATCATTCCGACACGTGCGACTTGGAGGTAAGGACGGGTGGGGTGGCCTGAGCCTGCGCCATCACCGGCTGATCCGCCGCCGAGCCCGCGTCCAACATCATGACCTGCCGAGCCGACGTGGGGGTCATGCCGAGATCATTGCGGGCGATTTGATCGATCCGTTGAGGGCTGCGCAACGAAGCCCGTTCCACCTGCAGCAGATGATTCTGCCCTTGGATTTCGTCGCACTCGGCGCGCACGCGTTCCATCTGATACCCCATTTCACGGATCTGAACGCGCTCCCACTCCTGGGCCAGCAGCGCTCCCACAAACAGCGAAATCAGCGCTAAACAAGTGCCAAATCGAGCAATCCAGGCGTGATCGATTTCCTTTCGAATACAGGAATTGTCGACTTGCTTCAGGAAAAAGATATCGTTCATGTCTACTCCTCCCGGGGGCGCTGATGTTTTGAATCGTCGGCATCAACGGCGGCCAATCGTTCCGCCGCTCTCAACTTGGCACTTCGACTGCGCCGATTTTGTCTCCGCTCCGTTTCACCGGCTACCACCACATGCTTGGTCAGAATTCTCGCCAGTTCCCGCCGCTGCCATTCGCGCATGGCCTGCTTGACCAGACGGTCTTCCAGAGAATGAAAGCTGATGAGGACGGCGCGACCCTGCGCGGGCAGCCAGTCGGGTATGTGATCCAGAAAATCCGTCAGCACATCCAGTTCGTCATTCACTTCAATGCGCAGGGCTTGAAAAGTCCGCGTGGCGGGGTGAATGGGATATTTCCGGGCGCGTGGAAAACATCGCGCGATGACTTCCGCCAGCCGGCGTGTGGTCGTGATCGGACGGCCGGAGACAATGGCACGTGCAATGCGGCGCGAATACCGCTCCTCGCCGTATTTGAAAATCAAATCGGCCAGGGCTTGTTCCGAGAGTTGATTGACGATCTCGGCGGCTGAGGTCGCGGCTTGGGTGTCCATCCGCATATCCAGGGGTCCGTCTTGCGTAAAACTGAAACCCCGCTCGCCCTCGTCGAGCTGCATGGAAGAAACGCCCAGATCCGCCAGAATGCCATCCACCCAGGAGAGATCTCGTTCTTTGAGCACGGTGTTCAATTCTCGAAAATTGGAATGAACCGCTTCAAACCGACTTCCAAAACCCTGAAGCCGCTGCCGGGCCAGATCTACGGCTGAGGCATCGGCGTCAATTCCCAAAACCCGGGCCTGGGGATGACTTCTGAGAATCGCTTCGGCATGGCCTCCCGCCCCTACCGTCGCATCCACATACAATCCGTCATCCCGCCACACCAGATACCGCAAAACCTCCTCAACCAAAACCGGGCGATGCGGAACCTCCGAGGAATCAGATACCCAACTCATCGAGAATCTTCTCGTCCTCGGCGGTCAGCGGATTGCTCTTGATATCCTTCGTGAACCGCTCGTTGTTCCACACGTCCAGGTACGTCAACTGGCCTAGCACCGCTACATCACCTTTCATTTGGGCACTGTCCCGCAGATGAGGCGGGATCAGGACACGTCCCTGGTTGTCCATGCGAACGACGTGTCCAAAGTAATTGGTTCGATTCAAGAATTTTTTCTTGGTGGCATTGAAGGATGGAAGTCGAGCCAGCTTCTCTTCAATCTTGGTCCATTCCGGCATGGGATAAATGCGCACGAAGTCGCCGTTCATGCTGGTGACATAAAATTCATCGCCAAACTCTTCGACCATGACCGAGCGGAAAGCGGTCGGGATCTTCAAGCGGCCTTTCCCGTCAACTGTCGCCAGATAGTTTCCGCGCAGCATGCAACCCTACAGAAAGATCAGATTTTTAAAACTTTGTGAAACCCTGAGAAGAACAGACTCAAAGATGAGGCAACTAGTCTACAAAACTCTACTTCTCTCCACTTTTGACCACCTGCACTATACGTAAGGCCACTTCGTAATGTCAAGGAAAATCTTGCACTTGGATTGTGGAAAGAGGCTCACCTGGCGGCCGGTCGGACCTGGGCCCCAGATATGGTTGGCTCCCGGTTCAGTCGCTCAACAAATAGAAGTCACCCGAAGCCTATAATGAAGTTCGCAACACCCCCCTCCGGAGAAATCTTTCTTTTCCACGGGGTGCCACAGAGCGGACCGATGATCGTTTCTATCAATGACCGAATTGTCGATGCGCCTTTTGAAAAACCATTCCGGCCGAAATGCGAGCCGGGTGCTTTTTGATTTTCGCGGGCGCTTCCAGAACTGTTGCGAGGTGAGTCCAAGCTTGATCCACGACAACACCACATCTTGAACAGGAGTGAGGCTTCTGCTAAAGTTCGAGGCGCATGTCCAACTTG